>NZ_PZJR01000011.1:0-522322 GCF_003206035.1 Salinicola sp. CPA57
TGCCCGGCATTTGGGCCCAGTTTTGAGGCTCGGGATAAGGGTTCGAAACGCCATCGGAACAGGTCCAAGGCTAGGCACCATATCGACCGAAGTTCGCCCTGGCGAGCCGTGTGATCCTTGGTTGCCGAGGTGTTCTCCGGCGTTGATCATCACGTGTACCAATGTTGTCGTTACTGACGCCAAGCGCCGACAGCTACGTGTTCAGAGTTGAAAAGTTAGGAGAAATTGGGGAAGGGAAGCTGAGAAGTTGGCTGATTCCGCAATCTGAAGCTATGGTGTTAGGGCAAATACATGGAAGCAATTGCTCAGGAGAATGCGAGATGCGCACCGACCTATTGAAGAAGATGGCAATGGCCATGCTGTTGGGCCTGATGGCATTTGGCGTCGTGGCTTGTGACAACGACGAAGGTCCAGCCGAAGAAGCTGGAGAATCGGTCGATAACGCCGTGGACAATGCAGGCGATGCGATGGATGATGCTGGCGACGAAATGCAGGAGCAGTCAGAAGACGCGCAGAATTAATATCGTCATGGTGTCGGCGTAGGATGTAATGAAAAAACCCTGCGTTGGCAGCCATGATTT
The DNA here is from genome assembly GCF_003206035.1 of Salinicola sp. CPA57. Lineage (NCBI taxonomy): Bacteria > Pseudomonadati > Pseudomonadota > Gammaproteobacteria > Oceanospirillales > Halomonadaceae > Salinicola > Salinicola sp. CPA57. The sequence continues at coordinate 582 of NZ_PZJR01000011.1, forward strand.
ACCTGAACATGCGACTCAGGTGAGTTATAAGCGAATCAAGCCCGGACATCATGAATACGATGTCCGGGCTTTTTTGATTGGAGGCCGGGTGGCATTTGTGGCTACTTCGAGGCCGTGGCCCGGATGATTTCCATCCAACGATAAAAATGGGCGGCCGTGTCGAGACACTGCCGCCCGCTGTCTATTGCCATACCGTTGCATCACGATTTACTGAGCCATTGCCGCTGCCGGCATTCCCCGGCAGCGGCATATCACTGGTCAAACCTGGCGATCAGGTGTCATCACGCTTGGGCAGTGCATAGGCGATCACATAGTCACCGGAGGGCGTTTCCATGAAGTGATGCCCGGTGGCGACGATGACGACGTACTGACGGCCGTCTGCTTCGTACACCATCGGATTGGCCTGGCCGCCCGCCGGAAGCGGAGCCTGCCACACCGTCTCGCCGCTCTCGATATCGATGGCACGAATCAGATCGTCTGTCGCTGCCGCGATAAAGATCAGACCCCCGGCAGTCACGACGGACCCCCCATTGTTGGGTGTGCCGATGTCGATGGGTAGCCCTGAACGGATGCCCCACGGGCCGTTGGCGCGAGCCGTACCCAGCGGGCGGTCCCACAGGGTATCGCCACTGGCCAGGTCGATAGCACGGATGTGGCCGTACGGCGGCTGCTTGCACAGCATGCCGGTATAGGGCACACGCCAGCCGGCGTTGACGTTGATCGCATAAGGCGTATTGGCCTGAGGATCACCGGCACCCTCGGCGCCACCGCTGTCTTCCTTCTGCTCCTCGCGCGGCACCCATCCCAGCTTGTTGGCCACATCACGCGGCACCAGCTCGTTGTAATTGGGCATGTCGTTGTAGTTGGCGATCATCACTCCGCGGTGCGGATCGATTGCCACGCTACCCCAATCTGAGCCGCCGTTATAACCGGTGTACTGGATCCAAGGCTGTTCGGCAGTCGGCGGTGTGTACATGCCCTTCCAGCTCGCCTGGCGATACTGGATCCGGCAGAACAGCTGATCGAACGGGGTCATGCCCCACATGTCCTTCTCGTCGATATCCGGCTGACGCAGCGTTGCGTAGAGCGAGAACGGTTGAGTCTCGCTACGTTGATCCGGCTCGGCACCACCTTGGGGAACCGGGCGCTCCTCGGCACCGCCGCCCAGCAGTTCGCCGGTTTCACGGTTGAAAACATAGATCTCGCCTTGCTTGGTCGGCATCACCAGCGCCGGCACCTTGCCATCGCCGGTGGGGAAGTCGATCAGCGTTGGCTGTGAACCGGGGTCATAGTCCCAGACGTCTTTGTGAGCCGTCTGGAAATGCCATTTGGGCAGGCCGGTTTCGACATCGAGTGCGATCATCGAACTGGCCCACTCGTTCTCTTCCGGTGTCCGCGAACTGCTCCAGTAGTCGGCAGCGCTGTTGGCCATCGGTAGATAAACCAGTCCCAGCTTGCTGTCGCCGGCGGCGGTCGTCCACATGTTGGGAGAGCCACGGACGTAAGTCTCGTTGCCCGTCAGCGGTTCGCTCTGGTCGGGACGGCCGGCATCCCAGGCCCACAACAGCTCGCCGGTCACGACATCATAGCCTTTGATCACACCGGACGGCGGATAGCGACGCTGACCGTCCAGGACCTGATGGCCGGTGACGAGAACGTTGCGCACGACGACGGGGGCGGAGTTGATGGAGACATAGCCATCCGGGGTCTCGCCCATATTGCGCTTGATATCCACCTGGCCGTTGTCACCAAAGTCTGTACACGGCTCACCGGTCGCTGCATCGACTTCGATCAGGCGACCATCCAGCGTGCCGGAAATGATGCGTGCCTGGCAGGATTGATCGTCGTTGCTTGCGACCGCAGGCTCGCTCGGCTGCGTTTCGCTGACCGGGGCCTGGTCGTCGCTGTCGCTCTGTTCATCATCGGCGGCCATGGGAGCAGTTGGATCCGCAGAGGGATCATCGCCGGTCGACGACCGAGCGTCCGGGACTTCGTAATACGTCACGCCGCGGCATGCCGCGGTGTAAGGGATGGCGTCCTCGGAAACCTGGGGATCGTAACGCCAGTTCTCTTCGCCCGTTGCGGCATTCAGGGAGATCAGGATGTTGCGCGACGTGCACAGGAAAACGTCGTCGCCAATTTTCAGCGGTGTGGTCTCGGCCCCCCAACGATGATCGAGGACATCGCCAGTGCGATACTGCCAGGCTACCTCGAGATCGCCGACGTTATCCGGCGTGATCTGATCTGCCGGCGAGAATCGCGTGGCAGCCGAGTCACGACCATAGGCGGCCCAGTCTTCATCGGCGGGGGCATCGGCTGGCTGTGCATCCCCTACATCGGTCGACAGGGACTCATCGGCGATCGCCGGCACATCCTCGAGGTGCTGGTATCCGCGATTGGGAAGAAAGGCGAGCGCTCCGGCAACGACCAGCCCTAGAAACAGGACGCCCGCAAGCGACAACCCGGTCTTCCGTGAAGGGCCGTTCTTGAGCGCGGGAGTGATCAATGCGACCAGGATGGCCAGAATCAATACCACGTCCAGTCGAGGAATCCAGCGCCAGTAATTCAGCCCCGACTCCCACGCGGCCCATAAAAACGTACCCACGAACACGACAGCGTAGATACCGGCCCCGGAAACTCGCCCGCGAAACAGCTGGATGCCGGCAACCAGCATCAGCACGCCAGCGACCAGGTAATACCAGGAACCGCCTAATGTCGCCAGATACGCGCCGCCTGAGCCTAAGGCCAGGCCGACAAGCGCGACGATGATCCCGACGAGTTTGGCGAAAACACTGCCAGCACCGCCGGAAGAAGTGGTAGTAGCCACTGCACTCTCCCTTGAATGAAATATTTGACACTGTTGATCACAGACTCCGATGCGATCAATTACCTACTGCGACAAGCTGTCGCATGAAGTAAGGGTAGTCATGGTAATTCAAGCTGGCGATGAATTCAGTTCGAAACGCCATTCAGTGTGGCTCTGCGGCTTTCCTGCCAAAAGCTCCTTGTTCGACAAAGGTTTAAGCTAGGTAACAGATTTGTTACGGTGAATGCGAAGCCATCCAACAATAGCCATTAATGGCTTCTCTGAAGATTCCGACATTCGGACTTTCGACATTCGGACAAGGGAACGACAACTTGACTCTAGGAACCTTTCGGTCCTTCGGCTTCGCCGTGGGCATGATGGCGTGCGTCCAGCCGGCGCTCGCGCAAACTTCTCAAGATAACGAAGCGATTCAGCGTCGGCTCGATGCGTTGCAGCAACAGGTTCAGCAGCTGCAGCAGCAATTGAGCGAACAGCGGGCCAGTCAGCAGGAGGAAAATACCCGGACGCGTGAAATAGCCGAAGACAACCGCTCGCTGCTGGACGAGGTTGGCACCCCGCAGTTCAGCGGCGCCGTCGAACTGGGCTATACCTTCAACGACTGGAGCGAGACCAGTAAAGACACGACCGGGGATGTGAATTTCGGAAAATTCATTCTAGGCATGGAGGGTGGCGAGGGACCGCTCTCCTACTCGTTTCAGTATCGCTTCTACGACGGCTATCAGTTCCTGCACCATGCCTGGGCAGGTTACCAGTTCGGCAGTGAGGACAACGTCAAGCTCGGCCTGGTCCAGACGCCGTTCGGCAACATGGATTACGGCTATCTCGGCTGGTATGGCACGTTGCCGTATCTGGCAGGCTTCAACGATAACCAGGACGCCGGCATCAAGTGGGACCACAGTCAGGGTGCCTGGGATACCAGCCTGGCTTTCTTCAAGAGCGATCAACTGGGCGACGGTAACGAGCATTACGGGGCCAACGCCATTGGTAGCGGCACCCAGGGCAATACCGAGGAGAACCAGCTTGCCGGGCGTGTGGCCTACACCTTCAACCAGGGAAGCGATTACACCACGCAGGTCAATCTTTCCGCCAAGGGAGGCCAGCTCTACAACAACAATACTCATCAGAGCGGCGATAGCTGGGCCGTGGCAATGGGGCTGGACGGCAGCTATGGCAACTGGCTGACACAGCTGCAGGCCACAACTTACGAATTCAACGCGAAGAATCCCAGTTTCGCCGACAATGAAGGTGTTTCCGACACTGCTGTCCAGATCGGTGCCTTCGGGTTCAACTACCTGATCCCGGCGGAAGGCCAGATGTACTCGGTGAGTCTGGCCTACAGCATGGATGTCGATTGGGGACCGGTGGAAAACGTCTACTTCTTCAACGATTTCAGCTATATCGATCCCTCCGACGAATTTTCCGCGGTCAACGGCGGCTACGGCGACATGAAGGATCCGATGCTGAATGATATCGGCTTCAAGCTGACAGCCGGCCGTTATTACGCTTGGTTCGATGTCGTGACCAACAAGAACGGGCTGAACTATTTTGGTTCGCCGGTCGATGACGGCTGGCATACCAGCTTCCAGAGTCACTTCGGCATCACTTACTGATTCCGGCGCTACGCTCGATTGACCAGGCCCCCGGCATTGCTGCCGGGGGCTTTTTTGGATTCCTGTTTTCGAACCCATCAGCCGGCCTTGTCTGGCATCACCGGTATCGACGCCGGTCATTGACTTGGCGTAATCGTGGACGCAAAGCCTTGGCGCGACGTCTTGTATATTTTATACAAAACGCCTAGTGTCTACGAAAAGCATAGTGTCAGAATGTAACTTTCCATGGCAGGATGAAGCGACGTCGCCGTCGATGCGACTCGACAACGGAAGGGCGCCTAGCCCGACCCCTTTGCAGTACGAATAAACAATAATCGCTGAAGGGAGTAATCGTCGTATGGGTAAATTTCTCAAACTGATCGCCTCCGCGGCCGTCGTCAATCTGGCCGTGGGTTCGCTGGCCCTGGCGCAGGACGGGCCTATCACTCTCGGTGTCCAGGTGCCGACGACCGGGTCCGAAGCGACCTACGGCAAGGATATGTACAACGCCATGATGCTGGCTGCCGACGAGATCAATGCCGACGGCGGGTTGTTGAATGGACGTCAGATCGAGCTGGTCACCGGAGACACGGCCTGCGACCCACAGCAATCGGTCAACGCCGCTAGCCGGCTGGCCTCGCAGGAAGTCGTCGGTGTCGTGGGAGGCTATTGCTCCGGTGCCACCCAGCCAACGCTCAAGACCTACGGCGACGCCAATATTCCGTTCGTCATCGTGGCGGCCAACTCCACCCAGTTGATTCCGGCCAACCCGGGCAACGCGGTGATGATCAACTCCACCGGTGACGATCAGGCCAAGACCGCGCTCGACTTCTTCGAGGGCAAGGGCATCGAGAAGCTGGCCATCGTCAATCAGGGCGATGCCTACTCTCAGGATCTGGCCAACCTGACTCGCGACGCCTGGACCGGCGCTGGCCATACCGTTTCGGCCTTCGAATACGTCAACAAGGGGGAGCAGGATTTCTCCGCCCTGGTCAACAAGATCCGCGGCTCTGGTGCCGAAGCAGTCTTCTGGACGGCCTACTACGCCGATGGCGGGCTGCTGATTCGCCAGCTGCGCCAGCGCGGCTTCCAGGGCACCATCGCCGTGGGTGATGGCTCCAACTCGCCGGAACTGTTCAATATCGCCGGTCAGGCGGCGGAAGGCGTGTTCGCATTCTCCAATCCGACGGCCGACTTTCTGCCGGCTGCCAAACAGTTCACCAGCGACTACCAAGCCAAGTTCGACAACGCGCCGGGGCCGTACGCGCCGCTCGCCTACGATGGCTTGCAGCTGATGGCCTGGGCCATCGACAAGGCCGGTTCCACCGATGGCGATGCCATCATCAAGGCGCTGAACAGCGCCGATGGGCAGGAGTGGCTGGCTGGTCCGATCTCCTTCACGCCACAACATACGCTGGCGCGCAGCAATTTCGTGGTACTCGAGGGCCAGGGTGGCAAGTGGACCCGTTACGAGAAGTGACGGCTAGTTCCCCGGTTCGCGTCTGATCTCGAACTCAGACTCGAACCGGTGATGGCGGTACGCGCTGCGGCAAGCGAAGTTGCGGCGCGTTCGTCTTCCCTTTTCCGCTTTTCGCTGTCCAGAGACATACGCCCATGACCTGGTACGACTCTTTCTTGCAGCAGCTCGTCGATGGGCTGGTGCTGGGCTCTTTCTATGCCCTGGTGGCGCTCGGTTACACCATGGTGTTCGGGGTCATCAAACTGCTCAACTTCGCCCATGGCGATTTCTACATGACCGGGGCCTTCGCAGGCTTCGGCGGCCTTTCACTGGTTTCCGGGTTTCTCGGTGCCGGCTGGCTCGGTATCTTCGTCGCCATGCTGCTGGCGATGCTGGCCGTTGGCTGCCTGGGGGTCGTGATCGAGCGCGTGGCCTATCACCCGATGCTGGGCGCCCCCCGGCTATCGATTCTGATCACCGCGCTCGCCGTGTCGCTGGTGTTGCAGAACGCAGCGCTGGCGCTCACCGGTGGTCAGTACACCGCTTTCAGCACCGACCTTGGGTTCGGTGGCTTCAACCTCGGCAATCTCTTTCTTTCCTATAACCAGATCGTCCTCGTCACGATCGCCGCCTTGTTGATGATCGCGCTCGAGCTGTTCGTCTCCAGGACGCTTTATGGACGAGCCATGCGCGCCGTCTCCATCGACAAGGACATGTGCCGGATGATGGGGATCAACGTCTCCGCCGTGATCGCAGTGACCTTCTTCATTGGATCCGGGTTGGCGGCAGCCGCTGGCACCATGGCGGGAGCCTACTACGGCAGCATCTGGTACTTCATGGGCTTTCTGATCGGGCTCAAGGCATTCACCGCCGCGGTGATCGGTGGCATCGGCAGCATCACCGGGGCGATGCTGGGCGGCCTGATACTGGGCTTGCTGGAGTCCTTCGGGACGCATATTCCGTTCATCGGCAGCGAGTGGAAAGACGTCTTCACTTTCTCGATCCTGATCCTGGTGCTGGTGTTCAAACCCACCGGCCTGCTCGGCAAATCCGAAGTGGAGAGGATGTGAACATGGACAAACATTCGCCACCCACGAACCCGGACGCCCGCGAACCCGATCTTCATGAACCCGATCTTCATGAACCCAGGCCGCGCAATCTGTTCCAGCGCCTCTATGTGGCTTTCGAGTCGCCAGGGCGGCGGCGCGCACTTCACCTCACGATTCTCGCGATTCTGATCGTCACGCCATGGATCTCGAGCCAGTACACCACGGTAATCCTGACCAACGCGCTGCTCTACGTGGTGCTGTGCCTGGGTCTCAACATCGTGGTGGGCTACGCCGGTCTGCTCGATCTCGGCTACGCCGCCTTCTTCGCTGTCGGCGCCTACACCGTCGGCATCCTGACGCAGCAGTTCGGCGTCAATTTCTGGGCAGCGATTCCCTTCGCCCTGATGGCCGCAGCGCTGGCCGGCGTGATCATCGGCGGGCCGACGTTACGTCTGCGCAGCGACTATCTGGCCATCGTGACCCTGGGCTTCGGCGAGATCGTGCGCTTCACTGCGCGCAACCTGGAGATCACCGGTGGCGCCAGCGGCCTCTCGCACATTCCGGAACCGTCGCTGTTCGGCTGGCACATCGATAGCTCGATAGACTTCTACTACGTCTTCGTGGTGTTGGCGGTGCTGGCCTACCTTGCCAGCCAGCGGCTGTTCGATTCGCGTCTCGGCAGGGCCTGGCTCTACGTCCGGCACGATGAAGATGCCGCCGAGGCGATGGGGATCAACCGGGTCGCGACCAAGCTGGCGGCGTACGTGATCGGCGCCATCTTCGGGGCGATCGGCGGGATCTTCTTCTCGGTGAACCTGGGCGCCATCTCGCCGGAAAGCTTCAGCTTCCAGCAGTCGGTGCTGATTCTGCTGGCAGTGGTGCTTGGCGGCATGGGCAAGATACCCGGCGTCATTCTGGGCGCATTCATCGTGGTGCTGGGCCCCGAGTTGCTGCGCGACTTCGGCACCTTGCGACTGCTGATCTTCGCCGTGCTGCTGCTGCTGATCATGCTGTTCCGGCCAAGCGGTATCTGGCCCGAGAAACGTTCCTAGGGGGATGCGATGCTGCTGCAACTGAAACAGGTGTCGCTGAGCTTCGCCGGCAACACCGTACTGCACGATGTCAATTTCGGCGTCGACGCGGGGCGGATTCACAGCCTGATCGGCCCCAATGGTGCCGGCAAGACGTCGATGTTCAATGTGATTACCGGATTCTACCGTCCCCAGCAGGGGGTTATCACTCTGGATGGCGACGCCATCCTCAAGCGCAAGCCACACGCGGTGACCCGAATGGGCATCGCGCGGACCTTCCAGAACGTCCGCCTTTTCCGGGAAATGTCGGTGCTCGAGAACGTCATGGCCGGGCAGCACTGCCGGACGCGATCGGGTGCCATCGCCGCCATTCTCCGGCTACCGAGTCAGCGCGCCGAGGAGCGCCAGATTCTCGAGACCAGCCTTGAATGTCTCGATTTCGTCGGGTTGCTGGGGCATCAGGATCGGCTGGCGACCAACCTCGCCTACGGCCACCAGCGCCGCGTCGAAATCGCCCGCGCCCTGGCCACCGAGCCTAAGCTGCTGTTGCTCGACGAGCCGGCGGCAGGCCTCAACAGTGGCGAGAAACAGGCGCTGATCGAACTGATCCGGCGCATCCGGGACGAGCGCGGCGTTGCCGTACTGCTGATCGAGCACGACATGAGCCTGGTGATGAATGTCTCCGAGCGGATCAGCGTGCTCGATCACGGCAGTTTGATCACCGAGGGCGACCCCCAGGCGGTGCAGAACGATCCCAGAGTGATCGAGGCCTATCTCGGTCAGGACGACGAGGAGCTGGCACTGTGACCGAAACCATCACTCAACCCGAGGCCGCTGCGAGCACCACGCGTCCGGGCAAGGTGCGTCTGAGCATTCGCGATGTCGAAGCCTTCTATGGTCAGATCCAGGCGCTGCGAGGCGTGTCACTGGATGTCCATGAGGGAGAGATCGTGACCCTGCTGGGCAGCAATGGCGCCGGGAAATCGACCACGCTCAAGACCATTTCCGGGCTGGTGCGGGCGCAGCGGGGAGATGTCCTGCTCGAAGGGGAATCGATCGCCACGCTGGCGGCCCACGAGATCGCTCGCCGCGGTGTGGTTCATGTTCCGGAGGGGCGGCGCATTCTGCGCGGGCTGACGGTCAAGGAGAACCTTGAGCTTGGTGCCTTCACGGTCAAGGACAACGCGCTCCGACGACAGCGGCTCGATGAAGTCTACGGCCTGTTCCCGATTCTGCATGAACGCCGTCACCAGGATGGCTCGCTGCTTTCCGGCGGACAGCAGCAGATGCTGGCCATGGGGCGCGCGTTGATGCACGGTCCCAGCGTGATGCTGCTGGACGAACCGTCGATGGGCCTGGCGCCGAAGCTGGTGACCGACATCATGCGCATCATCAAGCGTCTCAACGAAGCCGGCAGCACCATTCTGCTGGTCGAGCAGAATGCACGTCTGGCGCTGCGTCTGGCGCACTATGCCTACGTGATCGAGAACGGCGAGATTCGCATGCAGGGCGAGGCGGCCAAGCTGCGGCAGGACGAGTCGATCGTGAAGGCCTATTTGGGCGTCGGCGAGTAGCCGACGGGAGAGCTCCCATGCAGACGAATCGCGTGATCCATAGCGTCAGCTGTCATGCCGAAGGCGAGGTGGGGGACGTCATCGTGGGTGGCGTCGCGCCACCGCCCGGAGAGACGCTGTGGGAGCAGTCTCGCTGGATCGCTCGCGACCAGACCCTGCGCCACTTCATGCTCAACGAGCCCCGAGGCGGCGTATTCCGGCATGTCAATCTGCTGGTGCCGGCCAAGGACCCGCGCGCGCAGATGGGCTGGATCATCATGGAGCCGGAAGACACGCCGCCGATGTCCGGTTCCAACAGTCTGTGCGTCGCGACTGTCCTGCTCGAGACCGGCATTCTGCCGATGCAGGAACCGGAGACGCATCTGGTGCTGGAGGCCCCCGGCGGTGTCATCGAGGCCGTGGCGCGCTGCGAGAACGGCCGGGTGGTGGACGTCACGGTGCGCAACCTGCCGGCGTTCGTCGATCGGCGCGATCTGCAGCTCGAAGTGGAAGGGCTCGGCACGCTCCGTGTCGATACGGCATTCGGCGGCGACAGTTTCGTGATCGTCGATGCCGAGGATCTGGGCTTCAGACTGGTACCGGACGAAGCGCGGGATCTGGTCGAAGCCGGCATTCGCATCACCGATGCGGTCAATGCGCAGTTCGGCTTTTGCCATCCCACCAATCCTGATTGGCGGCACGTCTCCTTTTGCCAGATCGCCGCGCCGCTCAGCCGCGAAGGCGATGCCTGGCTGGGGCGCAACACGGTAGCGATACAGCCGGGCAAGCTCGATCGTTCTCCCACCGGCACCGGCTGTTCGGCACGCATGGCGCTACTGCACGCTCAGGGCAGGTTGAAACAGGGCGAAACCTTCATCGGCGAGTCGATCATCGATTCACGCTTCTACTGCAGGCTCGATGGCACCACCCGCGTCGGCGGGAAGGAGGCGGTGATGCCGTCGATTCGCGGGCGTGCTTTCATCACCGGAACTCATCAGCATACGCTTGATCCTCATGATCCCTGGCCGGGCGGTTACCGGCTCGCCGACACCTGGCCCCGAATCGGTCGCTGACCAGCTCGACGGCCCGGGCAGCAACCGTCTGCCCTCGATCGGGAGAATGACGGCTCAGGAGGTGACGGTATCGGGCTCGCGGTCGGGCTTGATACGTGGCCGCTCGGCCATGATGTGGCCGAGGCGCTCCAGCGCCAGTTCGAGTCGCTCGACCAGTCCTTCCAGCAGCACGCGACGATCGGCGGCAACGTTGCCATGGGTGGCGATGGCCGCGTCCAGTCGCTTGCCCGCCTCGCGAACTCCCTGCGGCTGGCGGCCGTTGGCGCTCTCCTCGAAGCCGCTGGCCAGCGCTCGCAGCAGCTGGCGGTGGGCTCGCCGAATCAGCGGGTGTGGCGCATCGTCGAGACGATCGCGCAGGCGCAGCGTCGCGGTGCCCAGATCCAGCCCGGTCAGTCCCAGAATGAACAGATGGCGCTGATCCTCGGGAAGCATGTCGTCGTGCTGCGCCAGTTGCAGGATACGATCGGCCATGTGTCCGCTGAAGCGGGTCTCGGCATCGCGTATCGATCGCCGCCGCAGGTGATGAATATCCCGCGAGATCGCATTGATCAGACGACGGCGACGCAGCCGCGTGCCCAGACCGGGCAGCAGCCGGAAACCCATCACCACGCAGGTCAGCCCGATGATCACCGCAACCGCCCGGTTGGCGAAGCTGTCGAAGGAGAAGTCCATGTTGTTGCCGGGCATGGTCAGCAGGATATTGAAGATGGTGAAAGCCAGGCAATAACCCATCGTCGCCGGGTTGGTCGCGCCCAGCAGCCCCAGGAACAGCGGCGTGCCGAACAGCATGGCGAGCATCGGAAAGCCGTTGGCCTGCGACAGCAGTACGTGACCGAACAGAAACGCGCTGGGAATGGCCGCGAGCATGCCCTTGTAGAACATCATGGTGATCGCGACCGGATTGTCGCGGCTGGCAAAGAACGACGAGAACAGCGTGCCGAGCAGCATCGCGACCATCGCGCTGCTCCAGGCGGTGAGAATCCAGAACATGGCGAGCGAACCGAAAACGAGACCGGAACGCAATGCGTTGATGCCGGCGGCAAGGTGATCGCGATGCCAGGCCAGAGAGGCCGATCGCAGCTTGTGCGTACCGGGCGAGGCGATCGCCTCGCGGGCGTCCAGCATCACCATGGCATGGCCGATCGATTCCCGCAGTCCCAGGCGTGCGCGTCGGTCCAGCGGCGCCATGCCTTGCTCATCGCTTTCATGCACCAGATGGCGAAGGTCCTGCAGCTCCTGACGCGCCTTGGGCACGCCCTTGACGTGTTCCGCTTCACGGAAGCCTTGCGCGACCTGGCGCGCAATCTCGATGCTGCGGGGGTCCAGCCTGTCGGCGTGATCGTGAAGCATCTGATGCAGCGCCTGCAGATTGGCCAGAAAACGCAGCGTGCGTCGGGTCAGGACGTGAGTCGCGCGGATGCGCCCCGGCCCCTCCGGCCCTTCGAAGCGCGCCGCCTGGCTGTCCGTTTCCAGCACCGTCAGCGGGCCGAGGCTGCCTCGCAACGCCTTTTGCATCGCAGGGATGTCGTCGCTTGCCTCCAGGCGCAGGGCGGCGTTCTCGAACGCTTCGTTGATCGCGGTGTCGGCCTGCGCCGAGAGATGCTTGCCCACTCGAGAAGGCCATAACAGCGAGCTGATCAGGGTGGCACAGATGGCGCCCAGCCCCAGTTCCGACAGGCGTGCCACGGCGATGTCGAAGATCCCGCCGGGCGTGCTGCCATTCGAGATCACCACGATCAGCATGGCGGTGACGGCAGCCATCAGGCAGCCGTAGGTATAGTTGTTGCGCCACAGCGAGCCGACGTAGGTGCACAGCATGATCCATAGCGTCAGCGTGATCAGTGCAGGCACTCTCGCCTGCGCAAACAGCGCCATGATGAGGATGCCCGCGAGCGCGCCGATGAGGGTGCCGCTGATCTGGCAGATGCCTTTTTCGATCACCATGCCGCTCATCGGCCGGATCTGCAGGAACGCCGCCGAAATCAACGCCCAGTAAGGCCGGTCGAGGTTGAACCAGAGGGCCAGATAGAGCGCGATCATCATCGCCAGCGTGGTCTTGATCGCAAACTTGACCGCCGTCACATCGGGCGTCAGATAGGTCTTGACGAGTGGTGGCATGGTACTCACGGCGAATCGGCGGCGGTGTCGTCCGGCCTTGGGTCAGGCTGCTGCGCCTGCTCGGTGGGACGTCGGTCGGCGGCCACGCCCCGGGACGTCGTCGTACTCACCGGCGCGTCGACACGCTCGTCGGACCGGCTGCCGTCCGCCGCGTCGACGCGAACGGTCGCGGTCATGCCGGCACTGAGCAGCGTCTCGTCCGGAATGTCGTCCAGAGTGATGCGAACCGGGATTCGCTGCGCCAGACGTACCCAGTTGAAGGTGGGCTGGACCTGCGGCAACAGCTGATTGTTGAGACTGGTATTGGTGTCCGCAATGCCTCTGCCGATGCCGGCGACGTGACCACGCAGGTGCGTGTCACCGTTCATCAGGATGACCTCGGCCGAATCGCCGACCCGGATCGACGGTATCTTGGTCTCTTCGAAATAACCCATGACGTAGTAGGAGTTCGACTGCACCAGTGCCATGACCGAGGTGCCGCGAGTCACGTAGTTGCCGGCGGCGAGCTGCAGATTGAGTACATGACCGCTGATCGGTGCCACGACTCGGGTACGTTCCAGGTCGAGCCTGGCGCTCGCCAGATCGGCCTGGGCCTGCTTCAGATTGGCGGCGGCGACCCGACTGTTGATCTGCGCGATCTGACGATCCTCGGCGCTGATCGAGCGGCTGCTCAACTGATTGCGACGCTGGGCTTCCGTCTGACGCAGTTTCAAGGTGGCCTCGCGGTTTTCCACCGTGGCCTGGGCCTGGTCCAGCGCTGCCTGGTAACGAGCCTCGTCGATCTCGAACAGGGTATCGCCTTTGGCAACGAAGTCGGTGTCGTTGACGTTCAGCGTGCGTACCCAGCCGGAGACGTCCGGGGCGATGGTGACGACCTCCGCGCGCACGCGCGCATCCCGGGTCCAGGGCGTGAAGAGGTAGTAATTCCAGAGCCAGATACCGGCGGCCACGGCGATCGCGACGACGACGAGGGTCAGGAGGATACGTAGCGAATTGCGCATCAAGTACTCTCGGGCAGGACGGAAAACAGAAAGGTGATGCCGGCAGTGATCAGCACGAACAGCGATACATCGAACCAGGCTTCATACCACAGGGCGCGCTGGCCAATTACCCAGTGCAGCAGCGAGCGCAGAACGATGGTAGCGATGAAGCCGCAGAAGGCATAGATCAGCAGTGGACTGAGAAAGATTCCGCCAACGGCGATTTCCTGAAGACCCATATCGTTCCTGTTGGCAGTGACGTTATACGACAAGCAATAAATGCTAGCACGCTATTGAGATTGGCATCAGAAGTGTGACGTCTCTAGCTATCACGCATTCACTGCAGTCTAACTGGAAATGGCGGAATAGGGGCGCCCGACCCTATGTGAAAATGGTGGTCACCTGGCCCCCGGTGGCACGGGCGGCGTCGGCCAGCCAGATCGTCGGGTACCCCAGCGATGTACCCAGCTCGAGAATCGGTGGCGATTCAAGACTACGCACCAGCAGGTTGATCAGGCGTCCGGATGCCGGACCGGTCGCCATGTGACGATGACGGCCGCCTTGGCCCCGCTTTTCCTCTTCGATGCGCTGATGATAGCGCTCGATGACCTATCGCATCGCATCGTCCATGTCCACAGGGTTTGACGCCATCATGGATGTCTCCAGAGGCAGTGGGTGGTGGGACACTCTTCAGTGAGCGGTAGCGGAATCCGGCGAATCAACAGCTGACATACCTACGGTATCGCGCTGCCAGTCTGCCGGTATCGATTGGCGCAACTGATCGATCAGCGTGGCGATCTTGCGCGGCTGATGGCCGTAGGGATAAAGCAACGTGACCGGCAAGGGAGAAGCCTGCCATTCGCCCAGACACTGCACCAGAGTATCGGGATGATGCTGCAAACGACGCTCGGCCATCCAGTGAGGCATCAGCCCCACGCCTTGGCCGCGCGCAATGGCATCGGCATGCAGTGCCAACTGATCGACGCGCAACCGGCTGTCGGCCGACGGCAGGTGATAACGGCCGTGATGCGGATGGTCCAGCGTCATTCCGCTTTCGGTATCACCGAGCAGATCGATCCAGGCATGATTCTTCAGCTCATGCGGGTGGCTGGGCGTTCCTCGATGAAGGAGATAATCGGGATTGGCATAGACGCCGCGTGTAATCCAGCCGAGCGTTTCCTGACGCAAGCCGCATTCGGCCACCGTACCGACCCAAAGATGGATAGCGCTGCCGTCCGGCAGCGTAGGAGCCGACCGGAGCGTCCGAATCTCCAGGCTGGCCTTGGGATGTCGCTTCAGAAAGAGTTCCGCCTGCCTTGCCATGAAACTACGTGCCAAAGCCGAGTGAACCTTGATGACGAGTCCGCCGCTGATCTCCGCCTTCAGATCGTCCAGCGCCAATTGGCTCTGTTCTGCAATACGCAACATCTCCCGCGCATAACCCAGGAAGAGACTGCCTGCCTCGGTTGGCAGGAGGCGATTGGCCTGTCGCCTGAGTAATGGCTGACTCAGTTGAGTCTCGAGATGAGCGATTCGCCGACTCAAGGTCGATTTGGCGACGCCGAGACGTCGGGCGCTGGCAGTCAGGCTGCCGGAATCCATCACATCGATGAAAGTCTTGAGTTCCTCGAGATCGTACATGGATTTTCCTGGGGAGCCTGGTGTTGGCACTGAACGAGTTTCCAGTCAGATGGCAATGGTTATCAGAAACCTTAACGGTTTTTAGCGTCGCGGGGCGATCTTTCCGAAGGTTGCGAAAAACGCAACGGCCTGTCGCGAGATTTTATGTGGACAATATGGAAGAATCTAAATGATAAATATTCGTATTAAGATTTTCGGCCGTGCGAGCCGCTTGCTCATTCGGACTCGTCTTATCAAGGGAACCAGCAATGACGTTTTCAACGCCATTACGTTTTTCAGCGCTCACACTGGCGGCTGCGGGGGCCGTCGGGTTTGCGAACCATAGCCATGCCCAGAGCGAGCTGGACCCTATGGTCGTCACGGCCGCGGGCTACGCGCAGCAGGTGACCAGTGCACCCGCTTCGATCAGCGTGATCTCACGCGAACAGCTCGAGCGCCGTCAGTACCGCGATGTGACCGATGCGCTGGTTGACGTGCCCGGCGTCATCGTGACGGGCGGCGGGTCGGGGGACAACGGCGCCGACATCAGCATCCGCGGTATGCCTGCCGAATATACCTTGATCCTGGTCGATGGCATGCCGGTCAGTACACGTGAATCGCGCCCCAACGGTAGCGCCGGATTCGAGCAGGATTGGCTGCCGCCGCTCTATGCCATCGAGCGGATCGAGGTGATTCGTGGGCCGATGTCGACGCTCTATGGATCGGATGCCATCGGTGGGGTGATCAACGTCATCACGCGTAAAGTCCAGGACGAATGGCATGCCAATCTGCGGCTGGGAGCGACGATCCAGGAAGATCGGGACTCCGGCGATGCTCAGCAGACCGAATTCTATACCACCGGACCGCTGGTCGATGATTTGCTGGGCCTGCAGGTCTTCGGCCGCTACAGCACGCGGCAGGAGGACGACATCGTCGACGGCTACGAGGACAAGGAACTGGTCAACGGCACGGCGCGCGTGACGCTCACGCCGACCCAGAACCATGACTTCATGATGGAAGCCGGTCGCACCAGGCAGCAGCGCGAGATGAACGTCGGGAAGACCGTCGAAGCGGGCGGTGTCCCTAGTGAATCCGATAATGAGACAGAGCGCTACTCGCTGCGTCATGAAGGGCGCTGGGGCATCGGCACCTCGACCACGTATGTGCAGCAGGAAGAGACCGAAAACGAGGGGCGAGACATCACGGTCAAGAATACCGAGGCCAAGTCGCAGCTGGCGATGCCTTTTCGCGCGCATACGCTGAGCGTGGGCGCCAGCTACTCCAAGGAGGAGCTGGAAGATACCACGACTAACAAAATCTCCGAGCTCTCCGAACTGGACATGTACCAGTGGGCGCTGTTCATCGAGGACGAGTACTACCTCACCGATACCTTCTCGGTTACCGCCGGCGTGCGCATGGACGACAACGAAGAGTTCGGCAATCACTTCAGTCCGCGTCTCTACGGCGTCTGGAATCCAGCGCCGCTGTGGACAGTGAAGGGTGGCGTCTCGACGGGCTACAAGGCGCCCGGCGTACGCGATCTCTCGCCGGACTGGGGGGCCGTCAGTCGTGGCGGCAATACCTACGGTAACCCGGATCTCGAGCCCGAGACCTCGATCACCAAGGAGATCGGCCTGCTCTACGGTCGGCCCAGCGGACTCAATGGCGGGATCACGCTGTTCCGCAACGACTTCGAGGACAAGATCAGCCGGGTTCCCTGTACGGCCGTGGGCGCCCCCTGTGCGTCGGAGCCCGACAACAGCTATGGCCGCAGTCCCACGACCCGGGTCAATATCGACGAGGCTTATACGCAAGGCGTCGAGCTGACCCTGGGAAGTCCGCTGAGCGAGACGCTGTCGGCCAAGGCGAGCTACACCTATACCGATTCCGAACAGGAGTCCGGCGAGGCGGAAGGGGAGCAGCTCACGCAGCTGCCCAGGCACCTGCTGAGCACCACCTTGGACTGGGATCCTGCCGGTCGATTCAGCGGCTGGGGTCGACTGACGTTCCGCGGCGACCAGGAAGAGTATGTGGCGTCGGGGCGTTCCGGCTCCACCGATGCCATTCCCTCCTATACATTGGTCGACACCGGTGGGTCCTGGCGAATCGCCCCGCAAGCCAAATTGCTGTTCGGCGTCTACAACGTCTTCGACAAGCGGATCGATTACGACACCTACAGCCTGGTCGAAGACGGTCGTCGCTACTGGCTCGCTATCGATCTCGAAATATGACGCCGCCTGAAAACTACCCACAGAGGATCATCCTCTAGGGCAGCGTAAGACATGTCCGGCATCGCAACAGGCCGATGCCGGCTTTCTATTCCATGAACTCGCTAGACAGGAAATCATTGATGCAGATTCGTTCTCACTCTCGTGGCGGCGTGCTGTTTTGCGCTGCAATCGTCCTGGCCGCATTGGCGCAGGCTGCCCTGATCCCGCAAGCCCAGGCGCGTACTCTGGATACGGCGTACGGCGATATCGAAATCGATGGCCAGCCCGAGCGCGTGGTAACGCTTTATGAAGGGGCGCTGGATACCGCCCTGACGGCGGGCGTGACGCCACTCGGTGCAGTGGCAACGCGAGGGGGCGAAGGCGTGGCAGACTACTTGAGCGACGCTGCAGCCGGTGTCGCGATCGTCGGAACGGCGCGCGAGACCAACATCGAAGCGGTCGTGGCACAGAAGCCGGATCTGATTCTGGCCTCGTCACGTCTACCCGAGGAGCAGTACACGCTGCTGTCCCAGATAGCGCCAACGGTGGTACCCAGAACCGAAGGTTTCGAGCCGGAGTCCTGGAAAGACGAGGCGCGCCTCTTCGGGAAGGCACTGGGGCGCGAGGAAGCGGTCGATGACGCGATTCAGGCGGTTGAAAATCGTTCTCAATCGCTTGCACAACGTCAACCCAATGGCGACACTACCGCCACCGTGGCGCGATGGATGGCGAATGGCCCGTTGGTGATGTCGAACAAGCTGTTCGCGACGGGGCTATTGGCGGCCTCCGGGTTCGACGTGAAAGACGGCGGTGTGGTCAAGGCCGGACGGCCGCACAGCGACTCGCTGAGTCTCGAGAGCCTGTCGAGTCTCGATAGCGACTGGCTGTTCCTGGCGACGTTGAACGATGACGGCGAAGCGGCGCTGGAATCTGCACGCCAGTCGCCAGCCTTCGAACGCCTGAGCGTCGTTCGGCAGGGCCACGTGGTGCCTGTGGACGGCCAGTTGTGGACCAGTGCCTCGGGGCCCATCGCCGCGCAGCGCATTCTCGACGACATCGAGGGCATGTTGCCGCAGTGATCACTGATGCCAGAACCCGGAATTCGATTCCATGCCGCTAGACTTCATGACGACACACCGTGACTGAACCGATTTCCCATGGACGCTCGTCTCTCGGTAAACGATCGTCGCTCTCCAAATTGATGCTCATCCTGCTGGCCAGCCTCTTGCTGGTCAGCGTGACGAGCCTGCTTCTGGGAGCTGGTGACGTTGGCCCACTCGATGCCGGGTCGGTGCTATTCGGCGGCGGTAGCGACGAGGCGCGTTTCGTCGTCGAATCGTTACGCTTGCCTCGCATGCTGGTCGGCATGGCGGTGGGCATGGCACTGGGCGTAGCGGGCTCGTTGATCCAGGCGGTGGCCCGCAATCCACTGGCCGAGCCGGGGCTTCTCGGCGTCAGCGCGGGTAGCGCCCTGGCGGTGGCGATTGCACTGGTGCTCGGCGCCAGCGCGGCCACGCTACGTGTTTCCGTGGCGCAGCTCGGCGCTCTGGCCGGATGCCTGTTCGTGCTGCTGATGGCGCGCGTCAATGGCGTCGGTAACGATCCGGTCAGGCTGGTATTGGCCGGAGCGATTCTGTCGGGGCTGCTGGGTGCGTTGACTTCGCTTTTGCTGCTGGTCGATCAGCGCAGTGCCGACGAGATCCGCTTCTGGGTCATCGGCGGTCTGGCCGGGCGTAGACTCGATGATCTTCGCGCCATCCTGCCGAGTCTGCTGTTTGCCGGTGCTCTGGTCATCATGATCGCTCGTCCACTGGCGGCGCTGGCCCTCGGTGAGCGGGTCGCCGTCGGCCTGGGGCATCACCCGCGCTGGATTCGGCTGCTGTGTGTCGTGGCGGTGGCGATACTGGTCGGTGCGGCCACGGCGGTTGCCGGTCCGATCGCTTTCGTGGGGCTGGTGGTGCCGTTCGTCGCTCGCGCGCTGGCGGGCCCCGATATTCGCCGCTCCCTGTGGTTGGCGCTACCGCTGGGGCCGATCATGATTCTCTGCGCCGATATCCTGGCGCGGCTGTTGGTCGCGCCCTCGGAAATGCCGCTAGGCGTGATTACCGCGCTGGTCGGTGCGCCGGTGCTGATCGCGGTGGTTCGTGCACATCGCCTGCCCGCGTTGTAATGCCGATGAAGACTCACACGCTGACACCGCCCGCCTGCCCGATGAATCGTGATGATACTGCCGTAACGCCTCCTCCTGGCTCCTGGCGCCTGAGCTGGACGCTTGGCGGGCGCGACCATTCGATGCTGATCGAGCGTCGTGCGTGCTTCGCCTGTCTCGGATTGCTGGCCGTGCTATTGGCGGTCTGTTTGCTGTCGCTCTGTCTGGGAAGCGTGGCGCTTAGCCCGCGTCAGGCCCTGGCAGGCCTGTTCGGGCATGGCGAGCCCATGAGCGTGTTCGTTGTTCAGGAATTGCGCCTGGTGCGATTGGCGGCAGGCGTTGCGACGGGTGCGGCATTTTCGCTCTCCGGTTGCCTGATGCAGACGCTTGCTCGTAATCGTCTGGCCACGCCCGGGATCGTTGGCATCGACAACGGCGCGACAGCGTTTGCCGTCGCTTCGGTGGTAGGGCTGGGCACGAGCCTGGCGCCGCCCCCGATGGCGTTGGCGGGGGCCGTGACGGCAACCGCCATCACCTTCGCCCTAGCCAATGATGTCGGGACGCGCGGCTATCGCTTCATCGTGACGGGAATCGGCGTCGGCGCCGTTTTCGGGGCACTGACGCAGCTGCTGATGGCAAGAGTGGCCATCGACACGGCCAACGCCGCCTATCCCTGGACTGTCGGCAGCCTCAATGCCCGCGATGGCACCGCACTGACCTGGCTTTGGTGCGGCCTGGCGATTGGCCTGCTGGCGGCGTGTTATCTCTCCCGGGCGATGCGGGTACTGCGCTTTTCCGACGCCGTCGCCCAAGGCCTGGGATATCGCGTGCGCGGCTGCCGCTACCTGGCACTGGTGGTGTCGGTAGCGCTGGCGGCACTGGCGGTCGCGGTCGCCGGTCCGGTGGGGTTGGTCGGGCTGATCGGCCCGGAAATCGCGCGCCAGCTCTCTTCGCACCGCGGGATTTCGTTGATCGCCTCGGCGCTGTCCGGGGCGATCATCATGGTCGCTTCCGATCTGGTCGGACGGCTGCTGCTGGCTCCGATCGAGGTGCCGGTCGGTATCGTGACCGCCATCGTCGGGTCGCCGTTTCTACTCTGGATATTATTACGTCCCGCACCGAGGTTTCAGTCATGAGCTCGTTTGCCGCCACCAACTCCGTTACGCCTTCGAACGCGGCATCAGCGACTGTGTCGCCACTGATCGCACGCCAGCTCTCGTTGAGCTACGGACGGAACAGCGCGCGACGCACGGTGATCGAGGGGCTCGATCTCGAGCTTCCCGCGGGCCAGGTGACGGCGATCGTCGGGCCCAACGGCTGCGGAAAATCGACGTTGCTGGCGAGTCTGGCACGTTTGCATGTGCCGCACCGGGGCACGGTGTTGCTCGATGGACGGGACATTCAGCGTCTACCGGCCCGTGACATGGCGCAGCGGCTGGCGCTGCTGCCCCAGGAAACCCATGCGCCAGAAGGGTTGACCGCTGCCGAGCTGATCCGCTTCGGGCGACAGCCGCATCAAAGCCTGTTCAAGCAGTGGTCGAGAGAGGATCGACGCGTGGTCGATGAAGCACTGACAGCCGCGGATCTGCATGAACTCGCCGACCGCCCGTTGGACGCCATGTCGGGCGGTCAACGCCAGCGCGCCTGGATCGCCATGGCGATCGCCCAGCAGACGCCACTGCTGCTGCTCGACGAGCCGACTTCCGCGCTGGATCTCGGCCATCAACTGGAAGTGTTCGAGCTGATCCGGGATCTGGCCGCATCAGGCAAGACACTGGCCATGGTGGTTCACGACCTGGTCAGCGCATGCCGCTTTGCCGACTACTTGGTCGCGATGCGTGACGGCAAGATCGTCGCTGCCGGGAAGCCGAGCGAGGTGGTAACGGCGGAGCTGGTGCGCGACCTCTACGGTGTGGAGTGCACCCTGATGCTGGATCCGGCTACCGGCAGTCCGCTCTTGACCAATATTCGCTCGACTCGCCATTCGCGTTAGCTTCGGCTAGAGATCGCGCCTACTGGACAGTCGGGCACCCTGTCGCCGTTCACTGGCCGGCCGTTCCGGCTCAAGCGTTGGTATCTTCCACCAGCACGCGTGAGAACTTGACGATCTCGTCGCGGCGATCGGCCCAGCCCAGATGCCGCCAGAAACGATGTGCTTCGATGTTGTCCGCCAGGGTATCGAGATGCACCTTCTCGATGCCGGCCTCGAGCAGCGCCGTCAGGCAGCGATCGACCATCGTCCGCGCCAGTCCGAGGTGGCGATAGTCCGGGTCGACCATGACATGTTGCAGATAGCCGCGACGGCCATCATGCCCCGCCATCGCGCAAGCCACGATCCCCTGTCCGTCTGGCGGGCGTGCCACGAAGCTCAAGCCCGGGTTGCGCTCCAGATAGCGTCGTGTCGCCTCGGCGCCATCGGCGGTTCTGAGGACCACGCCGGGCGTGCGTCTCATCATCGCGGCAAAATCCGCGTGATCGTCGGGCGTCATGGGCAGGATGGCAGGCAGGGCATGGTGATTCATGAGACGGGCCTCGGCTTGCGTGAACGGCGAAAACGAATGTTGATGACGGCGAGCCCGGCGATGACCATGGCGCCGCCAGCGACCTTGTTGATCCCCAGCGGGTCGTCGAGCAGCCAGACGCCAAGAATGACGGCGAAAACCGGCATCAGCAGGGTCAATGGCACCACCCGGCTGACGGGGTGCTTCTGCAGCAGCCAGTACCACAGCCCGTAAGCCGCAATCGACGACATCACGGCGGTATATACCACGGCGCCCCACCCGGCCCAGCCAGCCTGATGTAGTGCCAGCCATTGGTCGTCCTCGAATATCCAGCTGCCCAGAGCGACCAGAGGAATCGCGAACAGCGATATCCAGCCGGTCATGGTCAGCGGCGCGATCGGCGGGGCAAGCTTGATGATCATGGTCGAGACGGCCCAGAAGAACGCACTGGCGAGCAGCAGGGCGGTGGATGCCGGCGGTGGCAGCGAGGGGCCGCCGGCCAGCACGACGACACCACCGAAGGCGAGGATCAATCCGACGATCCGACGCGGGCTCAGTTTCTCCTTGAGAAAGATCGCCGCCAGCAGGGTGGCGAACGGCGTCCCCATCTGGACCAGCAGGGCGCCGGTACCGGCTTCCGACTGATGCAGCCCCAGAAACAGCAGCGGGAAGTGCAAGCCACCGAAAGTCACCGCCAGAACCAGAATCCAGGGAAGCTGCTGGCGAGAAATCCGGGTAAAGGGCACGACCAGTACGGCGACCAGCATGAAGCGAAGCACCGTCACCAGCAGGGGCGGCAGATCCTCGATCCCGACCTTGATCACGATGATATTGAAGGCCCAGATGGCGATGATGCCGAGGCCGATCAGCAGATCCTTGAGAGGCACGCGCAATACTCGTCGCTGAAAATGTCGTTGAAGGGCATCGCTGAAGACGGTCGTCGATGACAGCGATGGTCCATTGTCTCAGTGACTCCGGCGAGAGCAAGGTTATTTTGCGCGGGTCCTTCAATCCGGGTCCTGCAATCCGAGCATCTCGGATCGAGCCATGCGGATCGAGCCATTCGGACCGAACCTGTCGAATGGGTGGCCATCGAGTGGTCGTGGCGGCTACCTCGCCGCCATCGCTCGCAGCCACGCCGGGGGCTGCGAGCGATCGCAAGGCCAACCGCCATTTCCTTGATCGATTGATGCGCTAGGCCATGTCCGAAAAGTACTGCGCTCGCCCATCCGGCGTTATAAATCGGCTGGTGCGCCAGCCCGGTCAAGATGCTCGTTGACACCCCGTGAACTCTGCCCTGTCGCCGATGATTGCCTTAGCTACGCGCCCCGGCCTTGCCTTCGCTCGTCGACTTTTCAGACAACGCCTAACATGCGACAAATACGTTCAGTTTTTTGCCGCTGCCAAAACCGTCACCATTCGAGAGTTCAAGACATGATCAAGGGAATCATTTTCTGCACCTGCTTTCTCGTCGCCCAGCTGTTCTTGCTGTCCTACATCGATCATCGTCTCGGACACGGTGAATCCGTGACGCGTCAGGCGGCGACGGCTCAGAACCACCAGCGTCAGCGTGAGTCCGAAGAAGAAGAGCAGGCTTGAAGGTCCGCGTGAACGTCAAGGCGAGGTGCATCAGGATGGCGAAGGGGCTGAAACAAGGGCTGAAACAAGGCCTGAAACAGGGCGCCTTGGCGCTGCTGATGTTGGTTGCCCTGCCCAGCTGGGGTGATGGCGTATCGCGCCAGGCGCTGACCGTCGACGACGGCCAGCGGGCGCATACATTGCAGGTCGAGGTTGCACGGACCGCCGCGGAGCGGGCGAAAGGGTTGATGGAGCGACAGGCATTGCCCGCCGAGGCGGGGATGCTGTTTCTTTATCCCCGAGAGCAGCCGGCAACCAGTGCCTACTGGATGTACCGAACGCGCATCCCGTTGGACATCGCATTCGTGGACAGTGGCGGCGTCATCCGCTCGCTCAAGACGATGTCGCCCTGTCACGCCGAGCAGTCGAGCCGATGCCCCGTCTATCCCGCGGGTGCCCGTTTTCGGGCCGCTCTGGAAACCAACGCCGGTTACTTCGCCGCACGCGGGATCGAGGTTGGCGATCATGTCGAGCTCACGCCCTGGCTGGAATCACCGTGAAGCGCATTCGTTTCCCGCATGAGATATGCCGATGATGAAGGAGGCACGGAGAGGATGGCGTTCCTTGCGCATCGAGATTGGCGTTGCGGTGGTGGTTTGGCGCTGACCGATAGGTCAGGTCCGGCGGTCTACGCTGAATTCCGGCCTGCCCGACGGTTTTGCCGGCCAGAAACTCGCTATATGATGGCCCGCCGTCAGGGATAAGGTATGTTGGGATAGAATAAGTCCGCGGGCACGGTGCGATTCGAAACACCCTGACGCACGCCGGTAAGCCTGTCGTCTTCGCGGTCGGGAAACCGATCAACACAATAAACGGGAAACAATTCGAGGTATGCGCATGAAACGCCATGCATTAACCGCAGCCGTTCTCTCCACTGCCCTGATGGGCGCCGTATCGGTCTCCACGCCGGCCATGGCCCAGGACCAGCAGTACATCACCATCGGTACCGGTGGTCAGACGGGCGTCTACTACGTCGTCGGCCAGTCCGTCTGCCGGATGGTCAATCGCAGCGCCGAAGAGAGCGGTATCCGCTGTAACGCTCCCTCGACCGGCGGCTCCGTTGCCAATATCAACGGCATCAAGTCCGGCGAACTGAACATGGGTGTCGCGCAGTCCGATGTCCAGTTCAATGCCTACAACGGCAAGGCGCAGTTCGACCAGCCGATGGAAAACCTGCGTTCGGTCTTTTCGCTGCACGGTGAGCCGCTCACCATTCTGGCGCGCAAAGATGCCAACATTGACTCCATCCAGGACTTGAAGGGCAAGCGCGTCAACATCGGTAATCCGGGCTCCGGTCAGCGCGCCACCATGGAAGTGCTGATGGACGCGGAAGGCTGGGACACCAGCGTGTTCTCGCTCTCGTCCGAGCTGGGTGCCGCCGAGATGGCGTCTGCACTGGCCGACAATAACATCGATGCCATGGCTTACGTCGTTGGTCATCCCAACGGTGCCATCCAGGAAGCGACCACGACCGTCGCCTCCAATCTGGTGCCGTTGAACGATGACGTCGTCAAGGGTCTGGTCGACGAGTTCCCCTACTACAGCATGTCCACCATTCCCGGCGGCATGTACGAGGGCAATCCGGACGATGTCGAGACCTTCGGGGTGCGTGCGACCTTCGTGACCTCTGCCGATGTCGATGATGAAGTCGTCTACCAGACCGTCAAGGCCGTGTTCGACAACTTCGATCGCTTCAAGCGTCTGCACCCCGCTTTCGCCAATCTGACGCCGCAGGACATGATCAGTCAGGGTCTTTCCGCACCGCTGCATGAAGGCGCCAAGCGTTACTACAAAGAGCAGGGCTGGCTGTAATTGCCCACAGCGCCATTCCGACGGAATTGCGTTGACACCTGGCGCGGTGGTTGGTGACAACCGCCGCGCCGTTGGATCGATACCCCGCGACGCCGATCGTCGCATCGAATCAAGCGCGGAATGATGTCCTGTGGATGTCCTTATCGCCTACCGGCTGCCAAGGGAGCGCTGACTCACTCGCCGTGCGAGATGAGGCGCAACGTAGTGATTCGCTAGCGCAGGCAATGATTCAGTGTTTTCTCAAGTCAGGATCTGCTCATGACCGACAACAAGCCTTCCGGCCCCGATCAGGCCAAGCTGGATGAACTGGCCGCGACCGACACCGGTGGTCGCAAGCTGACCGGAACGCCCAACCGCATCCTGCTGGGTGTGGCGGCGTTATGGTCGCTGTTTCAGCTATGGATCGCGTCGCCGCTACCCTTTATCGTCGGGTTCGGTGTCTTCAGTGCCACCGAGGCGCGTTCCATTCATCTGGCCTTCGCCGTCTTTCTCGCCTTCATGGCCTACCCGGCGTTCAAGCGCTCGCCCCGCGAACGCATGCCGATTCCCGACTGGATTCTGGCTATCGTGGCGGCGTTCTGTGCCTCCTATCTCTATTTCTTCTACGCGCAGCTGTCACAACGCCCCGGCGCGCCGATCCTGCAGGATGTGGTCGTCGGCGTGGTAGGGATCGTGCTGCTGCTCGAAGCGACGCGCCGCGCGCTCGGCCCGCCGCTGATGATCATCGCGCTGATCTTTCTGGTCTACTCGCTGGCCGGGCCTTACATGCCGGGCATTCTGGCCCACCGCGGCGTGAGCTTTTCGGGTCTGGTCAACCACCAGTGGCTGACCACGCAAGGCGTATTCGGGATCGCGCTGGGGGTCTCCACCAGTTTCGTGTTCCTGTTCGTGCTGTTCGGCGCGCTGCTCGACAAGGCGGGTGCCGGCAACTACTTCATCAAGGTGGCGTTCTCGCTGCTGGGCCACTATCGCGGCGGTCCGGCCAAGGCGGCGGTTGTCGCCTCCGGCCTCACCGGCCTGATTTCCGGCTCTTCGATTGCCAATACCGTGACCACCGGTACCTTCACCATTCCGATGATGAAGCGTGTCGGTTTCAGTGCCACCAAGGCCGGCGCGGTCGAGGTTTCCTCCTCCGTCAACGGTCAGATCATGCCGCCCGTCATGGGGGCCGCGGCGTTTCTGATGGTCGAGTATGTGGGCATCTCCTATCTCGAGGTGATCAAGCATGCCTTTCTGCCGGCGGTGATTTCCTATATCGCGCTGCTCTACATCGTTCATCTCGAAGCGATGAAGGCGGGCATGCAGGGGCTGCCCAGCGGCAACCCGCAGCGTCCGTGGCTCAACAAGATTATTGGGTTTCTGACCGGTCTGGTCGGATTGATGCTGATGTCCGTCATCGTCTATTACGGCCTCGGCTGGCTCAAGCCTACGCTGGGCGAGAGCGCGCCTTGGGTCATCGCGCTTTTGCTTGCCGCCGTCTATGTCGGGCTGATCAAGCTGGGTTCGAACTATCCCCCGCTGGAAATCGATGACCCCAATTCTGCAATCACCACGCTGCCGCGCACCAAACCCACCGTGATGGTGGGGCTGCACTATATCCTGCCGGTCGTGGTGCTGGTGTGGTGTCTGATGGTGGAGCGTCTGTCGCCGGGGCTTTCGGCTTTCTGGGCCACCGCCTTCATGATCTTCATCATCCTGACCCAGCGCCCGGTCGACGCGTTATTCCGGGGCAAAAGCGATCTGGTCAACGACATCAAGCGCGGCGGCATGGACCTCTGGGACGGTCTGATCGATGGCGCCCGCAACATGATCGGCATCGGTATTGCCACGGCGACCGCCGGCATCATCGTCGGCGCCGTTGCCCAGACCGGGGTTGGCCTGGTGCTGGCGGACCTGGTCGAGACACTATCGATGGGCAACCTGCTGCTGATGCTGCTGCTCACCGGGGTTCTGAGCCTGATCCTGGGCATGGGTCTGCCGACCACCGCCAACTACATCGTGGTTTCCGCGCTGCTGGCGCCGGTCATCGTTCAGTTGGGCGAGCAGAATGGCCTGATCGTACCGCTGATCGCCGTTCACATGTTCGTGTTCTACTTCGGCATCATGGCAGACGTGACGCCGCCGGTAGGACTCGCCTCGTTCGCCGCGGCGGCGATCTCCGGCGCGGATCCGATCCGGACCGGGTTTCAGGCGTTCTACTACAGCCTGAGAACGGCGGCGCTGCCGTTCCTGTTCATCTTCAATACCGATCTGTTGCTGATCAATGTCGATTGGCTGCACGGCGTCATCATCTTCATCGTGGCCACGGCGGCTATGCTGATTTTCGCGGCGGCAACGCAAGGATTCATGCTGGTCAAGAGTCGCTGGTACGAGAGCCTGCTGCTGCTGCTGATCGCCTTCTCGCTGTTCCGCCCCGGCTTCTGGATGGACATGATCGATGCGCCCTACCAAGAGGTGCCGCCGGCGCAGTTCGAGCAGGCGCTGGGCGACATCGGGCCCAACGATCATCTGATGACGCGCATCGATGGTTTCGATGCCTACGGCGCGCCGACCAGTTTCGTGATTCAGGTGCCGGCGACCGAAGGCGATACCGGCGCCGAGCGCCTGCAGAGCCTGGGGCTGCATCTGATGGAAGAAGACGGCAAGGTGCTGGTCGACATGACCGATTTCGGCAGCCAGGCGGAAAAGCTGGGCTTCGATTTCGATCAGCAGATCGTGACGGTGCGCGTTCCGACGTCTCAGATGCCGAAGGAGTTGATGTGGATTCCGGCGCTGCTGTTGTTCGGGTTGGTCGTCGCGTTGCAGCGACGTCGGCGTGAACCCAATGCCAACAAGCCGGAACCGATCGCGACTGCCTGACGCGGAATGGCAGACGTGGCAACATGATGGCCGTCTCATCCGAGACGGCCGTTTTTTTGTCTCGGCGTGACGGGCGGGCTTCACTCAGAGGGTTTTACCCGGCGGATTCGATTGCACGAGCGTTACTGAACCGGCTCTGCCGAATGAATTCTCTCGAACGGGCCGACTGCGCCGCTGTTGTCGAGCCATCCTGCGGCAAATGTGAACGAGGTGATCGTGGGCTTTCCCGATGCATCCATCGATTATCGCCAGCATCCCGAATGCTACCGGATCGGTCACGGGGAGCGTGGTGTGTTCCATGTCCATCCCTACAAGGGTGAACTGCTTCCGCTATGGGCGATCCGCAACGAGGCCGATGCCAGGCAGGCCGTCGCCGACCTGTACGCGCGCTATCGCGATTATCGTGGACAAAATGATTTCGTGGGCATGGACATGGCGCGGAAATACCTTCAGATGGGCTATACCCGTGCGCGTCGCTACGCGCGTTATCCCGGCGGGCGCAAGAAGGATGCCGAGGGCCGCCTGCGTCAGCCGAGCAACGCCGACGCCGAGAAAGCGCGCATTGCCGAGCACTATCGTGAGAAGCTGGATCAGGTGCGTGCCGATGACGTCTATCAGCGGGCCAAGCGGGAATACCAGCGTCGCCTGAGATCCGCCAAACGCTGATCCCACCCGATTCCAGCGATCATTTTTTGACAGGAGCCCCCCTTGCCAACGCTTGCCGCCATTCATCGTTATCCGATCAAATCCACCGCTGGCTCATCGCTACAGCGCGCTCGTGTCGAGGAAGAAGGCCTTGTCGGCGACCGCCGGTTCATGGTGGTCAAGCCCGACGGCACTTTCCTCACGGCGCGCACCCATCCCGGACTTCAGTTGGTGAGGGCGCAGTTCGACGGGGAGCGTCTGACCCTGACCCACAACACGCTGCCGCCAGTGGACGTGGCGCGCCAGGAGTTCTCGGTGCAACCCTTCGATACCGAAGTGTGGACCGATGCCTTTGCGGCCAAGACCACTCATGATTCCCTCGACAAGTGGTTCAGTGAGGCCGCCGGGGAGCCCGCGCGGCTGCTGTGGCTGGGTGAGCGCTCGCCGCGTTACCGGGAATCGCTCGGCGTGCGAGTCAGTTTTGCCGATGGCTATCCGCTGCTGCTGATTTCCGAGGCCTCTCTGGAGGATCTCAATGGACGTAATGATGGAACTCACGTGATGGCGCAGTTCCGCCCCAACCTCGTCGCGGCCGGCACCGAGCCCTACGCGGAGGATCGCTGGAAGCGTATCCGGATCGGCGAGGTCACGTTCCGGATCGATGCCCCCTGTGCCCGATGCGCCATGGTGACGGTGGATCCCGCCAAGGGGGAAAAGAGAGCCGACAAGGAGCCGCTCAAGACCCTGGCGGGCTATCGTCGAGGCGACAAGGGCAAGGTCTATTTCGGGCAGAATCTCGTCGCGGAAAACAGCGGTGAGATCGGCGTCGACGACCCGATCGAGGTACTGGAATTTTCGAGCCAAGGTGAACCGGCAATGAACGTTATCGATCGGTAACGTTCATGCTCGGCAAGAGAGATGATGGATGTAAACCGGTTCATCTTCGCGTCAGGTTGTCGAGCGTTCTGTTACATTAGTTGTTGTTGAATTTTTGATGTGTCCGCTATCCCGTCGCCGCCCATGAAGCCCGCTGTCATGCAGGGTTCATCTACACGACCGTCCCTGCCCTGAAAGCCCCATTTTACGTTTGCTGACAGTCGGCGCTCGCCGTTCGGCCACTACCTGGTGTCATCTGGTGTCCATCATCACGTTTTTCTGAATCAACATTCAATCACGTAGCCTTACAAAATTTGCAGCCTGCAAAGCGGTTTTTGCTTGCTCGATCCTACCCCCGCGCCTTACGACTAAAAGTGCAGCCTGCGCCTTTCGTCTCATGCGTCGTTCGTTCCATGAGTCTTTCGTCAGTCGATGAGATGACGCTGCGCTCAGGCCGACAATCCTTGTCACTGGATCGCCCTCGAACATCGAGCGGTTTGCGATGGACCGAGGGACTCGACGATCACCACCGCACGGGAGTGCCACCATGCAATTCTTCGACCGACTGTTACTCGAGAACCGGGCCTGGGCCGATGACATGAAGGCTTCCGATCCGGAAATCTTCCAGCGGCTTCACCAGGGGCAATCGCCTGCCGCGTTATGGATTGGCTGCTGCGACAGTCGCGTACCGGCAGAGCAGATCTGCAACGCCAAACCCGGTGAACTCTTCATCCATCGCAACATCGCCAATCTGGTGCATGAAGAGGACGCCAACGTGTCGAGCGTGCTCGAGTACGCGATCAACGCGCTCAAGGTGGATCACATCATCGTCTGTGGCCATCGCGGCTGCGGCGGCATTCAGGCGACAGTCAGCGGCGGGGACGCCCTGCAGGCATTGCCCTACGTCGACAGGCACCTCGGACAGGTCAAGCGATTGGTCGCCGAGCGTCGCCCAGAGCTCGAGACATTCGCGGCGCTGAGCGAGCAGGTCGACCACGTGGTCGAGCTCAACGTGAGCGCGCAGGTCGAACGGCTTTCCGGCATGCGTCTGGTCACGGATAGCTGGCGTGAACGTCGGGCGCCGAGCCTGCATGGGTGGGTCTACGATCTGGCGAGCGGGCTTCTGGAAGAGGTCTGTCGTCGTGATCCCGATGGGATGGAGGCTGAGCCTGCGCAACAGAGCTGGCTGCGCGCCGCGGCCGGCTAGCCCACTCCTTCCACGCTGTGGCTCATGGATTCGAGGACACGACAATGACGATATCAAGACAGACGACATCCGCGCAGACGACATCGACACAAACGATACCCGCAACGTCGACGACGTCGACACCTCACGATAAACCCGGCACCTTGTCCTTTAGACATCTCTCCCGTGACATCCCGGCGGGGATCGTCGTCTTCCTGGTCGCGATTCCCCTCTGTCTGGGAATTGCGCTGGCGTCCGGGGCACCGCCTATCGCAGGTCTCGTCGCGGGTATGGTGGGGGGCCTGGTCGTGACGATGTTCAGCGGCTCCGCGCTCAGCGTCAGTGGTCCGGCCGCGGGATTGACCGTGATCGTGCTGGACGCGATCGAGCAGCTCGGCGGCTTCGGCGCGTTCCTGATCGCGGTGATACTGGCCGGGGTGCTGCAACTGCTGATGGGGGTGTTCAAGCTGGGGCGAATCGGTGCCTTCGTACCGACCTCGGTGATCAAGGGCATGCTGGCGGGTATCGGCCTGATTCTGGTGCTGGGACAGTTCCCGATGGCGTTGGGTCACCCGCTGGACGACATGCCGGCGATTACCGACCCGGTGGCGCTGTTCAGCGACATCTCGCCGCTGGCGACCTTGATCGCGCTGTTCAGTCTTGGCCTGCTGGTGCTGTGGGAGCAGCCGATCATCAAACGCCACCGCGCGCTGGCGCTGATTCCGGGCCCGCTGCTGGTGGTCATCGGCAGTATCGTCATCGATCGTCTGGTCGGCGGTGCGATGCCTGGCTGGGCGCTGGGGGCGGGACACCATATCGACCTGGGCGGACTATCCGGTCCGACGGAACTGATCGGGCAGATGACTCATCCCGACCTTGAGGCGCTTGCCAATCCGGCGGTCTATACCGTCGCCATCACCATCGCCATCATCGCCAGTCTCGAAACCCTGCTGAGTCTCGAGGCGATCGACAAGCTCGACCCGCTCAAGCGTCACTCGCCGCCTCACCGTGAACTGAAGGCACAGGGCATCGGTAACGTGGTCTGCGGTCTGGTCGGCGCGCTGCCGGTCACGGCGGTGATCGTGCGCAGCTCCGCCAATGCCAATGCCGGTGGCCGCACCCGGCTGTCGAGCCTGATCCACGGCAGCCTGCTGCTGGTGAGCGTGGCGTTCCTGGCGATGTGGCTGGAGCTGATTCCCTTGGCGACGCTGGCAGCGATCCTGCTGCACACCGGCTACAAGCTGGCCAGGCCGGCGCTGTTTCTCGATCAATACCGCGAAGGCATGCGTCGGTTCATCCCGTTCACCGTGACGGTGATCACGATTCTCGCCACCGATCTGCTGATGGGCGTGCTGGTGGGGCTGGTCTGCAGTCTCTACTTCCTGCTGCAATCGGGTTACCGCTCGGCAATCGCCTGCACCCGGCGTGGTGAGCACATGTTGCTCAAGTTCCAGCAGGACGTTTCGTTTCTCAATCGCGAGGAGATGCGGCAGTGCCTCGACGCCGTGCCGGATAACGGGGAGCTGATCATCGATGCCATCGGTGCCAACTATATCGATCCGGATATTCGCGAGGATATCGACCGCTTCGTAGAGAATGCAGCGGCCCGGGGGATCGTGGTCGAACTGCGCGACGTCGAAGGGACCACCGGTACGTTCGGCGATGTCGAACCCTCGGGAATCGCCCGCACCGCCTGATCGGTAGATCATGACGACCGGAATGCCGACCGCCGCGTGCCGTAAAGGACGCGGCGGTTTTGCTGCTGCCTTTCTGCCGGTGTCATTCGATGAGTGGCTTGCGCAAATAGACGCGGTCGAGACCCCGTTCCCTGACGCGACGCGTTTCGACGTAACCGTAGCGTCGGTAGATCGCCAGATTGTCGTGCATCAGCTCCTGGGTATAGAGCGTGATGCTATCGAATTCGAGTTGGCGAGCCCGCGCCTCCGCGACCTGCATCAGTACCTTGCCGAATCCACGTCCCTGAGCCGTGGGAGCGACGGCGACGTTATCCAGCAGCAGCGTATCGGGCTGGGGAATCAATACCAGAAGACCCACCGGCTCATCGCCATTGTCCGCATCGACGCTCTTTTTGCTGGTCACGTCCTCGAATAGCAGGCTGACGTGACCAGCCTCGATATGGTGCGCATAGCGGTGGTCATCGATGTCACGTATCGGCCCCGGGATCTTGCCGATGCGATCGACGTAATGGCCGTAGGCAGCTTTGACCAGAGCCTCGATGGCCGGCAGGTCCGATAGTCTGGCTTCGCGCAGGATGCTCATCGGTGGGCCTCGTGGAAACGGGTGTCGCAATCGTCCGAGCCCAGCTGGGTCACTTCGCACGGTGCGCCCTGATCGTCGAGCAGAATCTGGCCGACGCCGGCCCGATTCCACAACCGTTCGCCTTTCGAGGCGCGCTCGGGATAGTAGGGATCCACCGCCATGCGCCGCCGTTTGGTGAGCCAGTTCAGCGGTGACCAGGGCGCGTAGAGCCAGCGATTGAGGCGATCGAACCAGTCGAGCAGGGTATCGGGGAAGGTGTTCTTGAGGCCGCTGCTGGTGATCTGCCACATGCGGGGACTGTTGCGACGCTGGCGAATGGTGATCGCGTAGACGAAGGAGTAATGCACGTCGCCGGAGAGAATCACGTAGCGCTGGGGCGTGCGGCTGTGCCGAAGGATATTGAGCATGGTGTGCGCGGCGCCGGGATGCGCCATCCAGTTTTCCGCGTCGACCAGCAACGGCTTGCCGAACCAGGTGAACGCGCGCTGAATGCCTTCGATCAGCTTGACCCCGAAGATCGGTGCCGGGGAGACGATGATCACCGAAGGTTCTTCGAGCAGTTCCTGCTGGAATTCGCTCAGCGCTTCCCAATCCATCAGCCCCGAGGGGTGATGCAGGCGGCGTTCGCTGCGCCAGCGCCGGGTACGCGTGTCCAGTACCACCAGTCGGGGCGTCGAATCGATCGTGTAGCCCCAGCCGGTGAGCCGGAGCAGCTGCGTCACGAGCTGATTCTGCCTCTCGCAGTCGAGCCGGCCACTGGCGCTGGCCGAGTCGATCCAGGCACGGCAGGCCTCCAGCGGTTCGGCCAGACCGTCCGGATCGTTGCCCCATCCCTGACACAGCAGGTAGGCGATGAGCGCGTTACCCACGATCCGGCGCGAGAAGGGATGCTCGTAGACCGCAGCCTCCCAGGCGGCGGACAGATTCCAGTCGTCGGTGACGTCGTGATCGTCGAAGATCATCAGGGTGGGCAGATGGGCGAGCAGGCGTGCCACTCCAGGGAGCCCCGCCACGAAAGCGTCGATATGCTGCTGCTCGCCGCGATAACGGTCCAGCTCCTCGGCAGCCAGTTGAGGCATCTCCACCTCGATCAGCCGCCATGGCGTCGGGGACCATACCAGCAGGTACATCGCCAGCAGCTCGGCGAAAGTGATCAGGTGATTTTCCGCGCTGGCCGTGGTGAAGATCGGCTTGCGCACGCCGCCGAAGAACTTCTCGCGCAGGGCCTCGGTGGATCGAATGGCCGGCAGCAGATCATCTCGGTGGTAGTAGGTCTCGTCGCGGGCATACAACTCGCTGCCGCTGGCGATGTCCGTGCCTTCCAGGCACTCGTCGTGGAGCCCCAGGCGGGCGATCAGCGAATGGATGGCGGCCAGCATCGGGCCGGCCACATCATCGGCGTAGATCTGATCGCCGGTCATCAGCAGCGCTGCGGGCCGGGCGGCGCTGTCTCGGTGGCGCTCGCTCAGCCAGCGATCGGCGCGCACCAGGCCATCCTGACTGGGATGGTGAGGCTTGCGACAGGAGCCATGCAGCAAATTGTCGTAGCGCGAACGCAACACCAGGGTCGGCAGCGGCTCACCGTCGTAGCACAGCGACTCGCCCCAGTCGCGCATCGAGCGCCAGCCGGCGCCTTCCCATTCGGAACATTCCCCTTCCGCAGCCACACGATAGGCGAGGTCGTAGCCAATCACGACATCCAGAGGCAGGGGATCGTCCAGCTGCAGATCGATCAGATGAAGGTGCGCGTGGGTACCGACCGCCAACCGGGTCGTCGCCGCTGTCAGATCATGGGTTCGGTCGCCTTCGTCAGAGCTCAGCGTCAGTTGGAGTTCGAGGGCGCGTGAGGCGGCCAACCACAACACCAGCCGACGGGGCGCGGCGCGGCGGAGTAGGGGGCCGGCCAGAATGTCGGGGAGATCGTCTGACAAGTCGTCATTCCTGAAAGCGTCGATGGGCTAAGCATACTTCAGCCGCTATACGGCGACCATGAAGCGCGCGTTCGAGGGGCGACGCACGATGTCACGCCGCCAGGCAGGCTCTCAACGCCGCCGCTTGAGCGTTCTGTCGATCACGTCCACCCCGGGGGTGTACTCACCGCGGGCCGCCTGCATGGCTCTCGCCAATGTCTGCTCGGCGACCCGGTCATGATCCTGCGGTAGCGAGTTGACCTTGCAGGGCAGAAAATCGAGCAGCCGATCATCGCCGAAAGTGGCCAGTCGTAGCGTATCGGGAGGGGCGCCGTGCTCGAGCAGTACGTCGAGCAGCCCGTCCATCAGCGTGTAGGACGCGGTCACGATGGCATCCGGCAAGCCGCCGTCGTTCAGCAGGCTGCGCATCAGTCGTGCCCCGCTATCGCGGTCATAGCGTTCGCCGCTGAGACACCGAGGATGACATTGGGACTCGTCGACCAAGGCATCCAGGAAGCCGCGTCGTCGCTCCGCGCTGATCGACAGATCCGGCACCGCGTCCAGCCACACCACGTCCGAGATACCCTCGGCCAGTAGCGAGCGGGTCAACATCTCGCCGGCGGCGCGGCCGTTGGTGACGATATTGACGAACCGCTCAGGATCCAGCGGGCGGTCGATGGCGATGACCGGCAGCCCCTGTGCCATCAGTTCGGCATAGAACGGATCCTCGGGGCTCAGGCTGCTGGCAACCAGTAACACGTCGCAGCGCTGAGCGCGCAGCGACTTTGCGACCTCGCGTTCACTGCCGGGGTCGTCGTCGGAACCGGCGATCAGCAATTGGTAGCCCTGCCGGCGAGCGCCGTGCTCGAGCCGCTTGGCCAGACGCGCGTAGCTGCCGTTCTCGAGATCCGGCACGATCAGGCCCAGGGTTCGGCTGTCCCCCCCGCGCAGCGCGGCCGCCTGGGCATCGATTCGATAATCGTGGGCGCTGGCGACGGCCAGGACGCGTTCCACCGTGGCCTGGCTGATGCGCCGCGTCCTGGCCTGGCCATTGAGCACATAGCTGGCGGTGGTTCGGGAAACGCCGGCCAGACGGGCGATATCGGCAAGCTTCATGCAAGGCTCCTGCAACGTCGATGATCGATAGGGAGGCATCCGGCCAGCCTGGAACGATACCTCGTCGGGCTTTTCTGGCCCAGCCCGATCGTGACGCGCAGCGCCCCGGCATCGCTTGCGCCGAAGGTCTAGCTTGTCAAATCGATCGCGAACGGCGAGCATGTCACTCATCCAGGTGACACGATTCAGCAACCGGCAAAATGCCGCTCTTACGCAGCGTCGATTGCGTTGGAAGGCGTTGACGGACCATGCTGCGTGCATCGAATGACCCTTCGGAGAGATCGTTATGCTGACCCTCCAGCCGCAGGACGCGGCGCTCAATTGCCAGGCCGACAGCTGGCAGAACGCGCTGGATCAGGCTGCCGCCTCGCTGCATGACGCCGGCCTGGTGGAGGCGAGCTATCGCGACGCGTTGCATGCCCGCGAGGCGCAGGGCTCGACCTTCCTCGGTAGTGGCATCGCCATCCCTCACGGCACGCCGGAGAGTCGCGACCAGATTCATCGAACCGGCGTGCGGTTGCTGCAGTTTCCCGACGGTGTGACCTGGCACGACGGCAACCGGGTCTTCCTGCTGGTAGCGATCGCTGCCGCCAGCGACGAGCATCTCGACGTGCTGCGCCGCTTGACCCACGTGCTCGACGACGAGGGCGTGGCCGAACGGCTGGCCAAGGCCGATACGGCCGAAGCGATGGTCGCGCTGCTCGCCAGGCCGCAGGTCAAGGCGCGGCTGGATGCCGGCACGCTATGCCTGGGATTCCCGGCGCGGGACCGGTTCGAGCTGGCGTTGGCGGCAGCTGCGCGGCTGCGTCAGGCCGAATGCGTCGATGCGCGTTTCGTTGCCGTCATCACCGAGCAGGAGCCGGTCTCCCTCGGTCAGGGACTGTGGCTGGTCAGTGCCTCCGTCGGCGTCAGCCAGCCAGCGCTGGCACTGGCTACGCCGGAGCGAGCGTTCACCGGCGCCCGTGGCGCCGTCAACGGGGTCTTCTGCGTCGCCGCGCAGGGCGAAGCGCACCGGGAACTGCTGGGACGGCTGGCAGATCTGCTGGATGCCGGCGAAGGCGAAGCCCTGGTCGACGCCGATGCCGATCACGTGCTGGCACGTCTGTCCGGTGAGTCGAGTCGTGCCGAGACGGCCCGCGTGACGCTTCTCAACGCCCACGGCCTGCACGCACGTCCTGCCAAATTGCTGGTTCAGGCGGCCCGCGAGCAGTCCCTGCCAGTCCGCGTGCGCCTGATGGAGGGCGCGGCAGAGACTGTCTCCGCCGCCAGCTTGACCAAGGTCATCGGGCTCGGTGCTCGGCGTGGGCAGACACTGATCTTTTCCGCCGAGGGCGAGGGCGCCGAGATGGCGCTGACGTCGATGGTGGCCGCCGTCACCGCCGGACTCGGTGAATCCGTCCGGCCACTCTCGGATAGCGGCAGTGCAAGCCATGGCCCGCGGCGCGGTGCGGCAGGCGCGACGGCCGAGCCCGCGGGTGAGACGCCACAGGCGCCCATCGCCGACGATACCGCTCTGCCCGCCACCGCCGCCTCGCCGGGCCTGGCGATCGCCCCGGTCTTCGTCATGCGCGCCCCCCGTTTCGACTATCCCGAGCGGGCCCGAGACCTGATGCCGGACAGACAGGGCGACGCCGAACGCCAACGCGAGCGGCTTCGCGCCAGTCTGATTGAGGCGCGTGATCAGCTACGTGCGCTGATCGGCACCGCCAAGGGCGGCGATGTGGCCGAGATTCTCTCAATGCATGCCGAGATGCTCGACGATCCCGAACTGCACGAAGCCGCCTTCGAGGGCATGCGAGATGGCCTGAGCGCCGAAGCCGCGTGGTGGCAGGCGATCGATACCGCCGCCCGCGCCCAGGAAGTACTGGCGGATCGGCTGCTGGCCGAGCGTGCTGCCGATCTGCGTGACGTGGGGCGCCGCGTGCTCGGTGTGCTGTGCGGCGTGACCCTGCCGACGCCGCCACAGCGCCCGTACATTCTGGTCACCGACGACATCGGCCCCTCCGACGTGGCGCGCCTCGATACGGCGCAGGTGCGCGGGCTACTGACGGCTCGGGGCGGGGCCACTTCGCATAGCGCGATTCTGGCCAGGGCGTTGGGAATCCCGGCGGTAGTGGGTGCGGGAGCGAGGGCGCTGACACTTGCCAACGACGATGAGCTGATCCTCGATGGCGATCTCGGGCGGGTGATCGTGAGGCCCAGTGCCGAGCGACGTGATCGTGCCGAACTGCGGCTCAAGGAACTGGAACGGTTGCGCCGCGACGCGCACGGTTTGCGCTTCGAAGAGGGGCGCACGGCTGACGGCCGTCGTATCGAAGTCGCCGCCAATCTCGGCAACACCGCGCATGCCGCGGACGCGGTCGAGCAGGGCGCCGAGGGTGTCGGGCTGCTGCGTACCGAGTTCCTGTTCATGGCGCATCCCGAGGCGCCGGATCTGGAGACGCAGATCGGCGAGTATCGGCGCGCCTTCGATGCTCTCGACGGCCGCCCGCTGGTGGCGCGCACGCTGGACGTCGGTGGTGACAAGCCGCTGCCTTACTGGCCGGTGGCGGCGGAAGACAACCCCTTCCTCGGCCTGCGCGGCATTCGCTTGGCGTTGACCCGCCCCGAGGTGCTCGAAACCCAGCTGCGCGCGCTGTTGACCGCCGCCGGCGACCGCCCGCTGCGGATCATGTTCCCGATGGTCAAGGATGTCGGCGAGTACCGCCAGGCCAAGGCGATCGTCGATCGGCTGCAGCAGGAGATCGGCGCCCCTGACGTTCAGGTTGGCGTGATGATCGAAATTCCCTCCGCCGCGTTGCTGGCGCCGAGCCTGGCTGCCGAGGTCGATTTCTTCTCCATCGGCACCAACGACCTGACCCAGTACACCCTGGCGATCGACCGTGGTCATCCCGAGCTGTCGTCGCAGGCGGATGGCCTGCACCCGGCGGTACTGCGGTTGATTCAGATGACCGTCGACGCGGCCCATGCCGAGGGCAAGTGGGTCGGCGTCTGCGGAGAGCTGGGTTCGGACGCCGCCGCGGTGCCGGTGCTGGTCGGGCTCGGCGTCGACGAACTCTCGGTCTCGGTGCGCCAGGTGCCGATGGTCAAGGCCCGCCTTCGCGGGTTCACCCAGGAAGCCGCGCGGCTGCACGCCGAGACGGCGCTGGCACAAGCCACCAGCCAGGCCGTGCGTGATGCGCTGGAGGCGCTGTGATGGCCGATGTCCTGGTGGTGACGCTCAATCCGGCGCTCGATCTGTCGATCCAGTTGCCCCAGCTCGAACCGGGCGCGGTCAATCGTGCCCAATCGTCGCACCTGGCGGCGGCCGGCAAGGGGCTCAACGTGGCCCGGGTACTGGTGTCGCTGGGCCACCGCGTCACGTTGTCCGGTTTCCTGGGCGCGGACAACGACACGGCCTTCGTCCAGGCCTGCCAGCGTAACGGGATCGAGGACGCCAGCCTGCGTCTGCCGGGCGAGACCCGGATCAACGCCAAGCTGGCCGAGGATGATGGCCGGGTGACGGACGTCAATGGCCCGGGGCTCGAGGTCTCCGCCGAGGCACTGGCCGATTTGACCGCCGATCTGACCGCGCGGTGCGATGCCAGCGCCCCGGCTGCCGTCGTGGTCACCGGCAGCCTGCCGCCGGGCGTGACGCCGGAGGCGTTGGCAGCGCTGATCCAGGCGCTCAAGACCAGCGGTATACCGGTCTGGGTCGACACCAGCGGGCCGGCCTTGGCGGCGGCGTTGGCGGTATTGCCCCATGCGGCCAAGCCCAACGAACAGGAGCTGGCCGATTGGGCCGGCGGCCCGCTGACGGATCGAACGACGCAGGTCGATGCCGCCCGGCGTCTGCACGCGGCCGGCATCGAGGAGTCGATTCTGTCGCTTGGCGCCGAAGGCGTGCTGTGGATCAGCCGGCGCGGCGAGTGGCAGGCGATTCCGCCCAGCATCGACGTCCGAAGTACGGTAGGGGCCGGAGATACGCTGCTGGCCGCCATGCTGCATGGGGTGATCGCGGATCTATCACCGCAGGAGACGCTACGCCAGGCGACGGCGCTGGCGGCGGAGGCGGTGCGCCACGTGGGCGTCGGTGACCCGCACGCCAGCGACTTTCAGACATTACTGCAACAGACGAGCGTCAGCCGCTGCGGCGAAGCGCGCGCGAGGAGGGGGGCATGAACGGCAAGTCCTTGAACGGGGAGCGGATGAACGGAGAGCGCCACAACGTCATTCTGATTACCGCCTGCCCCAGCGGCATGGCGACGACGTTTCTCGCCGCGAGACGGCTGGAGCAGGCCGCGCAGCGTCTCGGTTGGCAGGTCCAGGTGGAGATGCATGGCGAACTCGAGCCGGTGACGCCGGTATCGGAGGAGGCCGTCGCGGCGGCCGATCTGGTCATCGTGGCCGCGACCCGAGTGCCCCGGCCAGAACGTTTTGCGGGCAAACGTCTCTACCGGGCTCCGATCCAGCAGGCGCTGCCGGATCCCGACGCCTTTCTCGAACGCGCCGCCCGTGAGGCGACGGCATTCGACATCGCCAGCGAGCCGCCCGCTGCTCCGCTGACGATGGCGGTCGCCGATAAAGCCGCACCGAAACGTATCGTCGCGGTCACGGCGTGCCCGACCGGCGTGGCGCACACGTTCATGGCCGCCGAGGCGCTGACGCAGGCCGGGCGGGCGCTCG
The DNA here is from genome assembly GCF_003206035.1 of Salinicola sp. CPA57. NCBI lineage: Bacteria > Pseudomonadati > Pseudomonadota > Gammaproteobacteria > Oceanospirillales > Halomonadaceae > Salinicola > Salinicola sp. CPA57. The sequence continues at coordinate 41,728 of NZ_PZJR01000011.1, forward strand.
GCCACCGGATTCACGTGGAGACGCAGGGATCGGTGGGCGCCCAGAATCCGATCGGCGAGGCGGATATCGAGGCGGCGGATGTCGTGCTGCTGGCCTGCGATATCGAGGTCGATGACGCGCGCTTTGCGGGCAAGCGGGTCTATCGGACGTCTACCGGCAGCGCGCTCAAGCAACCGCAGCAGACGATCCAGAAAGCACTGGATGAAGCGAGCGTGGAGTCGGCAGGGGGCGAGAAAAGTGTCAGCGGCGGATCACCGAAAAGTGCGAAAGAGCGCGGGCTCTACAAGCATCTGCTGACCGGGGTCTCGTTCATGCTGCCGATGGTGGTGGCGGGCGGGCTCTGTATCGCGCTCTCGTTCGTGTTCGGGATCAAGGCCTACGAGCAGGAGGGGACGCTGGCGGCGGCGCTGATGCAGATCGGCGGCGGCACCGCCTTCGCGCTGATGGTGCCGGTGCTTGCCGGCTATATCGCCTACTCCATTGCCGACCGCCCCGGAATCGCGCCCGGCATGATCGGCGGTATGCTCGCTTCCACCCTGGGCGCCGGCTTTATCGGCGGGATTCTGGCCGGCTTCCTGGCCGGTTACTCGGCCAAGGCGGTGACACGCTACGTCAAGCTGCCGGCCAGCGTGGAGTCGCTGAAGCCGATTCTGATCATTCCGCTGCTGGCGAGTCTGGTGACCGGTCTGGTCATGATCTACGTGGTCGGCACACCGGTGGCGGCACTGCTGTCGGCACTGACGGCGTTCCTCAACAACATGGGGTCGACCAATGCCGTGCTGCTGGGCGTGCTGCTCGGTGCGATGATGTGCTTCGATCTTGGCGGGCCGGTCAACAAGGCAGCCTATACCTTCGGCGTCGGGTTGCTGTCGACCGAGACCTATATGCCGATGGCGGCGATCATGGCCGCGGGAATGGTGCCGCCCATCGGCATGGGGCTGGCCACGTTCCTGAGGCGCAGCCGGTTTGCGCAGGCCGAGCGCGAAGCGGGCAAGGCGTCGTTCGTGCTGGGCCTCTGCTTCATCAGCGAAGGGGCAATTCCCTTTGCCGCCAAGGATCCGCTGCGGGTGATTCCGATATCGATGATCGGCGGTGCGGTGACCGGGGCGCTGTCGATGTGGTTCGGGGTCAAGCTGATGGCGCCGCACGGCGGGCTGTTCGTGCTGCTGATTCCGAACGCGGTCAACCTGGCGCTGCTCTATCTGCTGGCCATCGCTGCGGGCTCGGTGATCACCGGTGTCGGCTACGCCTTGCTCAAGCGTGGCGAAGTCGGTACCGCGTCCGCCATGGCGACCATGCCCGAACCTGCCGGGGAGACTCGCCAGGCATCCTGATTCGCGATCGTCGATATCGCGTCCTACATTGTCTGACAATGACGGGTCGGCAACACGGGCTGGCAACGACGCGTTCGTTGCCAGCCTTTTACGTGTTGCCGACCCCGTGTCCGTGACCCGTCGGAGGTGTGCGATGAAGATTCACTGGCAGGACGATCGTTTGATCGTCGCCGAAGGTGATATCACCCGTTTCGAGGGGGATGCCATCGTCAATGCCGCCAACAAGAGTCTACAAGGCGGAGGTGGCGTCGATGGCGCGATCCACCGAGCGGCGGGGCCCGGACTCCTCGAGGCCTGCCGAGCGCTGCGACGTACGGCCTGGCCGGATGGATTGCCGGTGGGCGAAGTCGCGATGACGCCGGGCTTTCGTCTGCCGGTCGCCCATGTCATCCACACCGTGGGGCCTGTCTTCGCGAAGTCCGAGGATCGCTCCTCCCAGCTGGCCGATTGCTACCGTCATGCGCTGCGCCTGGCGGAGAAACATCAGTTCACGCGGCTGGCGTTTCCGGCGATCTCGACCGGCATCTACGGCTACCCTGCCGAGGCCGCCGCGAACATCGTGGCTGCCGTGATGCGCGATACGCTACCCGCGATCCCCGATCTTACGGTGACGCTGATGTTCTTTTCGGCGGCGGATGCCGAGATATTTCTGAACCACGCCTTCGACGGATAGTGTCACCCCGGGAAACGTCGTTACCGGGACGGCCGCCGAGGGAACGTCACTCTTCGGGCTGATACTTGTAGCCGACGCCGTAGACCGAGCGAATGATGTCCCGGTCCGGCCAGACATCGGCGATCTTGCGTCTCAGCTTCTTGACGTGGCTGTCGACGGTACGCTCGGAAACGATGCGATGGTCGCGATACATGTGATCCATCAACTGGTCGCGGGAGAAGATCCGCCCCGGGCTGTGCATCATCACCTTGAGAAGCTGAAATTCGACAGCGGTGAGATTCAGATCCTCGCGTCCCGCCATGGCGCGCCAGCCGTCTTCGTCCAGCGTCAGGCGATCGCCTTCGGGAATGGCTTCCTCGGTGCCGGTGATGCCGTAGCTTCGGCGTAGTACCGCCTTGACGCGGGCCACGACTTCACGCGGACTGAACGGTTTGCAGATGTAGTCGTCGGCTCCCAGCTCGAGTCCCAGCAGCCGATCCACTTCCTCGACGCGAGCGGTCAGCATGATCACCGGTATCGCGGGAAATCGCTCGCGGATCTGGCGGCACAGTGTGAGGCCATCGGTGCCGGGCAGCATCAGATCGAGCAGGACCAGCATCGGCTGATTTTCCTCAAGCCACTCCATGACCGCGTTGCCGTGGTCGATATGATCGGACGCATAGCCGCTTTTCGACAGGTAGTCGGCGACCAGCCGTGCAATCTTGGGTTCGTCCTCGACGATCAGAATGGTGTCGTTCATCAAACCGGCTCCAGGTCAGTTGGCATGTCTGCCGTGTTCTTGGGAGGCATCCGGGGATCGTGCGCGGGACCGGCCGCCGGATAGCTCGGCGGCTGGGGCGATCGCAGGGACCGCGGGCAGATCCAGCGGGAACCTCAGCGTCCAGCGTAAACCGCCCAGTGATGACGCCGAGGGCACCAGCGTTCCCCCCTGGGCCTCGATCAGTGCATTGGCGATCGACAGGCCCAGGCCACTGCCGCCGCTGCGACGATTGCGTGATCCTTCCACTCTGTACAGCCGTTCGGTCAGGCGCGGCAGTTCGTTCTCCGGCACGCCGGGAGAAGTATCTTCCCAGATGACCTCCGCCTGATCGCCGCGGCGCTTCAGCGTGACCCGCAGGGCGCCGGGGCTGTCGGTATAGGCAATGGTGTTGGACAGCAGATTGTCCCATAACTGACGCAAGCGCTGATTGTCGGCCCTCACCCAGAGGGGTTCGGCATCGAGCTCGAGCGTCAGGCCGTGACTTTCCAGCCGTAGCTGGCTGTCTTCGAGACGCTGGATCAGCGACTCTTCGAGATCCACCGGCACCAGATGCATGTCCAGTGCCCCGGCGTCACTCTGGGCCAGCAGGCGTAGATCCTCGACCAGATGACCGAGCTGGTCGACCTCCTGCTGCAACGATCCCAGATTATCCACAGACAGCGGTCGTATCCCGTCCTGCATGGCTTCGATCTCGCCGCGCAGGATGGCCAGCGGTGTGCGCAGCTCATGAGCGATATCCGCGACCCAGCGCTGGCGCGCGCGGCGACTGGCCTCCAGCGTTTCGGCCAGTTGATTGAAATCCGCGGAGAGGCGCGACAGCTCGTCACGGCCGCGCTCGGAGAGGCGCACGCTGTAGTCTCCCAGGGTCAGTCGCCGGGTCGCCAGCGTCATGAGTCGGGCGCGATGGCCCAGCCACCAGGCGAGTCCGCCGGCGAGCAGCAGGGAGGCGAGGAACAGCGAGACGACGATGATCGTGAGATTGCGCTGCTGACGTTCGAGGAATATCTGATCCATCCGCGCCATCAAGCGCTCCGGGGGCAGATAACCGAGCTGGCCGACCAGCTTGTCGCCACTGCGGATCGGCACGAAGTGCGGCTCCGGCGGCGGGGGCATGTCGAGGTCGAGATCCTGAGGCGGCGGCTTGAGCAACGGTTCGCCGATGACCGGATTGCTCAACTCGTCGAGCAGCACGTAGCCGCGGGCATCGGAAAGCTGGCGATCGATACCGCTGGGCGGACGCTTTTCGCTCGACCAGAGCTGGCTGCGAACCAGGCTTTGCCACGCACGGGGATTGTCGCGCAGCCACTGCCAACTGCCGCGTTGCGTCCACTGTTCGCCCAGCGCGTTGGCCAGGGTTTCGGCGCGTGTCGATTGGCTGCGCTCGAGATAATTGACGAAACCCTGATCGAGACTGCGCGAGACGAACACGAACACCAGCCCGCTGATCAGCACATTGGTGATCAGGATGATGGCGAACAGTTTGATGCCGAGGCGTGACAGTCGTGGCCAGTCACGCCGTCCGCTATACGATGAGGACATGAGATCCGGCTTTTTCACGGGTGGCGTCGATCTCCGGGAGTGTGTCTCCAAATGCAGCAGTGATGGTTCAGACAATGGGTAAAGATCATGGAGATTACACTGGCTTCATGGTCCCGGTCCTGTCCTCAGGGGCGCCAGCACGGGAAACGAGGCGATCGCCCCACGGAAAGTCCACGGCGTGGTGCGGTTGATCAGCGGCGTCGAAGGCTGCCCATAGCGCCGCGAAGGTGCGCCCGTCGAGGGGGTGTCGATGAGACGGCAGCAGTTCCGCCAGCGGGTGCAGTACGAAAGCGTAGCGCAGGATGTCCTCGCGCGGCAGCCGCGTATCGCCGTAGTGGCCGACGGCATCCCCCCACAGCAGTACGTCGATATCCAGGGTGCGGGCGATGAGCTTGGTCGGCCCCGCGGGCCTGCCGTTGTCCCGCTCGATCGCCTTGCAGTCATCACCGATGGCCGCCGCAGCGCGTTCGGTCTCGAACGCCGCGACAAGGTTGTAGAACGGACGATCGTCATCGAAACCGACCGCTTGACTCTCGAAGACCCGCGAGAGCTGTAGCGGCGCCGGACCAGCCAGCGTCGCCAGTGCGTCCAGGGCCCGCGTCAGATGATAGTGGCGCCGGATATTGCTGCCCAGGCCGAGAACGACCAGCGGCATCAGTCGGCGCTGCGCTCGATGCGAACGCCTACGGCCTGCGCGGCCGCCACGGCGCCCGGCTTGCGTACGGTCAGGCGCAGCCGACGGATACCGAATTCATCGATCAGCAGCGCAGCGACGCGCTCGGCGAAGGTTTCCACCAGCCCATGCGGGTTATCGTTGGCGTAGTCGGCGAGACGCTGGCAGATGGCGGCGTAGTCGAGCGTCAGGCTCAGATCATCGCCCCGGGCTGCCGGGCGAATGTCGGTGTGAAGCTCCAGATCCAGCTCCAGGCGTTGGCGCACCGTGCGCTCCCAGTCATAGACGCCGATGACTGTCTCCAGGCTCAAGCCCTCGATCAATACCTGATCCACGCGAACTCCCCATCACGACTGATTGTTCTGAATGGTGATGACGATCCACAGTGACTGCTGATCGACGCACCGGCCAAGGTGGCATCGATTGTACGCGATGGGAGTGGCAGAATCAGGGCTCTCGATGAGGTCCGCCCGCGCGGACAAGGGGAGTAACGTCTTGCCACCGATCCTTGCGACCAGCCTGCTGGTGGCGGCTGGCTATCTCAGCGGCTCGCTGCTGGGAGCGATCTGGGTCTGTCGCGCCTGGGGGCTGCGCGATCCGCGCTGGGCGGGGTCCGGCAACCCGGGGTTCTCCAACGTACTGCGGGCCTTCGGCTGGCGGCCGGCACTGCTGACGCTGATCATCGATGCGGTCAAGGGGATGCCAGTGCTGTGGTTGGCAGGCAGCGTGTCGCCATCGGTCTGGGCAGAAGGGCTGGTGGGATTCGGCGTGCTGATCGGGCACAGTTGCCCGATCTGGCATCGGGGGCGCGGCGGCAAGGCCGTCGCCAGTGCATTCGGCGTGTTGCTGATGCTGGCGACGCCGGTGGCCCTGATCTGCGCGGTCTGCTGGTTCCTGCTGGCCTGGCGAGTGCGTACGGCGGCGGTGGCCTCGCTGGCCACCGCGCTGATGGCACCGCTGCTGAGTTACTGGCTGGTGCCACCGATGACAGGCGTGATCTGCGTGTTCTCTCTGCTGGTACTGGCGCGGCATGCCTGGAACATTCGCCTGTGGCGGGAGCGGCGGCGCGAGGCTCATGAACCGGCCCTGGCCGATCCGTTCGATGAAGAGGACGCGTTGAGCGATCGCCGCGAGCTCGGTCGACGGGAGCCGTTCAGGCCTCGGGAGGAGTGAGCTCCGCCAGCGGCCAGCGCGGGCGAGGTTGCAGGGTCTGGCTGCGCTGGCCGGCGGCAAGGCGTTGCGCGCCGGCATAGGCGATCATCGCACCATTATCGGTACAGAAACGTCCACGCGGGTAGAATGCCTGGGCGCCCATCTTGACGAGCGCCGTATCCAGCGCCTCGCGCAGGCGCCGATTGGCACTGACCCCGCCGGCGACGACCAGTCGCTGCCGGCCGCTCTCCTTGAGCGCGCGGCGACACTTGATCACCAGTGTATCCACCACCGCATCCTCGAAGGCGCGGGCGACATCGGCGCGTGCCTGGGCGTCGAGCGCATCCTGTTCGCGCAGTTTGTGCAGCGCGGTCAGGGTGTGCGTCTTGAGGCCCGAGAAGCTGAAGTCCAACCCGGGGCGGTCGGTCATCGGGCGGGGAAAGCGAAAGCGCTCGCTGCGACCCTGCTCGGCCAGTGCGGCCACCTGTGGGCCGCCGGGATAGGGCAGTTCGAGCATCTTGGCGACCTTGTCGAACGCTTCACCGGCGGCGTCGTCGACTGACTCCCCCAGCAGTCGATAGTCGCCCAGGCCACGCACGTCCACGAGCTGAGTGTGCCCTCCGGACACCAGCAGGGCGACGAACGGAAACGGCGGCGGATTCTCTTCCAGCATCGGCGCCAGCAGATGGCCCTCCATGTGATGCACGCCGAGCACGGGGATATGCAGAGCGCGCGCCATGCCGTGCGCGGTGCAGGCGCCAACCATCAGCGCCCCGACCAGCCCGGGGCCGGCGGTGTAGGCGATGCCATCCAGATCGTGCTTGGTCAGTCCGGCTTCGCCGAGAACCTGGTCGACCAGCGGCAACAGCTTGCGGGTGTGGTCGCGGGAAGCGAGTTCCGGCACCACGCCGCCGAATTCGGCGTGTAGCGCGATCTGGCTGTAGAGCGCGTCGGCCAGCAGCCCGGCGTCGGTGTCATAGATCGCGACGCCGGTTTCGTCGCAGGAAGTTTCGATACCCAGCACGCGCATGGTCGAATAATCCGTCGGAGTCGTTGAAGGAAAGGCTGAAGCGGGAGGCGCGCTAGTTTACGCTGTCGAAAAGCCATTTGCATTGGTTCGAGGGCGCGACTAGAATGCTCTGCTCTGTAGGACTGGGTCGTGCGCCTTTAACACGTCCTCGACTGTCGAGCGATCTCGTGAGGCAGATCTGGGCCGGGAAGATCCGGAATGGCGAAGCGCCGGGGTTCAACCCCTCGCGTGACGCTTTCTCGAATTTCTCGGGTCGTGCGTTCAAAGGGGCGTGCGTTCAAACCGAACTCAATTCCCAAGGTAGGTGAGTGCTTCATGCCCGCTGTTAAAGTACGTGATAACGAGCCGTTCGACGTCGCGCTGCGTCGCTTCAAACGCTCCTGCGAAAAAGCCGGAGTTCTTTCTGAAGTCCGCCGTCGCGAAACTTACGAGAAGCCCACTTCAGTTCGCAAGCGTAAAGCTGCGGCTGCAGTGAAGCGTCACGCCAAGAAGTTGCAGCGTGAGCGTAAGCGTTTCGAACGCTTGTATTGATCTGTACTGCGGGTGACTTCGGTCACCCCAGAGGGACGATCAAACGGCCGCCGTTCAGGTGGCCGTTTGTTTTTGTTCCGCCGCCACTGTACATGCTGCGGGGCGAAAGCAGTGTCTTCTTGCCTGTCCTATCTTCAGCCGAATCACGCTTCATGACAGGCATGGCAGTTCGCAGCCTGAACTGCGAGCGGATCTCCGAGAGCGTCTGACGATATGGCCGGACAGATTTCCCAGCGTTTCATCGATGACCTGTTGGCGCGTACCGACATCGTCGATGTGATCTCCGAACGGGTGCAGCTCAAGAAGAGCGGACGCAATCATAGCGGCCTCTGCCCGTTTCATCAGGAAAATTCTCCGTCGTTCACGGTCAGTCACGACAAGCAGTTCTATCACTGTTTCGGCTGCAGCGCCCACGGTAACGCCCTGCGGTTTCTGATGGAGTTCGACAATCTGCGTTTTCCCGAAGCGGTCGAGCAGCTGGCCTCGCGGGCGGGCATGCAGGTCGAGCGAGACGGTGGCGAAGACCCGGGAGCGCGTCAGCGTCAGCAGAAGCGCGAAGAAGGCGTCAATCTGCTGGAGCTGGCGTCGCGTTTCTTTCGCGAACGTCTGGCCCTCGGTGGCGGACGTCAGGCACGGGAGTATCTCGAGCGCCGCGGTCTGAGCCAGGAGATCATTCGCGATTTCGGTGTCGGTTACGCCGAAGATGAGTGGGAGTCGCTCAAGCGCTATCTGCTCGAGCAGGGCATCAGCGAAGCGGTCCAGGTCGAATATGGATTGCTGGTCCACCGTGAGGAGACCGGCCGCACTTACGATCGGTTTCGCGATCGCGTGGTGTTTCCGATTCGCGACTGGAAGGGTCGCACCATTGCCTTCGGCGGTAGGGTGCTGGGCGACGCCAAGCCCAAGTACCTGAACTCGCCGGAAACGCCGGTCTTTCACAAGGGGCGTGAACTCTACGGGCTGTTCGAAGCGCGCCAGGCCAATCGGCAGCTCTCGCGGGTACTGGTGGTCGAGGGCTACATGGATGTGGTCGCACTGGCGCAGTTCGGTATTCGTAATGCCTGTGCCACGCTCGGTACGGCGCTGACGAACGATCACCTGCAGCGACTGTTTCGGCTCGTGGATGAGGTGGTGTTCTGCTTCGATGGCGACAATGCCGGCCGTCAGGCCGCGCGTCGCTCGCTGCAGACGGCCCTGCCGTCGATGATCGACGGACGTCAGGTGCGCTTCCTGTTCCTGCCCGAGGGCGAGGACCCGGACACGCTGGTACGTCAGGAGGGGCAGGAGGCGTTCGAGAACCGGATCACCTGTGCCAGTCCGCTGTCGGAATTTCTGTTCGAGCAGGCGGCGGAAGGGCGCGATCTCAAGCAGGTGGAAGGTCGTGAACGCTTCGTGACAGCGGTGCTGGACGCGCTCAAGCATCTGCCGGAGGGCGTACTCAAGTCGCTCTTGCTAAAGGAGCTGTCGGTGCGAAGCGGGATCGAGCCGTCGCAGTTTGCCGACTGGTTCGAGAAGCACGCGGTTCCCGCGCCACGCCCGGCTATGACCGCGGACACCGCTGGCTATGAAGCGTTGATGATGTCGTCGGATGGCGACGACGATGCCGCTTCAGACCCCGCCATGGCGGTCGATAATGGCAATAATTATGCAAGGCAGCGCGGACTTCCGGCATCTCGCGTGGGAACTGCTACGCTTTCTCTGAGCATTCCGGCGCGCATATTGCATCTACTGTTGCACGAGCCGGGATTGGTCGACGGTCTACCGGAAACACTGGAATGGTGCCCGGTCGAGATGCCGGACGGCAAGTTGTGCCGTGAAGTGGTGCATTTGCTGCGCGCTGGCCGTTATCGCAGCCCCCAGGTGCTGCTGGCCCATTTTCACGGTAGCGCCGACGGCGAGCGTCTCGACCAGCTGGCGCGACGTGAACTGGAGATCCCGCGTGATGTCCGGGCCAGCGAGCTGGAAAACTGGGTGCGCTATCTCGAACGCCAGAGCGCCCGTTTGACGCCGGCGGAAGAGTACCGTCAGTTATTGGAAAAGAGTCGCCAGCCGGGCGCGCTCAGCAGCGAAGAGAAGCAGCGTCTGCGAGAGTTGATCGGCAAGCTGGCCGAAGGATCGTAAGTCACGTGAGTGTCGCGGCATCATTATCCATGGGTCGCGAGACGGTAAGAGAAAGAGCGGAATTGACCGAGAAAGACCGAAATTGAACGAGAAAGACCGGAATTGACCGGAAAAGATCAAGGCTACTCGCAGGGAAAGCACGAAGTGGTCAATCGACAGGGCGGTCGAAAGGTTGAAATGGCGGCGATCGCCACCAAATAGGTTAACCAAGCACACTAGCACACCTGGCAGGCAAGGTAATAGAAGCTGGCAGCAAAAAGCGGGGGCGCGCTATACTAGCCGGCTTTTGGGGCGTCGCGCCGTCACCCCAGGTGCTTCATTCTTCTTCGTCGAGTAGGGTTTCTATGGCTGGAAATGCACAGCAGTCACGTTTGAAGGAGTTGATCGCACGCGGCAAAGAGCAGGGCTTCCTGACTTATGCCGAAGTGAACGATCACCTCCCCGAAGATATCGCTGATCCCGATCAGGTGGAAGATATTATCTCCATGATCAATGACATGGGGATCAATGTCGTCGAGGAGGCACCTGACGAAGACACGCTGATGATGTCCGACGACTCCACCGACGAATCCGCGGCTGAAGAAGCCGTTGCGGCGTTGGCAGCGGTGGAGAGTGATGTCGGGCGCACCACCGACCCGGTGCGCATGTACATGCGCGAGATGGGAACGGTGGAGCTGCTGACTCGCGAAGGCGAAATCCTGATTGCCAAGCGCATCGAGGAGGGGCTGCGGGAAGTGATGTCCTCCCTGGCCTATCTGCCCGGGGCGGTCGACTCCATTCTTGGCGTCTACGACCAGACTCAGGACGAGGAGGCCCCTGGGCGCCTGTCCGACCTGTTCTCCGGCTTCATCGATCCCGACGAGGGGATTCCCGGTGTCGCCGAAGTCGAGATGCCGGAAGAAGTCGAAGCCGATATCAGCGACGACGATGACGAAGACGGCGAAGACGGTGAAGACGACGATAGCGCCAGCGAGGGCGGTCCCGACCCCGAAGAGGCGCGAGTCCGTTTCGAGCAGATTCGTGAGCAGAACGAACTCGCCAAGGCGGCGATCGCCAAGCATGGGCGTGGCTCCAAAGAAGCCAATGCCGAGCAGGCGCGTCTGGCCGTGCTTTTCTCGCCGATCAAGCTGTCGCCCAAGCACTTCGAGCGTCTGGTCGGCCAAGTCCGGATCAGCGTCAATCAGGTGCGCAGCCAGGAAAAGGCGATCATGCAGGTGTTCGTCAAGCAGGGTAAGGTGCCGCGCAAGACCTTCATCAGCTCGTTCCTGGGTAACGAAGCGTCCGTCAGCTGGTTCGACGAATTCCTGGGCAAGAACGGCAAGTATTCCGATCGGCTCGAGCCGTTCCGCGGCGACGTGCAGCGCGCCCAGCGCAAGATCGGTTTCGAGCAGGAGATGGTGCTGCTCAGCGTCGGTCAGCTGAAAGAGGTCAATCGCCGTCTTTCCATCGGCGAGGCCAAGGCGCGTCGAGCCAAGAAGGAGATGGTCGAGGCCAACCTGCGTCTGGTCATCTCGATCGCCAAGAAGTACACCAATCGTGGTCTGCAGTTCCTGGATCTGATTCAGGAAGGCAACATCGGTCTGATGAAGGCGGTGGACAAGTTCGAGTATCGCCGTGGCTACAAGTTCTCGACCTATGCCACCTGGTGGATTCGTCAGGCGATCACGCGCTCCATCGCCGACCAGGCTCGCACCATTCGTATCCCGGTGCACATGATCGAGACGATCAACAAGCTCAACCGCGTGTCGCGTCAGATGCTGCAGGAGATGGGCCGCGAGCCGACGCCGGAAGAGCTGGGCGAACGCCTCGAGATGCCGGAAGACAAGGTGCGCAAGGTGCTCAAGATCGCCAAGGAGCCGATCTCCATGGAGACGCCCATTGGCGACGACGAGGATTCGCACCTGGGTGACTTCATCGAGGACAGCACCATGGTGCTGCCGATCGACTCCGCCACCGGCGAGGGTCTGATCGAGGCGACCCGCAATGTGCTGGGCGGCCTGACCGCACGCGAAGCCAAGGTGCTGCGCATGCGCTTCGGTATCGACATGAACACCGACCACACGCTGGAAGAGGTCGGCAAACAGTTCGATGTCACCCGTGAGCGTATCCGTCAGATCGAAGCCAAGGCGTTGCGCAAGCTGCGTCATCCGTCGCGCTCCGAGCCGCTGCGCTCGTTCCTCGACGAGTAGGTCTCTGACCAAATCTGAAAACCCCGGCAATCGACAGGTTGCCGGGGTTTTTTGTTAGCCGTCGTCCCCCGACAGCCTCTCTGCGCGGCTCGCCTGCAGCGTGCGCGTCATCAACGCGCGAAGGGCGGCGGGACGCACCGGTTTGAGCAGTATCTGGTAGCCGCCGCGCTTGATCTCCTCGGCCACTTCCTCGGTCCGGTCCGCGGTGATCACGATGCCGGGGACGGCCTGCTCGCAGAGTTCTTCCAGCGCCTCCAGCGCCATCATGCCGGTGACCTCGTTGTCGAGATGGTAATCCGCCAGAATCGCGTCCGGATCGCCGCCCATGTTGCGAATCGCCGACTTGGCGCCGCCGATCGAGGTGGCGGTATAGACCTCGCACTCCCAGCCTTCCAGCATCGCCTTCATGCCCTCGAGGATCAGACGCTCGTTGTCGATGCACAGGATGCGCGTGCCCGACAGCTTGTTGCTGACACGTTTGGTGGATGCGGTGTCCTCGGGAGTGGCGGCGCCGCGTCGATCGGCGATCATCGGGACCGAGACAGAGAAAACGGTACCCAGGCCGACCTGGGAGCGCACCAGGATCGGATGATCGAGAACCCGGCTCATGCGTTCGGCGATCGACAGACCCAGGCCCAGGCCGCGCTCGCTCTCCTTGTGGCGCGAGGCCTGATCGAGCCGCCGAAATTCCTGGAAGATCTCACTCAGCTTGGATTCCGGGATGCCCGGTCCGGTATCCCAGACCTCGATCACCACGCGACCGGCGTAACGACGACAGCCCAGCAGGACTCGACCCTGCTGGGTGTAACGCAGGGCGTTGGAGAGGAAGTTCTGCACGATGCGGCGCAGCATCTGGGCATCGCTGTCGACCCACAGGCTGGTCTGGACCACGTCCAGATCGAGGCCGCGGTCATCTGCCATCACCTCGAACTCGGCTCGCAGGGGCAGCAGAATGTCTGCCAGCGGGAACTGGCTGCGACGCGGCGTCAGCGCGCCGGCATCGAGCTTGGAGATATCCAGCAGCGTCCCCAGCAGCTCTTCCGCGGCCTGCAGCGAATTGTCGATGTGGCCGATGGTGCGGTTGTGATCGCTATGATCGATCTGCTGGCCGAGGGCGGAGGTGAATAGCCGCGCCGCATTCAGCGGTTGCAGCAGGTCATGGCTGGCGGCGGCCAGAAAGCGTGTCTTCGAGGCGTTGGCATCCTCGGCGGTCTGCTTGGCCTGACGCAGGGCCTGCTCGGCCTCGGCGCGGACCCGGTTTTCCTGACGCAGTGCCGCGTTGGCCTCGGACAGCGCCTGGGTACGTTCGCGCACCCGCTCCTCGAGATTCTCGTTGGTTTCACGCAGCGCGATCTCGGCCAGCCGCCGTTCGGTGATGTCCTGGTAGAGCGCGAAGAAACCGAGAATGCGCCCGCCCTCGCCGAAGTGGGGGGTATAGGTCACCAGCATGTAGCGGATGCCGCCGTCGCCGTCATCGAGCGAGATCTCGAAGGTGACGCGCTCGCCGCTCAGCGCGCGCTTCATCCACGGCGTGCGCTGGCGCGCCGTCTGAGCCGGCAGCACGTTGTCCGCTCGCTCCCCGATCACCGCGTTTCGGTCGATTCCCATCTCGGCCTCATAGGCGCGGTTGGTGAAGAGGTAGCGGCACTCCTTGTCGAAGTAGGCGATCAGCGCGGGCACGTTGTCGGTATAGATACGGATATTGCTCTCGGAACGGATCAGCGCTTCCTCGGTGCGCTTCTGCTGGGTGATGTCCTGGTAGGTGTAGACGAAACCGCCTCCCGGCATCGGGTTGCCCAGCACCTCGAGCACCGAGCCGTCGGGACGGTAGCGTTCGTAGCGATGGGGCTGGCCGCTGCGAATGTTTTCGATCAGCTGCTCGACGTGCTCCTCCGGATCGCCCGGGCCGTACTCGCCGTTATGGGCATTGTAGCGGAACACCTTTTCCATCGGCGTGCCGACGCGGATCAGGTTGTCGGGAAAGCGGAAGATCTCCAGATAACGCTGATTCCAGACCACCAGGTTGAGGTTCTGGTCGACCACTCCGATGCCCTGATTGATGTTCTCGATGGTCGCCTGCAGCAGCGCCCGGTTGAACTCCAGCACCTGTGAGGCTTCGTCGACGATCGAGATGACGTCGGAAATGCCGATGCCCCGGCCCTGGAGCGCGGAGTTGACCACGATGCGTGACGACGATGCCCCGAGCACCGAGGCCAGCAGGCGCTCGGTGAACTGGATGACGTCGATCGACGCCCGAGTGTTGTTGTCCACCGGTTTGGCGTTACGCCGGGCGTAGTCCTCGAAGGCGCGCTCGACCTGTGCCTTGCCCAGGAAGCGCTCGCACAGCACCTTGAGATCGCCCATGGTGGTGGCGCCGGTCCAGGGGCGATTGACCGTGGTCTGGCGGGTTTCGATGCTGTCGACGAAAAGCGAGGCCTGGATGCGCTCCACGACCCGTTGCGGTGTCAGCTGCGAGATGAAGATGTAGAAGAACAGGTTGAAGCCCAGCGACAGCATCGCGCCATGAGCGAAGCTGTCGGTGACGTTGAGGCCGAACAGATGCAGCGGAGAGAGCCATTCGACCCCCAGCGGACCACCGACCAGCCACGCCTCCGGCAGCAGATTGGCCTGGATCAGCGCTGGCATCAGCAGGGTATAGGCCCAGATAGCGAAGCCGACGTTGAGCCCGGTCACCACGCCGAGGCGATTGCCGCGCTTCCAGTAGAGCCCGCCGAGCAGTGCCGGCGCGAACTGGGCCACGGCCGACAGTGACAGCAGTCCGGTCGCCGCCAGCGAGCTGTATTCGGCCACCAGCTGGTAGAACAGGTAGGCCAGGGCCAGAATGACGAGAATGGTGAGCCGGCGGGCGCGCAGCACCAGCCGGCCGTAGTCGCGGGGCTTCTTTTCGAACCAGCGCAGTCGGAACAGGGCCGGCAGCACGATCTCGTTGGAGATCATGATGGCGTTGGAAACGACGGCCATGATCACCATGCCGGTGGCGGCCGAGAGACCGCCGACGAAGGTCATCATCGCCAGCCACGGCTGGTCGGCAACGATCGGCAGGGCGAGTACGTAACTGTCCGGAGAGAGCCCTTCTCCGGGGAACAGCGAGAGCCCGGCCGCGGCCAGGGGCAGAACGAAGAAGCCCATGGCCACCAGGTAGACGGGGAACAGCCAGCGTGCCCGCTTGGCATCGTCGGTGTGGGTGTTCTCGACCACCGTGACGTGGAACTGACGAGGAAGACAGAAGACCGCCAGCATCGCCAGTAGTGTCTGGGTCCAGAAGCTGGTATCGAAGTTCTGCTCGGTCAGTTGCTGTTGAAGCTTCAGGTAGGTATCCGCACGCGTCAGCAGCTCGCCCAGACCGTCGAACATGCCCCAGGTGACGTAGGCGCCCAGAACCAGGAAAACCACCAGCTTGACGACCGATTCGAAGGCGATGGCCTGGATCAATCCTTCATGGTGCTCGGTGGCATTGGTGTCCCGGGTGCCGAACAGAATCGCGAAGGCCGCCATGAAGATGGTGATGTAGAAGGCGGTGTCGTCGACGATGGGGGCCTTGATCGCATTGCCATCGCTGGTCATCACCTGGAAAGCGGTGGAAACCGCCTTCAGCTGCAGGGCAATGTAGGGCAGCGTCCCGATCAGCGCGATCAGGCTGGCGAATGCCGCCAATGACTGCGACTTGCCATAGCGGGAGGCGATGAAGTCGGCGATCGACGTCACGTTCTGACGTTTGGCGACACGAATCATCTTGGTGATGACGGGCCAGAACAGGAGAAAGGCGAGCACCGGACCGACGAAGATACTGGCGAACGACCAGCCCGACGTCGCGGCCTGCCCCACACTGCCGTAGAAGGTCCATGACGTGCAGTAAACCGCCAGCGCCAGGCTGTAGACGATCGGTCGGCGGCTCGCGGGCCCATGACGCCTGGCATGACGATCCCCGCGCCAGGCAATGGCGAACAGCGTGGCGACATAGAGCAGTGCCACGACGATCAGTAACCCGCCTTGAAACATGATTCTCTCCCTTGACCTGCGGCCATTCCAGGGCAACGCCAACCTCGAGGGCAGCCGCGATGCCGGGCTCGATGACAATGGTGCCGTGCTGGATCAGTTCTTGGTACAGACCGCCTCGAGTTGCGGGTCGTCGCTGGCGAGGTGGCGCAGGCGGTCGAGGTCGGGCTGGCGGCTGTCGCCGATGAGCGGCACGCTCTCGCGGGCGCTGCAGTTCATCAGGTACGCCTGATGTGTCAGCACGTCGCGATACTGCATCTCGAAGCGGTAGAGTATGAACTCGACGAGGCGCTCGCCTCCGGCCTGCGATTCCACCAGCTTGTCCCGGTCCACCACGCTGAACGCCGTGGTCAGCGGGTAGAGGTACGTCCACGGGCGCCATGGCATCCGGCTCTGCTCGGCCGACACTACCTGTGCCGAGTCGGGCAACTGCTGGACCTTGTTACCATACCAGTCGTACTCGTAGTTGATCTGATAGGCGATCAGGCCCAATCCCGCGCAGACCGGAATGATCCAGCGCGGCAGACGTTTACCGCTGAGAGCGCGCAGCAGCAATGCCACGCCTGCGGCGCCCAGGCCCGCGACGGCGGCGGCAACCAAATGCCATATCATAGTGAGTCCTTGCTCAAAGAATCGGGCTTCCCGCTGGGAAGCCCGATTCGATTGAAACCAGCTGGCCTGATTCGTCAGGAGTGCATTGTCGCTTAGTGATCGATCGCGATACCAGCCCCTTTGGGATAGCGCACGCTCTCGACGAGATCCTGAATCTCCTGGGGTGGCTCCTCGCTGACGCTGGAAACCACGTAGGCCACGACGAAGTTGAGGATGGCGCCGACCGCACCGATGGATAGTGGCGAGATGCCCAGTACCCAGTTGGCCTCGGTGTCCGGCAGGTTGTTGGTATCCGGAATGAAGAACCAGCCCTTGTAGACGAAGATGTAGACCAGGGTGAAGATCAGGCCCGTGAGCATGCCGGCAATCGCGCCCTTGTTGTTGATTCGTTTGGAGAATATTCCCATCATCAGCGCGGGGAAAAGCGAGGCGGCGGCGATACCGAAGGCCAGTGCCACGACCTGGGCAGCGAATCCGGGAGGATTGACGCCGAGATAGGTGGCGACGACGATCGCGACGGACATCGAGATGCGCGCTGCCCGCAGTTCGCCCTTCTCGGTGATCTTCGGATTGATCGCACCCTTGATCAGGTCATGACTGATCGCCGAGGAGATCGCCAGCAACAGGCCGGCCGCGGTGGATAGTGCTGCAGCCAGGCCCCCCGCCGCGATCAGACCGACCACCCAGCCGGGCAGATTGGCGATTTCGGGGTTGGCCAGGACCAGAATATCGTTGCTGACCTCCAGCTCGTTGCCTTGCCAGCCGCGGTTGGAGAAATCGGCGGTGTCGTTGTAGAGCTGAATGTTGCCGTCGTTGTTCTTGTCCTCGAAGCTAATCAGCCCCGTTTCTTCCCAGGTCCGGATCCAGTCTGGACGATCTGCGTAAGCGATGGGGTTGGCGGCAGCGTCCTCGTAGTTCTCGACCTGGCCGGCCATGTCCGGGTAGATGGTGGTCACCAGATTGAGGCGGGCCATCGAGGCCACGGCCGGCGCCGTCAGGTAGAGCAGGCCGATGAACACCAGGGCCCAGCCGGCGGACCAGCGCGCGTCGGAGACCTTGGGCACCGTGAAAAAGCGCATGATGACATGCGGCAGGCCCGCGGTGCCGATCATCAGCGATAGCGTGAACAACACCATGTTCAGCTTGTTGTCGACCATCGCCGTGTACTCATTGAAGCCCAGTGCGGTAACGACTTCGTTGAGCTTGCTCAGTAGGGGCTCGCCGGAGGCGCTGTGATCGGAGAACAGGCCGAGAGGCGGTATCGGGTTGTCGGTCAGCTGCAGTGAAATGAACACCGCCGGGATGGTGTAGGCAATGATCAGCACGATGTACTGCGCCACCTGGGTATAGGTGATCCCCTTCATCCCTCCCAGAACCGAGTAGAAGAACACCACGATAGCGGCGATGATCAGACCGGTTGTCGCGTCGACCTCCAGAAAGCGCGAGAAGGCCACGCCGGCTCCGGCCATCTGGCCGATGACGTAGGTGAGCGAGGCCACGATCAGGCAGACCACCGCTACCATGCGCGCCGATTTGCTGTAGAACCGGTCGCCGATGAACTCGGGGACGGTAAACTTGCCGAACTTGCGCAAGTAAGGGGCCAGCAGCAGAGCCAACAGCACATAGCCGCCGGTCCAGCCCATCAGAAAGGTGGAGGCGCCATAACCTGCCGAGGCGATGATGCCCGCCATGGAAATGAACGAGGCGGCGGACATCCAGTCGGCGCCGATCGCCATGCCGTTGGTGATCGGGTGTACCCCGCCGCCAGCGACGTAGAAGTCCTTGGTCGAACCGGCCTTGGCCCAGATCGCAATGCCGATGTAGATGGCAAAGGAGCCCCCGACAAAGAGAACGTTGATCGCAAATTGACTCATGCAGGCTTACTCCCCGAGTCCGAATTGTTTGTCCAGTCGGTTCATCTTCCAGGCATAAAAGAAGATCAGGCCGATGAAGATCAGAATGGATCCCTGTTGAGCGAACCAGAAACCCAGGTCGGTACCGCCGACGGATATGCCGGCGAGCAGGGGGCGCAACAGAATGGCGCAGCCATAGGATGCCAGCGCCCAGACAATCAGGCAGCCGGTTATCAGGCGAAGGTTCGCCTTCCAATAGGCAGCAGCGTTGGATTTGTCATCTGCCATGTTATCGTTCTCCGCGTCATTGAAGGTGGGAAGTGGCTTTGAGTTTATGTTTGCCCGGTAGGTCGGTCGTTCATCGACAAACTGTATTCATCGTGAGTGATTCGCATGCATACGAATTTTGCGCGGGGAGGTTCGACCGATTGGCACTTTTCGATCACTCATTTTATGGCGACTCCAGTCGCTCTTGATTGGCGCCATGGCTCGTCGACGGGATGCTTTATCGACGGGCGATTGCCCTGCGTTACTCAATAGCAATATTGGGCAACGAAAACAAGGCGTTAAATCTTCTACCTTAGTATCGTCGGAATGGCTGAATAATAGTTGTAGATAGTTGACTAGCTGTAAATAAAGCTGTGGTTAAAATTTTGGCCGATGTCTATAGGACAATGGTCTGGTCATGAATTCGCGTCGCCCGGTCTGGCGGAGCGGCCAAGATCGATAGTCTGTTTTTTGCTGTAAAATAGCGAGTCATTACGAAATAAAAAGACAGTGAGTTTCGTTAATTTATAATAAGCTCGAAAACAAAAATAAGAGAAAGTGCAAGTGGTGTCGAAGTCACCCCGAAAACAGTGCTGCAGAAATGTCGGAAGCGTTCGGGAGCGCTGTCGATAGCGTCTTTGCTTGAGCATCCACGGTATGGTGCTTTTCAAGAGTGAATTTTCGTAACTGAGACGATGTGGCAGTTCGAGCGCGCCTTTGAAGGGCTCGTTCGCTGCCGGATCCCCGACAAGGGTGTGCCATTGCGATGGCGGGAGCCGCATGATGGTCGATATGGACCTTTCCCAGCCGCCTTTCACGCTGCTCGACGACAGCGGACGTGAGCGTGTGGTTCGTGGCGTCGATCTGCTCTATTTCAGTCGTGACGAGATCATTCTCGATGCCGGCCAGCCCGGTGAGTTCATGTACATCATTCACAAGGGTGAGATCGCGGAGCTCGATCCACACGCGCCGAGCGATCAGGCGCGCATTGCCCATTACACGGCTGGTGACCTGTTCGGCGCTATCAGCATTCTCAAAGGGACCAGCCGATATCGCTTCAAGGTGGAGCAGGAAAGCCTCTGCTATGCGATGCCCTGGTCACTCTTCGAGCAGCTTTGCTGCGATTACCCGGCGTTCGCCGAATTCTTCCGGCGCGGGTTGGCGCAGAAGACCCGCCTGCTAGCCGAGCGTCGCGCCGAGAGTGGCGTGAACATGGCGGGTTTCATGCTGGCTCGGGTCAGCGCGTGCATGCGAGCCCCGTTGATCGTCGAGTCGACCACGAGTATTGCCGCGGCGGTCAACCGGCTCAACGAGAGCCATGCCGATAGTCTGCTGGTCGGCAACAACGGTCGCTTCGGTGTGGTGACCAAGACCGATTTGCTCAATGCCCTGGTCATGGAGGGCGCGACGCAGGCGCGTCCGGTCGTCACCATTGCCCACTTCGAGCTGGTATCCGCCGGTCCCGATCAGTATCTGTTCGAAGCGCTGGTGCAGATGACTCGGCATCAGGTGGCCAGGGTGGTAGTGGTCGAGCGGGATCTGCCGGTCGGCGTGGTGGAGTTGACCGATGTGCTCAGTTACTTCTCGAGCCGCTCCTACATGGTCAGTCTCGAGCTCGAGCAGGCCGGCGATCTCGAGGCTCTGGCTCGTGCCAGCGCTCGATTGCCGGCGTTGGTCCAGGCACTGATGGCCCAGGGGATCAAGCTCCGTTTTGTCATGGACCTGCTGGCGGCGCTCAACGGACGTATCGTCGACAAGGCCTATCAGTTTCTCATCGACCCTCGCTACCGCGTCCAGAGCTGCCTATTGGTGATGGGCAGTGAAGGACGCGGCGAACAGATTCTCAAGACCGATCAGGACAATGCACTGATCGTTGCCGACGATAGCGATTGGCCCGATCGCGCGATGGCCATGCAGCGTTTCACCGAAACGCTCTACACGCTGGGCTACCCACCGTGTCCGGGCAACATCATGGTCTCGAACCCTGCCTGGGTAGACAGTGAGAGCGGCTGGAGAAGGACGGTCTCGCGCTGGGTCGAACGCCGTGACGAGGCGTCGCTGATGAACCTCGCGATCATGCTCGATGCCCGTGGCGTGGCCGGCGACACCCGTCTGCTGGATCGCCTACGCGAATATCTCTTCGACAGCTGCTCCCACGATGAACTGCTGCTCTCCTACCTGGCTCGGGCTGCGCTGCATTTCGCCGCGCCGCTGACCCTGTTCGGCACGCTCAAGAAACCCAGACACGGTATCGACATCAAGAAAGGCGGCATCTTTCCGATCGTGCACGGGGTGCGCACCCTGGCGCTGGAATGTCGTATCGACGAAACATCGACCCTGGCCCGGCTGGCGGCGCTGGCCGAACAGGGACGGCTGGAAGCGGACTTTGCCGCGGATCTCGGCGAGGCGCTGGCGCTATTCATCGAGTTGCGCCTCAAGCAACAGCTGACCCGGCTCGACGGACGGCAGAACAGCGACGAACCCAATCTGGTCGTGGTTCAGGCCCTGTCCTCGCTGGAGCGCGACCTGTTGCGCCAGGCGCTGCATATCGTCAAGGATTTCCAGCAGCGTCTGACGCACCGTTTTCATCTGGAATACTGACGAGGGCCGCGATGATACGTTCGTTACGCCGTGCGGCCGATCGACGCCGCCAGGGGCATGGCCGCTATGACTGGCTGTTCAGCCCCTACGCCGGTGACGAGCTGGTGGCCATCGACTGCGAGACCACCGGCCTCGACACCAGGACCGCCGAACTGGTCTCGATCGCCGCAGTGCGCATCAAGGGCGAACGGGTGATGACCAGCGACTCGCTGGATCTGCATCTCCAGCCGCCGGCCAGCCTCCACGGCGACTCCATCAAGATCCATCGCCTGCGCGGGGTCGACCTGAATGATGGCGACGAGCTGGGAGAAGCGCTGGAGAAGTTCCTCGACTTCATTGGCAACCGGCCGCTGCTGGGCTGGTGTGTCGATTACGACCTGGCGGTCATCGACCGCCAGCTGCGCCCCCTGTTCGGCTTCGGTTTGCCCAATCCATGCGTCGATGTGGCACGGCTCTATCGTCGCGAAATGCATCGGACGCGGCCGCAGCTGGAGCCAACGATGAATTTCGAGCGGGTCGCCGAGGCGCTCAATGTCCCGGTGATGGGCCGTCATACCGCCCTCGGTGATGCGACGACCACGGCCTTGATGTACGTACGCCTGAAGAAGGGTGCACTGGCGGCAAGTTAGCGAGGGAGCATCGCAAGTCGCCGGGTGCAGTGATAGCATGAGCGCGCCTTCATACCCATCTGTGTCGTTCGACCCATGCAAGCATCTACCGTTACCCAGAAGTACGAGTTCAACAAGCTGCAGAAGCGCCTGCGTCGCCAGGTCGGCAACGCGATCATCGATTACGGGATGATCCATGAAGGCGACAAGGTGATGGTGTGTCTGTCCGGTGGCAAGGACTCCTACACCATGCTGGAGATCCTGATGAATCTGCAGCGCAACGCGCCGGTCGATTTCGAGCTGGTGGCGGTCAATCTCGACCAGAAGCAGCCGGGGTTTCCCGAGCACGTGCTGCCCGAATACCTGGACGCCAGGGGGGTGAATTACCACATCCTGGAGCGCGACACCTATTCGGTGGTCAAGGAGAAAACGCCCGAAGGCAAGACGACCTGCGCGCTCTGCTCGCGTCTGCGCCGCGGTTCACTCTACGGTTTCGCCGAAGAGAT
This sequence comes from Salinicola sp. CPA57, assembly GCF_003206035.1. Classification (NCBI taxonomy): domain Bacteria; kingdom Pseudomonadati; phylum Pseudomonadota; class Gammaproteobacteria; order Oceanospirillales; family Halomonadaceae; genus Salinicola; species Salinicola sp. CPA57. Next base: position 64,194 of record NZ_PZJR01000011.1, read on the forward strand.
CGGCGCGACCAAGGTGGCGCTGGGGCATCATCGCGAGGACATCCTCGAGACGCTGTTTCTCAACATGTTCTTTGGCGGCTCGCTCAAGTCGATGCCACCCAAGCTCTTGTCGGACGACGGCAAGAACATCGTCATCCGACCGCTGGCCTACTGCCGCGAGGCCGACATTGCCGAATTTTCGCGGCAGATGGCGTTTCCGATCATCCCCTGTAACCTGTGCGGCTCCCAACCCAACCTGCAGCGCCAGGTGGTCAAGGAGATGCTGGCGGAGTGGGAGGTCAAGCATCCCGGGCGGCTGGAGACCATGTTCAAGGCGGTGACCAACGTCGCCCCCTCGCAGCTCGCCGATCGCAGTCTGTTCGACTTCGAAGGGTTGGAGGCCAAGCAGCGCCAGCGACAGGAAACGCGGATCGATGCCTTCGATCTGCTCGCCCGCGAGGCCTGAACCCGGTTTCTGGTGCAATCCTTGACCCTCGGGTCGCGACCTTCTCCACGGCCTGTCGGTCATCCGGCAGGCCGTCGGTATGTCAGCCTAGCGGGCCACCCAGGATCGTCTTGCGCATCCCGCCCATGATGCGAGTGCCGTCTTCCTCGGCCAGCTCGGCATACCAGGCCCGTGTCGTGTCGGGATTGGCGCCATGGGTGGTGTCGGCGCGTTGCCGCGCGCGGCGGACGATCTCGCCCACGCGTGCCGCTCGATTCTCGTCATAGCTCTTCAGCGCCGTCGCAATGTCGTTGTCGGCCTCGTCCAGGGCGCGGGCCAGCACCCACGCGTCTTCCATTGCCTGACAGCCACCCTGGCCCAGATCCGGTGCCATGCCATGGGCGGCGTCACCCAGAATCGCGGCACGCTCGCCGACGAGCGTGTCCAGCGGTTCGATGTCGTGGATTTCGACGCGGGCCATCGCGGCGGGATCGAAACGCGCGATCAACTTCTGCACCGGCTCCGCCCAGCCGGCGAAATGGCGTGCGAGTTCGTCACGATAACGCGTTGGGTCATTCGGTGTGTCGACCGGGAGGGGAACGTCGAAGAAGCAATAGAACTCCGGGTTGGCGGGGTCGCCGCTCATCGGCATCATCGACACGCGCTGATGATCGCCAACGTATTGTACCCAGTTCTCGAGCGGAGCCAGATCCGGCGTTGCCGATACGCGGACGTTCCAATTGACGTAGCCGCAGTAGCGGCGTTCGACGGAGCGCCCCAGCGCACGCTCGCGAAGTCGTGAATGGGTGCCGTCAGCGATCACGATGAGGTCCGCCCGGCGGGTCGAACCGTCGGCGAGTTCGGCGCTGATGCCACCGGCGTCCGGGCGGTAATCCGTGCAGGCCAGCCCCAGCGTGACACTGTCCTCTCCCACGGCGTCCAGCAGCAGCTGCTGGAGGGTCGCCCGGGCGATGGGGCAGGCACGCTGGCGGACCTGGTCATAGAGCGTCTGCAGGCCGAACCGGGTCAGGGGCTCGCCGTCCCGGGTATAATAGGCCATGGCGTTCATGCGGCCGCTGGCCAGTTCCACGGCGTCGCCCACGCCCAGTGCCTTGAGTACCTTCACGCCGTTGGACCAGACCGAAATGGCGGCGCCGACCGGGCGAAGTTCGGCGACGCGGTCGATGACCTCGACCCGGTGGCCTGATTGCTGCAGCGCGAGGGCCGCGGTCAGCCCGCCCATGCCGGCGCCGATCACGAGAATGTTCAAAGCCATGAGTTGTCCTGAAATTGTTATCGTTGGCTCGGTCGAATCTGACCGATCGATCAGGTTTTGTCATCCTACGCAAAAAAGATACCCGCTGGGAATGCCGGTGTAGCCATCTCTGGAATCGACACCAGGCTGGTGTCATCTTTTTCGACAAGGTTTCTTCGACAAGGCAAAGCGATGACCAAGGTGGTGATAGGGCCGACACTCGAGATCCAGGATCGCGAAAGGTTGCGCAAGGCGCTTGAAGCGGGCGATAGCTCACGTCATGAAACCGCTATCGGCGGATTCGTCGTCGAGGGTGTGGCCAAGTCTGCCCGGTTGATCCTGTGCCATGGCGCTGGTGCCGGACACGACTCCGAATTTCTCGCCCGACTGCGTCGGGGCCTGGCCGCGAGGGGTATCCAGGTCGTCGCGGTGGAGTTCGGCTACATGACGACCATGCGCCGGGAAGGAAGGCGTCGACCGCCGCCCAGAATCGAGACGCTGGTGACGGAACTGGCCGAATGGCAACGGACGCTGCTGACACTCGATGGGGAAACGCCGCTCTGGCTTGGCGGCAAGTCCATGGGGGGAAGAGTGGCAAGCCTGCTGGCGACACAAACCGAGGTGGCCGGCCTGGTTCTGTGTGGTTATCCGTTTCATCCTCCCGGCAAACCCACCCGGCTGCGACTCGATCACTGGTCGCGGATTGCCTGCCCACTGCTGCTGTTCCAGGGAACTCGTGACCCGTTCGGGCGGCGCGACGAGGTCGAGGGTTATGATTTTCCGGCGCAGGTCGAGTGTCATTTCATGGAGGGCGGCGACCACGACTGGCAGGCCCCTAAGCGCCATCTGCAGACGCAGTCCACATTGATCGATGAAGCTGTTGGCCACGTGGCGCGGCGGCTGGGCGCAAGTGAATGATCCAGATGAAGAAAAGCGGCGTGAAAAGCTGTTGACTTTCAACCGGCCGCAGGTAAAATGCAGCGCCACGTGACCACGGGTGGTTAGCTCAGCTGGGAGAGCACCAGCCTTACAAGCTGGGGGTCACAGGTTCGAACCCTGTACCACCCACCATCATGGTTTCATGATGCTCGGGTATCACGTGTTGCAAGTCGCAGTAGCGGGAAAAGCGTTGGAGTCTGCGGACCGGTAGTTCAGTCGGTTAGAATGCCGGCCTGTCACGCCGGAGGTCGCGAGTTCGAGTCTCGTCCGGTCCGCCATTCCATCAGTTTTCTCACGCCGTCAAGGTATGCGATATCATTGCAGGTGGGGCAGTTCGCTAGTTGCGTAGTTCGTATCAGGGGTCCTTGTTTCGACATGAATTCTTGATGCACAGAGTGGACCGGTAGTTCAGTCGGTTAGAATGCCGGCCTGTCACGCCGGAGGTCGCGAGTTCGAGTCTCGTCCGGTCCGCCACGCTTCGCACTGGTCGTATTTGTGGTATTGAATCGTTTGACGTTTGGGTGGTTAGCTCAGTTGGTTAGAGCACCAGCTTCACATGCTGGGGGTCACAGGTTCGAGTCCCGTACCACCCACCATAGCGGACCGGTAGTTCAGTTGGTTAGAATGCCGGCCTGTCACGCCGGAGGTCGCGAGTTCGAGTCTCGTCCGGTCCGCCATATCGACGTCTTCTGCTGCATTCAATACGTTTCACGCTTCGCTGCATTCAATACGTTTCACGCTTCGCTGCATTTAATACGTTTCACGCCTCGTAGTCCGGCGCTACCGCGATAACCGCGGTGTTCTGCGCTTCGACTTCTGAAGTTCTCGATACTCTCCGCTGTCCTTTGCCATGGTCCCGCCTCCGTCTGTCGGGCGAATCGTCGCTCCTGTCTGTCTTTGCACGCCTATCCTTGCGCTCGATGTCACCCGTGCGGTGCTACCGCTTTGGTGGAATGGCTCTCGTCGTGGTTTTCGTTACACTGGTCCTCATACGCGCGTTTGAAACCGCTGCCGGCGGTGTGCGCCTCGACATGAGTGGATCCGATTCGTGACGCGTTTTCCCAATCTCTTTCGTCCTCTGCAAGTTGGCTCGCTGACGCTGCGCAACCGTGTGGTGATGGGGTCGATGCATACCAACCTGGAAGAAGCACCGAGCGGCTTCGAGCGTCTGGCGGCGTTCTACGCACAACGGGCACGTCATGGGGTGGGTTTGATCGTCACCGGTGGCATTGCGCCCAACCCTGAAGGGGCGGTCTTTCAGGGCGCAGCCAAGCTTGCCGAAGAGGCCGAGGCCGAGCAGCATCGCCCGGTGGTGGAAGCTGTCCATGCACACGGCGCGCATATCTGCCTGCAGATTCTGCACGCGGGCCGTTACGCCTATTCCCCGGATCTGGTGGCGCCTTCGGCAATCGCAGCGCCGATCAGCCGCTTCACGCCACGCGCGTTGAGTGGCGACGAGATCGAACGGCAGATCGATGATTTCGTGCGCTGTGCCGAGCTGGCGCGGCGCGCGGGGTACGACGGCGTCGAGATCATGGGGTCGGAGGGGTATCTGATCAATCAGTTCCTGTGCCGCCGGACCAACCACCGCGACGACGCCTGGGGCGGCGATAGCCAGCGCCGGCAACGCTTCGCCATCGAGATCGTGCGTCGCGTCCGTGACGCATGCGGTCCGGATTTTCTGCTGATCTTTCGGCTGTCGATGATCGATCTGGTGGAGGAGGGCAGTACCGGCGACGAGGTCGTGGCGCTGGCGCTGGCGATCGAGCGTGCCGGTGCGGACGTGATCAATAGCGGTATCGGCTGGCACGAGGCGCGCGTGCCGACCATCGTCACCAGCGTGCCGCGTGCCGCTTTCGTCCCGGTCAGCCGGGCGGTGCGCGAGGCGATCTCGATACCGCTGATCGCCACCAATCGTATCAATATGCCGGCGATCGCTGAGGCGGTACTGGCCGAGGGGCACGCCGACCTGGTCTCGATGGCACGACCTTTTCTCGCCGATCCGGCCTGGATGGCCAAGGCCGAGCAGGGGCGAGTCGATGAGATCAATACCTGCATCGCCTGCAATCAGGCCTGCCTCGACCATACCTTCCAGGGCAAGTTGACCTCCTGTCTGGTCAATCCGCGCGCCTGTCATGAAACGGAGCTGACGCTGCCGCCGACCGATTCGCCCAAGCGCATCGCCGTGGTGGGTGCCGGTCCGGCGGGCCTGGCCGCGGCCACCGCCTGCGCCGAGCGTGGCCATCGGGTGACGATTTTCGAACGCGATCCGCAGATTGGCGGTCAGTTCCGGTTGGCGCAGCGAATACCGGGGAAAGAGGAATTTGCCGAAACGCTGCGCTACTTCGCCACCCAGTTGACGCTGCACGGCGTCGAGCTGCGCCTCGGCACCGAGGCTGATATCCAGCAACTGCAGGAGTTCGACGAGATCATCATTGCCACCGGGGTCAGACCGCGCGCGCTCGACATCGAGGGTATCGAGCATCCCTGCGTGATCACCTACCCTGTGGCGATCCAGCATCCCGAGCGCGTGGGACGTCGCGTCGCCATCATCGGTGCCGGCGGGATAGGTTTCGATGTCGCTGAACTGCTGGCGCATGCCGAGCAGCCGGCGCTCGATATCGAGCGTTGGTGTGACGAGTGGGGCGTTGACTTGACGGTTGAACACGCCGGCGGCTTGAAGCCGCGGCTGAAGCCCACGGTGCCGCGACAGATCACATTGCTGCAGCGCAAGACCGGCAAGCCGGGGGCAGGGCTCGGGGTGACTACCGGCTGGGTCCACCGGGCCGCACTGCGGGCTCGGCGGGTCGAGACGCTGTCGGGCTGCGTCTATCGGCGCATCGACAGTGACGGTCTGCACCTTGATGTCGATGGGGAGTCCAGGCTACTGGCGGTCGATAGCATCGTGATCTGCGCCGGGCAGGAGTCGCAGCAGGCGCTCCATCAGGCGCTGGTCGCAACCGGGGCGCGAGTTCATCGTATCGGCGGCGCCGATCTGGCAGCGGAGCTCGATGCCAAGCGTGCCATCGATCAGGGCGTGCGGCTGGCGGCGTCGCTGTGAGCCTCGCCGGGTTGCGTTGAGTCAGCGTGAGTGGCGGATAGATACGCGCTGCCGGGGCGCGAAGACAGATGTTAGACTTGGGGCTCACCAGTAAGCGCGAGCCGTGTGACGGCGACCCCGTCGCTTTCCTGGCCGCGCTTCTTGTTATTCAGGCTGCCGTGTATTTCCGACCGCCATGCCTGACCCTCAGAAACGTGCACTCTTTCCGCCTTGACCGGCTCGAGTCGCTTTTCTCGATGGAGGGATCGAACAAGGACCCCCAGATGACATCCGACTGTAACCCTCGCTATCTGGCGAGCGACAATACCTCCGGCATCTGTCCGGAAGCGCTTGATTACCTGATTCGGGCCAATGCCAGCGACGATCTCGCCTATGGCAACGATGCCTGGACTCACCGTGCCGCGGATCGTTTCCGCGAACTCTTCGACTACGATTGTGACGTCTTTTTCGTCTTCAACGGCACTGCCGCCAATTCGCTGTCGCTGGCGGCGTTGGGTCAGAGTTATCACAGCGTGATCTGTCACGAACTGGCCCATATCGAGACCGACGAGTGTGGCGGGCCGGAGTTTTTCTCCAACGGCTCCAAGCTGCTGACCAGCCCGGGTGAGAACGGCAAGCTGACGCCCGAGGGAATAGAGCGGCTGGTGGTGAAGCGCAACGATATCCACTACCCCAAGCCGCGGGTCGTCTCGATCACACAGGCCACCGAGGTGGGAACGGTCTACTCCCGCGAGGAGCTGCTGGCGATCCGCACCGTCGCGGACAAGTACGACCTGCGTGTTCACATGGACGGCGCGCGTTTCGCCAACGCCTGCAGTGCGCTGGATGCCTCCCCGGCCGAGCTGACCTGGCAGGCTGGCGTCGACGTGCTCTGTTTTTCCGGTACCAAGAATGGCTTGCCGATGGGCGAGGCGATTCTGTTCTTCAACAAGGAACTGGCCGAAGACTTTGCCTACCGTTGCAAGCAGGCGGGGCAGCTGGCTTCCAAGATGCGTTTCATCGCCGCGCCCTGGCTGGGGCTGCTTGAATCCGGTGCCTGGCGGCGCAACGCCGATCATGCCAATGCCATGGCCCGCTACCTCGCCGACGGCCTGGCGTCTCTGCCCGGTGTCTCGCTGATGTTTCCGGCTCAGGCCAACAGTGTCTTCGTCAGCTTGCCGGAGCCGGTCATCACCCAGCTGCGTGCCAAGGGCTGGACGTTCTACACCTTCATCGGCGCCGGCGGTGCGAGATTCGTGTGTTCCTGGAACACGACTTCCGAGCTGCTCGACCAGCTACTGGAAGACGCCCGCGCCGCCTTCGACGCGCCCTGATGCGCGCCGGCGCCCGGTCGATTCGGGCGCCGGTCACTTCTCGCCTCCCTCCCTTGTTGATGCGCCAGCGAATTTATCCAGTTTTTTCGATGGGTTAGCGACGTCTGCCTGAATTGGCACGTTTTATCCATGCAAATTCCCCGTGCATCGAAACCGGATCGTGATAGCGTGTTCTAAAGGGTCAATTCCGACGCTGCGTTGAAAAGACTCGCAAAATGGGTCTACCCGACGCTTCGTGAATCTGTCTATGCTGATAGTCAGCTAACCCGGCTGGCAGGACCTGGGTCCTGAGCGGTCGGGGGTCACGACCAGGAGGCTTCCATGAGCATCTTCGATCACGTGCAGAGCCGTTACGAGCAGGTTCAACAGGAAGAGATGAGCCTGCAGGAATATCTCGAGCTGTGCCGGAAGGATCCTCGAGTCTATGCCAACGCCGCCGAGCGGATGCTCAATGCGATCGGGGAGCCGGAAGCCATCGATACGGCCAAGGATCCCAGCCTGTCGCGAATTTTCTCCAACAAGGTCATCCGCCGCTATCCCGCCTTTGCCGAGTTCTACGGCATGGAAGAAGCGATCGAACAGATCGTCTCCTATTTTCGCCACGCCGCCCAGGGGCTCGAGGAGCGCAAGCAGATTCTCTACCTGCTGGGTCCGGTCGGCGGTGGCAAGTCGTCGCTGGCGGAACGCCTGAAGTTGCTCATGGAGCGCGTGCCGTTCTACGCGATCAAGGATTCGCCGGTCTACGAGTCTCCTCTGGGATTGTTCTCGCCGGAAGAGGATGGCGAGCTTCTCGAGAAGGAGTACAACATCGCCCAGCGCCATCTGAGAGGGCCGATGTCGCCTTGGGCTGCCAAGCGACTCAAGGAGTACGGCGGCGATCTCTCGCAGTTCCGGGTGGTGCGCCTGCATCCGTCACGCCTCAACCAGATCGCGGTTTCCAAGACCGAGCCCGGTGACGAGAACAATCAGGATATCTCGTCGCTGGTGGGCAAGGTCGATATCCGCCAATTGGAGCTCTATTCCCAGGACGATCCCGATGCCTACAGCTTCTCCGGCGGTCTCTGCAAGGCCAACCAGGGGCTGATGGAGTTCGTCGAGATGTTCAAGGCGCCGATCAAGGTGCTGCATCCGCTGCTGACCGCCACACAGGAGGGTAACTACAATCCGACCGAGGGCATGGGCGCGATTCCCTTCGAAGGCATCATCATGGCCCACTCCAACGAGAGCGAGTGGCAGCAGTTTCGCAACAATCGCAATAACGAGGCCTTCCTCGACCGCGTCTATATCGTCAAGGTGCCGTACTGCCTGCGCGTCTCCGAAGAGGTCAAGATCTATCAGAAGCTGCTGGAGCATTCGTCGCTCAACGAAGCGCCCTGTGCGCCGGACACGCTGCGCATGCTGGCCCAGTTCTCGACGCTCTCCAGGCTCAAGGAGCCGGAAAACTCGAGCATCTACTCCAAGATGCGGGTCTACGATGGCGAAAATCTGAAGGACACCGATCCCAAGGCCAAGTCGATCCAGGAATATCGTGACGCCGCCGGCGTGGACGAAGGGATGAACGGCCTCTCCACCCGCTTTGCCTTCAAGATTCTTTCCAAGGTATTCAACTTCGACGCTCACGAGATTGCCGCCAACCCGGTCCATCTGCTCTACGTGCTGGAACAGGCGCTGGAGCGCGAACAGTTGCCGAAAGAAGTGCACGAGCGCTATCTGCGTTTCATCAAGGAGTATCTGGCGCCGCGCTACGTCGACTTCATCGGCAAGGAGATTCAGACCGCCTATCTCGAGTCCTACACCGAGTACGGTCAGAACATCTTCGATCGCTACGTCACCTACGCCGACTTCTGGATTCAGGACCAGGAGTATCGCGATCCGGAGACCGGTGAGCTGTTCGATCGCCAGTCGCTCAACGAGGATCTCGAGAAGATCGAGAAGCCCGCCGGCATTTCCAATCCCAAGGACTTCCGTCACGAGGTGGTCAATTTCGTGCTGCGGGCGCGTGCCCACAACAACGGCATGAATCCCAGCTGGCAGTCGTACGAGAAACTCCGGGGCGTGATCGAGCACAAGATGTTTGCCAACACCGAGGAGTTGCTGCCGGTGATCTCGTTCAATGCCAAGGCGTCGGTGTCGGATCAGCGCAAGCATGAAGACTTCGTCGATCGCATGGTGCAGCGCGGCTATACCGAGAAGCAGGTGCGACTGTTGTCCGAATGGTATCTGCGGGTTCGCAAGTCGCACTAGCCGGCGATTCACTGATGTCAGCCGGGAGGCGGCCGCGGGCCGGGCCGCGCTTCCAGGGGCAGAGGCCGTTGCGGGTGGTCGCTGTCAAAGCCAGTCTGCGGCCAGCCTGCAGGAGATGCCATGAGCTACTTCATCGATCGACGCCCCAATGCGCGCAACAAGAGCGCGGTCAACCGTCAGCGATTCCTGCAGCGCTATCGCTCCCACATCAAGCGGGCCGTGGAAGAGTCGGTGAATCGACGCTCGATTACCGACATGGAGCGCGGGGAAAAGGTGTCGATTCCGGCCAAGGATATCTCCGAGCCCTCTTTCCAGCATGGGCCTGGCGGTAGGCGTACGGTGGTGAGTCCCGGCAACAAGGATTTTGCCGAGGGCGACCGGCTGCGACGGCCGGGCGGCGGCGGTGGTCAGGGCGACGGCGACGGTCAGGCGGGAAATCAGGGCGAGGGCATGGATGAATTCGTGTTCTCGCTGTCGCGGGAGGAGTTTCTCGATTTTGTCTTCGATGGTCTGGAGCTGCCGCACCTCGAACGCAAGCAGCTGCAGGTGCTGGAGGAAACCCGGCCGGTTCGCGCGGGGATTTCGAAAGAGGGTGTGCCGGCGCGGATCAATATCGTGCGCTCGATGCGCGAGGCTCAGGCTCGGCGTATCGGCATGCGGGCACCGCTGAAGCGCGCCCTGCGTGAGGCGCAGGAGGCGCTCGAGAGCGAAGAGCGAAAGGATCCGGTGCTGCGCAATCCGGCGCGTATCGGTGAACTCAAATCCGAGATCGAGCGGTTGGAGAAGCGGATCGAGTCGATTCCGTTCCTGGACACCTACGATCTGCGCTACAACCATCTTACCCATCAGCCGATGCCGTCGAACCAGGCCGTGATGTTCTGCATCATGGATGTTTCCGGTTCGATGACCCAGGCCCACAAGGATATCGGCAAGCGCTTCTTTCTCCTCCTCTATCTGTTTCTCGAGCGCAATTACGAGAAAGTCGAGCTGGTGTTCGTGCGTCATCACACCGTGGCCAAGGAAGTCGACGAGGAGGAGTTCTTCTACTCGCGGGAGACCGGCGGCACCATCGTTTCCAGTGCCCTGACGCTGGTCAACAGCATCATTGAGGCTCGTTATGCGCCGGAGCAGTGGAATCTTTACGTGGCCCAGGCCAGCGATGGCGACAACTGGGACGACGATTCCTCGACCTGCCTCGAGCTGCTCGACGAGTCGCTGATGCGCAAGCTGCAGTACTTCACCTATGTCGAGATCACGCCCCACGCCCATCAGGCGCTGTGGGAGGCCTATGACACGGTCAGAGCGGCGTATCCCGAGCGCTTCGCCATGCAGCAGATAGTCCAGGCGGAAGATATCTACCCGGTCTTCCGCGAGCTTTTCCGTCAGCGCGCGCAGAGCTGACATGGAGATCTTCGGCGGGACGCCACGCAGCGAGGAGTCACCGATGACGCGACGCAAGCCTTTAGCCACCGGCTCGGACTGGAACTTCGAGACGCTCGAAGCGTACGAGCATGCCATCGCCGCGCTGGCACGTGAATATCGGCTGGACACTTACCCCAACCAGATCGAGATCATCACCTCCGAGCAGATGATGGATGCCTATGCGAGCGTCGGCATGCCGATCGGTTACCACCACTGGTCGTTCGGCAAACAGTTCCTCTCGGTAGAGCAGGCTTACCGCCGTGGGCAGATGGGATTGGCCTACGAGCTGGTGATCAATTCCGATCCCTGCATCGCCTATCTCATGGAAGAAAACTCGCTGATGATGCAGGTGCTGGTTATCGCCCACGCCTGCTACGGACACAATTCGTTCTTCAAGGGCAACTATCTGTTTCGTGCCTGGACGGACGCCTCGGCGATCGTCGACTATCTGGACTTTGCCCGAAAGTATGTCGCCAGATGCGAAGAGCGCCATGGGGTCGAGGCGGTGGAGCAGCTGCTCGATGCCTGCCATGCGCTGCAGAACTACGGCGTCGATCGCTACAAGCGTCCTTCGCCGATCTCGGCCGAAGAGGAGGTCAGGCGTCAGGACGAGCGAGAAGCGTACCTGCAGACACAGGTCAACCGGCTCTGGAGCACGATCCCCCTGGCGGTGAGTGGGCTTGCCCAGGAGCCGCCGCACGATCACGAAAACGATCCGCTGGGCCTGCACCGTCATGGCCGCTATCCCAGCGAGCCGCAGGAAAATCTGCTCTATTTCCTCGAGAAGAATGCGCCGCTGCTGGAACCCTGGCAGCGCGAGATCGTGCGTATCGTGCGCAAACTGGCCCAGTATTTCTATCCGCAGCGTCAGACCCAGGTGATGAACGAAGGCTGGGCCACTTTCTGGCACTACACCTTGATGAATCGTCTTTACGACGACGGCCAGATCGACGAGGGCATCATGCTCGAGTTCCTGCAGTCGCATACTGCGGTCGTCAGCCAGCCCGGTTTCGACAGCCCCTATTTCAACGGCATCAACCCCTATGCACTGGGATTCGCGATGTTCAGCGATATCCAGCGCATCTGCCGGGCACCGACAAGCGAGGATCGCGAGTGGTTTCCGGACATCGCCGGCAGCGACTGGCTGGAGACGCTGCATTTCGCGATGCAGAACTTCAAGGACGAGTCGTTCATTCAGCAGTTTCTGTCGCCCAAGGTGATCCGCGACCTCAAGCTCTTCAGTCTGGTCGACGACGATCGTGACGACAGTCTTCAGGTCGAGGCGATTCACGACGATCGCGGCTATCGGCGCATTCGTGAGGCGCTGAGCGTGCAGTATGCGCTGTCGGCTCGTGAGCCCAATATCCAGGTCTGGGAAGCCGATATCCGCGGTGATCGCTCGCTGACGCTGCGTCATGTGCAGGATCGTCGGCGCCCGCTGGGCCAGAGTCTCTTTCCTGTCATGCGCTATCTGCATCAGCTGTGGGGATTCCCGATCAGGCTAGAGTCGATGGAAGGCGGCGATGTCGTGCGCCGCTATCAATGGCCGATTCCCGAATCGGCGTGATAGGGGGAGTCTCCCGCGTCCGCTTCGGCTGGGAATGGCTCGGGCATCCGCTGACGCCGGGAGGCGACCCGTCGCAGAGCTGATATACTCGCGCCGATCATCATTCTGTTGATTGGCCCGTCGATCGCGGGCCGAATTCGGTGGGAGAGGGAAATGCAGAACGCCGTCATTCTGATCAATGTCGAAAAGGGCCGGATTCGCGGTGTCGCCGAGCGGTTGGCCGACCTCGAGGGGATCAGCGAGGTCTATTCGACCTGCGGTCGCTACGATCTGATTGCCATCGCCCGCACGCGGGATTTCGAATCACTGGCCACGCTGGTGACCGAGCGCCTGATGAGTGTCGAAGGAATTCGCGATACCGAGACGCTCAACGCCATGCAGGTGCACTCGCGCCACGATCTCGACGCCATGTTCTCCGTCGGTCTCTAGGCCAGCGTGGCGCGTCGTCGAAAGCGAGGGCTGCTGGGGCAGCTGGCTCGCTCGTCCAGAATCGGTCTGGTTTTTGTCATCGTCATCAGCGGGCTGTGGTACTGGCAGGAAGGGGATGTCCGTGACCGGCTGAGCTGGATGGGCGTTCCCGAATGGCACTGGAACGACTGGCGGGGCTGGAATCGCGTGCTGCGTAACGATGGTTTCCTGGTGGGCTGGTCGGACGTGCGGGGCGAGCCGCTTTGGGTCGGCTATGCGCTGAATCGGGTCATTGATCCGCACAGCTATTCACGGCCCGATCGGTTCGAGTCCGACTGGCGCAGCCTGTGGCCCATCAGCGCCGACGACTACACCCGTAGTGGCTACGATCGCGGTCACCTGGCGCCGAACTATGCGATGTCGGTCGTTCATGGGCGCGATGCGCAGATGGCCAGCTTCCTGATGACCAACATCACGCCGCAACGCCCCAAGCTCAATCGTCAGCTATGGCAGCGCCTGGAAGAAGCGGTCATCGACGATTTCGTGCCGCGTTTCGGGAGCGTCTGGGTCGTTGCCGGGCCGGTTTTCGATGATCAGTTGCTGCATCGGGTAGGTTTCACCCAGATTCCCGTGGGTTTCTACAAAATATTGATCGTACCCGGCCAGACGCCGCGGGCGCTGGCATTTTTCATGCCGCAGGACGTCAATGGAAAAGAACCACTGGCGCGCTTTCTGGTCACGATCGACGAGATCGAGGCGCGTACCGGGCTGGATTTCTTTCCTCGACTGGCCGATCCCGTCGAGCGCCGGCTGGAAGGGCGCGTGGAGACGAACGGTTGGGGGCTGGAAGCGATCTCGACGCGGCCGGGGCGCTATCAGTGATCTCTGGCGTATCGAGCGGGCGCTGGTCGGCAGGAGTCTATCCGCGCAAACGGCGAGAAGGGTGCCGAGAGAGGCGCTCATGGCAGGAGCTGATACGGGATCGGGGTGATGAAGAGGATGACGCCGGAAAAAGAGAAACCGTGCGCAAAGAGATCTTGCGAAGAATAGATCGTTGGGCAGTAACCGGCGTTGTGTCAGACAGTCGGTGCCTGTTCGATCGAAATGTTCTGCAGTACATGACACATGGTGCCCAGGAGAGGACTTGAACCTCCACGTCCATAAGGACACTAGCACCTGAAGCTAGCGCGTCTACCAATTCCGCCACCTGGGCGTGTCATGATGCTGAACTTGCTTGGCGACCTGAAGCAGGTCTGGATTGGTGCCCGGAAGAGGACTTGAACCTCCACGTCCATAAGGACACTAGCACCTGAAGCTAGCGCGTCTACCAATTCCGCCATCCGGGCTTAATCCGACCCTGTGGCTTTCATTGAATTTTCATTCTCGAAAGCGTCACCGCAAGAAGCGATGGTGCCCAGAAGAGGACTTGAACCTCCACGTCCGTAAGGACACTAGCACCTGAAGCTAGCGCGTCTACCAATTCCGCCATCTGGGCCAAGGCGCGATGCATGATACCGACTCTGCGACCGAATGCAAGCGTCTCATGGCCGGTGTGAAAGCCGCGTTCCGAGCAGCTTCTCAGGCGTCGTCAAGCAGGGTGTCGAGGTGGCAATTGGGCCTGTAGGTCAGTGCATGGTTGGGTCGAACAGGCGTGGCCGCTATACTTGTCGCATGAATCCCAAAAAACTGAACGGCTCAAGCCGCCCGCCGCGTGCATTTTCTTTATCACTCAGGCCCAACTGGCTCAACGCAAGGACGATGGTTGCATGACTCATTGGACGTTGAATGACGATCCGCACGCGGCTCGTGAAACCCAGAAATATGACAATCCCGTACCCAGTCGTGAGTATCTGTTGGCACGACTGGAGGAGTACGGCAAGCCGATTACCCACGAAAACATGAGTGCCATGCTGGGGCTCGAGGACGAGAACCAGCTGGAGGCCGTGCGTCGCCGGCTGGCGGCGATGGAACGCGACGGGCAGATCCTCAAGGATCGCAAGGGCGCCTACGCGCTCATCGACAAGCTCGATCTGATCAAGGGGCGGGTTCAAGGCCATCGTGATGGCATGGGCTTCCTGATCCGTCATGACGGCGTCAAGCCCGATCTGGTACTGCCGCCACGTCAGATGCGCCGGGTATTCAATGGCGACGTGGTGCTGGCGCGTATCAGTGGGCGGGATCGCCGCAACCGCGCCGAGGGCACCATTGCCGAAGTGCTGGCGCGCAACACCCAGACGCTGGTCGGCGTATTTCGTCAGAACACCTCCGAGTTTGCGGTTCTGATCCCCGAGAATTCTCGGATCAGCCAGGAGGTGATCATCCCCCACAGTGTCAGCGGCGGGGCGAAAGACGGGCAGATCGTTTCCGTTCGCATCACCCAGCAGCCGGAAACGCGCAAGCAGCCGGTCGGTGAAGTGGTGGAGATCCTGGGCGAGCGGATGGATCCCGGTCTCGAGATCGACATTGCGATTCGCTCCCACGACATACCTGCCGACTTTCCGCCGGAAGTGGATGACCAGATCGCCGGCATGTCTGCCGAGGTCAAGGAGGAGGACAAGACGGCCCGTATCGATCTCCGCGAGATGCCGCTGGTCACCATCGACGGCGAGGATGCCAAGGATTTCGATGACGCTGTCTGTGCCTGGAAGACCAAATCCGGCAGTTGGAAGCTGGTGGTGGCAATCGCCGATGTCTCTCATTACGTCCGCGGTGGCAGCGCGCTGGACAACGAAGCCTATATTCGCGGCAATTCGGTCTACTTCCCCGGTCAGGTCGTGCCGATGCTGCCGGAGCTGCTTTCCAACGGGCTGTGCTCGCTCAATCCGCATGTCGATCGCCTGACCATGGTCTGCGAGATGAACATTTCGCAGACCGGTACCATCAGCCGCTACAAGTTCTACGAAGCGGTGATCCAGTCCCATGCGCGGCTGACCTACAATCAGGTCGGTACCATGCTGCAGGAGGCGGACAGTGAAGAAGGCATCGCGCTGAGAGAGCGCTATCGTGAGCTGGTGCCCTCGCTCGAGAATC
Source organism: Salinicola sp. CPA57 (assembly GCF_003206035.1). Classification (NCBI taxonomy): domain Bacteria; kingdom Pseudomonadati; phylum Pseudomonadota; class Gammaproteobacteria; order Oceanospirillales; family Halomonadaceae; genus Salinicola; species Salinicola sp. CPA57. The sequence goes on from NZ_PZJR01000011.1 coordinate 79,857, forward strand.
TCCACGGCCTCTATCAGGTGCTGCGCAAGGCGCGCGAAGTGCGTGGTGCCATCGACTTCGAGACCACCGAAACAGAGATCGTCTTCAATGACGAGCGCAAGATCGAGAAGATCGTTCCGCGTAGCCGCAACGACGCCCACAAGGTGATCGAGGAGTGCATGCTGGCGGCCAACGTCGCGACGGCACGATTCCTCGACAAGCACGACCTGCCCGCGCTCTATCGAGTCCACCAGGCGCCGGCGCCGGAGCGTCTGGAGAATCTCCGGGTATTCCTGGGCGAGCTGGGCCTGACGCTGGGCGGGGGCGACGAGCCGACGCCCAAGGATTATCAGGCGTTGCGCGAGGTGATCCAGAACCGGCCGGACTTCGATATCATCCAGACGGTGATGCTGCGTTCGATGAGTCAGGCGGTCTACTCGCCGCAGAACGATGGGCACTTCGGCCTCGCCTATCAGGCCTATGCGCACTTCACCTCGCCGATTCGCCGCTACCCCGATCTGCTGGTGCATCGCGCGATTCGCTCGGTCATTCGCGGCCCGCGTCAGACCCAGACCGTGCAGCGTGCCGAAGGCGCCCCGGTGGAAAAACCCACCACCTGGTGCCCTTACACCTTCGAACAGATGATCGAGCTGGGCGAGCACTGCTCGATGACCGAACGTCGCGCCGACGACGCGACGCGGGATGTCACCGACTGGCTCAAGTGCGAGTTCCTTTCCGACAAGGTCGGCGAAGTCTACGAAGGCACGATCGCTTCCGTCACGCAGTTCGGCATTTTCGTGCGTCTCGACGATGTCTATGTGGAAGGACTGGTGCACGTGACGTCGCTGCCGTCCGACTACTACCATTTCGAAGCCGACAAGCATCGCCTCAAGGGTGAGCGCAGTGGTGTTGCCTATCGCCTGGGCGACGGAGTCACGGTTCGTGTGGCGCGCGTCGATCTCGATGATCGCAAGATCGATTTCGACCTTGCCGATTCGACGCCGCGGCATCACCGCACGCCGCGTGGTCAGAAGCCCGGTGCGGGGAAAGCCTCCGGTGACGGCGCATCGGCCAGGAAGTCGTCGTCGAGCAAGAGTCGTCCCGGCAAGCGCGAGCGCCAGGGCGCCGCGGCGGGAAAAGACACGAGCGCTGACGAGTCGGCGCCTGACGCGGCCAACAACGAGGGTGGCGTGCCCAAGCGTCGTACCCGCGGCCCACGTCAGCGTCGGGGAAAAGGATGAGCGCGCCGTTGATCTTTCGAGCTGCGGCGCACGGTGGGTAATGCCATGAGTCGTTCAACCAGCCGGCGTCAACCTGCCAAGTCCCAGGATCGCCCCCGCACGCCCGATGGGCTCGAATCGGTCTACGGGGTGCACGCCGTTCGCGCGCTGTTCGAGCGGGGTCAGCCGCCGAAGGTGCTGTGGATCCAGCAAGGTCATGCCGAGCAGCGCCTGGAGGCACTGTTGCAGCTCGCCCACGCCGCCGGATGTGATCTGAAACGGGTGGCGCGAGAAACCCTGGATGGGGTGTCCAATCAGGCCTCCCATCAGGGGGTGATCGGATTTTGCGAGCCGCTGGTGGCGGAAAGTGAAACCACTCTTTGGTGGCGGCTCGAGCAGTGGCTAAAGGGCGAGCCGCCGCTGCTGCTGATTCTCGATGGCGTGACGGATCCGCACAATCTTGGAGCTTGCCTGCGCAGTGCCGATGCCGCCGGTGTCAACGGCGTCATCGTTCCCAAGGACAAGTCCGCGCCGCTGAACGCCACCGTTCGCAAGGTGGCCTGCGGGGCGGCCGAGCTGGTGCCGGTGTTTCAGGTCACCAATCTGGCACGTTGCATGGACAAGCTCAAGCAGCAGGGGGTTTGGATCACCGGCACTGCCGGCGAGGCCGACAGCCTGCTCTACGACGCCGATTTCACCGCCCCCTGTGCGCTGGTGATGGGGGCGGAAGGCAAGGGCATGCGCCGTTTGACCCGCGAGGCCTGTGACGGACTGGTCAAGTTACCGATGCAGGGCGGCGTTTCCAGCCTCAACGTCTCGGTCGCCACGGGGATCTGTCTGTTCGAGGCCGTTCGTCAGCGCGGGCTCGCGGCCAGCGGTTAAGCTTGCACCGACTGGTTCCTGTCTCTACAATTGCGCGGTTCTGTGGGCAGGCTATGCTCATGGAACGCGACTCTATCCCCGAATTTCTCTGATGCGAGGGGTTCGTCCGGTCTTTCACGGGCGGGTCTGTCGGAGCGACAAGGGAAGAGCGCTAATTGGTCTGAATATTCGGATATCACTGCGATCACTCATCGCAATCCGGTATCGACTCCTTGCTTCTCATGGTGGCCATCTATCGATGATCGGCACCGTGCAGAAGCTGCCAAACCGAAAGGAGCTAACATGCGTCATTACGAAATCGTGTTCATGGTCCATCCGGACCAGAGCGAGCAGGTTCCGGCCATGGTCGAGCGCTACACCGGCCTCGTCACCGAAAACGGCGGCACCGTGCATCGTCTCGAAGATTGGGGGCGCCGCCATCTGGCCTACCCGATCAACAAGATCCACAAGGCACACTACGTGCTGATGAACGTCGAATGCAGCGGCGAGACTCTCGACGAGATCGAGAACATCTTCCGTTTCAACGACGCCATCATCCGCAGCATGATCGTGCGCAGCAAAGAGGCCGTGACTGAAGCCTCGCCGATGATGAAGCCGACCGAAGAAAAGAGCCGTCGCCGTGACGACAAGCCCTCCGAGCGTGGTGATCGTGAGCGTTCAGAACGCCCCGAGCGTTCCGAAGCCGCTGAAGAAACCCACTGATTCGATTTCGCTAAGGAGAGACTCGCATGGCACGTTTTTTCCGTCGCCGTAAGTTCTGTCGCTTCACCGCCGAGGGCGTGAAGTACATCGACTACAAAGACATCGATACGCTGAAAGCCTACGTCACCGAAACCGGCAAGATCGTTCCGAGCCGCATTACGGGTACTCAGGCGCGCTACCAGCGTCAGCTGTCAACCGCTATCAAGCGGGCGCGCTACCTGGCGCTGCTGCCGTACTCCGACAGCCACCAGTAAACCCCGGTTCCGGTACCCGTTGATCCGGTAAACCAAACCACAGCGAGACATCATGCTGGTACTGGCCCGATGGATCATGCGCGGCATGCCGCAAGCCGTTGCGGCGGCTGCACTGACAGCGCTGGTGCCGTGGCTTTTCTGGTTCAGCGCCGCCGTGGCGGGGCTGGTCACGCTGCGCCGTGGCATGACGACGGCGGCCCCGGTATTGATCGCCGCAGCCATCCCCGCCGGTTGGTGGTGGATGCAGGGCGATGCGGTACCGCTGGCCAGTATCCTGCTGGTCACGTTGATGGCCACGGTGCTGCGGTCCCGTATGCGGTGGGCGGAAGCGCTGATCGTCGGCAGTGTCGTCTGCATGGCGATGGTGCAACTGGGTATTTTCCTCCCGGCGGGCGGTACGGCATCGTTATTGGCGGAGTTACGCCAGAGTTCGTCGGAAGTGGCCCGCATGCTGGATCAGCTATCGGCGCAGGGCGTCGATACCGAGATGATGGCAGCGCTGGTAATTGGCGGTGCGACCGGCCTGGTGGTACTGCTCGCCGGCATCGCCTGTCTGGCGCTGGCTCGCAGTTGGCAGGCCGGGCTCTACAACCCTGGCGGTTTTCGCGAAGAGTTCCACGCGCTGAAACTGTCCGGGAAGCAGCTTCTGCTACTGGTCGGGTTGATGGTCCTGGGAGTGGTATTGGCCGTTCCCGCGGCCAGTCTGCTGGCTTGGGTACCGCTGCTGGTCGCCGGTGTGGCGCTGGTACACGGGTTTATCGGTTTGAAGGGAATGAGCGGGTTCTGGCTGGTAGGCTTCTATGCCTTGTTGTTGACCACCTGGCCCACGATTCTGATTGTACTGCTGTTGGCGTTGGTAGATACCTTCGCGGATTTTCGCGGTCGTCTGACACGCAGTGATTGACGAGAGGTTCACGAGAATGGAAGTCATTCTGCTCGATAACATCGGTAAGCTGGGCGACCTGGGTGACAAGGTCACCGTCAAGCCCGGCTACGGTCGTAATTATCTGGTTCCTTACGGCCTGGCCGTACCGGCAACCAAAGACAACGTCGAAGCGTTCGAGACGCAGCGTGCGGAGCTCGAAGCCCAGGCTGCCGAACGCAAGTCCCAGGCTGAGACGCGCGCTGCCCAGCTCGCCGAAATCGAGCTGTCTCTGGTCGCCAAGGCCGGTGAAGAAGGCAAGCTGTTCGGCTCCATCGGTCCGCGCGATCTGGCCGAAGCCATGGCTCAGGCCGGCATCGAAGTCGCCAAGAGCGAAGTGCGCATGCCGGAAGGCCCGCTTCGCCAGACGGGCGAATATGACATCGCGCTGCAGCTGCATGCCGAAGTCACCTCCAGCGTCCGTGTCGTGGTAGTGGCCGAGTAAGTTTCGACCGTTATCGTGATGTGACGTCTGGCTCAAGGCACGCAGGGCTCACGCCCTGCGTGCCTTTTTCATGACCGGTAGGCGTGGCGATGGCCACGAGCCACTGGGTAGAATGAGCGCCAGATCATTTCCGCAGGTTCCACGCACGATACAGGTGAACGCCAAGCATGAATCAACGCGTCGACAATGACCGGGAAACCGCGCAGCTGAAGGTGCCGCCGCATTCGCTCGAGGCAGAGCAGTCGGTGCTGGGCGGGCTGATGCTCGACAACAGCAGCTGGGACACGGTGTCGGAGCGTCTGGTAGCGGACGATTTCTACCGTCACGAGCATCGGCTGGCGTTCAATGCGATGGCGGAACTGGCCGAGAGCACCCACCCGCTCGATGTCGTGACCCTGTCGGAAGCGCTCGAGCGTCGCGATCAGCTCGAGAGCGTGGGCGGGCTTGCCTACCTGGCGGAGCTGGCGCGCAACACGCCTTCTGCCAGCAACATCCGCGCCTATGCCGATATCGTTCGTGAGCGGGCGACGCTACGCAAATTGATCCAGGCCTCGCGCCAGATCGCCGACAGCGCCTATTCTCCGGACGGCAGGCTGCCGGACGAGCTGGTCAACGAGGCCGAGCGGCTGGTCTTCCAGATCAGCGAGTCCCGGCCCAAGTTCGGCGGCCCGATCGGCATGAGTCAGTTGCTGACCAAAGCCGTCGACCGGATCGACGAGCTGTTCAACATGAAGGGCCAGATGACCGGTATCTCGACCGGTTTCCGCGACCTCGACGACATGACGTCGGGTCTGCAGCCCTCGGATCTGGTGATCATCGCCGGGCGCCCGTCGATGGGCAAGACCACCTTCGCCATGAACCTGGTCGAGCACGCGGTAGTCTCCAGCGACAAGCCGGTGGTCGTCTTCTCGATGGAGATGCCCGCCGAATCGCTGATGCTGCGCATGCTGTCGTCTCTGGGGCGCATCGATCAGACCCGTGTGAGAACCGGTCAGCTCGAGGACGAGGATTGGCCGCGGCTGACGTCGGCGGTCAATCTGCTCAAGGATCGTCAGTTGTTCATCGATGATACGCCGGCGCTATCGCCCAACGAGCTGCGCTCCCGCGTGCGCCGGATCGCCCGCGAGCACGGCAACGTCGGTCTGGTGATGATCGATTATCTCCAGTTGATGCAGGTACCCGGGCTTTCCGAGAATCGTACCGCGGAGATCTCCGAGATTTCCCGCTCGCTCAAGGGGCTGGCAAAGGAGTTCAACTGTCCGGTGGTGTCGCTGTCTCAGCTCAACCGATCACTGGAGCAGCGTCCCAACAAGCGGCCAGTGATGTCGGATCTGCGTGAGTCGGGGGCCATCGAGCAGGATGCCGACGTCATCGCCTTCGTCTATCGTGACGAGGTCTACAATTCCGACAATCCTGACAACAAGGGGTTGGCGGAATTGATCATCGGCAAGCAGCGTAATGGGCCGATCGGTACCGTGCACATGGCCTTCATCGGCAAGTACACGCGATTCGAGGATCTGGCGCCGGACAGCTACGGTCAGCACTACGAGTAAGCCGACCGACAGTGAAGAAGCCGGCGTTGCCGGTGTTTTGGAAAGATATCAAGGAGTCGAATCATGGCAGGCGGTTTTCAGCGGGGGCGTCGTCAACGGGTCCCCAAGATCGAGGTACGAGGCCAGCTGGAGAAGCTCGAGCGGGAAGGCCCCTTCAAGGAGTGGCTGGGCATGCCCGATCTCTACCGTCACTGGCTGACGGTCGATGGCGAGCTCTACAGTTACCAGACGGAAGATGCCGAGTTGCCGGTCGCCGTCGGCGATCGCGTGGTGTTTCGCTACAAGGAAGCCAAGGCGGGCAAGTGGATCGATCGAAACTCTCTGGGCAAGGCGATCGATCCTTCCGATTATCGCTAGGCCATGTCTGAAAAGTACTGCGCTTGCCCATGCGGCGTTAACAATCGGCTGGTGCGTCAGCCCGGTCAAGGTGTTCATTGACACCCCGTAAACTGGTACGCCAGCCCGGTCCGTCTTCGCCGATTTTTGCCTTGGCTACGCGCCCCGCGTCTTGCCTTCGCTCGTCGACTTTTCAGACAAGGCCTGGGCGCTGTCATTCCGACGACAATGTAATTTTATGTGTCATTATTGTGTCATGATATTGCTGTTTCATGGCATTCATGAACCCACCTCTTGCTCCCATCGACAACTCCTTCCTCAAGGAGATCGTCGCCCGTCGCGATCTGAGCGTGCATTTTCAACCGATCGTTTCCGTCGCGACCGGCCACATTCTGGCTTACGAGGCCTTGTCTCGCGGCCCGCGGGATTCGCCCTACGCGAATCCGATCCCGATGTTTCGGGCGGCCCGCGAATGCGGCCTGCTTGCCGCGCTGGAGTGCGGGTGTCGAGAACGGGCCATCGAAAGCTGGGTGGACACCGGCCTTGGCGAGCTTCTGTTCCTCAACGTCAGTCCGGAAATTCTGATCGACCCAGAGGATCTCGGCGACAGGGCGCTGGCGCTGCTGCAGCAGCACGGTCTCTCGCCGGCCCGCCTCGTCATCGAGATCACCGAACAGTCGCCGGGGATCGACCCCGACCTGATGGCCGAGGCTGCCCGCAACTATCAGGCGATGGGGTTCTCCATCGCGCTGGACGATCTGGGAGACGGGTACGCCGGCCTGCGACTTTGGTCCCAGCTCAATCCGGACTACGTCAAGCTGGATCGCCACTTCGTCAGTCGTCTTGACGAGGATCGCGTCAAGCTCCGGTTCGTACGCTCCATCATCGATATCGCACACAGCATGGACAGTCGTGTCATCGCGGAGGGGGTGGAGCGGGAGGGGGAGCTGGATACGCTTCTCGAGCTGGGCGCGGATTATTGCCAGGGGTGGTTGTTCGCGCGCCCCGATGCCGCTCCCCAACGGATACGCGAGGCGCTCGAGGCCCGGCTCGCTTCGCTGGCCGCCAACCGTCGACCGGCCACCGCCGCGACAGAGATCCAGCGCCTCAGCGTGCCTCTGCCTGCGCTGGATGCCGACCTCTGCGTGGCGGAGGCGTCCGAGCGCTTCAGCCGTCTGCCGCATGCCAACGCGCTGGCGGTCGTCGATGGCAGGAGCCGGCCGATCGGTATCCTGGGGCGTCAGCAGCTCATGGCGCTGCTCGGCAAACGCTTCGGGTTCGATCTTCACGGTCGTCAGCCCATCACCAAGGTGATGCGGACCCAGGCGCTCTGTGTGGAGGCCCACGAGCCGCTGGAGCGGGTCTCGCGCAAGGTGACGGGGCGCGAGGAGGCGTCCCGGGACGAGGATTTCATCATCACCGACGGTGGCCGCTATCTGGGCATGGGACACGTCATCAACCTGCTGCAACTGTTCACCGAACAGCAGGTTCAACTGGCGCGACAGGCCAATCCATTGACCCAGTTGCCCGGCAACCGCCCCATCAGGGTGGCACTGGAACACTATCAGCGTCAGGCGCGGGGCTTCGTCGCCTGCTATCTGGATCTCGACAATTTCAAGCCCTTCAATGACCGGTTCGGTTACGCCCTGGGGGATCGAATGATCCTTGCGCTGGCGAATCTGGTGAGCAGCGAACTGGGGCGGGAGGACTTTCTGGGCCATCTCGGCGGCGACGATTTCATACTGCTGCTGGATGACGGGAAGAATCTCCACCGTCGGCTGGCCGGTATACAACAACGCTTCATCGTCGAGAGTCATGCGCTGGTTCCCGCCGACGCCAGAGCGGAAGGTGGCTTTCATGCCAAGGATCGTTACGATCAATGGCGTTTCTTCCCGCTGGTCCGCCTGTCGATCATCGCGCTTCGCGTCGGTGCCGAGGCCAGGGTCGAGAGCTTCGGCGATCTCTGGAGTCACTTCAAGCCGGCAGCCAAGCGCGCCGGCAACGGCCGGGTCGTGGTGAGGCTAGACTGCCGTTCGGCACCGGTCGGGGAGTGAACGATCGGCGTGCCTTGGCGTCTTAGTCACAGCTCTGTCACAACGGACTGTCAGGGTGTCGCGACGGGATGGCAAGGAACGTCTCCCGATCCAGAACACGATTCCATACACGACCCACGGGAGGGAACCATGGAACTCAAGGAACTCGAACACTATCAGCGACATCACGAAAGCTTTGAAATTCGTGTCATCGCCCATGCCGGCAGTCGCTACTATCAAGTCATGCTGGAACCGGAAGACGGATCCACGCAGGTGTTGACCCGACGCGGCAAGCCGATGCTGTTTCGCGCGCTCGACGATGTCTACGGCGAGTTGAAGCGTGCAGGTATCCATCGTGCCTATCTGGTTCAGCAGGTGGCCAATGACGAGATCGTCGGGCATGAACCGCACTATCACGATCCGCTGCTGTCGCGAATGCCTCTGGTGTTCTGATCTCGACAGATTTCTCGGCGCGATCTTCCATTCACCCACATCGTTTCCCTCCGGCGAGTCGACTAGTGACTTGCCCCGTCATGGAGGGAAGTTTGTCTCCCGCCCTTGTCTCTGTTCTTGCCGGTGCTTCCTCTCGCGTTGATTCTCTCGTGGGGGCAGCTGTCAGCACCCGTTTGCTGATCGTCAGCGCCTTCCTCCCCGATGCCGCATGCCGATAGCCACTGATTCCTTGCCTCAGCGACGTTCATAACCCTCGGCGTGATCGCCCTTGCCGTAAGGGGCCTCGAAGTGAACCGAACGCAGGAATCGATCGGCCTGGTCGAGAATGGCCTGGCGTTTGTCCTGCCGCATTCGATCCCAGCTGCCGTAGATGAGCTTCATGCGATGGTTACCGCCCAGGCGTTCGCGGTGACGCTGCAGAAAATGCCAATACAGGCTGTTGAAGGGGCAGGCGTTTTCGCCGGTGACCTGCTTGACGTCATAGCGGCACTGACGGCAGTGATCCGACATGCGATCGATATATTTTCCCGACGCACAGTAGGGTTTGGAACCGAGATAGCCACCGTCGGCGTAGAGGGTCATGCCCAGCGTATTGGGCAGCTCGACCCATTCGAAGGCATCGACGTAGACCGCCAGGTACCAGTCGCAAAGTGCGGCCGGGGATACGCCGCAGAGCAACGCGAAGTTGCCGGTAATCATCAGCCGTTGGATGTGATGGGCGTAGGCGTTGTCGCGGGTCATCTCCAGTGCCCGCCGCACGCAGCGCAGATCGGTCGTCGCGGTCCAGTAGAAATCGGGTAGTCCCCGCAGCGCCTCGAGGTGGTTTTGACGTTTGTAATCCGGCATGCGCTGCCAGTAGATACCGCGGACGTATTCGCGCCAGCCCAGAATCTGACGCACGAATCCTTCGACGGCGTTGATTGGCGCGGTACCTTGATGCCATGCCGTTGCAGCTGCTTCGCAGACTTCACGGGGAGAAAGCAGCCCGATATTCATCGCGGCGGAGAGACGCGAATGAAACAGCCAGGGTTGCTCGTCGCTGATCGCATCCTGATAGGTGCCGAAATCGGGCAGCGCGTGAGCGATGAAATGACGTAGATCGCTCAGTGCCTGACGCCGGGTCACTGCCCAGTTGAAATGGGTCAGCGTGCCGAAGTGTTCGCCGAAATGCGCCTCTACCAGCGCCATCACCTCGTGGGTGATGTTGTCCGGCCGGTGACGGGGGGGCGGAGGGAATTCCAGCCCTCTTTCGACCGGCTGTCGGTTGTCATGATCGAAATTCCACTGACCGCCGGCGGGTTCGTTCTTCTCCATCAGCAGTCCGGTCCGTTTGCGCATCTGACGGTAGAAGTCCTCCATCCGGAAGCGCTTGCGCCCGTCGAGCCACTCGCCGAACTCGGCAACCGAGCAGTAGAAACGCGAATCCTCGTAGAGCCGCCAACGTGTGCCGCGATCCTGGATGCGTTCGAGTAACCGCCATTCGCCGGGATGCGTCACCCGGATCTCGTCGCAGCGGTAGGCATCGGCAAGCCGCTCGGCTTCCTGTAGCAGGTCCTGACGATTGTCATCGTCGTCGAGCGCGCTGTAGTGGACCTGATACCCTTTGTCGCGCAGGGTATCGGCGAAGTGGCGCATCGCCGACAATATCAGCACGATCTTCTGGGGGTGGTGGGGGACATAGTCTCCCTCTGCCTTTACCTCGCAGAGAGCGACCACGGCATTGGGCGGGGCGGTGGCGAGGAGTTCCAGCTCCTCGCTCAACTGATCACCCAGAATCAGGATCAGCGGACGCGACATGAAGTTATCCATAACTTATACACATGATGTTGATCGTATAAGATGATCGGGTAAGTGCAAGCGGCGATGGTAGAATTTCGTCAAAAGATGGCAGGTAAAGGAGTGGTGTTATGGCGGCCCGTTATGGAGTGCTGCTGGTCAATCTGGGAACGCCCGAGGCGCCCACGCCCAAGGCCGTGAGGCAGTATCTCGGTGAATTTCTTGGCGATCCCCGGGTCATCGACGCACCGCGCTGGCTGTGGTGGCCGATTCTGCACGGCGTCATTCTGCGTATCCGTCCGCCGAAGGTCGCCAAGGCCTACGCCTCGGTGTGGCAAGAGGAGGGCTCTCCGTTGCTGGCGATCGGGCGACGCCAGCAACGAGCGCTGCGTGAACGTCTGGCAACTCAGCATGGCGAACCGGTGCCGGTGCAATTGGCGATGACCTACGGCAAGCCCAGCATGGAAGAGGCCGGACTCAAGCTGCGTGAATCGGGTGTCGAGCGGATCCTGGTGGTGCCGCTTTATCCACAGTTTTCACGCACGACCACGGGGGCCGTGTTTCAGCGGCTGGCCAAGGCGCTCGAGCCCTGCCCGCACCTGCCGGAGCTGCGCTTCGTACGCGATTATCATGACCACCCCGACTACATTGCGGCACTGGCAGCCAGCGTTCGCCAGCATTGGGAGACCCAGGGCGACCGCGGTCGGCTGCTGATGTCCTATCACGGTATCCCCAAGCGCTACGTCGATAACGGTGATCCTTACGCCAGACACTGCCAGAAGACCAGCCAGTTGCTGGCCGAAGAGCTGGGGCTGGGCGAGGGCGAGTGGTTTCAGAGCTATCAGTCGCGGTTTGGCCGTGAAGAGTGGCTCAAACCCTATACCGACGAGACGCTGAAGGGGTGGGGCGCGGACAAGACGGAGTGTGTCGACGTCATCAGCCCGGCTTTTGCGGCGGACTGCCTGGAGACGCTGGAAGAGATCGATGCCGAGAACCGTGAATACTTCCAGCAAGCCGGGGGCGGACGCTACCGCTATATTCCCGCGCTCAACGACCGCCCTGAGCACGTCACGATGCTGGCCAATCTGGTCGAACAGCACACCGCCGGCTGGTGAAGCCGGCGGCGGGTGGCGCTTGGCTCGTCAAGGCAGTGGGGAGTCGCCCTGCGGAGCTTCCTCGACGGCATGCTTGGGTTTTTCGCTTTCCAGTTCCACCGGATTGCCGCGCGTGCGGGGATCCGGCTTCAGCTTGTGGTGCAGGGCGCTCTTGGCCAGCATGTGGGCCGACACGGGCGCGGTGATGAAGGCGAAGATGGTGATCAGCAGCTCCTGGATGATCGGGCCATCTTCGCGGCTGAAATAGATCAGCGAGCCGATCAGCGTGCAGCCGACGCCGAGCGTGGTCGTTTTCGAGGGGCCGTGAAGACGCATGTAGAAGTCCTTCAGATGCGTCAGGCCCAGCGAGCCGATAAAGGCAAATGCCCCTCCGGCGATGAGCATGAAGGCGATCACGCCTTCGATAACCGTCTCTAGCATCGTCACGCCTCCTATTCGATGATGTCGCCGCGAAGCAGATACTTGCAGATGGCGATGGTGCTGACGAAGCCCAGCATCGCGATCAGTAGCGCCGCCTCGAAGTAGTCCTTGTTGTTGACCCAGATCCCGAACAGCACGATCAGCGCGATCGAGTTCATGTACATGGTGTCCACCGCCAGAATGCGATCCGGCAGACTGGGCCCGACCACGGCACGATAGAAGTTGAGCAAGATGGCAGCGCAGAACAGCGCCAGCGCGATCCACAGAGCCATATCGATCATGATTCGAAGATCTCCAGCAGAGGGCGCTCGTAGCGCTGGTGAATGTCATCGATCAGGGCGTTGATGTCGCCCACGTCCAGGGCGTGAATCAGCAGCGTCCTGCCATCCAGACGTAGATGCGCCGAAACCGTACCAGGCGTCATGGTAATGGTGCTGGCCAGGATGGTGATCGGAAAGTTCCCCTTCAGCGTCAGCGGGTACTCGACGAAGGCCGGACGCATCCGGCCGCGGGGGTCGAGGATCAGCTTCGAGACCTGAAGGTTGGCGGTCACGATATCGCCCAGCACGCGGAAGACGTAGCCAACCAGCTTCAACGGCCGCTTGATGGTCGGCTGGCGCTCCCAGAAAGGGCGACAGATCATCGGAATCAGGATCGCCAGCAAGCCGCCGAGAATCCATTGCCCCAACGCAATGCTTTGCTGCAGCATCAGCCAGACCACCAGCAACAGCAGTGAAAGCACTGGCATCGGCAGCCAGCGAGTGGGAGGAATCATGAGTCACCTCCGGCAACATTGCGGGACAGGATCGCCTCGACGTAGGCGCTTTGATCGAGCAACTGCGTGGCACTGGCATCGGTGAATCGAGTGATCGGGCCGGCCAGGATCGACAGCACCGGTGATGCTCCGATCAACAGGATCAGTCCGGCCAGCATCGCCGGTTTCAGTCTGGGGCCGTCGCTATCGCCGCGTCCCGCCTTCCAGAACACGGTCGAACCGCTGCGCGCCATCGCGATGAGGCCGGCGAAGCTCGAGAGCAGCAGCAGCGACCACAGCCAGGGCTGCTCGTCGGGGCGTGCCGAGTCGAGCAGCAGTGCCTTGCCGATGGCGCCCGACAGTGGCGGCAGACCGATGACCGTGACCGCGCCGATGAAGTAGAACAGTCCCAGCAGCGCCGGCTGGGTGACGCCGCGACCGGGCACGATGCGCGCGCCGGCCTTGCCGCGCTGTTCTCCGATCGCGTCGGCCAGCAGGAACAGACCACCGCTGACCAGCGTGGTGTGGATCATGTAGTAGAGCAGGGCGGCGATGGGGGCTTCACGATTCATGCTGACGCCGACCAGCAGCGTCCCCACCGAGATCAGGATCAGGTAGGCCACCTGGTTACGCAGATCGCGCGCCGAAAGGACGCCCAGACCGCCGAGTGCCAGCGTGGCCAGCGCGAACCACCAGAGCCACGGCTGAACGAAGTTGGCGAGTTCGCCGGCGCCGTTTCCGAAGATCAGCGTGTAGATCCGGAGAATGGCGTAGATGCCCACCTTGGTCATGATCGCGAATAGCGCCGCCACCGGTGCCGGCGCGCTACTGTAGGCGCGTGGCAGCCAGAAGTAGAGCGGCAGGATCGCGGCCTTGAGCCCGAACACCACCAGCAGCAGAAACGCGCCGGCCTTGACCAGACCGAGCCGGTCGGGATCGAGCGCGGCCACTTTCTGCGACATGTCGGCCATGTTGAGCGTGCCGGTGGTGCCGTAGAGCACGCCGAGGGCGATCAAGAACATCGCTGACCCGGCCAGGTTCAGCGCCACGTAGTGGAAGCCCGCCTGGGTACGATCCTTGCCGCCGCCGTGCATCAGCAGCGAGTAGGAGGCGATCAGCAGCACTTCGAAGAACACGAACAGGTTGAAAATGTCGCCGGTCAGAAAGGCGCCGTTGATTCCCATCAACTGAAGCTGGAACAGGCCGTGGAAATTGCTGCCTTTGCGATCATCGCCGGCGCAGGCATAGGTGACGGCGCCCAGGGCCAGAAAACTGGTCAGGCAGACCATCAGCGCGGAGAGTCGGTCGAGTACCAGAATGATACCGAAAGGCGGTTGCCAGTCGCCCAGCGCATAGTAGGTGATCCCATCGCTGTCGCTCTGGACTACCAGCATGGCGCTGACGATCAGCAACGCGGCCGTACTGATCAGCGCGATCGCCCGTCTGGGCAACACGATCGAATCACGCCTGACCAGCATCAGCAATCCGCTCAGCAGTGGCAGAAGAATCGGGAGAATGATCAGGTGGTGCATCAGGACTTCTCCTCCTTCGACTCTTCGGCACGCTGGTCGTTGACCTGGTCGCTGCCCTGATCACCACGCACGCGCATTGCCAGGATCACCGAGAACGCGGTCATCGCGAAGCCGATCACGATAGCCGTCAGCACCAGCGCCTGGGGCAGCGGATCGGCGTAGTGGGTGACGCCGTCCTGCATCACTGCGGCCCCGTTGGTGGTCAGGCCGCCGGTGGAGAAAAGGAACAGGTTGACCGCATAGGAGAGCAGCGTCAGTCCCACGACCACGGGGAAGGTGCGCCCGCGTAGCGCCAGATAGAGGCCGCTGGCCGCCAGAAAGCCGGTCACGGTGGCAAAGAGCGCTTCCATCAGACGGTCTCCTTTTCATTCTCTTTGCTGGGGCGATGGCGTGTCGTCAGCTTGCCCAGGTTGGCCAGGATCATCAGCGTGGCGCCGACGACGGTCAGATAGACCCCGAGATCGAACAGCATCGCGGTGGCGAGCTCGATCTCGCCGATCCAGGGGAGGGAGAAGTGGCCAAAGGCGGAGGTCAGGAAGTTGTGACCGAAGACCCAGCTGCCAAGTCCGGTCATCGCAGCGATGGCGACGCCTGTCACCGCGATCGGCTGATACTGGTATGACATCCGTTGCTGCGTCCAATCCACCCCGCGGGCGATATACAGCAGGATCAGGGCAACCGCCGTCACCAGACCGGCGATGAAGCCACCGCCGGGTTCGTTATGACCGCGCAGGAAGAT
The DNA here is from genome assembly GCF_003206035.1 of Salinicola sp. CPA57. Classification (NCBI taxonomy): domain Bacteria; kingdom Pseudomonadati; phylum Pseudomonadota; class Gammaproteobacteria; order Oceanospirillales; family Halomonadaceae; genus Salinicola; species Salinicola sp. CPA57. The sequence goes on from NZ_PZJR01000011.1 coordinate 94,972, forward strand.
GAAGACCGAGACCAGCAGCGCCAGTGGCAGCAGGCTCTGCGACACCGTTCCCAGCAGCATCGGATGAAGATCCTTCGACCAGGGACGCCCTTCGCTGTCGCTCGAGGGCATGAACAGCCTCAGACGATTGAGCAGCTTGTAGATGCCGATGGCGGCAATGCAGAGCACGGTGATCTCGCCCAGCGTATCGAAGCCACGGAAGTCGACCAGGATGACATTGACCACGTTGTGGCCGCCGCCGCCGCTGACGCTGTTCTCGAGGAAGAATCCGGAAATGCTGTTCAGCGGCCGCGTCAGCAGGGCGTAGTTGAGGCTCGCGACGATACCGCCGAAAGCGGCCGCGAGCAGCACGTCTCTCACCACCCGGCCGCCGCTGGACTCCTTGGGCGTGCGCTGCGGCAGGAAGAACAACGCCAGCATCAGCAGAATGACCGTCACGACCTCGACCGCCAGTTGGGTCAGCGCAAGATCGGGGGCCGAGAAACGCGCGAAAGCCAGCGAGACCATCAACCCCACCACCGACAGCATCATCAGCGAGACCAGGCGTCGGCGATGCAGGACTGCCGTTCCCAGGCCGGCCAGGATGGTAATGGCGGCACCCGCGATGAGCAGCCCGTCGAGCGGCTGAAGTGGCAGAGGGCCCTGCAACTGCTCGAGATCCAGCAGGCCGCTGCCGGTCAGGAACAGCACGGCGATGATCAGCCACAGCATGTAGCGCTGCAGCGAGCCGTTCTCCAGGCGGTCGATCGCTTCCTGAGCCCAGTGCAGCACGCGGCGGGTATTGTGCTCGAAGATCATCAGCGCGTTGCGCTGCGGGAACTGGCGCTGGAAGCTGAACAGATTGCGACGCAAGACATAGAGACCGACACCGCCGGCCAAGGCAATGGCACTCATCAGCAGCGGCAGATTGAAGCCGTGCCAGAGGGACAGATGCAGCTCCGGCCTGGGCGACAGGATCGTGGCCTGCGCGGCCGCGTCGAGCAGGCCGGTCAGTATCAATGCCGGCATCAGGCCGACGAGGATGCATGGCACGACCAGCAGAATCATCGGCAGGCGCATCATCAAGGGGGCTTCGTGTGGCGTCTTGGGCAGCTCCTGCGCCTCCGGACCGAAAAAGACGTTGCGCACGTAACGCAGCGAGTAGGCCACCGACAGCACGCTGCCAAGCGTTGCCAGGACCGGAATCAGCCAGGCGAGACCGCCCAGGATGCCGGTGCCTAGCGTCTCGGTCAGCATCATTTCCTTCGAGATGAAGCCATTGAGAAGCGGGACGCCGGCCATCGAGGCGGCGGCGAGGGCGGCCAGCGCCGCCGTCATCGGCATGCTGCGTCGCAGGCCGCTCAGCTTTCGGATATCCCGGGTTCCGGTTTCGTGATCGACGATGCCGGACGACATGAACAGTGTCGCCTTGAACATGGCGTGATTGACGATATGAAAGAGCCCCGCCACTACCGCCAGCTTGCTGTCCAGTCCGAACAGCATGGTGATCATGCCCAGATGGCTGATAGTGGAAAATGCCAGCACGCCCTTGAGGTCGTACTTGAGCAGTGCGAAGTAGGCGGCATAGATCATCGTCACCAGCCCGGTCAGGGTGACGATGTAGAGCCACAGCTGCGAACCGGCCAGGGCCGGATGCATGCGGGCGAGCAGGAAGACCCCGGCCTTCACCATGGTGGCGGAGTGCAGGAACGCCGATACCGGCGTCGGTGCCGCCATCGCATGTGGTAGCCAGAAGTGGAACGGGAACTGCGCCGACTTGGTGAAGGCCCCCAGCAGCACCAGCAGCAGCGCCGGCAGGTAGCGCGGATCGGCCTGGATCAGATCGCGACTGTCGAGCACGGTCTGCATGTCGTAGGTGCCGACGATATGCCCGATCAACAGAAAACCGGCCAGCATGGCCAGCCCGCCCATGCCGGTGACGGCCAATGCCATGCGTGCGCCGCGTCGGGCCTCGCTCTGCTGATACCAGTAGCCGATCAGCAGGAACGACGACAGGCTGGTGAGCTCCCAGAACACCCACAACAGCAGCAGGTTGTCGGCCATGACGATGCCGATCATGGAGGTCATGAACAGCATCAGGTAGGCGTAGAAGCGCGGCATGCTGTCGTCCGGCGACAGATAGTAGCGGGCGTAGAGAATGATCAGCAGCCCGATACCCAGGATCAGCAGCAGGAACAGCAGCGAGAGTCCGTCGATCCGGAACGCGAGATCGAGCCCCAGCTGTGGGACCCAGCTCATGCTGAAGTGATACACCTCGCCGGAGATCACCCCTGGTGCGTGGGCGATGACGATGCCTAGCGCGATTGCCGGCAGCAACGCGGTGGTCAAGGCATTGAGATTGCGTTGCCGGTTGCTGCACAGCAACGGTATCAGGCTGCCCAGTAGCGGCAGCAGAACGATCAGCGGCAGTGACATGAAATTGTCGCTCTTTTCTTGAATCAGGGAGGCTCGCTCACCGGCCAGACGCTTGGCGCCAGGTCGAAGGATTCGAGCGTCGTTCTCGCGTCCGTCGCGATCGATCCGCGACCGTGTCTCGCCTCAGTGTAAGCGATGTTGCCAGCCACACGAGGCCTGGGTCGTGTGGCCGAGGCCGACAATCAGTGCGGTGATGATCTGCTCCGCGAAATGGCATCAGCAGCCGTCTACGGACAAGTAGCGGTGGCGAGCGATGGTTCCGCGTTGACGTTCAGGGAACGCGGCGCCAGATCAGAGCCGCTGGGGCGGATCGGTCAGATAGGGGCGGCGTACGCCGCGAGGTGCCAGCATCCAGGCGGGAGTCAGTCCCTGATTCGTGATCGTGCCAGCATTGGACGGCAGAGTCTGGGCACCGGTACAACAGGTCGCGCATGTCAGCGACAGCTGGCTAGGCATGTGGCCCTGCATGGTGTCTCTCCTCTCTTCAGGAAGCGCTCGACGATAATGAGGAAACGATGAAGTCTTTGAAAATATTAGTTATTTTTCGGAGTCGAGCGACTGCGTTCGACCGACTTTAGCACGCCGCCATTCGCCTAGCCATAGGCCCGGTACGCCAGGCATCAGGATCTTTTGCCCGGATGGCGAGCAGGGTTCGCCAACCGAGGCAGCGCCATTCCCATGCGGGATGAATGCGCTACACTGCTGACGCCCAGCGTCATTTTGGAACAACCCCAGCATTAAGGATGTGCTCTCGTGAAGCGTTCACTGCCGGTCAAGGCTCCTATTACATTATCGCTGTGTCTTTCTGTCGCACTCTTGGGATGTCAAAGCGTCGCGGATACCCAGACAGCATCGAGCGCGAATGCATCCGGCACGGCCAATGTCTCGACGCCGTCATCTGCCGACTCGGCGCGCTCGGCCGAGACCGGGGGGCGGTCCGAACGGAAGACCGTGCAAGCGACTTCTGGGCAGGGCACCGATGAGATGGCGACTGCCCCGAACCCCGAGGTGAGGCAGGACCCCGCCGGCTTCGAGGCCTGGGTCGACGCGTTCCGGCAGCGCGCCGCCAGCGAAGGGATCGATCAGGCAACCCTGGCCGAGGCGTTCGATCGGGCCAGCTACCAGCCGCGCATTCTCGAGTACGATCGCTCCCAGCCCGAGTTCACTCGCCAGATCTGGAGCTATCTCGACAGCGCCGTCTCGGCGCAGCGGGTTTCTACCGGTCGCGAACGCCTCGCCGCCAATCGCGCCACCGCCGATCAGGTCACGCAGCAGTATGGCGTTCCCGGAGAAGTGATCGTCGCGATCTGGGGGATCGAGAGCAACTACGGCAGCAATTTCGGTGATTTCGAGACCATCGATGCGCTCTCGACACTGGGTTTCGATGGTCGCCGCCAGTCGTTCGCGCGTGGCGAGCTGATGGCAGCACTCAAGATCCTTCAGAACGGCGATATCGATCGGGATCGCATGCGTGGCTCCTGGGCCGGCGCGATGGGTCACACCCAGTTCATTCCCAGCAGTTTCCTGGCCTATGCGGTCGACGAGGATGGCGATGGTCGGCGCGACATCTGGGGCAGTATTCCCGATGTAATGGGCTCCACTGCCAACTATCTGGACGCCTCCGGCTGGCAGCGCGGTCAGCCCTGGGGCGTCGAAGTCAAGCTGCCGGATGACTTCGACTACTCGCAGACCGAGCTGTCGGTCCGGCATACCGCCCAGACCTGGCAGTCTCGAGGTGTGACGCGCCTCGACGGCAGCCCGCTTCCGAGCTTCGACCAGGCCTCGGTCATCGCCCCCGCCGGCGCCAAGGGGCCGGCTTTCCTGGTAGGGCATAACTTCCGCGTGATCATGCGCTACAACGCGTCGACCAGCTATGCGCTGGCGGTGGCAACGCTGTCGGATCGGCTGGCCGGGCGGCCGGGTATTCAGGGCGAATGGCCGCGCTCCGAGCCGGCGCTGTCGCGGGATCGTATTCGGCGCATGCAGCAAGGCCTCAACGATCAGGGTTTCGACGTCGGCACGCCCGATGGTCTGGTCGGACCCAATACTCGAGCTGGCCTGCGAGCCTATCAGCGCAGCATTGGCGTCATCCCTGATGGCTACCCCACGCAGTCGTTGATTCAGCGTCTGACCGACGGCTGAATTCCCCCATGCGGCCGGCGCGGGAACGCCTGCGTCGGTCGTCTCCATGCCTGGATCCAGCCCCGCCCCTCGCTTGCCATCGTGATCGCCCAGCTCTCGAATTGGCGTTGATTTGATGGTCATTCCAAGCCATGCCGCAAGCCTCGCGGCTGGCAGACTGTGGCCGCGAATCTTCTAGAGGCGGCCAGCGACAGTAATCGCCGGGCCGCCTCGAACATCGAGGAAGTCATGGGCGTCCAACGTTTCGTTGCCAGTAACAGCCGTGAGGCCATGCGCCAGGTGAGATCGGCGCTGGGAGATCAAGTGCTGATTCTCTCCAACCGTTCCGTCGAGGGCGGTGTCGAGATCATTGCCATGCCCGAGCAGGAGCACGAGCAGGCGCTGTCCAGCGTCGACGGGCCAGCCGAGGACGTGGCGTCGGCGGAAGCGCCGATGGCAACGGTGACCGATCCCACGGTGGAAACCTTGCAGGCACTAAACCGTCAGTTGCTGGACGATGTCCGCGCGATGCTGCGCGAGGGCGTCGCTTCCTCGCAGGCCAGCACGCCCTCGCTGGCGACGATATTGCGCCAGCGTCTGATCCAGGCCGGCTTCAGTGCCGCGCTCGCCGACGAGATCATCCAGGATTCGCCGGACGAACTGCGCGACGAGCCGGCGGAATCCCCCGCCGTGACGGCTTGGCTGGTGCGTCAGTTGAGTTCGCGTCTGTCGCTGCTGGAGGACGAAGAGGCACTGTTCGCCGATGGCGGCGTCTTTGCGCTGGTCGGGCCCACTGGCGTCGGCAAGACCACCACGACGGCCAAGTTGGCCTCCCGCTATGTGATGCGCCACGGCCCCAAGGACGTTGCCCTGGTGACGACGGATAGCTACCGCATCGGCGCGGCCGAGCAGTTGCGGATCTACGCACGGCTGCTGGGCACCGAGGTCCACGCGCTCGAGCAGAACGGCGATCTGGGCGATCTGCTGACGCGCCTGACCCAGCCGCGCCGGGCGTTGCTGTCGCGTAGTGCGGGCAAGAAACTGACGGTGATCGATACCGTCGGCATGAGCCAGCGCGACCAGCACCTGGTGGGTGAAATTTCGCGGCTGGGCAGCGGCCCGGCCCCGGCACGTCGAGTATTGGTGCTCAATGCCGCCAGCCATGGCGATACCCTGGCGCAGGTCATCGATGCCTGGCAGCAGGCGTCACTGGAGGCGGGGGAGCCACTGTGGGGCTGCATTCTGACCAAGCTCGACGAAGCGGCGCGGCTGGGCAACGTGCTGGACGTGGTCATTCGCCACCGGCTCAAGCTCTGCTATGTCTCCCGGGGCCAGCGCGTACCGGAGGACCTCGAACGGGTGGATGCCACGTCGCTGCTGAACGAGGCATTGGCACTGGCCGGCGAGTCGCCGTTCGTCAGCGACGCGGCGGCGCGCACGCTGCCCCCGCAGCAGGCCCGGCAGCAGGCGATTTCGCGCGGCGTTCTGCGCCAGAGCGACGCGCTGGCCGCCACGCTCGATACCCTGAAGCAGCACAATCTGGGGATGACGCTGTTGGAACAGGCCTGGCACCGCACCCGGCTGCCGACGGCATCCGGCGGTGAGGAATTCTCCCGGCTGATGGCCGGCGTCACCCAGCAGAGCTTGCTCAGCGCCGCCGACACGCCCCATGCGCTCTACTGGTCGAAGGCCGTGAGCGTCAGCGGTGCCGATCAGGCCATGCCGCTGGTGTCGCTGGATCATCAGGGCATGCCTCAGCCGCTGACCTGGCCGCGGCATCGGCTACCCGCCGGCAGTGGCGAGCAGTTCCGCTGGGCCGAGAAGCTCGGCGCGGGTTGGCATCTGATGACGCAGCTTCCGACCGTTGCCGATCTCGAGCGCATCGATGCTGCCGGTCGAGGCTGGCTGGCGGCGGTGACCGGCACTCGCCGGATTCGTCACGATGGCGAGTGGCTCGCGCTGTCTCAAGCCATGGCGTTGGGTGAGACCCTCGAACCCCGCCCGCTGCGTCATCAAGGGCGCGCCGCCAGTCTGCATCTGACACGGCTGGAAACGAGCATCAGTCAGCGCCGGCGGGATTCGCACGGCTTGCCGGTGGTGGCGTGGTATGGCGAGATCCGGGATGCCGATGAGGGTCGCCGGCTGGCACGACGCTTCTGGCTGAGCAGCAGTCACCCGGGGCTCGATATCGCATCGCGGCTGCCGCAGGCGGTGATCGCCGAGGCACTGCCGGGGCTGACCCGGCAGGCCGACCAATTGTTGCAGGCACGTGGGCTGGTCGAGGATCGGGAGCAGCGCTGGCAACTGGCCTCGACGCTGTCGGCGCTGGCGCTGCGCTTGAGCGCGGAAGAGGCCAACTGGGCGATGGATGTTCGCGCGCGTCTTTCCGGCATTGCCCAACGTCGCTGCGGCCGCCGGCCCCGCGCGCTGCTGGAGGCGCTGATGGACACCCTGAGTGCGCATGATGCGCTGGCGGGCCTCGCATCGTCCGACCGGGCGCTGGCGGCATGACGGATCAGGCGGCGGGACTGCGCGCCTGGGCCGACCCCGACGCCTTGCAGCTGGGGGTAATCGGTGAGCCGGGAGACGATGCGCTGATGCAGGCGCTGACGGTGCTGCCCACTTCTCGAGGCGGCTGCTGGCAGGCGTTGCGGGTCGACCAGTTGCGAGGCCCGGCGCTGGCCTGGATGCTGTGGGTCGACACTGCGCAGATCGATGTCGCCGATCTCTATCGGCGCGTCAAGCGCGCACTGGCGCCTCCCGCTGCCTCGAGTCCTCCCACGACCGGCACGCCGGTAACGCTGCTGCTGTGGTTGCACGATGGTGGCACGAGCACCCAACCGTCGCTGGATTCAGCGACAACGCGCCTGCTCGCCAACCTGAGCATGACCCTCAAGCGCTTCTTGAACGTCGAGCTCACGCCGGATCTGGCTCGCTGGCAGCGTTGCGTTCCGATGCCGGGCTGACGTTGCCCGGTCCGCTCTGGGATACCGCTCGACTCGCTCAGAACAGTCGGGCGAGCAGTGCCGTGACTGCCGTCTCTACGCGCAGAATGCGCTCCCCCAGATGAATGCCCTCGAAACCCAGCTCGAGAAATCTGTCGACCTCGTAGTCGACGAAACCGCCCTCCGGGCCGATGGCCAGCAGCGTCGGATCGCTGATGGCGCGCGGACATTCCCGGGCCAGACCGGGGTGTGCCAGCAGACCGCGCTGATCCTCCAGCAGCGCCGGCAATCGATCTTCCACGAACGGCTTGAAGCGGGTTTCCAGCGTGATCTCCGGCAGCCGGGTATCGCGCGCCTGTTCCAGCCCGAGCAGGAGATGCTGGCGCATCTTTTCCGGCTTCAGTTCGGGAGACTGCCAGTAGCTCTTCTCGACGCGCCGGGTGTGCATCAACGTCACGCGTTTGACGCCCAGCGCCGAGACGTGCTCCAACGTTCTTGCCAGCATGCGCGGTCGCGGCAGTGCCAGCAGCAGATGAACCGGCAGCGGTGCCGGCGGCTCGCGGTCGAGGGTGACCCGGAATTGCGCTTCGGTATCGTTCAGCGAGAGCAGTTCGCCACGCCCCATCCGCCCGCCGAGGACGCCCACGGTCAGGCAGTCGCCGACGACAGCGCGATGGACGTCAGCAAGATGACGCAGGCGGCGCGGATCGCGGAGAACGGCGTGGGTGTCGTCTATCCACTCATCGGGGTGCAGCAGAATCAGATTCATGAGGGCGGCAATTCAACGCAGCGGAAAAGGGGAATCGAGCAGGGCGGCCATTTTGCCTGAGCGACGCGCTCGAACATAGACGGGGCTGAGCATGGATGGACCTGAACATGGGTGACACTAAACATGGACGTGCCTGATTATGGCAGTCCCGATCACAGCGGCGAGCGCGAGACCTTTCTGACATAATGTCCCCATTGACTCTCTCACACATACTCTCTTACACGTACTCTCTTGCACGTACTCTCTCACACATACTCTCTCACTCAGCCAGTCAAGGCTCGGCAGAAGAAGGTTAGCGATGAAGGTTCTGATCATTGGCGGGGGCGGGCGCGAACATGCGCTGGCATGGAAAGCGGCACAATCGTCGCAGGTCGAGACGGTTTTCGTGGCACCGGGCAATGCCGGCACGGCACGGGAGCCCGGACTGACCAACGTTGCCATCGATGTCATGGATAGCGAAGGGCTGATCCTCTTTGCCCGCGACAATGCCGTCGACCTGACCATCGTCGGACCGGAGGCACCGCTCGTCGCCGGCGTCGTCGATGCGTTTCAGGCCGCAGGCCTGGCGATCTTCGGGCCGAGCGAAGGCGCCGCCCAGCTTGAGGGTTCCAAGGCGTTCACCAAGGATTTCCTGGCGCGCCATTCGATTCCGTCTGCCGATTATCAGACCTTCAGTGAAGTCGCGCCGGCGCTGGCCTATCTCCGGCAGAGGGGGGCGCCGATCGTGATCAAGGCCGACGGCCTGGCGGCGGGCAAGGGTGTCGTCGTCGCGATGACCGATGCCGAGGCCGAAGCGGCGATTCGCGACATGCTCGAGGACAACGCTTTCGGCGATGCCGGCGCTCGAGTCGTGATCGAGGAGTTTCTCGAGGGCGAGGAGGCGAGCTTCATCGTCATGGTCGACGGCGAGCACGTACTGCCGATGGCCACCAGTCAGGATCACAAGCGAGCCGGGGATGGCGATACCGGGCCCAACACCGGCGGCATGGGCGCCTACTCGCCGGCGCCGGTGGTCACCGGGAACGTCCATCAGCGCATCATGGACGAGGTGATCCTGCCCACGGTTCGTGGCATGGCCGCCGAAGGACACCCCTACACCGGTTTTCTCTACGCGGGCCTGATGATCGACGCCGACGGCGCCCCCAACGTGATCGAGTACAACTGCCGCTTCGGTGACCCGGAAACCCAGCCGATCCTGATGCGACTGCGAAGCGATCTGGTATCGCTGTGCCAGGCCGCCCTGGAGCGCCGTCTCGACCAGGTCGGGTGCGAATGGGATCCCCGTGCCGCGGTGGGTGTGGTGCTGGCGGCGGAAGGTTATCCCGGCAGCTATCGCAAGGGGGACGAGATCACCGGCCTTGACGCGGCAGACGCCACCGGCTGCAAGGTGTTCCACGCCGGCACCGGCATGAGCGACGATGGTCGCGTCGTCACCAGCGGGGGGCGCGTGCTATGTGTGACCGCTCTCGGCGATACGGTCGGCGCCGCGACGGCACAGGCTTATGCCGGTCTCGAGCTGGTGCGCTGGCCCGGGGCCGAGTACCGTCGCGATATCGCCTATCGCGCCATCGCCCGAGAGCATCAGCCGGACTGAGGCAGCGCATCAGCCAACCGAGAAGTCAGGCGCTTTAGCGACAAGGAAAATCGTCATGCAGCGAGTGAGGCATCGATCAACGACCGGGCAGCGGCTCGAACGCTCGAGTGGCCACGGCATTGTGTCGGGTTCCCGCGCCAGCCGGTCGAGCTCGCTGAAGGAAGAGGTTCTGCATGTCGCGTGAATTTCCGATCATCGCGGTGACGGGCTCCTCGGGGGCCGGCACCACCACGGTCAAGCGCACCTTCGAGCGCATGTTCGCGCGTGAGGATGTGCACGCCGCGTTCATCGATGGCGACGCCTTCCATCGCTATTCGCGGGCGGAATTGGCGCAGATTCTTCAGGTCGAGCCGGAGCGCAAGGCCGAGCTCTCGCACTTTTCCGTCAACGCCAATCTGCTCGACCGGCTCGATGCGCTGTTCCAGGAGTACGGCGAGAACGGCAAGGGAACCTATCGCCATTACATTCATGCCGAAGACAAACGCATGATCGAGGCGGGCTGGCAGGTCGGGACCTTCACCGACTGGCAGCCCATTCCCAGTGGCACCGACCTGATGCTCTACGAAGGGCTTCACGGTGGGCTGGTCACCCACGAGGTGGATATCGCCAGGCACGTCGACATGCTGATCGGCGTGGCCCCGACCATCAATCTCGAGTGGCTGCAGAAGATCGATCGCGATACCAAGCTGCGGGGCTACTCCCAGGAAGCGGTCATCGATACCATCCTGGGCCGCATGCACGACTATGTGCGCTACATTCAGCCTCAGCTGTCACGCACGCATATCAACTTCCAGCGCGTGCCGACGGTGGACACCTCCAACCCGTTCGAGCTGCAGGACGTGCCCAACGATGGCGAGTCGTTCGTGGTCATTCGCTTCCGGGATCCAGAGGCCGTCGACTTTCCCTATCTGGTCACCATGATTCATGATGCCTTCATGAGTCGGCCGAACACGCTGGTCGTACCCGGCGCGCGCCTGTCTTTGGCGATGGATCTGATTCTCGCGCCACAGGTGCGCCAGCTGCTGGCTCAGCGCCGTTTTCGCTGAAGTCCGCCTGCCGATACCGACAAACCCTCTCGACATCAGGAGCGCTCATGGAGCCGACACTCTTCAGCAAGATCATCGATCGCGAAATACCGGCGGAAATCGTCTACGAGGATGACGAGGTGCTGGCGTTCAACGACGTCAACCCGCAGGCGCCCACGCATATCCTGATCATCCCCAAGAAGCCGATCGCCACCCTCAACGATATCGAGGAGGCCGATCTGGCGCTGGTCGGGCGGTTGCAGTACACCGCGGCCAGACTGGCCAGAGAGTTGGGATTTGCCGAAGACGGCTACCGTGTGGTGATGAACTGCAACGAAGCGGGCGGGCAGTCGGTCTATCATATCCACATGCATCTCCTGGGCGGACGCCAGATGCAGTGGCCGCCGGGTTGAAAGCGCGACCGCTCGACGTTCGTCCTCAGCCCGTTCGTTTCACCGTGACGGCCCTCGACCCGCCGCCAGATCGTCAGGAGACATCGATGACACGCCAGATTTCCCGCGCCGACAACCTGATTCATCAGTTCGATACCGTGCTGCGCACGCTGGTGCCCAAGGCGGCTCAGCCGAGTCGCCCGTCTCCGGCCAACGTGCAGCCCGAAAGCCCTCTCGACGAGGAACAGCGCCATCATGTCGCCGGCTTGATGCGGATCAATCATACCGGCGAGGTGTGCGCGCAGGCGCTCTATCAGGGCCAGGGCCTGACCGCGAAATTGACCGAGACCCGAGTACGGATGGAAGAGGCGGCCGCGGAAGAGATCGATCATCTGGCATGGTGCGATCAGCGCCTGCAGGAGCTCGACAGCCGCACCAGCTATCTCAACCCTGCGTTCTATACGGCTTCTTTCGGGATGGGGGCGCTGGCCGGCGCGATCGGCGACCGTGTCAGTCTCGGCTTCGTCGCGGCCACCGAAGAGCAGGTCGGGCGGCATCTCGAAGCCCATCTGCGCAAATTGCCGATCGACGACAAGCGCTCGCGTGCGGTGCTGGAACAGATGCGTATCGACGAGGCGCAGCATGAACTCTGGGCGCTGGAATCCGGCGGTCAGCGCTTCCCGCTACCGCTGAAGTGGGGCATGCGGCTGATGTCGAAGGTCATGACCAAGAGCGTCTACCGAATCTGAACGACGGCTCGGGACGTGGATGAAGGCTCGAACGTAAACCGCCAGCGATACCGTCGCTGGCGGTTTGCGTTCCGGACGTGGGGATGGATTTTTGCGGCCCGCGGTTTACGCCTCGACGATTTCGTAGGAGTGGGTGATCTCGACACCACCCTTGGCGAGCATCAACGACGCGCTGCAGTACTTTTCGGCGGAGAGATCGACGGCGCGCTTCACCACGGCGTCCTTCAGTGCCTTGCCGGTGACGACGAAATGGACGTGGATCTTGGTGAAGACGCTGGGCGTGCCATCGAAGCGTTCGGCCTCCAGCGTGGCGACGCAGTCGGTCACCTCGGCGCGGCCTTTCTCGAGAATCTGGATGACGTCGAACGAGGTGCAGCCGCCGAGGCCCATCAGCACCATTTCCATCGGACGCGGTCCGGTGTTGCGCCCGCCGTTATCCGGATTGCCGTCGATCACGACGCTGTGACCGCTGCCGGATTCGGTGACGAACTGGCGGCCGTCGGTCCATTTGACTGTGGCTTTCATGACGAGGATTCCTTGCTGGGGATTCGTTGCCGAATCACGTGTTGATCGATGAGGGCAGGATAACATTCCCGACGCTTGCTCGTGACGTCCGCGCCGTCATGACCGGAGCCTGGCTTCCAGCTCGGCCAGCCGTGCCGGGGTGCCGACGTCGACCCAGTCGCCACGATGATGCCAGCCGCCGACGCGGCCCGCCTGCATCGCATCCACCAGTAGCGGCGCCAGCTTGGCGATCGCGCCGGCAGGCAGATCGGCGATCAACCGCGGGTGAATGACGCCCAGGCCGGCGTAGATCAAGCGCGGTTCGCCTTCGGCATGCAGACGACCCCGTGCATCGAGGTGGAAATCGCCGCGACGATGAAAGTCGGTAGTGTCGGCCATCACCAGCGAGGCCAGATCGTCCGCTGTCAGCGTGAGTTGCGCGAGCGGGAAGTCCGTCCACACGTCTCCGTTGATCAGCACGAATGGGGCATCACCCAGTTCGGGGAGTGCCTGACGCAGCCCGCCGGCGGTTTCCAGCGGCGTCTCCTCGACGCTGAAGGTGAGCGAGACGCCGAAGCGTTCGCCGTTGCCGAGCGCATCGATGATCTGCTGCGCCCGGTAGCTGACGTTGACCACGATGTCTCGAATCCCCGCCGCCGCCAGGCGCTCCAGATGATGAACGATCAGCGGCTTGCCGGCGACCGGCAGCAGCGGCTTGGGGCAGTGGTCCGTGAGCGGGCGCATGCGGGTGCCGAGGCCAGCGGCGAGGATCATCGCTTTCATGATCTCCCTCCGGCACCGCTGGTCGCTCGGTGTTCGGCCAGGCGCGCCTCCATCGCCGGGCGGTAGCTCTCGCGTAGCCAGCGATGGAAATCGCCGAGCGCCGGCAGCGCTTCCAATCCTTCGTCGAGATGCGCGTAGAAGTGAGGCAGCCATTCGAGATAGCTCGGCTTGCCGTCGCGCAGGCAGAGTCGGCAGAACTGGCCCAGGATCTTGAGCTGGCGCTGAGCGCCGATCGCCTCGACGCCGGCCCGGAACGTCTCGCCATCGATATCGGGGGAGAGTCTTCCTGCCGCGAGGCAGCGTTGGCGGAACCCCTCGATCCACAGGTCCATCTCCTGCCGTGACCAGCGATGATAGCGACCCCGCAGCAGCGAAATCAGATCGTAGCCCAGCGGACCCGCCAAGGCGCCCTGGAAATCGATGATCCATAGCCGGTCCTGGTGGATCATCAGGTTCATGGCATCGAAATCGCGATGCACGGCGACGGTGGGGAGCGCCGCGATATGGCCGAGCAGATGACGCTTGACCTCAGGCCACTGCGGCGGCGTCTCGATCCCGAGCCAGCGCGTCAGCCCCCAGTCGGGAAAGCGATCCATCTCCTCGTCGAGAAAGTCGGGTTCATAGCGGGGTAGCGATGCGATCGGTGCGCGCTTTTCGATCTCGTCGAGCAGATCGAGCGCCTGTGTCGTCCCGCTTCGCGCCTCGGCGTCGGTGCCGAAATGGTGGTGCAGGCTGTCGTTGCCGAGATCGTCGAGCTCGATGAAACCCTGCTCGAGATCGACGGCATGGATCATCGGTACCGGTAAGCCTGCCGCCTGCCATTCACGGCCGATGACCACGAACGGTTGGCTATCTTCCAATGTCGGCGGCGCATCCATGACGATGCGGGAGGTGAAATCGGGAAAGGTGACGCGGCAGTAGCCGCGAAGGCTGGCATCGCCAGCGACAGCTTCCCATCGGCAGGCCTCTGGCGACAGATGGTGGCGGGTAGCGATCCAGTGGCGAAGGGCATCGAGGCGCAAGGTCATGCAGGCTTCCGGTGGTGGTGGCGGGTCGGGGCGACGGGTCGCCGTATCGGCGCTTCGCGGCGAGTTGACGAGCCGGGGATGGCACCGCATGCTGGGCTTCAACCCGGGCGCGCCGAGCCAACCGTCCGACGGACGTGACTGACGTCGCTTGACGCGCTGGCGACGGTTTCGGTGACGGGCCAGTGTGCCGCGTTTGCTCGGCATCGCCAAATCGGACGGCTTCGCTAACGCGGAATCGCAATGCGCCGACCTCACCGGATCGAGCAGCGCTGGTTTGCCCGGATCGAAAGGCACCGGCAGCGTCGGCAAGATGGCCCGGCAGCCGTTCAGGCGATCAATGAGAAATGGCTTCGCGGCAACTCCCGTCGAGGTCTGTATACTACCGACTTCACTCGGCAAGGACACAGAGGACATGGGCAAGCGACTGGTCTGGACTGCCCTGACTGGCCTGATTTCATCGACAGCTCAGGCGGCGCCCCCCGCACCGTTACCGGCGGATCAACTGGATTGGGCGCCATGGGGCGATCAAGCGCCGGCCGGCGACCTGTGTGGTGGCCGCTATATCGAACCGGGCTACCTTCTGCCCGAGGGCAAGACGCCCGAAGAAGTACTGTCCGACTCGGGATCCGCCGCATACGGCAACGACGGTGAAACCATTCTGGGCGGCAACGTCGTTTTGCGGCGTGGCGAGAGCCAGCTGGAATCGCCACGGGTCCGGGTCAATGCCGCCCGTGACACGGCGTTCGCCGACGGACCATTGACGGTTCGCTATCCGGGGATGCTGGTGCGTGGCGGAGACGGTCAGGTTTCGCTCGACAGCGATGCGGCGCGTATCGACGACGCTCACTATGTGGTTCACGATCAACGACTGCGCGGCGATGCGCAGTCGATGCAGCGGCTCGACGACGGCCGCTACCGGATGACCGAGGCGAGCTTCACGACCTGTGCACCCGATAGCCGGTTATGGCGCCTGGTAGGCAGCGATGTCACCATCGATCGTGAGCAGGGCTTCGGCACCGCCTCCAACGCGCGCTTGGAAATGGGCGACGTGCCTGTCTTCTACTGGCCGTGGGTGCGGTTTCCGATCGATGATCGCCGACAAAGCGGCTTTCTGTGGCCGACGATGGGCATCTCCAGCGACGGGCTCGACTACAGCCAGCCTTACTATCTCAATCTGGCGCCCAACTACGACGCCACCATCACGCCACGAGCGATCACCGATCACGGTTTCATGCTCGGCGGCGAGTTTCGCTACCTGTTCGGCAGCGACCAGGGGACTCTGGAAGGTTCCTACCTGCCAAACGACAGTGGTGGCGACAGCGAGAACCCCAACGATCCCGACAATGCCTTCGATGGAGAGGATCGCTGGTACATCGACTACAGTCATTACGGCCGGTTCACGGATCGACTGGACTACGCCATGCGCTACGGCGCCGCCAGCGATGGTCGCTATTTCGATGACTTCGGTACCGACTTCGGCGAACAGGACACCGAATACCTCGATCGTCTGGCTCGGCTGAGCTACCAGGGCACGACCTGGAATCTCGATGCACGCGCGCAGGGCTATCAGCGTCTCGAATATCCGCTGGACGAGGATGACCGGCCTTACTACAAGTTACCGAGCCTGACTGCCAACGCGCGCTGGGATCAGGACAACGGTCTCTATCAGGAGTGGAACTCCAACGCGACCTACTTCTGGCGCGACCTGCACGGCGTCGACAGCGACGGTTTCTGGGAGGACGAAGAGACCGGCGACATGCGCCAGATCCGGCTGCGCGAAGCGGCCAACGGCTCGCGGGTCAATCTGACACCTGCCATCGGTTGGCGCGGACAGCCGAGCTGGGGCTTCCTCGAGCCAAGATTTCAGCTGTGGCAGACCAACTACGACCTCGACTACGGCAACCGGGACACCGATCGCGACGAGAGCCTGTCTCGCACCGTGCCGGTCTATTCGGTGGATTCCGGTCTGATCTTCCAGCGCGACGTATCGCTGTTCGATCAGGACTGGAAGCAGACCTTCGAGCCACGTCTTTATTACGCTTACGTACCGGAGCGGGATCAGTCGGAGTTCCCCGACTTCGACACCGATGAGCGCCCCATCTCGTGGAGTCAGCTGTGGTCGCCGTATCGTTTCACCGGCGCCGACCGGGTGGGCGACGTCAACAAGCTCTCCTACGGTGCCTCGACGCGCTTCCTGGAGGACGATACCGGACGCGAGCGACTGTCCCTCTCCGTGGGTCAGAGTGCCTACTTCTCCGATCGCAATATCGACATCGACGGCGACCCGGATACGCTGCCGGACAAGGAAACCGACTACGAGGATTGGTATCGGGCCACCCGTGACCGTTCACCGGTCATCACCCAGCTCGACTGGCGCATCAACGATCAGTGGCGATCCCGCTACGAATGGTTCTACGACCCGGACCGTTCCAAGACCGAGAAGGCCTCGGCTTACCTTCAGTACATGAGTCCGGTCGGGCATGTGGTGAACCTTGGCTACCGTTGGCAACTCGAAGGTTTCGATCCGTCGTCGGACGACGATGATCGGCTGAACTATGACCGTGAGGACTTCGATGTGTCGTTCGCCTACAAGGCTACGTCTTCGCTGGATCTGATCGGCCGTTATCTCTACGACAACACCAACAGCCGCGACCTGGAAACGCTGGCCGGCGTTCAGTTCAACAGCTGCTGCAGTGCGGTGCAGGTGGTATGGCGCGAGTGGGTCCAGGACAATGACACCGCCAACACCATCAGCGATGACTATACCGATCGCGGGCTGTTCCTTCGCTTCGTGTTCAAGGGGCTGGGCGGTGTCGGCCAGAATACCGATGCCTACTTCGCTCGCGCGGTGCCGGGTTATGAAGCGAGCCAGTTCTGAGCCATCGGACTTTCGATGTACGTCAGGCAATCAATGTGTACGGCGGGCCCTGAGGGCTCGCCTCTCCATCAAAGCAAGAGAGGTAGGCATGCGTCCTAGATTATGGATCCCCCTGGCGCTGGTAATGCTGCTGTCGCCGTTGACCGCGATGGCGGAAGTGGTGCAGCTGGATCGTATCGTCGCCGTGGTCAACGACGATGCCATCATGCACAGCCAGCTCGAACAGCGGGTCGCCCAGGCGCGCGACCAGCTCCAGGCCAACAACATCCAGATGCCGCCGGAGCGGGCGCTGGAGCGGCAGGTACTGGACCGCATGATCGTCGAGCAGATCGAGTTGCAGATGGCCGAGGATGCCAAGCT
This sequence comes from Salinicola sp. CPA57, assembly GCF_003206035.1. NCBI lineage: Bacteria > Pseudomonadati > Pseudomonadota > Gammaproteobacteria > Oceanospirillales > Halomonadaceae > Salinicola > Salinicola sp. CPA57. Next base: position 112,535 of record NZ_PZJR01000011.1, read on the forward strand.
GAGCATCGACGAGACCCAGCTCAACAGCACCATGCGCGGCATTGCCGAGAACAACGGCATGAGCCTGGACGAGTTCGCGAACACGCTGGAGAAGCAGGGCCAGAACCTGGCCGAAGTCCGCGAGCAGGTCCGTCGCGAGCTGTTGATTCGCCAGGTCCAGCAGAGCCAGGTTGCCAGCAAGATTTCGGTATCGGACCGTGAAGTCGACCGCTTTCTGGCGCAGCGCGGCGAAAACAGCAACACCGCCTACCATCTGGCCCAGATCCTGATCGCCGTACCGCAGTCGCCGACGCCGGATCAGGTGACCCAGGCACAAAACGAAGCGCAGAAACTCTATCAGCAGCTGCAGGATGGTGCCGATTTCCAGCAACTGGCCGTGGCCGAGTCGGACGACGCCCAGGCACTGCAGGGCGGTGATCTCGGTTGGCGCCAGGCGGCGCAGATTCCGTCGATCTTCGCCGATGTCATTCCCGATCTCGCCAAGGGTGACGTCAGTGAACCGATTCGCAGCCCCAGCGGTTTCCATCTGGTCAAGCTGCTCGATACCCGTGGCGGTGACAGTCAGCAGATGAGCCGCGATCAGGCGAGCCAGGCAATCTTCCAGCGCAAGGTCAGTGACGAACTCGAGGCGTGGACACAGGAGATCCGTGCCAGCGCCTACATCGACAACCGTCTCGACGAGAATTGATGGCGGTGCCGGTACTGGCGTTGACGACCGGCGAGCCTGCCGGCATCGGCCCCGAGCTTGCCCTGGCGGTGGCGCGGGACTGGCAGCAGTTGAAGGCGACGGTGGTCGCCGTGGGGGATCCCGACCTGCTGGCCGAACGCGCCCGATTGCTGGGCTGGTCGGTCGAGCTGGAGGTTCTCGCCCCTGGCGATATGCTGCCGGCACCGGTCAATGGCCGACTGCCGGTGTGGCCGGTGTCGCTGGCAACGGCTTCGATTCCCGGTCGTCTCGATACCGCCAATGCCGGCTACGTGCTCGAGACGCTGGATATCGCCGTCGATGCCTGCCAGCGGGGCTTCGCCGATGCCATGGTGACGGCGCCGCTGCACAAGGGCGTGATCATCGACGGCGGACTTGTCGGGTTTACCGGCCATACCGAGTACCTGCGGGATGCCTGCGGTGTCGAGGAGGTGGTGATGATGCTGGCTACCGAACGCACCGGCAGGCCGCTGCGGGTGGCGTTGGCCACGACTCATCTGCCGCTTGCTCAGGTGTCGAATGCGATTACCGGCGCCGGTTTGACGCGCGTCACCCGTATTCTGGCGCAAGAGCTGACCCACCGCTTCGGCATCGCCTCTCCTCGGATACTGGTGTGCGGTCTCAACCCCCACGCGGGAGAAGACGGACACCTGGGTCGCGAGGAGCTGGAGATCATCACGCCCGCGCTGGACCGATTGCGTGACGAGGGTCTCGACCTGGTGGGTCCATTGCCTGCGGATACACTGTTCACGCCGCGCCATCTCGATCATGCCGATGCGGTGCTGGCGATGTATCACGATCAGGGCTTGCCGGTACTCAAGTATGCCGGGTTCGGGCAGGCCGCCAATATCACGCTGGGCCTCGGGATGGTGCGGACCTCGGTCGATCACGGCACCGCGCTCGATCTTGCCGGTAGCGGTCTTGCCGAGGTGGGCAGTCTGCGAGTCGCGCTGCAGGTGGCTCGGCAGATGGCAGTCCGCGTTCACTGAAGGAATTCGTTTTTCATGTCTACACGCTCTTCCGAACGTTCTCCGATGCCTCGCGCCCGGAAACGGTTCGGTCAGAATTTTCTCCGCGATGGCGGGGTGATCTCGCGCATCGTGCGTGCCATCGCCCCGCGTGCCGGAGACCGGCTGATCGAGATCGGTCCCGGTCAGGGCGCGCTCACCGGTCCGATACTCGACGCCGCCGGCGCGCTGGAAGTGATCGAGCTCGACCGCGACCTGATCCCTGGCTTGCGGGTGCAGTTTTACGACTACCCCGAGTTCACGATCCACGAGGGCGACGCGCTCAAGTTCGATTTCCTCGAGCTGTCCCGACAGGACGGACGCCCGCTGCGAGTGGTAGGCAATCTGCCCTACAACATCTCGACGCCATTGATCTTTCATCTGCTGACGGCACGTGGCGCCATTGCCGACATGCACTTCATGCTGCAGAAAGAGGTCGTCGAGCGTCTCGCCGCCGAGCCCGGCGGGCCAGATTGGGGCCGACTGTCGGTGATGACCCAGTATCACTGCGAGGTCGAGTCGCTGTTCGTCGTGCCGCCCGGTGCGTTCGTGCCGCAGCCCAAGGTCGATTCGGCGATCGTCAGGTTGACGCCGTTCGCCGAGCCGCCGTGGCCGGCCAACGACGAGAGGCATTTCGCCGATGTGGTACGACAGGCATTTGGTCAGCGACGAAAGACGTTGCGCAACAACCTCAAGGGGACCATCGAGGCCGACGCGCTGGCGTCGCTGGGGATCGACCCCGGCCGTCGTCCGCAGACGCTGAGCGTCGAAGAGCTGGTCGCCATCAGCAATCATCTGACCGGCCACCAGTCGGAGAGCCATTCCGCGACGGAGAAGACTTCATGAGCGAGACCGCTCCCGTTATCACGGTCGACGTCGAGCCGTCGTTTCGCGAGGACGAGTCCTCGCCCAACGACAAACGTTTCGTGTTCAGCTACACGGTGACCGTGCACAATCGATCCGACCACAGCGTGCAGCTGCTGTCGCGCTACTGGAAGATCACCCAGGGTCACGGCAAGGTTCAGGAAGTGCGCGGCAACGGCGTGGTCGGCAAGCAGCCGACCATTACCGCCGGGCACAGTTTCCGTTACACCAGTCGCGCGGTGATCGAGTGCCCCGTGGGCGTCATGCAGGGCAGCTACACCTGTATCGATCTCTCCAGCCAGGCTTCATTCGACGTCGCCATCGCGCCGTTTCGCCTGGCCGGCCCCAATCAGGTTCACTGACCGGACGAAGTCGCGTCTCAATCACAAGGAAGCGTATGGCGACCTACGCAATCGGCGATCTGCACGGCTGTTACGTGGAATTCGAGACCTTGCTGGAAAAGCTCGATTTTTCGCCTTCCCGCGATCATCTGTGGCTGACCGGCGATCTAGTCAATCGCGGCCCCGATTCGCTCGGCTGTCTGCGCCGGAGTGTTGCGCTGGGCAGTGCCGCCAGTGTGGTGCTTGGCAACCACGATCTGCATCTGCTGGCGGTGGCACAGGGGCACGGCAAGCTCAAGCGCAACGATACCCTGACCGACATTCTGGAGGCCCCGGATCGGCCGGAGATGCTGGAATGGCTGCGCCGCCAGCCGTTGCTGATTGCCGATCATGAGCGTGGCTACGTGATGACCCACGCCGGACTTTTGCCCCAGTGGTCGATCGCCCAGGCAAGCGAACTGGCTGCCGAGGCGGAGGCGGTCTTGCGTGGTGACGATGTCGATGATTTTCTGAGCGTGATGTACGGAAATCGGCCGGCTCGATTCACGCCTGATCTGACCGGCGAGGATCGCATTCGAGCCATCGTCAACGTCTTTTCCCGTATGCGCTTCATCGCCGACGACGGCACGCTGGATTTCGCTGCCAAGGAAGGGCTGGACAGCACGCCTGAGGGTTACGCGCCCTGGTTTACCTATCCGCGGGAGGACGACCCGGCTGGCGATCGGAGGCTCACGCTGCTGTTCGGGCACTGGGCGGCGCTGGAGGGGCGCACGCCGGACGCGCAGGTCGACGTCCGGGCGCTGGATACCGGCTGCGTCTGGGGCGGTTCGCTGACCGCTCTCGATCTCGGCAGCGGTGAACGGATCGCCGTGCCCGCCAGCCGCTGAGATGCCCGGGGATTGCCGTCCACAAGCGGATCTTGTTCAAAGTTCAGCCTTTTCAACGCCGGTCCTAGCCAGACCCCCGTTTCTTTCAGAGCCTAGCCCTTTCAGGAGTGAGCCATGACCCCGTCCTTCGAACATCTCGACCCGACGACGCTGGCGCAATGGCTGAGCGAAAGGCGCCCGTTGCAGCTGGTGGATATCCGCGATCCATTGAGTTTCGCCCAGGGGCACATACTCGGCAGTCGTCATCTCGACAACACCACGGTGGCCGAACTGGTGGACAAGACGCCCAGCGACACGCCCGTGGTGGTGGTCTGCTATCACGGCCACTCCAGTCAACAGGCCGCGAGCTGGCTCGCTGGCCAGGGCTTCGACGAAGTCTATAGCCTGGATGGCGGCTTCGTGGACTGGGCGCATCGCCGGCCCGACAGCGTCGAACGTTAGATTGCCGCACGGCACCCAACCCGGAGTCAGACGATGAAGCCGCAACCCGATCCACATCCCGATCCTCGCCTCAGTGGGCTGGATGTCTACCTGGTCGGCGGCGCCGTACGCGACGCTCGCCTCGGCTGGCCGGTCGGCGATCGCGACTGGGTCGTGGTGGGTACCACGCCGGAAACCATGCGCCAGCGCGGATTCAAGTCCGTCGGTCGGGATTTTCCGGTGTTCCTGCATCCCGATACCCATGAGGAGTATGCGTTGGCCCGCACCGAGCGCAAGCAGGGCCACGGCTACACCGGATTCGAGATTCACGCGAGCCCCGACGTGACGCTGGAAGCCGATCTCGCACGGCGTGACTTCACCGTCAACGCCATGGCCGAGACGCCGGCGGGCGAGCTGATCGACCCCTACGGTGGCGCGGCCGACCTCGAGGCCGGACTGCTCAAGCATGTGTCGTCGGCGTTTGTGGAAGACCCCTTGCGGGTACTGCGAGCGGCCCGTTTTCTGGCTCGCTACCGCCGGCTCGGCTTCACCATCGCACCGGAAACCCGGGCGCTGATGTGTCAGCTGGTGGCCAGTGACGAGATGCGCCATCTGGTTGCCGAGCGCGTCTGGACCGAGACCCACAAGGCGTTGGGAGAAGCCGATCCCGCGGCCTATTTCCAGACACTGGAATCCTGTGGCGCCCTGGCAGTGCTGATGCCGCCCCTGTCGACCCCGATGTTGGAGCGTGCGCTGGATCGACTCGCGCACGTACCCGATGAGTCGGCTGATTACCCCTTGTCGCTGTGGCGCTGGGCCCGGCTCGGCGAGCACCTCGAGGACGACGAGCAGTCCCGGCTCAATGACGTCGTCAAGGCGCCCAACGCCTTTCGTGACGCCATGCGTCTGGCGGCGCTGTCATATCGATTGCGTCAGCAGATCGACGGAGTGCGTCCCGATGGCGCGGAGGATCGCACCGGGGCGATCATGGCCTGGCTCGACGCGATCGATGCCTGGCGCCGACCGGGACGGGTGGCACCGTTGCTCTCCTTGATCGCGCATGAAGACGGGGAGCTGGCGGACGACCTGGCGCTGGCCTGGCGACTCGCCTCGCAGATCCTGCCCCAGGCGCTTCTCGACGAAGGTTTTCGCGGCGCCGAGCTGGGCGAAGCGCTGTCACGCCGACGCGAGGCAACGGTGCGGGAAGCGCTGGAAGCACGCTGAATAGAGACCCACGACGGCACACGAAAACGCCCGCTGCGTGGTTTCACACGGCGGGCGTCTTGCATCAGGCCAGCTTGTTTCCTAGATGAAAAAACCGATGATCAGCGCCATGACGAGGCCAGTCAGGCCGATGATGGTCTCCATCACCGTCCAGCTTCTCAGCGTCTGTGCTTCGGTGAGACCGAAGTAGCGGTTGACCAGCCAGAATCCGGAGTCGTTGACGTGGCTCAGCACCGTGGCGCCGGAGGCGATCGAGATCACCAGCAGGCCGAGCACCGGGCCGTCGAGATTGAGCGTGGTGATCACCGGCGCCATCAGCCCGGCCGCGGTGATCATGGCGACCGTGGCCGACCCCTGGATCACGCGAACCGCAGCGGAGATCAGAAACGCCAGCAGGATCGGCGGCAGGGCGCTCTCGGCCATGATGTTGCCCATCACCTCGCCGACGCCGGAGTCGATCAGCACCTGCTTGAACACCCCGCCGGCACCGGTGACCAGAATGATGATACCGGCCGGTTCCAGCGCCTTGGTGGCGACTTCCATGACCTGTTCCCGCGTCATGCCGCGACGCGTGCCCAGCAACGTGAAGGCAAGCAGGGTGGCCAGCGTCAGCGCGACGAACGGATGACCCAGGAAGGTCAAGGCAGCCAGCACCGGGCTATCTTCCGGCAGGATGAAGCCGGACACGGTATTGAGCACGATCAGTGCCAGCGGCAGCAGGATGATCGACAGGATCAGCTTGAAGCTGGGCAGACCGCTGGTATCGATATCGTTTTTCGGCAGCTCCATGTATTCGGGAATCTGGGCGTCGATACGCTTGGCGATCCAGCGGCCGAATAGCGGGCCGGCGATGATCATGGCCGGCAGGCCGCAGATCGCGCCGAACAGAATCACGTAACCGAGATCGGCGCCGATCAGTTTGGCGACGGCGATCGGACCCGGTGTCGGCGGAATGAACGAGTGCGTCACGGCAAGTCCCGCCAGCAGCGGAATGCCGTAGTAGAGCAGCGAGCGCCCGGTGCGGCGGGTCAGGGCATAGATCAGCGGCACCAGAATGATGAACGCGACGTCGAGAAACACCGGTATCGCCACCAGAAAGCCGGTAACGCCCATCGCCCACTGAGAACGGTCCTCGCCGAACTTGTCGAGCAGCGTGCTGGCCAGACGGTCGACGCCGCCCGAGACCTCCAGCATCTTGCCGAACATGGCCCCCAGACCAACGACGGTGGCGACGAAGCCCAACGTGCCACCCATGCCTTTTTCGACGGTATCCAGCAACTGATCAACGCCCATGCCGGTAAACAGCCCGACCAGCCCGCTGACGACGAGCAGGGCGACAAACGCGTGCAAGCGCAGTTTCATGACCAGATAGAGCAGCACGATGATGCTGCCCAGCGCGGCGAGTATCAGGGATGTGGGGCTATCCATGGCAACGAAAATCCTTGGTGGGAGCACACGACGTCAGGGCCGGATATACACCCTTGGTGGCGTTGTGCTTCGCAGTGGAGTTGGCGAAAATGAATGTTACCGGTAACAAGTTGGTCCCAACAATGCACCTAAAGGTGTAGAGACAACGCTGGTCGAATCGGTTTAGGGCAATGGATCATTGGGCCCGATTCAGGTCGCCAGGTGGATCAGCGAGGCGAACCGAAGTGATCGTCTGGATTTGGATCACTGACGCACGAATCACACATGCATCAATCGGAAGGCAAAGTCATGGACGCAAAGATGGGTCAACGCATCGTCGTGATGGGCGTATCGAGCTGCGGCAAGACCGAGGTCGGGCAGCGGCTGGCGACGGCGCTGGGCGGGCGGTTCCTGGATGGCGACGACTACCACTCGCCGGAGAGCGTCGCCAAGATGTCGCGCGGCGAACCTCTCGACGACGAGGATCGGAGCGGTTGGCTGCACCGGCTGGCAGACTTCCTGGCCGAAGCCCGGGCGCAGGGCGAAACGCTGGTCATCGGCTGCTCGGCGCTCAAGCGACGCTATCGCGATACGCTGCGCAGGGGCGATGGCGCACTCACCTTCGTCCACCTCGCCGGGAGTCGCGAACTGTTGCTGCAGCGCATCCAGTCGCGCCGGGATCACTTCTTCAAAGGTGAGGCGATGCTCGATAGCCAACTGGCCACGCTCGAGCCGCCGGGTGATGATGAAGCCGTCACCGTCGATATTGCCGGTACTCTCGATCAGGTGGTCAACGAAGCGGTGTTGAAGCTCGAAAAACGCTTTCTCGCCAGCGAGCGACCAACTGGCCAATAAGCCGGGCCATGAGGCGGGCAACGGCCGCAGAAACGCGGAATCGGGAGCGCCTTCACAAACTGCCGCCGCGTCGGATCCGGAAGCCGAGGTCCTCGCTGGCCGGCTGTAGCGGCGTTCCCTGCAGACGGGCCAGCAGACGCCTGGCGATGGTGTCGCCGATAAGGCGGCGGGGCGTGACGACCGTCGCCAGTGGCGGTGAGGTCGCCTCGGTGATGTCCAGGCCATTGAAGCCCGCCAGCGCCAGCTGATCCGGGACGTTCATACGACGTCTCTGACACTCGAACAGCGCCCCGGCGGCGAGATCGTCGTTACCGCAAAAGATACCCTCCAGATCCGGCCAGCGATCGAGCATGGACGCCAGCATCTCTCCGCCCAGTCGGTAGGAGGAGGGGTGCGGCGTCGTCAGGCAGCGTTCGGTCGACAATCCCGCTTGCTGCATGGCCGTCTCCCACCCCGCCATGCGCAGCTGCGCGCGATGGTCCATGCGTGCGCCGAGAAAACCGACGCGCCGATACCCCTGATCGAGAAACGTCTGCGTCATCGCCTTGCCGGCCTGGTGCTGGTCGAGTCCGACGTTGATGTCCAGCGGCGTTTCGGTCAGCTCCAATGTCTCGACCACCGGTATCCGTGCCTGCCTCAGCAGGCGGCAAGCGTGGCCGGTATGCCGGGAGCCGGGAAGAATCAGTGCCTCCACGCCGTAACGCAGGTAGGTGTCGATCAGCCGTTCTTCCTCGAGAATCGAGTATCCGGTGTGCCCGATCAACACCTGATAACCGGCTTCACTCAATCCTTCCTCGATCCCCCGCTGAATTTCCGAGAACACCGAATTGGAGAGCGAAGGGATCAGCAGGGCGACGCTGTGCGATCGCCCGCTCGCCAGCGCGCCGGCGGAATGATTGGGAATGTAGCCGAGCTCGTCGATGGCGGATTCGATGCGGAGTTGCAGCGTTGCAGAGACGAGATGGGGCTCGCGCAGGGCGCGCGACACTGTGATCTTGGTGACGCCGACACGTTCGGCAATGTGCTGAAGCGTCACCCGCCCAGAGGAACGACGCGGCATGACAATCCCTGGAGGTCGATTTTTATGGTCGGCTGTTACCGGTAACTTTCGAAGGAGATTACCATGCAGGCCCTGACGAACTCCGTAGGGCCATAGTCGTAGAGAAGACATCGAACGAAGCCTTCATGGCGCGATCAGAACGACAGCAGCAACAGAATCAGCAGCGGTGACAGCAACGACAGCAGAAAGCCGCTGACGATGGCCAGAGGCACGCAGGTAATGCCACCGTACTGTTTGATCACCGGCAGGCTCACGTCCATCGATGTCGCGCCGGCGTAGCCGATCGCCAGCGGCATGGCGCGACGGACGAACAGCGGTACCAGCAGAAAGGCGAGCAGCTCGCGGGCCAGGTCGTTGAAGAACGCCGCGCCGCCGAGTACCGGGCCGAGCTGGTCGCCGATCAGGATGCCGGAGAGCGAATACCAGCCGAACCCGGCGGCCATCGCCATGCCCTGATTCCAGGGCAGTTGCAGCAGCGGTGCGGCGATCAGCCCGGCCAGCATCGAACTCACGAATACCGTCATTGCGATCGCCAGCCCCAGTCGGTTGAGCAGAATCTGGCGCAGTCCGAGTCCGGAGTTGCGCAACTGACAGCCGATCAGAAAGAGCAACGCATAGAGCGCCCAGGTCGCCAGCGTTTCCGCCACCGAGGCCAGGTGCCACCCCAGCAACTGGGCGCCCGCGCCGATGATGACGCCGAGCAGCACCACGCCCGCCAGCTGCAATGAGCTCAGCATCGCCTGCAGCTTGCCGGCGGAAGCCGCATCGCTTTCGCCGTTCGCCAGCGGTTTGCGCCTTGCCAGCCGCTGGCGCGACAGCCACGCCAGCGCCAGCAGGTTTATCGGCGAGATCACCAGAAACAGAATCAGTGCCGTGGATCCGATTCGGGACAACTGCCCGAGCAGATCTTCCAGGCCGCCAAGGCTCACGCCCATCAGCAGCAGGATCACGTAGACCGAGGCACTGACGCCGCGATCGATGGCCTGACGAATCCCAGCCTGGCGAACGGGGATCAGATAGCCCACGATCAATGGCAGCAGTATCCACAACAATCCCAGCAGCATGACCTCTCCCGAAGCGGACCCATGAGTCACCGACAACGATGCGGCACGAAAAAAACGGACGCCGATGAATCGGCGCCCGTGATTGGCAATGAACTCTAGAGGATACGCGCTGAAGAGGGAAGAACGGCTGGCCGGTTATCCGCCGTTGGTGCTTGCCGGGGCTGCGCTGGATGGGGCGAGCGTCAGATCGGTGAGGGTCAGGTGGCTACGTTCCTCGTCGTCGCGCACGTAGCGCATCTTGAGCAGCAGGCCAGGGATTTCGCGGTGAAAGGTGAAATAGAGATGTCGGCCCTGTTTGTCGGGATCCCAGGCGTCCACGGTAACGCCGGGAAACGTGCCGGCGGGCGTCTCGATGTCGCCACGATCGATCACCCGGTAGTAGAGCATCTCCGTCTTGCCCTTGTGATTCTGATAGTCGAGCTGGCAGGGAGAGACCTGTGCGCTGGCACACCGTGCGGATGGCGCCTTGCGGGAAAGCTCGAACAGCGCGGTCTGGCGGTCCGGTAGCGCCTGCAACTGGGACCGGTCCAGATGATAGTCGTCGCCGATTCCCACCAGCGAATAGGCGCTGGTGTAATCCAGCGCCTGGATGCGATCGCCGTCCAGCCTGAACTGGCCGCGTTCCTCGCCGCTGGCGACCTTGATGCTGGCCCGCATGTCGCTCTCCCACACATCGCCGGAATGCGAGACATCGCCCTGACGCGACAGAGCATGAGTGATCGTCGCATCCGGCCAGCCGCTGATATCGAGCTGGTAATGGGCGGTGAACGGCGTCGGCGCGGCCAGTGCCAGACTAGCCCAGCAGGCCAAGGCCAGTGCGGCGGTTGCCTTGAAGACCGAGCGATAGTTGAGTGACATGATTTCCCTTGCAGCCTATTTCAGTGGAGCGGTTGTCGCACGTTCAGTCGAGTGAGACATAAGACGCCGAATTGCTGACGGTGTTCCCAAGGGACCATTCGTGGACCCCATCTCAATATGCCGCCGGAGACCGGGGGCCGGCCAACGCTATCGGTACGGTGCCCGCACAGATACGGCCAGGACGGCAGGGCGCAGGAACGACAACGGGGCCCGAAGGCCCCGTTGATCAGTCGTGGCAGACGCTTCGACGTCAGTCGTTATCCGGCAGGGCATAGGCGATCACGTAGTCGCCGCGATCCGGTGACTGGCGAGCGCCACCTGCCGAGATCAGGATGTACTGCTTGCCCGTCTCCGGTGACACGTAGGAGATCGGCGTGCCCTGGCTGCCGACCGGCAGGCGAGCCTTCCACACTTCTTCTCCGGTTGCCGAGTCGAAGGCGCGCAGCCAGTAGTCCTGGGTCGCGGCGAAGAATGTCAGGCCACCTTGCGTCGTCAGCGAGCCGCCAATGGTCGGCATGCCGACCGGCATCGGCATGCGCAGTTTGGTGCCGAACATTACCGTGTCCTGAATCGTGCCCAGCGGGACTTCCCAGTTGACCTTCTGCGTCTTCATGTCGATCGCGGTCAGGCTGCCGAACGGCGGCTCCTGACAGGGAATGCCGAGCGGCGACAGGAAGCGGTCCTTGACCACCGAGTAGGGTGTGCCCTTGAGCGGCACCGCACCCATGGCAGCGTTGACCGCTTCGCCACCCTCGGAGGCGGCGGCGTCCTTGTCCTGCGGTTCCATGTGGACCCACAAGCCCAGGCGCATGTCATTGACGTAGAGCGTCTGGGAGGTCGGATCGTAGGAGAATCCGCCCCAGTTCAAGCCACCCAGCGAGCCCGGATAGGAGAGCGAGTAGTCGGTGTCCGGTGCGGTGAACAGTCCGTCGTAGCGATAGCCCTTGAAGATGTAGCGGCACATCAGCTGATCGAACGGGGTGGCGCCCCACATATCCGCTTCTTTCAGGTGCTCGGCGCCGATCTGCGGCATGCCGACGGAGACCGGCTGGGTCGGAGAGTACTTTTCGTTGGGGATATTCGCGGGCTTGACCTTCTTCTCGACGACATCGGTCAGTGGCTTGCCGGTCAACCGATCCAGCACGAAGATCTGGCCGACCTTGCTGCCAAAAGTGAGCGCCGGGGTGCTCGATCCACCTGCGTTGGGGAAATCGATCAACGTCGGTTGCATTGGCACGTCGTAATCCCACAGATCGTGGTGGACCGTCTGGTAGTGCCACTTCTCTTCGCCAGTGGTGGCGTCGAGCGCCAGCATGGTCGCTCCATACTTCTCGTCTTCCGGCGTGCGTTCCGGACCCCAAAGATCGATGGCGGCGCCACCTACCGGCATGAAGAGGATATTGGAAGCCGGGTCGTAGGTCATCGGCGCCCAGACATTCGGCGTCGAGCGCACATAGTTGTCACCGGGGGCCGGCGCTTCCCGATCTTGCGGATTGCCGGGATCGAACGCCCAACGCATCTCGCCGGTGATGACATCGAAACCGCGCATCACGCCGCCGGGCATGTCGAGGGCGACGTTGTCGGCCACGCGGCCGCCGACGGCGACGGTGGTGCCCGCTACCGTTGGCGGCGAGGTCAGGGAATAGAGCGGTGCCTTGGCGTCGCCCAGACCGGCCTTGAGATCGATACGACCGTTGTCGCCGAAGCTCTGGCACAGCTCACCGGTTTCAGCATCCAGGGCGACCAGAACGGCGTCGATGGTATTCATGAAGATGCGGCGGCGACAGGCCGTGGCATCGGCGGCGAGGGACGGCTGTGGAACCGGCGAGGCATCGCCCAACGTCGGCTGCTGGACCGGCTTGTCGGCATCGAAATAGGCCAGTCCGCGGCAGCGCACCCAGGTCTTGGTGTCGGTGGGAAACTCATGACGCCATTTCTCTTCGCCAGTATCCGCATCGACCGAAATCACGGTGTTGGACGGCGTGCAGAGGTAGACGGAATCGCCGACCTGCAGCGGCGTTTGCTGATCCTCGAAGCCCGCCCCGGTGGGGCTAAGCGGTGTGTCGCCGGTGTGAAAGGTCCAGGCGACCTCGAGGGAGTCGACGTTGTCTCGGTTGATCTGATCGAGCGCGGCAAAACGCCTGCCGCTGCCGTCCGAGCTGTAGTGATCCCAGTCCACCTGACGAGTGGCATCGGTAACCGGGGTCTCGCCGGTGGCGGCGACGCTATTGTGGATGCCATGGGGCTGGAACATGCCCCAGGTCATGCCCACGATCGCGATCAGTGCGACCGCGGCAGCGCCAAGGCTGATGCCTTTGTTGGCCTGCAGGCCGGCTCGCTTCAGGATCAGCGGTTGAATCAGCAGCAGCAGGAACAGAGCGCACAGGAAAGTGAAGATACGCGCGTGCAGCGCCCAGAAATCCAGCCCCGCCTCCCAGAACGCCCAGATGACCGTGGCGATGAAGGCAAGCAGGTAGATGGCCAGCGCCTTGGTGCCACCGCGAACGATTTCGATGCCCGTGGCGGCTAGCGCCAGACCCATCAGCAGGTAATACCAGCTGCCACCGCGACCGATCAGCATGCCCCCGCCGATCGCAAGCCCCAGTCCCAGTATGGTGAAGATCGCGCCGACCAAGATCAGCAAGGCGCTGACCGGCCGTGATACCCCGTTTTTTCGACTCATCCCTCGAACCCCTGTGTAATAAGCGTCGCGATTCTACCCAAGACTATAGTCATAAGCCAACTTGTTAGCATGCTACTGTTATGGTTCCGAGTCTGGCCTCAATATCCCGCCTCGGGGTCGATGGTCTCGACCACCTTGCCCTTCGACATCGCATCCAGCGCGTCGGCGACCTGGTCGGCGGCAGCGCCGATCGGGGTCGGTCCGGCCATGTGCGGGGTGATCAGGATGCGTGGGTGGTGCCATAGCGGGCTGTCCGCGGCCAGTGGTTCACTCGGGAAGGCGTCCAGCAGGGCGCCACGCAGGCGACCTTCGGACTCTTCCTCGCCGAGTGCGTCGAGCAGGGCGGGCTCGTCGATCAGGGTGCCGCGACCCGGGTTGATCAGGCTGGCGCCATCGGGGAGCTTGGCCAGATTGTCGCGATTGATGATGTGGCGCGTGGCCGGCGTGTCCGGCAGCAGCGTGATCAGCGTCTTGACCTGGCGCAGCAGCGTGTCGAGCCCGTCATCGCCGTGATGGCAGGTGAGTCCGTCGATCTGCTTGGGCGAGCGGCTCCAGCCGTGGACCGGGTATCCGTCGGCGGCGAGCATCTGCGCCACGCGGGTGCCGATGGCGCCGAGCCCCAGCACGCCGATCGACCAGTCGGGCTTGTCGACGACCGGTACCTCGCGCCATTCGCTCGTCGCCTGCTGACGCCGGTAGCGGTCGAAGTCGCGCTGGAAATGCAGCACGCCGTAGCGAACGTAGTCGCCGATCAGCTCGCCCATCCCGGCGTCGCGCAGCTTGACGATGGGGATCTCGCGGGGCAGCGACGGGTTCTGCAACAAGGCATCCACCCCGGCACCCAGATTGACGATGCCTCTGAGCGCCGTCTGTTCATCGAACACCGAGGCCGGCGGCTTCCAGGCGACCAGGTAATCGACCTGCGGGTTACCGCTATCCATCGCGACGATAATTTCGGCGTTCGGCAGACGTTCGAGCAGGATATTGCGCCATTGTTCGGCGTCGTTGTGATAGATCAAAACTCGCATCTGGGCTCCGTCCTCGTTGTCGTGTTGGAGCCCGTTATCATCGCAGGTTACGCACGGCGAAAGAAATTGCCGCGCATCGCTTGTCTGTTCCGCGACCGCGAATCAGGATGTCCCGTCGCTTCAGTACGCGATTTCCAGCATCGGCGGTGGCGCCTCGCCCAGCAACTGGCTCAACACGTCCAGGCCGCTGGCCAGGCGTGCCAGATCCGGTTCGGCCCCCAGGCTGATGCGCACGCGGCGCGGCATGGCGGACTGCTCGACCAGAAACGGCTGGGCAGTGGTGATGGCAACGCCTTCCTGGCGCGCCTGCTGCTGCAGTTCCTCGGCACGCCACGGCTCGGGAAGCGCCAGCCAGACATGCAGGCTGCTGGGGCGCGATTCGATGGCATGCCCCGCCAGCTTGCGTGCCGCCAGCGACTGGCGCTCCGCCAGCAGTTGGCGCTGTTCGTGGGCGAGCGTATCGACCATGCCGCTGGCCAGCCAGTAATCCGCCAGTTCGAAAATCAGCGGGGTCGCCATCCAGCTGGTGGCCCGCAGGCGCGGCAGGGTGTGATGCATCTGCCCACGGGGGACACTGAGATAGCCGGCGCGCAGCCCGGGCACGGTCGACTTGGTCAGACTGGTGACGTGGAAGCTCTGCTGGGGGAGACGAGCGGTCAACGGGATCAGACCCGCCGGCTCCAGCAGTGCATGGACATCGTCCTCGATCAGCCAGACATCATGACGCAGCAGAATCTCGGCCACGGCGTCGCGACGGGCGTTTTCCATGGTCGCGCCGGTGGGATTGAGCTGGGTCGGCGTCAGGCAGACGGCGCGAGGGCGGAATTTCACGATGGCCGCCTCCAGCGCCTCGGGGATGACGCCCTGCTCGTCGATCGCCACGCCGTGGAGCTGGAAGCCTAGCGTGCGCGCCAGCGCGATCAGCCCGTGGTCGGTCAACGTCTCCGTCAGCACGATGTCGCCATGCTGGACAACCGTGGCGATGGCCAGCATCAGGCCATGGGCGGCGCCGTTGCAGAGCAGCCGGTCATCGGTTTCGCCGGGGACACCCAGGCGCTCTTTCAACCAGGCGTTGGCGCGTTCGCGCTGATGCTGCAGCCCGGCGATGGGGCGGCAGGCGCCAATGACATCGGCGTGGGCGGACTTGGCGAGCTCCGCCAGGGCGTCGCGAAAGCGCCGATGATGAGAAGGCGGGCAGACCGTGTGGGCGATCGACAGATCGATCGGCGCGGCGTCGGTGACGGCCGCCGGCGCGCGCAGGTACTCGTTCTCGGAGTCGCCCTCGGCATCGCGAATCCAGGTACCGCTGCCGACACGGGCCTGAACGAGGCCGCTCTTCTCGGCCTGTTCGTAGGCGCGGGAAACCGTCTGCACGCTGACGCCGAGCGTCTCCGCGAGCTCGCGATGGGTCGGCAGGCGCATGCCGGGAGCTAGCACCCCGTGGCGGACCGCTTCGGCGAGTGCGCGGGCGATGGAAAGATATTTGGGGCCGTGCCCGCCGAGGAAGGGCGTCAGGTCGATTGTCATGATGCAATAAAGCCTTTGACGGCACGCTGAGCGACGATGCTACTATCGTCGTCGATGCATTGACCGATAATTGTCATGAATAATGGTAAGTAAATCATGACAATTTCACACCCGGTCGGCAAGCGGCAGGACACTCGGCTCGATCCCCTCGACTGCCGATGTCCCTACAATTCGGTCCCGTTAGTCGAGTGGCGCCATGTTTCAGGTTTCTTTACCTTTCTCGCGTGAAGAGTACGCCAGCCGTTTGCACAAAGTGCGCGTATCCATGGCGAGCCGGGGAATTGATGTTCTCGTTGTCAGCGACCCTTCCAACATGGGCTGGCTGACGGGTTATGACGGCTGGTCGTTCTACGTGCATCAGTGTGTGCTGGTGGGCCTGGAGGGCGAGCCTGTCTGGTATGGGCGGCGCCAGGATGCCAACGGTGCCTGGCGTACCTGCTGGATGGACGCCGAGCGCGTGCGCTACTACCCGGACTACTACGTTCAGAATCCGGACATGCATCCGATGGAGTATCTGGCCCAGTCGGTGCTGCCGGAATATGGCTGGCATACCGGTAACGTCGGGCTGGAGATGGACAACTACTACTTCTCGGGCAAGGCCTATATCAGCCTGCTCAAGGAGTTGCCGCACGCGCAATTGATCGACGCCACGGCGCTGGTCAACTGGTGCCGGGCGATCAAGTCGCCCCAGGAGATCGCCTACATGCGCACGGCGGCGAGAATCGTCGAGTGCATGCACACCCGGATCATCGAGATGATCGAGCCTGGCCTGGCCAAGAGCAAGCTGGTCTCCGAGATCTATCGGGTCGGCACCGAAGGCTGGACCGACGAGCACGGCAAGGTCCACGGTGGCGACTATCCCGCCATCGTGCCGTTGCTGCCGACCGGCAGCGACGCCGCCGCCCCCCACCTGACCTGGGACGACACCCCGTTTCGCAAGGGCGAGGGGACGTTCTTCGAGATCGCCGGCTGCTACAAGCGCTACCACGCGCCGCTGTCGCGGACCGTTTTTCTGGGCAAGCCACCGCAGGACTTCATTCGCGGCGAATCGGCTCTGCTCGAAGGCATCGACAACGGGCTGGCGGTGGCCAAGCCCGGCAATCGCTGTGCCGATATCGCGCTGGCGCTGGGTGCGGCGATGGACAAGTACGGTTTCGATCGCGGCGGCGCGCGCTGCGGCTATCCGATCGGGATCAGCTATCCGCCGGACTGGGGCGAGCGCACCATGAGTCTGCGCCCATCCGACGAGACGATTCTCGAGCCCGGCATGACTTTTCACTTCATGCCCGGCATGTGGATGGACGACTGGGGCCTCGAGATCACCGAAAGCATCCTGATCACCGAGAATGGCGCCGAGCCGTTGTGCCATTTTCCGCGCCAGCTGTTCGTCAAGTAAGTCGCGTCAGCTGTTCGTCAACTATGTTCGTCAAACAAGAGTGTGCCGGTCGTTGGTGGGATGAGGCCGAATAGCGGGTCTGAGGCCCGCCGCGATTCCGGCTCGCCCGGCTATTTTGCTATCTTTCAATGACGCGCCTGTTAGCGATCCGCTGCGGCGCGTCATCCGCTTCATTGAGGAGAGTTCGCATGTCCGCAACCCTGCGTCCCAGCCCGATCAGCGCTACCGTCGACTTCGATGCCCAGGGCGTTCAGCACGGCTTTCTCAAGCTGCCGATCTCCATCGACACCTCCGCCTGGGGCGCAGTGATGATCCCGATCACCGTGGTCGCCAACGGCGAAGGCCCCACGGCGCTGCTGACCGGCGGTAACCATGGCGACGAGTACGAAGGCATCACTTCGCTGCTCAAGCTGGCGAGCACCCTCAAGCCCGAAGAGGTTCGCGGCCGAGTGATCATCGTGCCGATGATGAACACGCCGGCGGCAGAAGCGGGCAAGCGAACGTCGCCGCTGGATGGCGGCAATCTCAATCGCAGCTTCCCCGGCGACCCCAATGGCGGCGTGACGAGTCAGATCGCCGACTATTTCACTCGGGTGCTGGTACCGATGTGCGACGTGGCGCTGGATCTGCACTCCGGCGGTCGCACGCTGGACATCGTGCCGTTCGCCGCCGCGCATCGGCTCGACGATCTCGCCCAGGAAAACGCCAGTCTCGCCGGCGCCGTCGCCTTCGGCGCGCCCTACGCCATGATGATGTTCGAGCTAGACGCCACCAAGCTCTACGACACTGCGGTGGAATCCCAGGGCAAGACCTTCGTCACCACCGAGCTGGGCGGCGGCGGCACCTCGACGCCGCAGAGCCTGGCGCTGACCGAGCGCGGCGTGCGCAATTTCCTGATTCACTATGGCTTGATGGCTGGCGAGATCGAGAAGCCGACCGAACCCATGGTCTACGTCGATATGCCGGATGCCAGCTGCTACGTCCAGAGCGAGCATTCCGGCCTGCTGGAACTGACGGTGTCTCTGGGGGAAATGGTTCAGCAGGGCGATGTGCTGGCAAGGATCCACGACATGAGTCGCACCGGCGCAGTGCCGGTCGAATATCGCGCCCAGCGCGACGGCGTGCTGATCGCGCGGCGGTTCCCGGCCAAGGTCGGAATGGGCGATACCATCGCCGTGGTCGCGGAAGTGGTCGAGTCGCTGGAACGTGCGGGTTCCTTATCCGCCCCGAAGCCGGCCCTTTCATCGGCCCCGAAGCCGGCCGAAAGCCATTCATCGGCCCCGAACCCGGCCGAAAGCCATTCATCGGCCCCGAAGCCGGCCGAATGAGACTCGATCGCTACGACCTCAAGATCCTGGAAATTCTGAGCCATGACGGTCGGATCACCAAGTCGCGGCTGGCGGAGGCAATCAGTCTCTCCGTCAGCCCGTGCTGGGAACGGGTCAAGCGGCTGGAGAAAGCCGGGATCATCGAAGGCTACAGCGCCCGCATCAATCCCGACGCCATCGTCAAGCGCACACCGGTGTGGGTGCAGATCGAGCTCAAGCAGCACAATGCCGAAAGCTTTGCCCGTTTCGAGCGCATGGTCCGGGAGACCGACGCCGTCGCCGAGTGCGTCGCGGTCGGCGGCGGCGTCGACTACCTGGTCAAGATCGCCGCCGACAGCATCGACGCCTATCAACGCCTGATCGATGCCTGGCTCGTGTCCGATCTGGGGATCGAGCGCTACTTCACCTACATCGTCACCAAGACGGTCAAGCGCGAAGGGCCGCCGGTATTCTCCGAAACGGATGCATCGAATTTCTAGCATAAGCTGAATATTCGCCCGGCCTTGGCCGGGCGAGTTTGCGCTTGTCTCCTGTCCCACCAAAAAAACCGCAACTCCTGAGCGGGCTTTCGGAAGAAAGCGTGCCGCAAAGCGGTAGAGACGAAAAGTTTCCTGCCGCCGAATCGATACCATGGTCGCACTCGCAGGATAGGCAACCCGTTCTGCTCCACCGCCGATACCCCTGCAGGAGGCGATATGAAACTCAACGATCCCAGGCTTTTCCGCCAGTACGCTTATGTCGATGGCAAATGGACCCACGGTAGCGAGGGCCGCGAGGAAGCGGTCGTCGATCCCGCTACCGGAGAGACCCTGGGCCATTGCGCATTGCTGGAAGCGGCGCAGATTACCGATACGGTAACCGCGGCAGAGAATGCTTTCGCCGCATGGCGAGCGATCAACGTCCATGAGCGCGCCGAAAAGCTGCACGCCTGGTATCGCCTGCTGCACGAGCACAAGGAAGATCTGGCGCTGCTGATGACCTACGAGCAGGGCAAGCCGCTCGACGATTCCCGGGGTGAGGTCGATTACGGCGCCAGCTTCATTCAGTGGTTCGCCGAAGAGGCCAAGCGCGCCTACGGCGTGACCATTCCCAGCCATATTCCCAACGCGGCGCTGGGAACGATCAAGGAACCGGTCGGCGTCTCGGCGATGTTCACGCCGTGGAACTTCCCGCTGGCGATGATCACGCGCAAGGCGGGGGCGGCGCTGGCTGCCGGTTGCACGGTGATCGTCAAGCCGGCCAACGAGACGCCATACTCCGCGCTGGCACTGGCCGAGCTGGCCGAGCGGGCCGGTATTCCGGCGGGCGTGTTCAACGTCGTCACCGGCGATCCGGCGACCGTCTCCGAGGTGCTGTGCAACGACAACCGCATTCGCAATATCTCGTTCACCGGCTCGACCCGCGTCGGCAAGCTGCTGATGCGCCAGAGTTCCTCCAGCGTCAAGCGCATGTCGCTGGAGCTTGGCGGCAATGCGCCGTTCATCGTCTGCGACGACATGGATCCGGATGCCGCGGCGAAAGAAGCGGTCGCCGCCAAGTTCCAGACCGCCGGGCAGGATTGTCTCGCCGCCAACCGCATCTTCGTTCACCGCAAGATCTACGACGCCTTCGTCGAGCGCTTCGTGGCACACATGCAGGCGCTGAAGGTCGGCAACGGTCTCGAAGGGAGCGATATCGGCCCGCTGATTCACCAGCGCGCGGTCGACATGGCCAAGGGTATCGTCGAGGACGGCATCCAGAAGGGCGCACGCAAGCTGGGTGGCGAGGGCCAGGCCCCCGGCGAGAACTTCTTCATGCCGACGTTGCTGGCCGATATCACCCCGGAGATGCGCGTGTTCCGCGAGGAGACCTTCTCCCCGGTCGCGGGTGTCTGTGCGTTCGACGACGATGAGGAGGTTCTCCGGCTGGCCAACGACACCGAGTACGGTCTGGCCGCCTACGTCTATACCAACGATGTTCGCCGGATCTGGAAGCTGATGCGCGGGCTCGAGTACGGCATGGTCAGCGTCAACAGCGTCAAGATGACCGGCGCGCCAATCCCGTTCGGCGGCGTCAAGCAGTCAGGGCTCGGCCGCGAAGGCGGTGCGGCAGGACTCGAGGAATATCTCGATACCAAGTACTACTGTCTCGGCAATATGCCCTCTGCCAGCAATTCGTAGATTGATCGATTCTATCGCGGGTATGACACAAGGATCACTCCGATCGCTGCGCCCGCCCGGATCGCTGCCGTTTCCGACAACGCTCGATGGTGCGAGCACGGCAGCAATCCTCTTTCGGTAAGGAAATCGTATGACCGATACTCGTACGCTGATCGACAACGATCGCCGCCATGTCTTCCATGCTTCTACCCATCTGCGCGATTACGCCCATGGCGATTTTCCGGGCCGCGTGATTACCGGTGGCAAGGGGATCTCCATCGTCGATCGCGATGGGCGCGAGATGATCGATGCCTTTGCCGGGCTCTACTGCGTCAACATCGGCTACGGCCGCACCGAGATCGCCGAGGCGATCTACGCCCAGGCCAAGGAGCTTGCGTACTACCACACCTATGTCGGCCACTCCAACGAGCCGTTGATCGCGCTGTCCGAGCGCATTGCCAAGCTCGCCGGCAACGGCTTGAACAAGGTCTACTACGGGCTTTCCGGCAGCGACGCCAACGAGACCCAGATCAAGCTGGTGCGCTACTACCACAATGTCACCGGCCGGCCGCAGAAGAAAAAGATCATCTCGCGCCAGCGCGGCTATCACGGCTCCAGCATCGCCGCCGGCTCGCTGACCGGGTTGCCCGCGTTCCATCAGCATTTCGACCTGCCCATCGACGGCGTGCTGCATACCGAGGCGCCATATTATTACCGCCGGCCTCGGGGCGAGATGAGCGAACGCGAATTCTCCGCCTACTGCGCCGAACAGCTCGAAGCGATGATCCAGCGTGAAGGGCCGGAGACTGTCGGCGCCTTCATCGGCGAACCGGTGCTGGGCACGGGCGGCATCATTCCGCCCCCGGCAGGCTACTGGGATGCGATCCAGGCCGTGCTGAAGCGCCACGACATCCTGCTGATCGCCGACGAAGTCGTCAGCGGCTTCGGCCGTCTGGGCAGCGATTTCGGCTTCCAGCATTACGGCATCAAACCGGATCTGGTCACCATCGCCAAAGGGCTGACCAGCGCCTATCAGCCGCTTTCCGGCGTGATCGTCGGCGAGCGCGTATGGAAAGCGCTGGAAGATGGCACCGGCGAATACGGTCCGATCGGCCACGGCTGGACCTACTCCGGCCACCCGCTGGGTGCCGCGGCGGCCATGGCCAATCTCGATATCATCGAGCGCGAAAACCTGGTGGGTAATGCCGCCGAGACCGGGGCCTATTTCAATGCCCAGCTCAAGAAGACCTTCGGCGAGCACCCGCTGGTCGGTGACGTGCGCGGCGAGGGGCTGATGGCTGCACTGGAATTCGCGCCGGAGAAGGGCGAGTACACGCCATTCGATCCGTCGCTCAAGGTCGGTGCCCGGGTCGCGGCCGCCGCGCTGGAAGAGAACCTGATCGCTCGAGCCATGCCCAACGGCGATATCCTCGGCTTCGCGCCGCCGCTGGTGATCGATCGTGGCCAGGTGGATGAAGTGATCGCCCGCGCCAAGCGTGCCGTCGACAAGGTCACTGATGCGCTGACGCGCGAGGGCAAGCTCAACGCCTGAGTGTTGATGGCGCCATGAGACTGCGGAAGGGTGGAAACGTCCACCCTGCCGTTTCCATTTTCTCAATCGGGAATCGCTCAACGATGTCAGACTCCGTGACGCTTCACGACATCTATCTGGCGCGAAGCCGCATCGCCGGCCAGGCGGCGCGGACGCCGCTGATTCTCTCCCAGAGCCTGTCGGCACGCTTCGATGCCGAGATCTATCTCAAGCTGGAAACCCTGCAGCCGAGCGGTGCCTTCAAGCTGAGAGGCGCGCTCAACAAGATCGCGTCGCTAGCGCCGGAGCAGCTGGAACGCGGCGTGACCACGGCCTCCACCGGCAATCATGGCCGCGCGGTGGCCTGGGCGTCGAAGCGTCTCGGCGCCCGCGCCATCATCTGCGTTTCCGAATTGGTACCGGCCAACAAGATAGCGGCCATCGAGGCGCTGGGTGCCGAAGCCCGGGTCATCGGGCGCTCCCAGGACGATGCCTTCGTCGAGGCGCGGCGTCTCGTCGCCGAGGAGGGCATGGCGCTGATCGAGCCCTTCGACGATCCGTTGATCGCAGCGGGCCAGGGCACCATCGGGCTCGAACTGATGGAAGACGTCCCCGGGCTGGACCGGGTGCTGATCGGGCTTTCCGGCGGCGGGCTGCTTGGCGGCATCGGGCGCGCGGTCAAGGGCATCAACCCGAAGGTCCAGGTGACCGGCGTCAGCATGCTCGAGGGCGCGGCGATGATCGAGAGCCTGGCCGCCGGCAAGCCCGTCGAGGTGGAGGAGGAGGCCTCGCTGGCGGACTCGCTGGGTGGCGGCATCGGACTCGACAACCGCTGCACGTTCGAACTGGTCCGCGAGGTGATGGACGACCACCACCAGGTCTCGGAAGCGGCCATCGCCCGCGCCATGCTGCACTTCTTCGAGCATGAAAAGATGCTGGTGGAAGGCGCCGCCGCGGTCGGGCTCGCCGCCATCGAGGAGCACGGCATCGACGTTCGGGGCGAGAAGGTGGCGCTGATCGTCTCGGGCAATGGCGTCGATGCAGAGACGTTGATGCGGGCAAAGACGCTGATCGACTACCCGGCGCGCTGAGCGGCTGAATGCGGATACGAATTCAAATGAACGGCCTCAGGAGCCCCCCCGATGGAACTCTATAATCGCGAGCAGATTCAGAAAGTCGTCAGTCTCGATCACGCCGCGCTCGAAGCGGTCGAGGCAGGCTTCCGTGCCCTGGGCGAGGGCAACGTGGTGCAGCCGCCGATCCTGTCGATGGCGATCGAGGAGGCCAATGGTGAGGTCGACGTCAAGACCGCGCACATCAAGGGCAACTCGCGTTTCGCGATCAAGGTCAGCCCGGGCTTCTTCGACAATCCGAAACTGGGACTGCCGAGTCTCAACGGCCTGATGATCGTGTTCTCGGCCAAGACCGGTCTGGTCGAGGCGGTGCTGTTCGACGAAGGCTACCTCACCGACATTCGCACCGCGCTGGCCGGCGCCATTGCCGCCAAGCATCTCTCGCGCGCCGACAGTCAACGCGTCACCGTGCTCGGCGCCGGGCTGCAGGCGGAGCTGCAGGTCGCCGCGCTCATGCTGGTGCGCGACATCGACACCCTCGACGTGTGGGCGCGGGACGTGGCCAAGGCCGAAGCCTACGCTGCGCGGATGCAGGAGAAATACGGGCTGACCGTGGCGGTACATACCGATATCGGCGAGGCCTGCCGCGAGGCGGACATCATCGTTACCACCACGCCGTCGCGGGAGCCGCTGCTGAGCGGCGAGCATTTACGTGAAGGCGTTCATGTCACCGCCATGGGTTCCGATAGCCCGGACAAGCGTGAGCTGGATACGTCCGTCATGGAACGAGCCGATCACTACGTCGCCGATACCCGCGCCCAGAGCGAGAACAACGGTGAGCTCAAGGCCTACGCCGGCCACCAGCCGCCGTTCGCCGTCAACGAGCTGGGCCGCGTGATCGCCAGCGGCAAGAGTCTGCGTGCCACCGACTCGCAGATCACCGTCTGCGATCTCACCGGTACCGGCGTGCAGGACACCGCCATTGCCGGTTTCACGCTGGCCCGACTGGCGTCGTGACGGAGCGGCAGCGTCGCGAGGCGATAGTAGTACGGCGGGCAACGCAGGGCGATGCGGCATCGATCGCGACAATCCATGTCGACGCCTGGCGCCACAACTACCGCGGATTGATCGACGACGACACACTGGCCAGAAGAGATTTCGACAGCCGATTGGGAACCTGGCGACGGGAGCTGGAACTGGGGGCAGAAGTGCTGGTGGCGGTGCAACGTCAGGCCGTGGTGGGCTGGGCTCGCGTCGGGGCGTTTCGTCATCCGCCCGAGACTCGCCCCGACGTGAGATCGACAACCCAGGGCTGGGCCGAGATTCATGGGCTTTATGTATCACCCTCGGCACAACGTTGTGGGGTGGGGTCACGACTGCTGCGCGAGGCGGATAGCGTGTTTACAGCACGGTGCTTTCGCAACGTCGGGCTTTGGGCCTTCGCCAACAACCTGGCGGCCATTCGCTTCTACGAGTCCTGTGGCTTCAGCGATCAAAAGCTGGACCAGAATTTCGAGATCAACGGGCAACCCTTGGTGGAACGTTTGCTGGCACGGCGTCTCTAGGTTCTGCCGCCCGTTGAGACGCGACTCGTCGTTATCCCTTGGCTTTTGCGCCGGCGCCTCATGGCACGTCAAACCGCGATCAGCGATCGCTACGTTTCGGCACCGGTGCCACGCCGGGGCCGGTGGGTTCGCCAACCTTGTGCCACAGGCGGCCGTCTCGCTGGATCAGTTCGTGGGCGCCGCTGGGGCCGTCGGTGCCGGCGGCGTACCCTTCGATGCCCGATTTTCCGGTCCCCGATTTTCGGGACCAGGCTTCCAGGAACGGCTGCACGGCGCGCCAGCCGTTCTCGATGGTGTCGGCGCGCTGAAACAGCATCTGATCGCCGGTCAGGCAGTCGTATATCAACGTTTCGTAGCCGGTGACCGCGGGCAGATCGAAGAAGTCCTTGTAGGCGAAGCCCATCTTGACCGTATCCATCTCCAGCTCCGGGCCGGGGCGCTTGGCCTGGAAGTCGAACCACATCCCCTCGTTGGGCTGGATCTGGATGATCAGCCAGTTTGAGGCCATCCGATCCACGTCGGTATTGCGAAACTGGGCGTACGGCGCCGGTTTGAAGCAGATCGCGATCTCGGTATCCCGCGCGCTCATGCGCTTGCCGGTACGCAGATAGAACGGTACGCCGATCCAGCGCCAGTTATCGACCATCACCTTCATGGTAACGAAGGTTTCGGTCTGGCTGTCCGCGTCGACACCGTCTTCCTCGAGATAGCCGGGCACCTGGCGATCGCCGAGCGTACCCGCCTCATATCGGCCACGCGCTGAGTTGTCGTCGGCTTCGTCGATGGTCCACGGGCGAATGGCGCCCAGCACCTTGGATTTCTCGCTGCGCAGCGCATCCGCCCCAAAAGCGGCCGGTGGCTCGATGGCAACCATGGCGAGAAGCTGAAACAGGTGGTTGGGAACCATGTCGCGCATGGCGCCGGCCTTGTCGTAGAAGGCAGCGCGCGCTTCGACCCCCACCGTTTCTGCCGCGGTTATCTGAATGTGATCGATATAGTGATTGTTCCAGAACGGCTCGAACAGCACGTTGGCAAAGCGGGCGACGAGGATGTTCTGAACGGTCTCCTTGCCGAGGAAATGATCGATTCGATAGATCTGATCTTCCTTCATGACTTCGAGCAGATTGGCATTCAATGCCTGCGCCGATTCGAGATCATGACCGAACGGTTTTTCGACGACGACCCTGCGGTAGTTTCCGCCTTGCTCGGTCAGCAACCCGGCCTTGCCGAGTTGCTGGGCAATCTCGCTGAAGAAGCGGGATGAGGTTGCGCAGTAGAAGATCGCGTTATCGTTCTCCGACGAGGCAATGGTGTCCTTGATCCGACGATAAATGGCCTCGTCGGTGAAGTCTCCCTGTAGATACTGAAGCCGCTTTTCGAACTCGCACCAGTGAGATTCGTCCAGTGCGCTGCCGCGACCTTCCGAGTGATTGTCGGCGGCCTTGTCGGCGATGAATTGCTTGAGATGGGCGCGAAAACCGTCGTCGTCATGCTCGGCAAGATCGACGCCGATGATTCGCATTTTGGGGTCGATGAGATGATCCCGATCCAGATTGTAGAGCGATGGGATCAGTAGACGTTTCACCAGATCACCACCGGCACCGAAGATGAACATGGTGGTGTTGTCGGCAGCCGGCGTCTGCTCATGCTGCGCTTGTGTCGAATGGGGCACGGGGCGTCTACCTCGTCTTGTGGGTTGCCGAGAGCGGGGCTGGATGGATCGCCGAGAGCCACTCGTCTCGTTTGATCTCATCATGGAAGACAATTCCTGCCGGGGCCAGTGAATTGGCTCGGGGATCCCAGGCGCCGTCTTTGCGGACCTCGGCAGGCTGAACCAGAATAGCGTGACGAAACTTACAGGGAGGATTAACGAGATGAGTGAGAGTACGCAACGAAACGCGACCCGATCGGGTCGTGACGACGAATCGCTGACGCTTCGTTTCGGCCGGGACGAACTCGTCATTCGTCAGCGCTACGAAATGCTGAGTATCGTCAACGACGTTCTGATCGGTGTCTGGTTCGTCATCGGCAGTCTCTTTTTCTTCTACGAATCTCTGACATATGCGGGCACCTGGCTGTTCGTGATCGGCAGCGTCGAGATGCTGATTCGCCCAGTCATCCGGCTGGTTCGTCGGCTGCACTTGCAACACGTGAATGGTAACTCGTCATCGCCCAGTGCCGCCGAACATGACTTCTGAGACTCCCTGGTGCCTTGGCATCTTCTCGGTGTCGACATTGCGCCCTCGCGGAACTGCCGACTAGGCTGGGTCGCAACGAACCCGTTTACCACAGGATGTGGAGGAAATGTGAGCGACGCTGATTCAGCTGCCGATCTGGGAACTGATCTTGAAAATATGGACGCCGGAAAGCTCGAGCGGTTGTATCGATCCGGGGAGGCCTCGCCGCTGGAGGCGACACGGGCGGCGCTGGAGCGGATCGATCGTTTCAATGGAGCGGTCAACGCCTATGTCCATGTCGATCGGGAGGGCGCCGAGAAGGCGGCCAAGGCATCGGCTCGGCGCTGGGGGCAGGGCAGGCCGCTAAGTGCCATCGACGGTATCCCCGTGTCGATGAAGGATCTGGCCGAGGTGGCCGGCATGCCGACACGGGGCGGCTCATTGACGTCATCGGACGCCGTGTGTCAGGAAGATTGTCCGCCGGCGCGTATGCTCCGGGAAGCGGGAGCGGTGATCCTGGGCAAGACCAACACGCCGGAATTCGGCTGGAAGGCGGTGACCGACAACCGCGTATTCGGCGCCACCTGCAACCCTTGGGATACCCGCCTGACACCGGGTGGCTCCTCCGGTGGGGCCGCTGCCGCTGCCGCGCTCAACATGGGCGTGCTGCATCAAGGCGGCGACTCCGGCGGCTCGATTCGCATCCCCGCGGCGTTTACCGGTGTCTTCGGTTTCAAACCGACCTACGGCTGGACGCCGCAATGGCCGCCGGCCACCGAGCCGTCGCTCTCCCATATCGGTCCGCTGACCAGAAGCGTCGAAGACGCCGTGCGCATGCTCAACGTGATCGGCCGCTACGATTATCGTGACCCCTATGCCACCCGAGGGCAGCCGAAGGATTGGGGTGCCGATCTCGGCCAGGATCTGCGCGGTCTGCGCATCGCCTATTCGCCCACGTTGGGTTACGCCGAAGTCGACGAGCAGGTCGCCGCCCGCGTTCGCGAAGCCGTTCGTAACCTCGAGCAACTGGGGGCCGAAGTCGAGGAGATACACCCGGGTTTCGAGTCGCCGATCGATATCTTCCAGAAGCTCTGGTTCACCGCATCGCTGGATTTCTGGTCGAAATGCAGTGACAAGGAGCGTGAGCAGCTCGATCCGGGCCTCGTTGCCAATGCGCGCACCGCGCAGCAGTGGAGTGCGCTCGATCTGTTCCAGACGCTGGGCCGACGAGCCAATTTCACCGAGTGCCTGGAACGCTTCAACCAGAAATACCACCTGCTGATGACCCCGACGGTACCGATCGAGCCGTTCGAGGCCGGCCACGAAGTGCCGCCAGGCAGCGGCATGCGGGACTGGGAAGAGTGGGCGCCGTTCTCCTATCCGTTCAACCTGAGTCAGCAGCCGGCGGCTTCCGTCCCCTGCGGGTTCACCGAGCGCGGTCTGCCGGTGGGCTTCCAGCTGGCCGGCGGCAAGCATGATGACGTCCGTGTGCTGCGCGCCTGTCACGCCTACATGAAAGCGCACCCGCCGCGCTTTCCGCGGGTGCCCGATCCTTCCGAGATGGCCTGAGTCCGAGCGTGATCGCGATTGCCGACTACGCTTGAGATAGATGTCGCGCTGAATGCGCGGCGTCTGTCGCTCTACTTTCATCGCCCAGTTTACCGGGCCCGCGACGGCGGGACCGTCGAGGACTCTATCCGAGCGCCTCGAAGGTTCTGCCGTCACGCGATAAGGAGTCGCATCATGAGTCATCAGAATGTCGCTGAAATCATCGTCGAAACGCTCTCCCAGGCGGGCGCCAAGCGCTGCTATGGCGTAGTCGGCGATACCATCAATCACTTTACCGATGCCATCCGTCGCAGCGATCTCGAGTGGGTGCACGTTCGTCACGAGGAAGTGGGCGGTTTTGCGGCCGGTGGCGAAGCCTACATGACCCGGGAGCTGGCCCTGTGCGCCGGTACCTGCGGCCCCGGCACGCTGCACTTCGTCAACGGGCTGTTCGAAGCCCATCGCAGCGGTTCGCCGGTGGTGTTGATCGCTTCCCAGGTCGGCACTGCCGATACCGGCATCGGCTTCCCGCAGGACGTCGACCCCAGGCCGATCTACGCGCAGTACAGCGTTTTTTGCGAGACGATCATCAATCCCGATCAGGTCCGTCGCATGACGGCGCTGGCGGCCCAGACGGCGCTGGCCAAGAACGGCGTGGCGGTGCTGATCGTGCATGGGGACCTGTTCACCCAGAAGCCGAGCCAGGACCTGCCCTACCGAGTGCATCGTTTCGATCCGGTCACGCGGCCGAGCGCCGAAGAGCTGGTGCCGGCAATCAAGGCACTCAATGCCGGCGGCAAGATATCCATCTTCGCGGGCTCCGGCTGTCAGCACGCGCGCAATGAGGTAATGGCGCTGGCGGCCAAGCTAAAGGCGCCGGTAGCCTGGACCTCACGGGCCAAGGATTTCATCGAACCGGACAACCCTTTCGGGGTCGGCATGACCGGCGTCTTCGGGCTGGCCGGCGGTTATCACGCCGTTGCCGAATGCGATACCTTGCTGCTGCTCGGCTGCAACTTCGCCTGGACCCAGTTCTATCCGGATAAGGCGACGATCATTCAGGTCGATATCGATCCGCAGCAGATCGGCAAGCGCCATCCGGTCGATGTCGGACTTCTTGGCAGCGTGCGCGATACCTGCGCCGCGCTCGCCCAGATCGTCGACGAGCAGAGCGACACGAAATGGCTGGAGCGGTGCCGCAAGAGCTACCGCAAGGCGCTGGAGCGTGACGCCCACGAGTCTTCGGACGATGGTCTGATCCATCCGCAGGAATTGACCCTGGCGCTCGACGAAGCTGCCCACGACGATGCGATCTTCACCGCCGACGCCGGCAGCCCGATGGTCTGGATGCTGCGCCACATCCATGCCAACGGTAAGCGCCGGACGCTGTCCAGCCTCGTCCACGGCACCATGGCCAATGCTTATCCGCAGGGAATCGGCATTCAGAAAGCGTTCCCCGGCCGTCAGGTCATCGCCATGTGCGGCGACGGTGGCATGACCATGCTGATGGGGGACCTTTTGACCCTCAAGCAGGAGAAGATCCCGCTCAAGATCGTGGTCTTCAACAATAGCTCGCTGGGCTTCGTCGAACTGGAACAGAAGGTCGATGGCCTGCTCGACACTTACACCGACCTTGAAAACCCCGATTTCGGGCTGCTGGCTCAGTCCATCGGACTGTGGGGCCGGCATGTCGAGCAGGAGCACGAACTCAAGCATGCCATCGCCGAATGGCTGGCCTATCCCGGACCGGCGATTCTCGACGTCAAGGTCAATCGCATGGAGTTGGTGATGCCGCCCAAGGTCGAACCGGGGCAGGTGACCTCCACCGCGCTCTATTCCGGCAAAGCCGTACTCAATGGCCGGATGAGCGATGTCATCGATCTGGTGAAGAGCAACTTCTGGAAGTAGACGATCCGGCGATTTCTCCGCCGCCGCTGGGTGGCATCAGGGGATGAGTGCGGGGATCGATCCAGGCCAGGGTCGGTGTTTTGAGACGCCCGGCGAGAATGAAAGAACCCGGGACGTCGACGAATCGCCCCCGGACCCGGGGGCGATCCAAGTCGGCAATCTGCCAACGCGGGCCGTTAAACCCCTTCCACCATCATGACCCGGTAGTCGGCTCCCTTGAGACGATGCTGCTTGGCTTCCTGATAGGCCGGGCTTTCATACCACGCCAGCGCGGCCTGACGATCGGGAAACTCCAGCACCACCGCACCCTCGGCTTCAGGGCCTTCCAGCGTTGTGATATCACCGTAGAAGGCAAGCGGTTTGGGCGGGTTATCTCCTCTTGCCTGGCTGGCCTTGTCGGCATAGATCGCCATCTCCTCGCTATCGAGGGTGGCGTCCTTGATGAAGATCACGTAAGTGCTCATCGACTTACCCCTTTTGGTTGAGCTGTTTCAGCAGCACCTTCGCGGTTTCGGCGGAGGAGCCTGGATTCTGACCGGTAATCAGCAGGCCGTCGGCGAGGACATAGGAAGACCAGTCTGCCCCTTTGCTGTAGTCACCACCCTGTGACTTGAGTACGTCTTCGACCAGAAACGGTACGACGTCTGTCAGGCCGACAGCTTCTTCCTCGCTATTGGAGAAGCCGGTGACCTTCCTGCCCTTCACGATCGGCGCGCCGTCGGCATCCTTCACGTGACGCAATACCCCAGGGGCATGGCAGACTAGGGCTGCTGGACGACCCGCCTGCAGGGTCCGTTCGATCAGCGCAATGGATGTCTTGTCTTCCGCCAGATCCCACAGCGGGCCGTGGCCGCCGGGATAGAAGACCGCATCGAAATCATCGATATCGACATCCGCCAGTACGTGGGTGCTGGCCAGTGCTTTGATGGCTTCCGGGTCAGCGCGGAATCGTTTGACCTCTTGGGTATCCGCTGCCGGATCGTCGCTTTTGGGGTCCAGCGGTGGCTGGCCACCCTTGGGCGAGGCCAGCGTGATATCGACACCGGCGTCCTGGAAGACGACATAAGGCGCCGCCAGCTCTTCGAGCCAGAAGCCGGTCTTCTCGCCGGTGTCACCAAGCTGATCGTGTGATGTCAGTACCATTAATACTTTCATGGGATAAACGCCTTTCGGGTTGTGACGATAGGGGTTGTCGCGGGACCTGATGTCTCTGAATCCGGAGACATGGAATCAACGCTCGCCGACCTGGATGACGAGTTTGCCGAAATTGTCGCCCCTCAACAGACCGTTGAACGCCTCGGGGGCGTTTTCCAGGCCTTGCTTGATCTCTTCGCGATAGTGAATGCGACCCTCGTCGACCCAGCGCGACATCTCATTGAAGAATTCGTCGAAGCGATGACCGTAGTCGTCGAAGATGATGAATCCGCGCACGGTGAGGCGCTTCTTGAGAATGGTCGTCATCAACAGTGGCAGACGGTCCGGCCCCGCCGGGAGATCCGTCGCGTTGTACTGAGCGACCACGCCGCAGACGGGGATCCGGGCGCTGGTATTGAGCAGCGGCAAGACGGCATCGAAGACCTTGCCTCCTACGTTTTCGTAGTAGACGTCGATACCGGCATCGCAGGCGGCTTCGAGCTGGGCCTCGAAGTCTTCGGCTCGGTGGTTGATACAGGCATCGAAGCCAAGTGTCTCGACCACATAGCGGCACTTCTCTTCGCCGCCGGCAATACCGACGACTCGCATGCCCTTGATCTTGCCGATCTGTCCGACCGTCGCTCCGACAGGGCCGGTAGCGGCAGCGACTACCAGGGTCTCGCCCGCCTTGGGTTTGCCGATATCCGTCAGCCCCATGTAGGCGGTAAAGCCTGGCATGCCCATGACGCCCAGGGTGTAGGAGGGATTCTCGGGCTGCTGGCCCAGATTGGTCAGGGCCGTGCCGTCCGACAGCGCATAGTCCTGCCAGCCGGTGAAGCCGAGCACCCAGTCGCCCGATTTGAAATCGGCATGTCGAGATTCGACGACGCGACTGACGGTGCCGCCCACCATCACCTGATCGATCTCCACGGGTGGGGCATAGGAGGGCGCGTCACTCATGCGGCCCCGCATGTAGGGGTCCAGCGAGAGGTAGACCGTGCGCAGCAAGACCGTGCCTTCCGTGACGGAGGGAATCGCGGTCTCTTCCAGGCGGAAGTTATCCCGACTCGGCTCGCCGTGAGGGCGCGAGGCCAATACCCACTGTCGGTTGGTCGCATGATTCTGCGTCATGACGTACTCCTTTCACTTCAATGAATCTGATTCGATTAGACCAGTCGTCTAGTCGCGAGGAAAATAAAAGAGCCGAGTCGTCGGCCCTGGATCTAGTCCTGATCGAGCAAGCGTCGTGTAGTGCTCAGCGCCGACTGCAACGGGCTATCGTTCTGAGTCACCTTGGCCAACATGCTGGCCCCTAGCCACATCTGGTAAAGCGAGGCAGCCAGCTCTCTGGCATCACCATCGTCAGCCATTTCTCCGTTCTGCCGGGCGCGGGTCAGCTCGCGGGTCAGACGCTCGATGATGCGATCGGTGCCGTTTTCCAATACCTGACGCATCGAAGCGGAAAGATCGCTGACCTCGGCACCCAGCTTGACCACCAGACAACGGCTTTGCAGGTCGTGCCCGCTCTGGGTTTCCACCCACCGTTGCCAGTAACGCATCAATCGCGAGACGGCGGAACGCTCGTCACTGGAAGCGAGCAACTCGTCGAGTTCGGCCAGATAGCGGCTGAAGTAACGTTCCAGCAGTGCCACTCCAAACGCTTCTTTCGATTCGAAGTAATGGTAGAAAGAGCCTTTGGGTACCTGGGCCGCCTTGAGAATTTCATTCAACCCGACCGCGGAAAACCCTCGGTTTCCCATGGTGGACTGAGCGATATCCAGGATCTGCGTTTTGACGTCGCGATTGGCAAGTGAGCGGTTCATGCATCCACTCTAGTCTTGAATAGACCGGTCGTCTAGTGTTCGTTCGCTAGGAGTTGCCGCGACGGGGCGGGTGAAGTGACCGCTAGCAGGGTGGGTCGTTCAGTGCTTCTTCCAGCCAGTCGAGCAGCGCCCGACACGCGTGGCGATCCACGGTCTCCCGGTGAGTGTAGACGGCGATCGCTTCGGGTTGAATGAGAGCTTCCACCACGGGTCTTACCAGTTCACCGGTTTCGATCGACCGCTCGGTCGTGCGCTGCCACCCCAGCGCGATGCCGTGCCCGGCCAGCGCTGCTTGCAACATCAGGGGATAGCTGTCGAACACTTTTCCGGCTAACGGCGTCGCCACGTCCCGGCCCATTGCCGTGAACCAGTCGCTCCACTCCATCCAGTCGGGCGGCTCTGCCCGATGGTGAAGCAGATCGAAATCGGTCAACGCGTCCAGGGAGATTGGCCTATTTCGAGCGGCTGGATGATCCGGGTTGCAGACGGGATAAATGGTATCCGCGGCGGTAAACGCCAATGTGTGGTTGCCACTCGGGCGGCCATGAGTCTGCAATGCGATGTCGAACGGGTCGCGTTGCTCGGTCAACGGCCGGGTCGATGTCACCAGCTTCAGATCGATATCGGGATGGCGCTGGTTGAATGTCGCCAGGCGAGGCATCAGCCAGTAGAACGCCTCGCAAAGTTGGCAGAACAGGATCACTCGAGGTGCGCGCTCTCCGCCGCGGAGGTCGTCGGCATGCTGCGCGATCCGGCACAAGCCTTGGGAGATGACCTCGGCCAGTTGGCGTCCGGCCGGGGTCAGGAAGACGCCCCGATTTCTGCGCTCGAACAGCGCCGCACCGAGATCCTTCTCCAGCGACCGTACCTGGCGACTGATGGCAGCCTGAGTCAAGCCGAGTTCTTCGGCGGCCCGAGTAAAGCTTTCCAGCCGGGCGGCGGCTTCGAACGGCAGTAAAGTGGCGAGGGGCGGCAGCGAGCGGTTCAATGGAAACATAACCCAGGCTCATGGATGGTGACGCAGCCATCGTTGGTGACGGGTGCGGTCGGTGAGGCACGCTCTGGCGATCGCCACCGACAGGAGTCGTCATGAAAGCACCTTGCGTAATTGAGGATAACCCTCGCCAAGGCATTCTGCTGATCGTCGGCGCGGTTTTTCTCCTTGCCCTGGCCGATGCATTGGTCAAGGGGCTTAGCGATACGCTTTCTCTGTGGCAACTGTTGGTGATCGCACCGCTTATTTCATTGCCGATACTGATACTGGGGTGGCGACGCCAGTACGAGCGCCTTCCACGGCGTCTCGATACCTGGGGCTGGATCGGCGTACGCAACGTCTTGCTGTTGGCCATGTGGATCGCGTTCTATGCTGCGCTGCCCTGGATTCCGCTGAGCATCGCCGCCGTCGGAATCTACACGACACCGTTGTTCATCGCCGTGCTGGCAGCGCTGGGAGGCGAGCCGCTGACGCGGCGGCACTGGACCGCGCTATGGCTCGGTTTCGCTGGCGTCGTGATCGTGCTGCGCCCTGGAGATGAGCTGTTCTCTCCGGCCATGTTGCTGCCACTGCTGGCGGCGCTCTGCTATGCGGGCGCGATGGTACTGACACGGACACGCTGTCGTGAGAGTTCTCCCTGGCTTCTGGCACTGGGGCTCAATCTCGCGTTCCTGCTGGCGGGGGTGGTCGGCAATGTCGTCGTGGTCGTCGTCGCGCCGGAAACGTCATCCGGCTTTCTCACTCTCGGTTGGCAGCGGCTCGATGCGATCGTGTACCTGATGATCGGGCTCTATGCATTGCTCATGGTGAGCGTCAACCTCGCGGTCGCCCGGGCCTATCAGATTGCGCCTTCGTCGCTGGTGGGAACATTCGACTACACCTATCTGATATTTGCCATGGGGTGGGGGTTCTGGTTATTCGGCGAGGTACCCGATGGTCCAATGCTGGTGGGCATGGCGACTATCTTGATCGCCGGATGGCTAATGGCTGATGGCTGATGGCTGATGGCTGATGGTACGGCAGTAAAGCGAGACGATCGCTGGCAAGCGCAAGGCCTCAAGCTACGTTGATAACAAGCGGCGTTGATAACAAGCGGCGTTGATAAAGCGAACTGAAAAGAGCGATGATCTGGGTCGGTTCCAGGGGAGGTCGAGATGCGTAATCATGGTTTTATCTGTGCTACCTGCGGTGTGCAATATCCGCCGAGCGAGGCCCCGCCGGAGCACTGCGGGATCTGCGAGGACGAGCGTCAATTCGTGCCCGTCGAGGGCCAGCGCTGGACGACGCCAACCCAACTGGCGACCCGTCACACCAACACCTTCCGCCACATGGCGCCAGGGCTGATGGCGATAGGCACCACCCCAAGCTTCGCCATCGGCCAACGCGCCTTCCTGTTGCGCACGCCGGCCGGCAATGTGCTGTGGGACTGCCTGACGCTACTCGACGAGGCGACCATCGAGATCATCGAAGGTCTCGGCGGACTCGATGCCATCGTGCTGTCGCACCC
Source organism: Salinicola sp. CPA57 (assembly GCF_003206035.1). NCBI lineage: Bacteria > Pseudomonadati > Pseudomonadota > Gammaproteobacteria > Oceanospirillales > Halomonadaceae > Salinicola > Salinicola sp. CPA57. The sequence continues at coordinate 148,588 of NZ_PZJR01000011.1, forward strand.
GCATTTCTTTTCCACCATGGCGGATTGGGCGCAGGCGTTCGACTGCCCGATCTACGTACACGCGGCAGATCGTGATTGGGTCACTGTGTCGGATGCGCGCATCGAGTTCTGGGAGGGGGCGTCACGCGAGATATTGCCGGGCATCGATATCCATTGCCTGGGCGGCCATTTCCCCGGCGCCAGCGTGCTGCACTGGACCGCGCAGGAGGTTCTGCTGACCAGTGATACGCTGATGGTGACGCCGGATCGCATGGCGTCGTTCATGTGGTCCTACCCCAACAATATTCCTCTCGACGCCAGCACGGTCGAGAGTATCGCCAGTCGCCTCGAGCCGCTCGCGTTCGACAGCGCCTATTCGGCCTTCTGGGGCCGCGAGATCCTGATCGATGCCAAACGCGTCATCGAGGAATCCGCACAGCGCCACTGCCGGGCACTGAGTGGATAACGCGTACGTCGGGATTGGGCAGCGGCATCTGCGAGCCGTTGATGAAGCCGACCTGCGCATTGTCGAATAGCGCCCGGCTGACCTGGACCTTCTGCCGTGCCTGGGCGTATGGCGTCTGGGCGCGTGGTGCGCGGTCGGTGAAGCCACCGCTCATCCGAATGACGGATCGAAGCCGGGAACCGATGCCCGGCATCGACGAGTCGAGGGCCCCATCGAAAACGCCCCTCGCGGGAGGGGCGTTTCATGTGGCTGCCGGGACGTTCAGGACGAGGCGGCGTGCGCGCCCCGGACCGACGGATGCGGATCGATGACGCGCGAGCCGCGGAAACCGTAGAAGGCGATGAACAGATAGCAGATCAGCGGCAGCACGAAGGCGTGGTGAATGCCCACGGTGTCGGCGATCGCGCCCTGGGCCACCGGCAAGATGGCGCCGCCCACGATCGCCATGATCAGCAGGCTGGAGGCCTTGCTGGTCAGCGGGCCGAGCTTGGCGATGCCGAGCGTGAAGATGGTCGGGAACATGATCGAGTTGAATAGCCCGATGGCGACGATACTCCACATCGCGACGTGACCGGAGGTCAGCATGGTCGCGGCGGTCAGCAGTGCCGCCACGATCGCGAACACGCCCAGCATCAGGCTGGGACGAATCTTCTGCATCAGCGCCGAGCCGATGAAACGACCGATCATGGCCCCCCCCCAGTAGTAGGCGACATAGCTGGCGGCGCTGCTTTCGCTCATGTTGCCGATATCCGGCAGCGAAATGTAATTGATCAGGAAGCTGCCGATGGACACTTCCGCGCCGACGTAGGCAAAGATGCCGATGACGCCGAACAGCACATGGGGATGACGCAAGGCTTCGGCGGCGGTGACGTTCTCGGTCGGGCTATCGTCGCGGGCCTGATCCTTGAAATTGGGCAGTTTCCACAGATAGATCACCACCGCGAGAATCGCGAGTACGGCGGCCAGCAGCAGGTAGGGGAGTTGCACGCTCTGGGCCTGCTGGACCCTGTAGGCCATTCGGTCGGCGCCGGACATGTCGGCGAGTTCACTGGCACCCAGCACCGCGGCGCCCAGGATCAGCATGCCGCCGAAGTACGGGGCCAGCGTGGTGCCCAGCGAGTTGAACGCCTGGGCCAGATTGAGCCGGCTCGAGGCAGAGCCTTCCGCCCCCAGCAGGCTGACATAGGGGTTGGCCGCGACCTGCAGCATGGTGACGCCGCTGGCCAGCACGAACAGCGCGGTCAGGAACAGCGGGTAGGAAGGCGCTCGAGCGGCGGGGTAGAACATCACCGCGCCCACCGCCGCGATCAACAGCCCCAGGCTGATGGCGTTCTTGTACCCGATCCTGGCGAGCACCTTGCCCATCGGTAGCGACATGATGAAATAGGCGCCGAAGAAGGTGAACTGGATCAGCATGGTCTGGGTGTAGTTCAGCGAGAAGACCGCTTTCAGGTGGGGAATCAGAATGTCGTTGAGACAGGTGATGAAACCCCACATGAAAAAGATCGTCGTGACGACGGTCAGTGCGCCGCGGTAATTAGGTCGTTGCGTGTCGGACATGATCGAAATCCTGTTGATGATGTGTCCAGGGGATGGACCGCCGATCCGAGGTCAATCGTGTCAGCGAGCATGATGGAGCGAGATGATGCATTAAGAGAGGCGGCTTATAAAGTAGCCGTTCATCATTAGAGCGATAAGGGAATTGTCGCGGATTGACGGTAGCCGATGGTGGTATTGACGGGAAGCAACGCCCAGGGGTCAAAATTACGTTTTATTCTTTCTTTTGTAGTGATTAGAAGCGGATATTTATCATTAATTCTAATTTTATTGCTAATAAAACAACAGTTTTTGCAATGATCCGTGCTCCTGAAACGACCGGTCTGAGCAACCCCCGTGCAGGACGTCGCTTGTTGGCGACGCCGAAGGTTTCTATACCTGAGGCATGTTTCCAACACGACACGAATGGGGACGTTCTGTCGTCAAGCCATCGCCACGGGAGGGCAAAACGATGCTGATTTTCTGGTCCTGGGTCTTTCTGCTGCTGGGTATGGTCACGGCGCTTGCGATTACAGTCGATGTCTCGAAGCGGCCACAGCCGATGGCCATCATGAATGTCACCTGGCCGATCACCGGGCTCTACATGCCGATCTTCGGCTGGTGGGCCTACCGCCGGATGGGGCGTGCGCCGACGAAGTCGGAACAGGCTCAGCACGCTCGTGAGGGGCACGGTCACCATCACCACGGCGGTGAGAAACCCAAGTGGCAGAGCGTCTTCGTTTCCGCAACGCACTGTGGCGGGGGCTGCACGCTGGGTGATGTCGTCACGGCGCCGATTGCCACGGCTACCGGTTTTGCCCTGCTGGGTTCGGCGGTGTTAGGGCATTTCGTGCTGGCCTTCATCGGCGCTTACCTGTTCGGTGTGCTGTTTCAGTATCTGCCGATTCGCGCCATGAGCGACGCGAGCCCCGGGGCTGCACTACGCGATGCGATCAAGGCCGATACGCTGTCGCTGATCGCCTTTCAGTTCGGCATGTACGTCTGGATGCTGATCGCTCTCTATGGCTGGCTGGGGGAGATGAATGCGTTCACGGCGCCGTTCTGGTTCATGATGCAGATCGCGATGCTGATTGGCTTCGTCACCTCCTATCCCGCCAATTGGGTACTGATCAATCGGGGCATCAAGCACGGCATGTGAAACGAGAGGCAAAAGCTGCGCTTCCACAGCTCGGTTCTGCTAATTTCTAGCGCTTGGGCTTGGTCATCGCGCAGGGCTGGCGCCTGCGCTCATTCATCGGGTGGTGTCATGGCTCTGCGTCCGCGCGCACAATTCTCCGTTCCCTCCTCCGTCGTCCGTTCCCCCTGCCTTGGGGCGCGCTGGCGTTGCTGTGGCTGGCCGGCTTTTTGGGCCTGGAGGGTTGGCCCTCGCTGGTCGCACTGGTGATCTCCGGCTTTGGTATCACCCTCGAGCTCACGCTGATCATGGCGCTGCCGCCGTGTCTGGAGCGGGGAGAAGCGGTGGCCTCGCTGACTGCCGGCATGTCCTTCGTCGGCTACGCCATGGCCTTTGTCATGCCGATGATCGGTGGCTGGCTGGCAGAGGCGTTCGCCAACGAGAATCTGGCGCTCTGGCCGATGCTGCCGTTCGCCGCGCTGAGCCTGATTGCGGTCTATCGGATGCCGCTCGACATGGAGACTGAAATGACGAACAACGACGGCCGGACGGGCGTCTCCCAGGCTCAAGATATCGAGTCTGCAAGATTGTAGAGGCCCTCAATCATGCCAGGGTCAGGAGGAGGTCATGACGAAACCACAACCCGAAACGCTGGTTCTCGAGGCCGATGAAACCAGCGGCTTCCCCAACTCGCCGCTGCCGGTATTGATCTATCGCCAGATCCTAGACACTTCCGAAGAGAATTTGGCGGCGAGGTTCGAAGCGCTGTTCGCTCGCCATCGATGGCCACCGCAATGGCGCTATGGCCTTTACGATTTCGACCATTTCCATTCCACCGCGCACGAAGCGCTGGGCGTCTTCCGCGGCCAGGCGCATGTCCGGCTTGGCGGCCCCGACGGCTGCAAGCTCGATATCGCCGCGGGCGACGCGCTGGTGCTGCCGGCGGGCGTCGGTCATGCCTGCCTCGAGGCCAGCGACGACTTCACCATGGTGGGGGCTTATCCACTGGGGCAGTCATGGGAGGTCGAGCGTGGCCAGCCCGGCGAGCTCGAATCCATCTGCCGGCGGGTGGCTGCGGTCGCGTTGCCCGATGAAGACCCTGTCGGCGGAGCGCTGTTGTCGCTATGGCGTCAGGGCGCCGAGACGACAGAGCAGTGAGATGACAGAGCAGTGATACGACAGAGCAGTGATACGACAGAGCAGTGAGATGACGGGGCAGTGAAGTGATAGCACGGCAAGCGGGCCAGAGGGATGAAACGTGTCGCTGGCTTGAAGAACGGGACTTTCGTCTATAGTCAGGAGCCTACATTTTCGTCGAGGATCCTTACGATGTCCGATTCCCGTTCCGTCGCCGTGCTGGGTTTGGGCGCCATGGGCCACGCCTTCGCCACCAATCTGCTGAAAGCCGATTTCGATGTCACCGTCTGGAATCGCTCCCCCCACAAGGCAACCGGTCTCGTCGAGAATGGCGCGCGCCTTGCCGTGTCTCCCGCCGATGCGGTGGGCCTGGCCAAGGCCGTGATCACGATGCTGCCGGATCTCGCGGTGACGCGGGACGTGCTGTTGGGTGATGGCGGTGCGCTGGCCGCGATGCCCGCAGGCGCGACGTTGATCCAGATGGGCACCCTGGGCGCGGCCGAAACCGACCGGCTGATTGCCGAAGTTGGCGAAGTGCGTGACGACATCGTGTTCATCGATGCCCCGGTTTCCGGCACCAAGGCGCCAGCGGAGCAGGGCGCGATCGGCATCCTGGCCAGCGGCGATCGTGATCGTGCCGGCGCCGTGGTCGACCCGATCTTCGACGTGCTGGGCAAGCAGATCCACTGGCTGGGTCAGGCCGGACAGGGCGCGCGGATGAAAGTCGTCGTCAATGCCTGGCTGATCTCGATGATGCAGGGGATCGCCGAGACCGCGCATCTAGCCGATTCGCTGGGCTTCGCGACCGACGATCTGTGGCAGGTGCTCGACGGCGGCCCGCTGGCCACGCCCTACATGAAACTCAAGCTGGACATGATCGCCAGCGGAGAATTCGACCCGCAGATGGCGATGCAGTGGGGCCTCAAGGATGTGGGGCTGGCGCTGGAGGCCGGCGATGACAAGGCGCTGCCCTCGCTGTCACAGATCCGCAATCTCTGGTTCGACGCCGTCAACGCCGGGTATGGCGAGAAAGACATTGCCGCGATTCACGCCTACCTGGAAAAGTATCGGCGCTGATGGCTCTGGGCTGCAGATTCCAGGCTCGGACCCAGAGCCGGGGAGCGTTTCGTCAGACACTCAACCCCGTCGTCTCATCCACCCCCAGATGCACGTTCATGTTTTGCACCGCGGACCCGGCAGCCCCCTTGCCGAGGTTGTCGAGCCGCGAGACCAGGCAGACGCGCTCCGCGTTGCCGAACACGAACAGGTCGACACGATTGGTCTCGTTGGCGCCCTGAACGTCGAAAAAACCGTTGTCCAGATTCTCGAGGGCTTCGAACGGGCGGACTTGCACGAAAGGTTCATCGGCGTAGTGTGCACGGTAGGCATCGAGCAGAGCTTCCGCCCGGGTTCCCGCGCCAAGGTGGGAGAGCTGTAGCGGCACGCTGACCATCAGGCCTTTCAAGAAAGGACCAACGATCGGCGAGAACACCGGCGGTTGCGCCAGCCGGCCGTGCTGTTGCATCTCCGGCAGATGCTTGTGGCCCAGGCCCATGGCGTAGGGGCGTGGCGCGTTCAGACGGCCGTCGCTGTCACTCCGGTACTCGGCGATCATCGCTTTCCCGCCGCCGCTGTAGCCGGTCAGCGAGAACGCGGAGAGCGGGTAGTCTGCCGGCAGCAGTCCGGCGTCCACCAATGGCCGAACCAGCAGAATGAAAGCGCTGGCATGACAGCCGACATTGGCGATGCGCTTGCTGGCTCGAATCCGTTCCCGCTGACCATCGCTCAGTTCAGGCAGGCCGTAGACCCAGCTCGGATCGGTACGAAAGGCCGTGCTGGCATCGATCAGGCAGGTGTCCGGATTCTCGACCATCGCCGCCGCTTCGCGGGAGGCGGCGTCCGGCAGGCACAGAAAAGCGACATCGGCGGCATTCAGCAGGCGCGCCCGTTCGGCCGGATCCTTGCGCTTGTCGCTGTCGATACGCAGCAACTCGATGTCGTCGCGCGCCTGGAGATAGTCGAACAGCCGCAGGCCGGTGGTCCCTTCCTGTCCGTCGACATAGACTTTGAACAAGTCCTTGAATGCCATGAGCGTTTTTCCTGCCGTTGATCGGTGGCGATATCGTGATCGCGATATTGTGCGGATTTGGGCTCAGGTTGTCATGCCGTTGATCGGTCTGGCCGCCAGCCGGGATTCGCCGTGGCACTCCTGGGCGCAACGTTCGATTCGCCGGCAGGCTTCCCGCAGGCGCTCGGCATCCACGGTCAGGCTCAGCCGCACGAACCCCGCCGCGGAGGGGCCGAAAGCGTCCCCGGCGAGTACCGACACGCCGTGCTCGTCGAGCAGGCGATCAGCAAAAGCGTGCGTACTGAGCCCGGTGGCGCGGATGTCGATCATCATGAACATGCCCGCGGCCGGCGACAGCGTGGCGACGATCTCGCTGTCACGTAGCGTCTCGACCACCGCATCGCGGCGCTGTCGATAGGTGTCGCGCATCGTGGCCAGCGCTGCCGGGGGCTCGTCGAACGCCGCAATCGCCGCGTCCTGGATGAATGGCTGACAGCCGTAAAGCATGCACAGAGCCAGATTGACAAGGTGCGACATCAATGGCGGCGGGCCGACGACCCAGCCGAGGCGCCAGCCGGTCATCGCATGGGATTTGGACAGGCTGCTGATGATCACGGTGCGCTCCGGCATTCCCGGCAGGCTGTCGGGGCTTGCATGTTCGCCATCGAAGATCAGATCGGCGTAGACGGCATCGACGATCAGCCACAGATCGTGCTCGCGGCACAGCGTGGCGATCGCGTCCCACATCGCCGGCGTCAGGCATTGACCGGTGGGATTGTGCGGGCTGTTGATCAGAATCGCCTTCGTGCGCGGCGTGATCGACGCGGCGATGTCGGCGGTCCGTGGCTGGAAGCCTGCATCGGCGGACAGCGGCACCCAGACCGGCACGGCGCCGGTGGCCTGGACCACGGCTTCATAAGTGACGTAGGCCGGTTCGGGAATGATGATCTCGTCACCCGGATCGAGCAGGCACTGGGCCGTGGCATAGAGGCCGCACTGTGCGCCGGCGAGCACGGCGACATTATCTGCGCTCGCGTCTGCGTGGCCGCCATGGGTCCGGTGAAAGTTGGCAATACGCTCGCGCAGCGTCCGCTTGCCCTGCACCTCGGCGTAGTGGGTCGAGCCGCCGCGCAGGCTGTCGACTGCCGCCTCGACGATAGAGGGCGGCGTGTCGAAATCGGGATCGCCCACCGACAGGATGATGACGTCTTCACCGCGGGCCTGACGTGCCTTGGCGCGGAAATGAATGTTCCAGGCGCTCGCGCCCTTGCCGGCAATGCGCTGGGTCAGTTGCGCATAGCGGGGAGAGGTATCATCCAGGTGAGAGTCTTGTGGTCGATCTGAGCGCATGGTCGTCCCATCATGGCGAACTGCCTCGGAAGGCGGGCAAAAAGGGATAGCCTAACGATTATGGTTCGCCACGAACAGCCGCCGAGCGGCTTCACGCTTAGGGTCGTTCCCAGCTCAAGCATTTTCCCGGGTCGACCGGAAGTCGGTTCGGAAAATCGCTACGGATGACGGCGCCACGTGGCCAATGCTCGTCGTGACAGGTCAAAATCGCGGCGTGTCATGACAATCGATGCGACGGTGCGGCACCCACAATGGGGAGCATCGACACGCACCCGGCGGGTGCACTCATGCAATGCCGCGAACCGCTACCGGTTCGGGGTTGGACCCAGAGGCTATCTCATGAATCGCGATGTCATCCTGACCTGTGCCGTTACCGGTGCTGGCGACACTGCCGACAAACACCCGGATCTGCCCGTCACGCCCAAGCAGATCGCCGACAGCGCGCTGGACGCCGCTCGTGCCGGTGCCAGCATCGTCCACCTGCACGTCCGCGACCCGGAAACCGGCGGCGTCAGCCACTCCACCGATCACTTTCGTGAAGTGGTCGAGCGCATTCGCGAATCCGATGTCGATGCGGTGATCAATATCACCGCCGGCGGCGGTGGCGATCTGTTCCCCGAGATTCGCGATGGCGTGATCCACGGGCTCGAAGGCACCGATCTGCAGACTGCAGCGGAGCGTCACGAGCCGGTGGGCCAATTGCTGCCGGAACTCTGCACGCTGGACTGCGGCAGCTTGAATTTCGGCGACATGGTCTATCTGAACAGCGCCGACTGGCTGCGCGAACATGCGCGGCTGATCCAGCAGGCGGGGGTCAAGCCGGAACTCGAGTGCTTCGATCTGGGCCATGTCTGGTTCGCGCGCCAGCTGGTCGAGGAAGGCCTGATCGATGGCGATCCGCTGTTCCAGCTCTGTCTGGGCATCCCCTGGGGAGCCGAGGCCGACACCGAAACCATGCTGGCGATGCGCAACAAGCTACCGGAAAACGCGATCTGGTCCGCGTTCGGCATCGGTCGGCAGCAGTTTCCCATGGCGGCGCAGTCGATGATCATGGGCGGGCACATGCGTGTTGGCCTGGAAGACAACCTCTATCTCAGCAAGGGCGTTTTCGCCACCAACGCGCAGCTGGTCGAGCGTGCCGCCACCATCGCCGAGAATCTCGGCGGCAAGGTGCAGACGCCGGCCCAGACCCGTGAGTCGCTGGGACTGCGCAAGCCCTGATTTCACGCTTGGCCTGATTTCACGCCAGCCCCATTCCAGCCCTTTTGGCGAACCCGCGCTCAGCGAAGACGTGAGCGCGGGATCGCGGGCTTCCCTTTTCCGAACTGCCCTGGAGGGTCTTGATGACTGCTTCCACTCTTCCCCGCAATGTCGCTGTGATCGGTACCGGCGTGATCGGCAACGGCTGGATCGCCCGCGCCCTGGCGGCCGGCTGCCGGGTCACGGCCTTCGATCCCGATCCCGCTGCCGGGGAGCGCACCCGCGCCTTCGTCGAGCGCGCCTGGCCGTCGCTCGAACGGCTCGGGCTCGCCGAGAACGCCGATCCCGAGGCGCTGACCTTCGTCGATTCACTGGAGGCCGCCGTCGAGGGCGCCGAGCTGATCCAGGAGAACGTCCCCGAGCGGCTGGCGCTCAAGCACGACGTGTTGAGCCAGCTCGACGCGCTGGCGCCGCTGGACGTGGTGATCGGTTCGTCGACCTCCGGCATCAAGCCGAGCGACCTGCAGTCCGCCTGCGAGCGGGCGCCAGGGCGCGTGATCGTGGCGCATCCGTTCAACCCGGTCTATCTGCTGCCGCTGGTGGAACTGGTCGGTGGCGAGCACACCGCGCCGGTGGTGATCGAGCGCGCCCAGGCACAGTATGCCGCGCTTGGCATGCGTCCGCTGGTGGTGCGTCGCGAGATCGAAGGTCACGTCGCCGATCGGCTGATGGAGGCGTTGTGGCGCGAGGCGCTGCACCTGGTCAACGACGGTGTCGCCACTACCGAGGAGATCGACGCGGCGGTGGTCTACGGCTGCGGTCTGCGCTGGTCGCTGATGGGGACGTTCCTCACCTTCCATCTGGCCGGTGGCGACGGTGGCATGCGACACATGCTGCACCAGTTCGGCCCGGCGCTGAAACTGCCGTGGACCAAGCTGGAAGCGCCGGAGCTGACCGACGAACTGATCGATAGGGTCGCCGATGGCTGCGAGCATCAGGCCGCCGGCCGCAGCGTCGCCGAGCTCGAGACACGCCGCGATGCGTTTCTCACCGAACTGCTGGAGCTGACCCAGAAATACTGGCCGGAAGCCGAAGGGCTCCAGGGTCGGATTTAATGAACGAGACGGATTTGATGAGCGAGGCGCCTCTGATGACCACGATTCCGGATGATCCGCTTTTCCAGACCCGGGTGCTGGATGCCTGGGTCGACTACAACGGCCACATGAACGATGCCGAGTACGCCCGCGTGTTCTCGCTGGCGGTGGAGGCGTTGATGGATCGCGTCGGTCTCGAGGAGGCCGGTCGCGCCGAGCATGGCTATACGATCTATACCCTAGAGACCCATCTCTGCTATCGCCAGCAAGCGCATCGCGGTGAAGGATTGCGGGTGGCGCTGACGCTGCTCGACAGCGACGCCAAGCGTCTGCACGTGCTGTTCACGCTGAACAATGTGGATGGAGACGTGCTCGCGACCAGCGAACAGATGCTGATGGGGATCGACGTGGCCAGTGGCCGGCCGGCACCGTTTCCCGAGCCGGTGGCCACGGCGATTGCTTCGCTGCCGGCCGCGGGTGACGAATGGCCCAGCGCTGCCGGGCGTCGAATCGGCATTCGCCGCGGCTAGTCTTCCGGCGGGACTCGGCCGGCGCGACGCGCGTCGCTCGGGGCCTGAGCGTAGCGTTGGCGGTAGGCACGGGAAAAACTCGAGGCTGAGCCGAATCCGCAGGCCAGCCCGATGCTCAGAATGTCGTGATCGGTCTCCTCGAGCAGATGCCGGGCTCGATCCAGGCGCAGTTCGAGGTAGTAATCCCGGGGGCGCTTGCCCAGTTCATCGAGAAACAGCCGCTGAAGCTGGCGCAGCGACAGGCCGATCCGCTCGCTGAGTTCGGTTATCGACAGCGGCTGTTCGAGATGCTGCTCCATCAGCGCCACTGCGTCGACCAGTGGCCGGCGATGTGTGCCCAGTCGTTTCGCCAGCGGCAATCGCTGGTGATCCTGGCGCGGGCGCAGACGAGCATGGATCAACTGTTCGGAAATATCGTCGGCCAGGCCCTGACCGTGACGACTGGCGATCATGCTCAGCGTCATGTCCATGGCCGCGGCACCGCCGGCGCAGGTGAAGCGGCGGGCGTCGATCTCGAACAGCGATTCCACGGCCTCGAGTCCCGGAAAACGCTCGCGGAAGGCGGGCAGACTCTCCCAGTGCAGTGTCAGACGATGGCCGTCGAGCAGGCCGACCTCGGCGAGTATCAGCGGGCCGGTGTCGATGCCGCCCAGCAGGCAACCTTCGCTGGCCTGACGGTGAAGCCATTGCGCCAGACGACGCGATCGGTCGCGCTCAGGCTCGAAACCGGCGCATACCGCCAGTGTCGGCAGGGAGGGCGCGTCTGCCAGGCCACAGTCGACCAGCAGGGTCATGTCGTTGCTGGCGGTGACGGGCTGACCATCCTCGCTGATCAACAGCCACCGATAGAGCTCACGGCCCGCCAATCGATTGGCGATTCGCAGCGGTTCCACGGCGGAGAAAAACGCCATCATCGAAAAGCGCGGGACCAGCAGAAATCCCACCGGCTCGGGATACGGTCCGGCGTAATCCAGGCGCATGGTTTGTCACTCCGACATTACAAAACAGAACAATGATTTCGTTCGGCTTTTCCCCGAATTCGTGAGCTCATAGTGACAAAAAACGCAATATGAAACACGTTGACCAAGGATTTAACATGCAAACACCGGTACTGGCATTCGATGTGTACGGGACGCTGGTGGATACGCAGGGCGTCGTCGCGCCCCTGGCCTCCCGGATCGGCGATGATGCGGTCGCCTTCGCGGAGCGTTGGCGAGACAAACAGTTCGAGTTCGCCTTTCGCCGTGGCCTGATGGGCGCTTACGTCGATTTCTTTCAGTGTCAACGGGAAGCGCTGGATCTGGTCGATCAGGAGCGGGGCTCGCGTTTTACCGAGGAGTTCAAGCAGGGTCTGATGGTCGTCTACCGTCGGCTGCCAGCGTTCAAGGAAGTTCCCGCTGCGCTCGAGCGTCTTCGCGGACTGGGCGTGCGCTGCGTGGCGTTCTCCAACGGCAGCCGTCAGAGCCTGGAGTCGCTGTTCGACCATGCCGGGTTGACGGCAATGTTCGACGATATCATCAGCGTCGAGGAAGTGCGGCGGTACAAGCCCGATGCGGTCGTCTACGCGCATCTGCGCCAGCGCACCCATAGCCGCCCCGACAACACCTGGCTGGTTTCCAGCAATCCTTTCGATGTCATCGGCGCGCGTCACGCCGGCCTGCGGGCTGCCTGGATCCAGCGCAATCCCAATACCCCATTCGAACCCTGGGGCGACGCGCCCGACATGATGGCGCCCGATCTCGAGGCGCTGGCGGACCAGTTCCAGGTGGTCCTCGAACGCGAGGGAAAGCGTCGCAGCTGAGCCGAACAGGACTTCCGTCTAACGGCGCGAACGCCGGAAACTGGCTACGCTGCCAATATGGCCGACTCGACGGGTGGAACTCGCAGACTCATGACGCGGCGGTGGTGCCGCGCGGCCTGGCTCGTCTGTCTGTTGGCGGGCTTGCTCCTGGCGCTGACCGGACTGGCCCAGTCGCCTGCCGCGAATCGGGCAATGGTGCTGACGCTCGACGACAGCATCAATCCGGCAACGCGTGATTATGTCGAACGCGGCATCGATCGCGCCGAGGCGATGAGTGCAGAGCTCCTGGTCATCGAGCTCGACACGCCCGGTGGACAGGTCGAATCGATGCGCCGTCTGGCTCAGGCGATCCTTGCCGCCGAGCTGCCGGTCGCGACCTACGTCACTCCGAGCGGGGCGCGGGCGGCCAGCGCCGGTACCTACCTGCTTTACGCCAGCCCCGTCGCAGCCATGTCGCCCGGTACGCATCTCGGTTCGGCGACGCCGGTGACGCTGGGCAAGGCGTCGGGCGAGGACGCCAACAGCGAGGCGATGCGCCAGAAGATGATCGAGGACGCCGTGGCGACGATCCGTGGCTACGCCGAGCGTCACGGGCGCAATGCGGACTGGGCCGAGCTGGCCGTGCGCGAGGCGGCCAATCTCGGCGCGGAGGAGGCGCTCGATCGCAATGTCATCGATGTGGTGGCCACCGATCTCGAGGATCTGATGACGCAGCTGGATGGCAGGCAGGTCGCGCTGGCGGACGGTGCGAAGACGCTGTCGACCCAAGGCATCGAACTCGTTCGCGAAGGGCCGGACTGGCGTACTTCACTGCTCTCGCTGATTGCCAACCCCGTCGTGGCCTACGGCTTGCTGCTGATCGGCTTCTACGGGCTGGTATTCGAACTCGCCAGCCCCGGCACGCTGGTACCTGGCATCATCGGGGGCATCAGCCTGCTGCTGGGCCTTTTTGCCTTCCAGGTGCTGTCGATCGATCTGGCCGGGCTGGGGTTGGTGCTGCTGGGTCTTGCGATGATCGTTGGCGAGGCCTTCCTGCCCAGTTTCGGTGCGCTTGGTGCGGGCGGTATCGTCGCTTTCGTGATCGGTTCCATCCTGCTGATGGACGAGGCCAACAGTGCCGTGGCGTGGCCGCTGATCGGCGGTACCGCACTGATCGCCGCCGGCTTCCTGCTGTGGGGTGTGATGCGTCTGATGACGGTGCGACGGCGGGCTCCTCTGGCCGGTCGTGAAGAGTTGATCGGCGCCGATGCGGTGGCACTGGGGGATTTTTCCGCCGGCCGTGGCAAGGTGCTGCTGCATGGCGAGCGCTGGCGGGCCCGTGGCGAGGGCAGCATTCATGACGGCGACAAGCTTCGTGTCACGGCCTTGGAGGGTTTGACCGTCAGTGTCGAACCGACCCCGGCCCCCTGGGAGGAGACGAGATGATGTTGGCCTATCTGGTACCCGTCGTACTGCTGATTCTGCTGTTGCTGGCCTCGGTCCGGATTCTGCCGGAATACCGCCGCGGCGTGGTGTTCTTTCTCGGTCGCTTCCAGGATGTCAAAGGGCCGGGGCTGTTCTTCCTGATACCGGTGGTGCAGAAGATGCAGGTGGTCGATCTGCGCGTGATTACCATGGACGTCCCGGAACAGGACGTCATCTCCCGGGATAACGTCACCGTGCGTGTCAACGCGGTGCTCTATTTCCGTGTCGTCGACCCGGAGCGGGCGATCATCCAGGTCGAGAATTACGTCAACGCCACCAGTCATCTGGCGCAGACCACGCTGCGTTCGGTGTTGGGCAAGCACGATCTCGACGAGATGCTTTCGGAGCGGGACAAGCTCAACGACGACATCCAGGAGATCATCGATACCCAGACCGAAGCCTGGGGGATCAAGGTCGCCAATGTCGAGATCAAGCATGTCGATCTCGACGAGAGCATGATCCGTGCGATCGCGCGCCAGGCCGAAGCCGAGCGTGAGCGCCGGGCCAAGGTGATCCATGCCGAGGGCGAACAGCAGGCCGCCGAGAAGCTGGTCGAGGCGGCCGATATCATGTCCCGCAATCCGGCGGCGCTGCAGCTGCGTTACCTGCAAACCATGAGCGACATGAGCAACAAGAACGCTTCAACCATCGTTTTTCCGCTGCCAATGGACATCATGGAGGCATTCAAGACCATGGCGGGCTTCAGCAGCCGCAAGCCTGACCCCAACGTGTCGGAAGAGACATGACGACGGCTCAATGCCGCGGCGAGAGCGTGTATGCTTGAGATTCATTCCGCCGACAGACCATGGAGCCTCGCTTGGCCACGTCACAATTCCCCTCGCCACACCGGCCATCCGCACTCGCCATCTTCGATCTCGACGACACCCTGCTCGATGGCGACTGTACCCATCTCTGGCTCGAATGGATCATCGAATGCGGCTGGGTCGAGGACGGGTCGGCTCTGCTGGAACAGATGCGCGAGCACGACAAGCAGTACCATGCCGGCACGCTGAACATGACCGATCATCTGCGTTTTACCCTTGCACCGCTGATCGGTCGCACTCGCGGGGTGGTGAAAGAACAGGTCGACGCCTTCGTCGAGGACAGAGTTCGGCCGCGCTTGATGCAGGAAGGGGTCGCGCGGCTCCAGGCCCACAGCCGGGACGGCCACGCCACGCTGGTGATCTCCGCCTCGATGCATCATCTGGTCGAGCCCATCGCGCACGCCATCGGCGCGGACGGTGCCCTGGCGACGCTGCCCGAGCTCGATGCCGACGGTCGTTTCACTGGCGAGCCCACCGGTATCCAGACCTACCAGCGCGGCAAGCTCGACGCCTTCGAAGCGTGGCTATCCAGCCACGACACCGGCTTTGCCGAAGGCTGGGAGACCTGGGGCTACAGCGACTCCTTCAATGACCTGCCTTTGCTCGAATTCGTCGACCATCCCCACGCCACCCAGCCGGACGCCCGCCTGCGCGAAATCGCCGAAGCGCGTGGGTGGCCGGTTCTGCAGTGGCGCTAGCGCCCGACAGCCACCACCGAAATCATCAATCACCCTGATTGAAATAACTCATGGCGGGTCACCGTTGCGTCATCGGTAACTGGGGTATATTTTATCAACCGAGGTTTAACTTGATAACCGAGGCATCGTTGCCTGGGTATGTTGATCATCTCCAGAGGCCGTCGTGTCCAACTCCTTGACCGAATCCCGTGACGAACGCCTGTCGGCGCCGGCGACTGCTCGCCGTCGATCGGGGCTGTCGCGCTTTCTACCGTTTTTCGGCCCGGCAATGATCGCGGCAGTCGCCTATATCGATCCGGGCAACTTCGCCACCAACATCGAAGCGGGCTCGCGTTACGGTTATGTCCTGCTGTGGGTGGTGCTGTGGGCCAACCTGATGGCGATGCTGATCCAGACGCTATCGGTGCGGCTGGGTCTGGCAACCGGCAAGAATCTGGCGGAGATGATCCGGGATCGCTATCCGCGCCCGCTGGTCTGGTTCTACTGGGTCCAGGCCGAACTGGTTGCGATTGCCACGGACCTGGCCGAGTTCCTCGGTGCCGCGCTGGCCTTCAATCTGCTGTTCGGGATGACGATGCTCGAAGGGGCGCTGCTCACGGGCGCGATCACCTATGCCGCGCTCTACATGCAGCGCTTCGGTTTCCGCCTGCTGGAGGTCATCATCGGCAGCATGCTGCTGGCGGTGGCCGCCGGATTCGTCATTCAGATCATCATGGGGCGACCCGAGGCCGCGCCGGCCATTCAGGGCTTGCTCCTGCCGCAGTTTCCCGATGGCTACGCGGTGTTTCTGGCCGCCGGGATCCTGGGCGCGACGGTGATGCCCCACGTCATCTATCTACACTCGTCGCTGTCGCAGCGCCGCGTGGCGACTCATACCGACGAACAGCGCCGCCGTGCCATGCGCTATTACCGCTGGGACGTGATCATCGGCATGGGTATCGCCGGAATCATCAATCTGTCGATGCTGGCACTGGCCGCCTCGGTCTTCTTCGATAACGGCCGTACCGGCGTCGCTTCCATCGAGCAGAGCTATCAGCTGCTGGCGCCGTTGATGGATCGGGATCTGGCGAGCACGCTGTTCGGCTTTACACTGCTGATGGCGGGGCTATCCTCGTCCATCGTCGGCACCATGGCGGGCCAGGTGGTGATGCAGGGGTTCGTCGGCTTCACCATTCCGCTGTGGCTGCGCCGCCTGTTGACGATGCTGCCGGCGATCGTGGTGATCATGCTGGGTTTCCCCGAGCAGCAGGTTCTCGTCGCCAGTCAGGTGGTCCTCAGTTTCGGCATTCCCTTTGCGTTGATTCCGCTGATCCACTTCACGGCACAGCACCGGTTGATGGGAAATCTGACCAACCGTCGCTGGGTAACCGGGCTGGGATGCCTCATCGCGGCGATCATCATCTTGCTGAATGGGTATGTGTTGGCCTTCGAGTTGCTGTAGGCTTTCAAGGACGCGCGCGGGCGAACTCCTGAAAGGCTCCCGCCGCCCATCATTCTGCCCGTCGATGAGAACATCATGTCAGTGACGCCACGCCCCCGTTATGCCCGCTTCGAGCGTACGCGCCTCGACCACCAGCAGGAGCTGGTGGAAGATTACGTGGAGGAGATCGCGCAGCTACATCGCGACCACGGCGAAGCTCGGGCCAGCGATCTGGCCGAGCGTTTCGGCGTCAGTGCCGCTGCGGTCTCCAAGGTGATTGCGCGGCTCAAGCGTGACGGGCTGGCCGAGGCGCGTCCGTATCGCGGCGTCTTTCTGACCGTGAAAGGCAGTGAGCTGGCCGAAAAGGTCGAGGCACGCCATCAACTGGTATTGTCGACGCTGCTGGCACTGGGCGTGCCGCCCCATGTGGCCGAAGCCGATTCCGAAGGCATCGAACACCACTGCAGTGATGCCACCGTCGAAGCCATGCAAAGGTTTCTGGAAGCGCATAACCGCTAGACAATGGCATTGGCCGCAGATGCCCCTCCCTATTCCGTCTGGGAACCTTTCGACGTTGGTGGTAGAATCTTGCGCGTTGAAAGTCCTCGATCCATCACGCGCTCGACAAGGTCGCCTTCATGCAAGACCGATTCGACAACATCACCGGCATGACGCCACCCTAGCGTAACGCCCCCACCTCGACGTGCCTTCTATGCGCGCGTCTGGCTGTCCCGATACCGCTGTATCGGCGAGACGGCTCGTATTCGTTCGACCCATTCAATCCAAATTCTTGCCGCGACTGCGTGGCCGTCCTTTGATGGCACTCTTTGCTGACGCCTCGTCAACGACGGGCAGTACAGGTGGTCATCCTGTCTCCGTGCGATCAGGCGGGTAGCAGCCCATGACGGTTCACCGCGGCCCATGACAGGGAACTTGCCCATGCTTGAGATGATAAAAAAACACTGGTTATCCAATGTCCGTGGCGACGTGCTGGCTGGCGCAGTCGTCGCGATGGCGCTGATTCCGGAGGCGATCGCATTTTCGATCATCGCCGGCGTCGATCCCAAGATCGGTCTCTACGCGTCGTTCTCGATTGCCGTCGTGATCGCCTTTACCGGCGGCCGACCGGGGATGATCTCGGCGGCGACCGGCGCCACGGCACTGCTGATGGTGACCCTGGTGCGTGATCATGGCCTCGAGTATCTGCTGGCCGCAACGCTGTTGACGGGAGTGATCCAGATCGTATTCGGCTATCTCAAGCTGGGCGAGCTGATGCGCTTCGTGTCGCGCTCTGTAGTGACCGGCTTCGTCAACGCCCTCGCCATTCTGATCTTCATGGCGCAGCTGCCGGAACTGACCGATGTCACCTGGCATGTCTATGCGATGACCGCCGCCGGGCTCGGTATCATCTATCTGTTTCCGTATCTGCCGATCATCGGCAAGGCGTTGCCGTCGCCGCTGGTCTGCATCGTGGTGCTGACGATCGTCTATATGGTCAGCGGCATGGACATTCGTACCGTGGGGGACATGGGCGAGCTGCCGGACTCGCTACCGGTGTTTCTGTGGCCGGACGTGCCGCTCAACCTCGACACCTTGATGATCATTTTCCCCTATTCGCTGGGCATCGCCATCGTCGGCCTGCTGGAGTCGATGATGACCGCGACGATCGTCGATGAGTTGACCGATACCTCGAGCGACAAGAACCGCGAGTGCAAGGGACAGGGCGTTGCCAATATCGCCTCCGGCCTGCTTGGCGGCATGGCGGGTTGTGCAATGATCGGCCAGTCGGTGATCAACGTGAAATCCGGCGGTCGTACGCGTCTATCCACCCTGATCGCCGGCGCTTTCCTGCTGATCCTGGTGGTCTTCCTGGGTGACTGGGTCTCGCAGATCCCGATGGCCGCGCTGGTCGCGGTGATGATCATGGTCTCGATCGGCACGTTCAGTTGGGAATCCATCGTCAACCTGCGTCGCCATCCGATGTCGACCAACATCGTCATGCTCGCCACGGTGATCGTCGTGGTGACGACCCACAACCTGGCGATCGGGGTTCTGGTCGGCGTGCTGCTGGCCTCGCTGTTCTTCGCCAACAAGGTCGGGCAGATTCTCTACATCGGGAGTCGCATGGACGGCGACGCCAAGACGCGCAACTATGACGTCGTGGGGCAGGTGTTCTTCGCTTCCTCGACCCGCTTCAATGCCGGGTTCGATTTCAAGGAGGCGATCGAACGGGTGACGATCGACGTCTCCCGCGCTCACTTCTGGGACATTACCGCGGTCGAAGCGCTGGATAACGTGGTGGTCAAGTTCCGCCGCGAAGGTACCGAGGTCGAGGTGATTGGCCTGAATCAGGCCAGTGCCACCCTGGTCGATCGATTCGGGGTGCATGACAAGCCGGACGCGGTAGAAAAGCTCATGGGCCACTGAACCCTGGTCATCGGGCCGGGCTGGCCCGCTTTCCATCATCAACCAATAATGGCTGAAAGGAGAATCCCATGAGTGAACGTCAGGTTCTGGCCTGCATCGATGATTCGCGCCACGCTTTTGCAGTCTGCGCCGCGGCTTCGTGGGCCGCCGAGCGGATCGGTGCGCCGCTCGAGCTGCTGCACGTGCTGAGCAAGGCGCCGAGTCTGGGCGCCACCGATGCCAGTGGGCAGATTGGTCTCGGCAGTCGTGAGCACCTGCGCGAGCAACTGACCCAGCTCGACGAACAGCGCGCCAAGCTGGCTCAGCAGCACGGCCGGGAGTTGCTGGAAGCGGCCCGAGGCCAGGCCGAGCGTCTGGCTCCGGGTACGGCGGTAACCACCGCGTTGCGTCACGGTGATCTGATCGAATCTCTGGTCGAGCGCGAGGCCCAGACCCGGCTGGTCGTGTTGGGCAAGCGCGGCGAGTCGGCGGATGGAGCGCTCGAACATCTGGGCAGCAATCTCGAGAGGGTCGTGCGCACGCTGCACACGCCGATTCTGGTGACGCCTCCCGAGTTCCAGCCGCCATCTCGGCTGTTGCTGGCCTTTGACGGCGGCCAGACGACCCGCAAGGGCGTCGAGATGATCGCCGACAGCCCGCTGCTCAATGGTCTGGTCTGTCACGTGGTCATGATCGGTGCCGGCACCGACGACCAGCGAGCCCAGCTCGAGTGGGCGCTGAACCGGCTTCGTCAGGGGCAGGTCGATGCTCAGGGCACGATCCTGGCCGGTGACGTCGATGAAGTGCTCGCCGACTATGCCGATCAACAGAAGATCGATCTGATGATCATGGGCGCCTATGGCCACTCGCGAATCCGTCACCTGCTGGTCGGCAGCACCACGACCGCCATGCTGCGACATACGCGAACGGCAACGCTGATACTGCGCTGACCCCGCATACTACGCTGACCCTCATACTGCGCTGATCCTTATACTGACTGATCGCCACGACACGCCACTGTCGTCGTGGCATCGATGACCATCGGCCGCTATTGGCAGGCCTTCAGGAGTCTCGAATGACCATTCAACGCCACGATCCACAAACCCGCATGAGCCGGGCGGTGATTCACAACGGCACCGCCTATCTCTGCGGCCAGGTGACGGGTGCCGAAGCCCGTGACGGGGACATTACCGCCCAGACGATCAGCATGCTCTCTCGTGTCGAGGCGCTGCTTGAGGAGATCGGATCAGATCGCGAGCATCTGCTTTCGGCCACGATCTATCTGGCGGATGGCGAGGATTTTGCGGCCATGAATGCGGTGTGGGACGCCTGGGTACCGGTTGGGCATGCGCCGGCGAGAACCTGCATCGTTGCACCGATGCCGGCCAGGGAGCTCAAGGTCGAGATCACGCTGACGGCGGCGATCAAGTAAAACCTAGTGTGGCGTCTCGCAAGTAACGCGAAGAAATATCGGATGCATGGCGGCGCCAGGGACCGATATTATTGGATGGTATTTGTGAGACACCACACTAGAAAAAGGGGGACCAGGATCTATCTGGATTGGCTCAGCCGTCGTCGCGCGATGGCTGTGCCGGCTGATGGTTGAGAAAGCGTGACAGTCGCTCCTTCTGGCTTTCGCCGATCTGGCACAGCTGCCAGGCGATCTCGGCGTACTGCATGAGCGTCGGCAGCATCAGCTGCAGCCGATGCGCATCGTTTTCATGCCGCTCTGCCTCGGCGTCCAGCCACTCGAACAGCCGTGCCAGGCGGGTGTAGTTCACGTCGCCCCGGCCGCTGTTGCCCCGTAGCGCGTCGATCGCCAGGCAGCGCATCACGCTACGCTTGTTCGGGTCGAGGCTCTCCTTGTCCAGCAGCGCTTCAGCATGCTGCACGAACTGGCCCATCAACTGTGACAGTTCGGCAGCTTCCAGCTGGCGGCGCACCGCGTCCTGACTTTCGATCAATGCCTGCTGCTGGCGCTTGAGTCCCTTGACCAGAACCACCAGCTGGACGCACAGCCAGCCCGCCAATACCAGGGTCAGCAGATACACGCCCAGCGGTGCCAGCGCATGGACCGGCAGAGGCCAGCCAAGGTCGCTGGCCAGCACGCCGCCGACGGCCAGCGCCAGCAGCACGATAATGATCAGGGCGATGGAAATGCCGGAATTCATGCGGTGTCCATGACAAGAGAGGCGGTGGTGCCATGACGCTTTATCGGCACCGAATCGCTATCCTTGAGCTTCCGCTAATATGGATTTTGGGCGCGTTGAGTGCTATCTCCCCCAGAATTCCTATTCTTCGGCACGAGCTTCGCCTTTGGACATACTTGTATGCTCTGGTAGAAATCTTGTCTCTGATCAACGAGGAGCCATTCATGGTATCGGACTCCATCCTGCCTCACGATACTGAACTGGGGGCTTACGAGCTGTCTCGGCGGCTGGGCAAGGTCTGCCTGGCTCGAGGAGTGCGAGTGACGGCGGCGGAGTCCTGTACCGGCGGCGGCGTCGCCAGTGCGATTACCGCGATTGCCGGTAGCTCCGCCTATTTCGAGACGGGTTACGTGACCTATGCCAATACTTCCAAGCAGCGTCTACTGGGCGTTTCCCGCGCCACGCTGGATGCTCACGGCGCCGTCAGCGAGGCGACCGTGCGTGAGATGGTCGTCGGGGCATGCCGCGACAGCGGCGCGGAACTGGGCGTCTCTGTCAGCGGTGTGGCCGGTCCGGATGGCGGTACGCCTGACAAGCCCGTGGGTACGGTCTGGTTTGCCTGGGGCAATGAGCGACACCAGCGTGTGTGCTGCCATCATCTGCCCGGTGATCGCCAGGGCGTGCGCGAGCAGGCCGTGTCGGTGGCGTTGGCGGGGTTGATCGAGGCGCTGACGGATGATGACTCCGATGGTGCCCCGGTGACAGCGAAGGGATCGATTCCGTAGCCTTTGCTCGAGACATGATTGAAAATCTGACGGCGGGGATAGGCGCGCGAGCTTTTTTTCGCCATACTACTGTCTAACCATACAGTATGTGAGCCGAGCGACGCGAAAGGCGTTGCCCCGTCTCACCCTGCGCATTCATAGGAGACGTTCATGGCACAGGACGAAAACCGCAGCAAGGCACTCAATGCGGCTCTGTCACAGATCGATCGCCAATTCGGCAAAGGTACCGTGATGCGTCTGGGTGACACCCCGCGTACCGCGATTCCGGTGGTGTCGACAGGGTCTCTGGGGCTGGATATCGCGCTGGGTGTCGGCGGGCTGCCTTACGGCCGTGTCGTCGAGATCTTCGGTCCCGAGTCCTCGGGCAAGACGACGCTGACGCTGTCGGTCATCGCTCAGGCACAGAAGGATGGCAAGACCTGCGCCTTCATCGATGCCGAGCACGCACTCGATCCCGCCTACGCCGAGAAGCTGGGTGTCAATCTCGACGACTTGCTGGTATCGCAGCCCGACACGGGCGAGCAGGCGCTCGAGATTTGCGACATGCTGGTGCGCTCGGGCGGTGTCGACGCCATCATCATCGATTCCGTCGCGGCATTGACACCGCGTGCCGAGATCGAAGGGGAGATGGGGGATTCCCACGTCGGTCTGCAGGCGCGCCTCATGTCGCAGGCGCTTCGCAAGATCACCGGGAATATCAAGAACGCCAACTGCATGGTGGTGTTCATCAACCAGATCCGCATGAAGATCGGTGTCATGTTCGGTAGCCCGGAAACCACGACAGGCGGTAACGCCCTGAAGTTCTACTCCAGCGTGCGCCTCGACATTCGCCGCATCGGCTCGGTCAAGCAGGGCGACGAGGTCACCGGCAACGAGACCCGGGTCAAGGTGGTCAAGAACAAGGTGGCGCCCCCGTTCCGCCAGGCGGAGTTCCAGATTCTGTACGGGAAGGGCATCTACCACGCCGGCGAGGTGATCGATCTCGGCGTTCAGTGCAACCTGGTGGACAAGGCCGGCGCCTGGTACAGCTACAAGGGCAGCAAGATCGGCCAGGGCAAAGCCAATGCCGCGCAGTATCTGGAAGAGCATCCCGAGATCATGAACGAAATCGAAACTCAGATTCGGGCCCAGTTGCTGGCGGCACCGACGACCAAGGAAAAGGCGCCTGAAGCCGCCGTGGCCGAAAGCGATGATTCCAGCGATACGCTACTGTAAGTAGCCTTGGAGCGGTACTGATGTTCGGTAATGGCGGCAGGTCCGCCCGGGGTGATTCCTCTTGCGATGCTTCGTCGGGAGAGGCGCCCTTGCGAGATGTGTCCCCCAGAGACATTGCCATCCAGTTTCTGGCCCGGCGCGAATATTCCCGAGCCGAGCTGGTGACTCGGATGGGCGCGAAGGGGGTCGAGATTGATGAAATCCATCGCACGCTGGACCAGCTCGCCGAAGACGGGCTTCAGTCCGATGCGCGTTTTGCCGAGGTGTTCGTGCGCTCGCGCATCGCGCGGGGGCAGGGGCCGGTCAGAATACGCGTCGATCTGGGCCAGCGAGGCATCGACGAACCGCTGATGGCGCTGGCCTTCGAGGCGGAATCGCCCGATTGGCAGAGCCTGGCCTGCCAGGCCCTCGCCAAGCGCTTCGACGGCCCCGGCGCTACGCCCAGAGAGCGTGCCAAGCGCGAGCGCTTCCTGGCCGGGCGCGGTTTCGAGTTCGACCATGTTCGCCATGCCATGACCCACGCCTGGCGCGAAGAGGGCTGATCGGGCCGCTGATGTTCGATGCGCTCTCTCCTCCCGACTGCTTCGATTCACGGCGCGCCATACCGCCGATCCTTTCGTGTAGGCAGCAAGTAACGCCACGACAGCTGCCGCCCTGCTGATTTTCCTCGCAGTCTCTCGCGCCTCTCCTCTAATCTAGCCTCTCGATAACCTGAGTTTGGCCTCGGTACGCCTGATATCGGCGTTCACGGGACGCACGGATCCAGTTTCTCCCGCGCCAGTCGCGGAGGCATTGCGTCGTCGAATCCCGGCGACAACGGTGTCGCACTCGACAGACTATCGGCCGACCACGTTATACTAATGCGCTTTGCGATGGCCGGAGAGGTGCTGATGGCGCCTTTTCGTTGCCGGATTTTGCGTCGCCACGTGGTCTGCTAGCCGCCGTGGGCGCGCCTATCGCCACGGATTGTTTATGAAAAGTGCAGATATCAGACAGGCTTTCCTGAGCTACTTCGAGGATCTCGGACACACGATCGTGCCTTCGGCCTCTCTGGTGCCGGAAAACGACCCGACGCTTCTCTTCACCAACGCTGGCATGGTTCCGTTCAAGGATGTCTTCCTCGGCCGCGACCCCCGCCCGTACGTGCGCGCCACCTCGGCGCAGCGCTGCGTGCGCGCCGGCGGCAAGCACAACGATCTCGACAACGTTGGCTATACCGCCCGCCATCACACCTTCTTCGAAATGATGGGCAACTTCAGCTTCGGCGACTACTTCAAGGCCGACGCCATCCGTTATGCCTGGTCTTTCATTACCGAAGTGCTGGGGCTGCCCAAGGACAGACTCTGGGTCACCGTCCATATCAGTGACGATGAAGCCGCGAGGATCTGGATCGATGACATCGGCGTCGACCCGACGCGTCTGTCGCGTCTGGACGAGGACAACTTCTGGCAGATGGGCGATACCGGCCCCTGCGGCCCCTGCTCGGAGATATTCTACGATCATGGCCCCGAGGTCTGGGGAGGGCCGCCGGGCAGCCCGGAAGAGGATGGCGATCGCTACATCGAAGTGTGGAACCTCGTTTTCATGCAGTTCGATCGCGATGCATCCGGCAACATGAATCCGCTGCCCAAGCCGTCGATCGACACTGGCATGGGACTGGAGCGGATGGCGGCCGTGATGCAGGGCGTGCACTCCAACTACGAGATCGATCTGTTCCGAAATCTCCTGTCGGCGGCGGCCGAGGTGACCGGTCACGACGATAGCAAGACGCCGTCGCTGCGTGTCATCGCCGATCACATTCGCTCCTGCGCGTTTCTGATCGTCGACGGTGTGCTGCCGTCCAACGAAGGGCGCGGCTACGTGCTGCGTCGGATCATTCGTCGTGCCGTGCGTCATGGCCACAAGCTCGGGGCCAGCGAGCCGTTTTTCCACAAGCTGGTGGCGGCACTGGATGCCGAGATGGGCGAAGCCTACCCCGAGCTACGCCAGGCTCGCGATCAGATCGAGCGCGTGCTGTTGAAGGAAGAGCAGCAGTTCGCGCGCACGCTCGATCATGGCATGGGCCTGCTCGAGGAGGCGCTCTCCACACTCGACGGGGAGATCCTGCCGGGCGAGACGATCTTCAAGCTCTACGATACCTACGGCTTTCCGTTCGATCTGACCGCGGATGTCTGCCGCGAGCGTGGCGTCACTCTCGACGAGGCGGGGTTCGAGCGTGAGCTGGAGGCCCAGCGCCAGCGGGCGCGAGCCGCCAGCCAGTTCGGCGGTGACTACGGCGCCGCGCTCGAGCTCGAGGGTAGCACCGAGTTTACCGGTTACGACCGTCTCGAGGACTCGTCGACGGTCATGGCGATCGTCGATGCTGAGGGCACTCCTCTCGACGCGCTCGAGGAGGGCCAGAAGGGTGTGGTCGTGCTGGATCGTACCCCATTCTATGGCGAGTCCGGCGGGCAGGTGGGCGATACGGGCTATCTGCAGGCGACCGATGGCCGCTTCCAGGTCACCAACACGCGCAAGCAGGCCGGGCATCATCTGCACGAAGGCGTGATGGTCGGCGGCCGCCTGAGCGTCGGCGAGGTTCTCACGCCGCAGGTCGACCCCTCGCTGCGGCAGGCGACCATGCGCAATCACTCGGCGACTCACCTGCTCCATGAAGCGCTGCGGCTGACGCTGGGCGAGCATGTGCAGCAGAAGGGCTCGCTGGTCAGCGCCGATCGGCTGCGCTTCGATTTCAGCCATTTCGAACCGCTCACGCCGGAACAGCTGGCGCAGATCGAGCGGATCGTCAATGCTCAGGTGCTGGCCAACGCGCCGACGCAGACTGACTTGATGACGCTCGACGAAGCCAAGGCCAAGGGCGCTCGTGCACTGTTCGAAGCCAAGTATGCCGATAGCGTGCGGGTACTGACGATCGGCAGTGACGACTTTTCGATCGAGCTCTGCGGTGGTACCCATGTCGCGCGCAGTGGCGATATCGGACCTTTCCACATTGTCTCCGAGTCCGGCACGGCGGCCGGCGTGCGTCGCATCGAGGCCGTCACCGGCGAGGGTGCGCTGGCCTGGTTCGACGCCCAAGGGCGTGAGCTCGACGCCGTCGGTGAGCGGCTGAAAGCCAAGCCGGATCAGATCGTCGAGCGTCTGGATGCGGTGTTGGAGCGCCAACGCGCGCTGGAGAAGGAGCTCGAACGGCTCAAGGCGAAGCTGGCGAGCGCGGCCGGCAACGATCTGCTGGCTGAAGCCCAGGATGTTGACGGGATCAAGGTGCTGGCAACGCAGGTCGACGGTATCTCGGGCAAGGAACTGCGCGGCTTGCACGATCAGCTCAAGCAAAAGCTGGGCTCCGGGGTTCTGGTGCTGGCGACGGCTCAGGATGGCAAGGTCAGTCTGATTGCCGGGGTGACCGACGATCTGACCGCCAAGGTCAAGGCAGGCGAGCTGGTCAATCACGTCGCCGCCCAGGTGGGCGGCAAGGGCGGTGGGCGCCCTGACATGGCGCAGGCGGGCGGTAGCGATCCGACGCAGCTGCCGGCGGCGCTGGAAGGCGTGCCGGCCTGGGTCGCCGCGAGGCTGGGCTGAACGCGGCCGGGCTAAATGCATTCACGGCCGGCGTCAGCGTCGGCCGACAACGCTAGGGAGCGAGAAACAGACTCATGGCGCTATACGTACAAAAGTTCGGAGGCACATCGGTCGGCTCGGTCGAGCGGATCAAGGCCGTGGCAGAGAAGGTCAAGCGTGACCGCGATGCCGGCCATCAGGTCGTGGTCGTGGTATCGGCCATGAGCGGGGAAACCAACCGCCTCATCGGGCTGGCCAGCCAGATCAACGAGGATCCCACGCCCCGCGAGATGGACATGCTGGTCTCGACCGGCGAACAGGTCACCATCTCGCTGCTGGCCATGGCTCTGCACCAGCTGGGGGTGCCGGCGACGTCCTACACTGGCGCTCAGGTGGGTATTCGCACCGACAGCGCGCACACCAAGGCGCGCATCCAGCGGATCGAGACCGATGAGATTCAGGAAGATCTGGACGATGGCCAGGTCGTCGTCGTCGCGGGTTTCCAGGGTGTCGACGAAGAAGGCAATATCACCACGCTGGGACGTGGCGGTTCGGACACGACCGGTGTCGCCCTGGCCGCTGCGCTGAAGGCCGATGAGTGCCAGATCTATACTGATGTCGACGGTGTCTACACCACGGATCCCCGAGTCTGCTCCAAGGCCAGGCGTCTGGAGAAGATTACCGTCGAGGAGATGCTGGAACTCGCTAGCCTCGGCTCCAAGGTGCTGCAGATCCGCGCCGTGGAGTTCGCCGGCAAATACAACGTACCGTTACGCGTGCTTTCGAGTTTCGAGGAAGGCCCAGGCACGCTGATCGTGGCAGACGAGGAATTCGAATCGATGGAAGAACCGCTCATTTCCGGTATCGCCTTCACGGCGAACGAAGCCAAGCTGACGTTGCTCAACACCCCTGATGTCCCGGGCGTTGCCTCGCGGATCCTGGGGCCGATCGCCGATGCCAACATCGAAGTCGACATGATCGTGCAGAACGTCGCCCCGGCTGGCGACTACACCGACTTCACCTTCACCGTCGCCAAGGGCGACTACAAGCAGACCACACGCATTCTGCAGAATGACGTCATCCCGGCACTGGGCGGGGGCGAGCTTCGCGGCGACGAGAACATTGCCAAGGTGTCTCTGGTGGGTGTCGGGATGCGGTCTCACGCCGGCGTCGCGTCCAAGATGTTCCGCGTGCTCTCCGAAGAGAATATCAATATCCGCATGGTGTCGACCTCCGAGATCAAGATCTCCGTGGTGATCGACGAGAAGGCGATGGAGCTGGCGGTGAGAGCACTGCATACGGCTTTCGGTCTCGATAAAGACAGTATTCAGAGCGAATAATCGAATAACCCCTTCACGAATGTCTCAGGCGTTCTACGCTAAGGGTGAGTTGGAAGAAAGTGAATGGAACATGCGTTCTTTCAACGTTGCCGCGGGGTTGCATGGAATGGCGTCATTGGCCTGAGAGCCCGTATGACGCATAATCGGCTCTCGGGTAGCAGGCTCGTTTCGCAGGAGGCCCGAGAGCGTCACCCGAGAATGGAAGAAGGACCTGAGAAGGAGATCAGATAATGCTCATCCTGACCCGTCGCGTGGGAGAGACTCTCATGATCGGCGACGATATAACCGTCACCGTTCTGGGGGTGAAAGGGAATCAGGTGCGTATTGGCGTGAATGCGCCCAAGGATGTGGCCGTCCACCGTGAAGAGATCTATCAGCGCATCCAGCGCGAGAAATCCGAAGACGAAGACGGCGATCCTGGCGCGTGAGTGCTGGATAGGCGCTTTGGTACCGTCTGAGCTGGTGAAGTCGTCCCCTTTATCGGCTCGGGCTATCCCCGAACATCCTCTTCGTCTGCCGGCATCCGCCTTCTTCCTTCGCTCATCGGTAACTTCTTCATCCTTTAAGGTTTTTTTCGAAAAAAGTTTGGCCTGTCGGCTGGACAACCTGCCATGGAATCGGTAATCTACGCGCCGTGCTGATCGGAGAGGTGGCCGAGTGGCTGAAGGCGCTCCCCTGCTAAGGGAGTATAGGGTTTATAGCCCTATCGAGGGTTCGAATCCCTCCCTCTCCGCCATTTCCGAACAATCGGAAACCGCGATCGACACTGTGTGAAGAAATTGGTGGATCAAGCGCCCGTAGCTCAGCTGGATAGAGTACCTGACTACGAATCAGGGGGTCGGAGGTTCGAATCCTCCCGGGCGCACCACTCGACATGAAGCCGGATATATCGACGTCGCCCTTCACGGTTTTACAAGCGCCCGTAGCTCAGCTGGATAGAGTACCTGACTACGAATCAGGGGGTCGGAGGTTCGAATCCTCCCGGGCGCACCATCTTCTCGAGAACCCCCGCACTCCTGTTACAAAGGGTGCGGGGGTTTTTGTTCATGGGTCATTCGATTGTGGTCGGGCGCAGGTGGCCCCACGACGGATCGCGCCCGGACTCATCGCTATCCAGACCGGCCAGAAAGGATGGCAGGGCGGTTTCCCGTCGCAATGCCATGAAGCGCGTTGCCGCTTCTGCATCTCGGCCCCGCATGATGTTCAGCCACTGCTTCAGCAACGATACGATCACTTTCTCCTGCATTCCCGCCTGCTGCTTGGCCTGTGCATAGCGCGTCAGCATTGCGCTGCGCGCCGACCACGGCGTCGGCGATAGACGTTCGCCGCCGGAATCCTGCCAGTGACGGATGCGCCGAGCCAGCCACGGGTCGGCCAGCATGCCGCGGCCCAGCATGACATCGTGACAGCCCGAGAGCGTGCGCGCTTTCCAGTAATCCTCCAGCGACCAGATATCGCCGTTGGCCACCACCGGCACGCTGACGGCGCTGCGGATACGAGCGATCCATTCCCAGTGGGCGGGCGGGCGGTAGCCCTCGCGCCGCGTTCGGGCATGGACCACCAGTTCCTCGGCACCGCCAGCTTCCGCCGCCTGTGCGCAGGCCAGGGCCAGCTGCTTGTCATCGAAGCCGAGCCGCAGCTTGGCGTTGACCGAAACCCCGAAGCGCCGTCCCGCATCTGCCACCGCCGTGACCACGGCATGAACACGCTCCGGTGTGCGCAGCAGTGAAGCGCCGCCGTCGTGACGATTGACCGTCTTGGCCGGGCAACCGAAGTTGAGATCGAGACGTGTCGCACCCTGAGCGATCGCCTGCTCGGCATTGGCGGCCAGCGCCTGCGGGTCGGAGCCGAGCAGTTGCAACGTGACCGGCGTGGACGACGGCGTGAGCGGCCCCGAACTGCCTGCCGTCGCCAGCTCCGGACAGTGGCGCAGGAACACTCGCGGTGGCAGCTTGGCGTCGACGACGCGCACGAATTCGGTGACGCACCAGTCAAGCGCGCCATCGTCGCTCAGTAGGGCGCGAGTGTCGGCATCGATGACGCCCTCCATGGGCGCCAGGCCGATACGGCCCCTCTTGATCGAGGGTGCGCGAGAAAAAGGCACGTCGGGAGAGGCGGTGTCAGAAAAGGCGGTGTCAAAATAGGAGAAAGGCTGTGCCATACGACCTCCGGAGAATCGGTCGCCACGCTAGCACACCTCTCGCCGAGGACGAATGAAAAGATGAGCGGCACCGTCGCCGGATTGCCGCTCGTCCTGTGATTCATCAAGTGCTGGCGCGGACGGCAGCCCGTTGCTGAAGCAAGCGCCGGACCGTAAACACCACCGAGAGCACGGCAAGCAGCAGCAGCGCCGCCGAGATCGGGCGAGTGAAGAACAGCGTCCAGTCCTCGTCGGCCATCAGCGCACGGCGCAGGTTGGTTTCGGCGATCGGTCCCAGAATGACCCCGAGTACCAGCGGTGCCAGCGGGTAATCGAGCTTGGCCAACAGGTAGCCCACCAGGCCGACGCCGATCAGAAGATAGAGATCGGTGACTCGATTGTTGAGTGCCAGCGCGCCGACCGCGCAGCAGACCAGCACCACCGGGACGATGATCGACTTGGGGATTTCGGTGATCCGCAGGAACCAGCGCATGCTGATCAGACAGAAGGCCAGCACCATGCCGGCGGCCACAAACATCGCCAGGAACATGCCGTAGACCAGATCGGCGTTGTCCATGATCAAGCGGGGACCGACGCTGACGCCCTGTACCATCAGCGCGGCCATCAGTACGGCGTCGACCGCGCTGCCGGGGATGCCCAGCGCGATCATCGGGATCAGCCCGCCGCCGGCCGTGGCCGAGTTGCCGGACTCCGACGCGACCACGCCATCGGCGATACCGGTGCCGAAAAGCTCCGGTGTCTTCGACGCGCGTTTGGCCTGATCGTAGGCGATCAGGTTGGCGATGCTGCCGCCGGCGCCCGGTACCGCGCCGATGACCACGCCCAGCATCGACGAACGCAGCAGATTGACGGGCCGGCCAAGCACCTCTCGCATTACGGCGAACGGTCGAAAATGCATCTTCCCGCTCACCAGCGCCTGCCCCTGATGGAGTTCCGCAGGATTCTCGACTTCGCTGGCAAGCTGGCTGACCGCGAAGATACCGATCAGCACTACCAGGAATGGAATGCCGGCCGCCAGCACGTCGATACCGAAGGTGAATCGGGGCACCCCCATCATTGGATCCTGTCCCACCGTCGCGATGAACAGTCCCAGCAGGCTCATCATCAGCCCCTTGAGAATCGACTTGCCGACCAGGCTTGCCACCACGGTGACGGCGAACAGGATGAGCGAGAAGTACTCCCAGGGCCCGAGCTTGACGGCGATCATGGCCAGTGGCGGCGCGGCCACGATCAGCACCACGGCGCTGATCAGCGCACCGAAGAACGAGGCCCAGATCCCCAGTGCCAGCGCTCGGCCCGGCTCGCCCTTGCGGGCCATGGGATAGGCATCGAAAGTGGTCGCTACCGCCGAAGGTGTACCGGGAATGCCCAGCAGCGCTGCGCTGATCAGCCCGCCGGACCCGCCCCCGACATAGACCGCAAGCATGGTCGCCACGCCTTGCAAGGGCGGCATGGTGAAGGTGACCGGCAGTGTCAGCACGATCGCCATGGTGATCGTGAATCCGGGAATGGCGGCGGCCACGACACCAGCCATGACCCCAATCATCATGCTGACGAGTGTCGCCAGCGAAAACAGTTGTTCGACGCTGCTGAGCAGTGCATCGGTCATTGGCATGGGAAATTCTCTCGTCCCGTTGGTCTTGTTTGAGTGGGCTATCAGTCCAGGGCTATCCGTTCAGGACTATCCGTTCAGGGCTTACGGTCTCCAGCTACCAGAGGTGCCCCCGGGGTAGTGAAATCAGGAACACGTGGCTGAACAGGACGTAGAGTCCTAGGCCGAAGACCGCGGCGATCACGCCAGCAATCAGCAGTCGTCTTCCGCGTCGGGCGCCCAGAATGACTTGCACCGCCAACAGGAACAGCAGTGATGCCAACGCGAAGCCGATCCACGGCATCAGCAGGGCGTAGAGCGAGAATACCGCCAGCGTGGCAAAGGCCATGCGGCGCTGGATGAACCAGTGGGTGGCTCCCACGCCCGCCTCACGATCGGTGCGGCGCAGCGCTGCCACCGACTGCACCATGATCGCCAGATTGAAGATGATCAACGCGCCCAGAATCAGCCGGGGAAAGGATCCGGCACCCAGCGGTTCCCACATCGACGAGGGCAGATCGCCGGCCTGCAGGAACAGACCCACGAACAGCGCCGCCAGGCCGGCATTGAAGATGATGTTGGCGAGCGCCTTGCCGCGCTCGCTGTCAGTCTCCCGCTCGACGCGGGAGCCCGTGTTGGTGGCATCGTTCATCGCGCCAGCTTGCCGGAAAGGCGCTTGATGGTTGCATCGACGTCAGCAAGGTAGTCGGCGTAAGCCTGCGGCCCCATGAACTCGACTTCGGCGCCAGCCTTGTTGACCCGAGAGATGAACTCCGGATTCTGGGACATGGTTTCGAAACCCTTTGCCAATGTTTCCACCTTGGCCGGATCGATTCCCTTGGGTGCGACGATGCCGCGGTTGATGCTCAGGTTGAGATTGTCGTAACCGAGCTCCTTGAAGGTAGGTACGTCGGGTGTCTGCTTGAGACGCTCCTTGCTGCCGACGGCGAGAAAGCGCAGGTCGCCGTTCTTGACGAACTCCAGGCTCGAGGAGATATCGCCGATCGAGGCGTCGATGTGACCTCCCACCAGCGAACGAATGCGCGCGCCGGTTCCCTCGAAACCGACGTATCGGAACTGGGCGCCGATAGCGTCTTCGATCATCGCTGCATGGACATGGGGAATGCCGCCGAGGGTGGCGCCGACACGAATCTCGCCAGGATTGGCCTTGGCGTACTCGGCGAACTCCTCGAATGTCTTCCAGTCACTGTCGGCATTGACCACCAGGTATTGCGGTGAGGAGGCCAGCGAGGCGATCGGCTGGAAATCATCCCAGTTGAGCTGGGTCAGGCCGGTGGCGTTGGAGGCCATCAGCCCCTCGTGGATCTGACCCACGGTGTAGCCGTCGGGATCTTTCTGCGCGAGCTCCTTGAGGCCGATGGTCCCGCTGACGCCGGGCATGTTGATCACCGGCATCGGCTGGCCAAGGGTTTCCTGGGCGGCGTTGGAAATGATGCGCATCAGGGCATCGCTGCCACCGCCCGGCGACCACGGCACGATGAATTCGATGGCGTGATCGGGGTAGTCGTCGGCTTGTACCGACTGACTGGTCGCCAGAGCGGCGGCGCCGAGCCCGACGGTCAGTGAAGCGATCGCCGCGCTGGAGGCGAGCGCTCGGCCCAGCTTTCCATGGGCGGCATGGTGGAGTACGTCGTAGAACATGAGTTGTCCTTATTGATTTGTTGGTTTGACGTCGTGTCGTCTTGCTTCGAATCGTTGTCTGTCTTCGAGGTGCTGCTTTTTTGAGGTGCTGCTTTTCTTCGGCTCGGGCGGTTTTCCCACCGCTTATCCGAGCAGAAATCCGCCATAGATCAGGCCAAGAAGCACGGCCCATACCGGATGAAGCTTGAGTCGCCACAGCATGACGCAGGCGATCGCGGCGATGATCGCAGTGTGAATCCAGCCGGCGTCGCCGACCCCTTCGCTCAGAAACGACCAGGTGAGATAGCCCATCAGCACCATGATCACCGGTCTCACCCACTGGCTCATCGACTTGACCTTGATCGAATCCCGGTAGCGATACAGGGTTCCCAGTGCTACCAGCATCAGGATCAGCGAAGGGGCGACGGTGGCAAAGGTTGCCACCAGACCGCCGCCGATCCCGGCCACGTCGTAGCCGATGTAGCCGGCCATCTTGGTGGCGATGGGGCTGGGCAGCGTGTTGCCCAGCGCCAGGGTCTCGGCGAACTGCTGTGAAGTCATCCAGCCATAGCGGCCGACCACTTCGTTCTCGACCAGCGGAATGATCGCAGGGCCGCCGCCGTAGCCGATGATGTTGGGAATGAAAAAGGCGAGGAACAGATCCCAGTAGATCATGACTCGGTCTCCCCGCTACGCTCGCGCCGCCGGTCCGGGCGCAGCAGCGCCGCCACCAGAATTGCCGCGATCACCAGCCCCGGGTGGATATCCAGCCCGTAGATCAGGCCACCGGCGATCGCTCCCATGATCAGGGTCACGATCCAGCCCAGCACGGCGCGTGATTTCTGAAAGAAGTCCCAGGTCAGTTGGGCCATCATCACCATCACCACCGGGACGACGCCCTCGCTCATGCCCTGAATCCAGCGCTGATCGCGGTAGCGGGTGAACAGTCCCAACAGCACGACCATTGCCACGATGCAGGGCACGATCACCGCCAGGACGGCGTTGATGCAGCCCAGCACGCCGCCGACTCGATAACCGATGGTGCCGGCCATCTTGGTCGCGATGGGCCCGGGCAAGGTATTGCCGATGGCCAGCACGTCGCCGAACTCTTCATCGTTCATCCACTGGTAGCGCGTGACCGCCTCGGCACGAACCAGCGGAATCATCGACGGGCCACCGCCGAATCCCAGCAGGCCGATGCGCAGGAACGCCACGAACAGGCGTCGCTGAGTCGTCAAGGATGAGGGCATGGCTCAGAGCACCGCGATGCTGGAGTCGGTACGCGGCTCGGTGCCGCCGCAGTAGATCCCGCTTTCAGGATCGCGCAGAATGATCTGGCCGCGGCCGTAGGCGGTGCTGTCGACGGCCATCGTCATCTGATGACCGCGTACCGCCATCTCGCGAATCACATGCATCGGATAGCCCGGCTCGATACCGATCTGGCGTCCGCCCATCCACTGCCAGCGCGGTGCGTCCAGCGCTGCCTGCGGGTTGAGGCCGAAGTCGACCAGATTCATCACCACCTGCATGTGACCCTGCGGCTGCATGAAGCCGCCCATTACGCCAAACGGGCCGAGCGCGGTGTCGCCGCGGGTCAGGAAGCCGGGAATGATGGTGTGAAAGGTGCGTTTGCCGGGCGCCAGCACGTTGACGTGACCGGCATCGAGGCTGAAACCGTGACCGCGATTCTGCAGCGAGATGCCGGTATCCGGCACTACCACGCCGGAACCGAAACCGTGATAGTTGCTCTGGATATAGGAGACCATGTTGCCGTCGCTGTCGGCGGTAGCCAGATAGACGGTGCCGCCGGCTTGCGGCTGGCCGGGCTCGGGATCGATGGCGCGCTCGCCGATCAGACGGCGACGGACGTCGGCGTACTCGTCGCTCAGGAGCGAGGCGACGCTGGTGCGCATGTGCTCGGCCTGAGTGATGTGATGATGGCCATCGGTGTAGGCGAGTTTCATCGCCTCCAGCTGACGATGCAGCAGTTGCGGATCGTCGCGCACGGTGACATCGAATCCTTCCATCATGCGCAGCGCCATCAATGCCACCATGCCTTGGCCGTTGGGCGGAATTTCCCAGACGTCATAGCCGCGGTAGTTGACCGAGATCGGATCGACCCACTCGGGCCGATAGTTCGCCAGGTCCTCGGCTCGCAGGTAGCCGCCCGTCGCTCGCGAAAAGGCGTCGATCTTTTGCGCCAGCTCGCCACGATAGAAGCTCTCGCAGCGGCTCTCGGCCAGCGCCTCGAGGGTTCTGGCCTGGGCCTCGTTGCGGTGGAGTTC
This sequence comes from Salinicola sp. CPA57, assembly GCF_003206035.1. Taxonomy (NCBI): domain Bacteria; kingdom Pseudomonadati; phylum Pseudomonadota; class Gammaproteobacteria; order Oceanospirillales; family Halomonadaceae; genus Salinicola; species Salinicola sp. CPA57. The sequence goes on from NZ_PZJR01000011.1 coordinate 184,419, forward strand.
ACCGGGCTGGGGCGCGTGACCATTCGGCGTGAAGGCCTCCAGCCACGTCGCGATGGCGGGATCATCCGCCTTGGCACGAAATTCGACCTCGGCGCGCTGCCATAGCAGGCTGATCACCGGAGAGACAGGGAAGCCTTCCCGGGCGATGCGGATCGCCGGCGCCAGCAGGGTGGCGAAGTCCAGCTTGCCGTACTGCCTGGAGAGCTCGGCCCAGGCGGCGGGAATGCCGGGGACGGTGACCGGCGTCCAGCCGTGCAGGGGCATCTCATCGTGACCGGCGGCCTTGACCGCCTCGGGCGTCAGCCGCGCCGGCGCATGGCCACTGGCGTTGAGGCCATGGAGCTTGCCGCCACCGTCGTGGCCCTCGGCCAGCCACACCAGCGCAAAGGCATCGCCGCCGATGCCGTTGCCGCTAGGCTCGACCACGGTCAACACCGCTGCCGTCGCGATGGCGGCATCGATCGCGTTGCCGCCCTGAGCCAGCATATCGCGTCCGGCCTGGCTGGCCTGTGGCTGTGACGCCGCAACCATGCCCCGGCTGGCATAGGTGGCACTACGGCGAGACGGAAAGGGGTTGTTGTGATCGAAAGCGAGTGACATGGCATTTCTCGATTTATTGTGAGCCGATTGACCGTGAGACGGTTCGCTGAAGCCGGCCGCCCCGAGATCGAAAGGTCTTACGGTAAACTGATGTAAATCGTTTATGATATGAAAAATCGATTTTTACTATGGCGTCGTACTCTCGTGCAGGTCAAGTCCCTTGTCGGCATCATGGGCGACGTCGACAAATCAGTGAGTTCTCGTCATCGAAAGAAGGTCAGTCTCTATGGGAGCCGAAGCGCCCACCGGCAGCCTGTCGGCCAGCCAGCTGTACGCAGCACTGAAACGCGATCTGATCGGCGGTCGTTTTGCCACCGGACAGAAGCTCGCCATTACCGCACTCAAGCAGCATTATCGTGTCGGGCTGAGCCCGTTGCGCGAAGCGCTGAATCGACTGGCGGCCTATGGCCTGCTGGAGCAGGAGAGCCAGCGGGGCTTTCGGGTTCCCGCGCTGAAACGTACCGAGCTGGACGACATCGCCGATTTAAGGCAGCGCTTCGAGGGGCAGGCGCTGGAGCAGGCGCTCGAAGCCGGTGGCGACGAATGGGAGGCCGGCCTGCTGGCGGCGTTCCACCGGCTCAAGCGGGCGGATGAAGTCTCCGGGCAGCTCGATCACTGGGAACAGATGCACCTGCAGTTCCATCGTCATCTGCTGGAGCCCTGCGGCTCACCCTGGCTGCTGCGCTTCATCGAACAGCTTCATGATCAGTTCGACCGCTACCGCCGCATGGCGCCGGCCAACGACGCGGTACGGACGATGCTCAATGATCAGCATGGCCAACTGGTCGACCTGGCGATGGCACGCGATATCGCCGCCGCCAGAGGTTTGCTCGAAGAGCACATACGGCTCTCCTACGAAGTGGCTCAGGGCGCCTGCCAGGAGAATCGGAGGAGCGGAGGTAGCAACGAGGGGGGGAGCGAGCGAGAAGGCGGAAGCGTGCCGGGTGCGTAACGACGCCACGGTTCGATCACACGGCGCGAGAGAGACCGATCAAAGGCGTACCAGTGCGCCTTTGAGGCGTTGCTCGAGCGACGTCAGCGAGACGCTGTCATCGGCGGGCCATTCCAGTGCCAGGCGCGCGCCGTGGCTATCGTAATCGGCGCTGGCGACGGGGATGTCGTGCTCCGCCAGCCAGCGACGGGTTTCCGCCTCATGGCTGAAATCGACCTGGATAGCCACCGCGCGACGCTCGGTGAACGCGCGCCGGGGTAGCGTTTCGAGCGCCTTGAGCACGGCCTGGGTGTAGGCGCGAACCAGGCCGCCGGTACCCAGCTTGGTGCCGCCGAAATGGCGTGTCACGACAGCGCCGACCTGTCCCATGCCGCTGCCTTCCAGGGCCTGGAACATGGGTCGTCCGGCGGTGCCGCCCGGTTCGCCATCATCCGAGAATCCGATCGCGACCTGCTCGCCGGGCGCGCCGGCGATGAAGGCAGAGCAGTGATGGCTGGCATCGGGATAGGTGGCCCGCGCCTCGTTCAGAAGCGTGTCGAAGGCAGCGCTGTCTGGCGCATGACAGAGCCAGCAGATGAAGCGGCTCTTCTCGATCTCGATGGCATGAACATGACGCTCGGAGGGGGCAAGATCGGGGATCGGATAGCGCATGGAATCTCTTGGTCGATTCGAGCAGGCAAAGCCTGCTCGGGCCGCTGCCAGTCCGGCCCGATGGCTCAGGCCGCCTGAGGCGAGTTGCTGCGCATCACGCCCATGACCAGACCGAGCACCTGAACGTCCTCGTTCTTCAAGTAGATCGGCGGCATGCTGTCGTTGGCGGGCTGCAGGCGGACGCCGGATTTCTCGATGAACAGCTTTTTCAGCGTCACTTCTTGATTGTTGATCAGGACTACCGCGGTCTCGCCGTTTTCCGCCGACTCGTAGCGTTCGATGATGATGACATCGCCATCGAAGATGTTGCTGTCGATCATCGAATCGCCGCGGACGCGCAGCGCATAGGTGTTGCGGCGGACCAGCTTCGCCGGGACGTGCACGGTAGCATTGTCGAGGCAGGCTTCCATCGGCAGGCCGGCAGCGACCTGGCCCAGCAGCGGGATCTCGACCATATCGGTGGCGTCGATGGGTTCCCAGTTGCCGTCGATCAGCGGCAGATTCGGCTGGCGCTGGAGATAGCTCGGTGCGGCGTTTGTCATCGTCTTCTCCCGAGGTGGTATCGCCATCATAGCAAGGCAAGCGGCTGCGGCAAGTTGATAGCGCCACTTCCCTTGGCAACTTCACGTTCTTTCTTCACATTCTCGATGTCTGCCGCCGGCCATGCCCAAGTCGGCTCGAGGGCTGGCGCGACCGATTCGGCGACATTGACGCTGGATATCGACCACGCGGTGCCTTAGGCTCTGCCGAAACCTGCAGCGGGCCGCCAAGACGGGCATTTCGCCGCTGTGACATCGGGTCCGGGAGCTCCATTTACTGCATGCGCCTCAAGTCCATCAAGCTGGCCGGCTTCAAGTCGTTCGTCGATCCGGTCACGGTACCGTTCGACGGCAACATGACCGCCATCGTCGGACCCAACGGTTGCGGCAAGTCCAACGTCATCGACGCCGTGCGCTGGGTGATGGGCGAATCCTCCGCCAAGACACTGCGCGGCGAGTCGATGACCGATGTCATCTTCAACGGCTCCACCGGTCGATCCCCCATCGGCCTGGCCTCCGTCGAACTGATTTTCGACAATCGCGACGGTGATCTCGGCGGCGCCTACGCCGGTTACAACGAGATCGCAGTGAAGCGCCAGGTCACCCGCGAAGCGCAGTCCACCTACTTCCTCAACGGCCAGAAATGTCGCCGCCGCGATATCGCCGACATTTTCCTGGGCACCGGCCTGGGGCCACGCTCTTACGCGATCATCGGCCAGGGCATGATTTCCCGGCTCGTCGAGGCGCGTCCGGAAGAGCTTCGCAATACGCTGGAAGAGGCGGCGGGAATCTCCAAGTACAAGGAGCGCCGCCGGGAGACCGAGAACCGGCTGCGGCGTACCCAGGAGAACCTCGAGCGTCTCGACGATATTCGCGAGGAACTCGACAAGCAGCTCGAACGCCTCAAGCGCCAGGCCGAAGCGGCCAAACGCTATCGCACGCTGAAACAGGAGGAGCATCGCCTGCGGGGCGAGCTGGCGGTCCTGCGCGAGCGGGCGCTGCGCAGCCAGCAGCGCGACGAGGAAGCCCGCGTGCGCGACTGCGAGATCCAGGTCGAACGCGAGATTCTTGGGCAGCGACAGTGTGAAACGCGCCTGGAGGAAGGTCGGGAGATGCGCGATGCCGTGGCCGCGGAGCTGGAAACGCATCAGGCCGCGTTCTACCAGACCGGTGCCGATATCGCCCGGCTGGAGCAATCGCTCGAACATGCCCGCCAGCGGGCGCAGCAGTTGGCCGGTGATCTCGACGGTGCCCAGCGCGAGCGGGATTCGCTGGCACAGCTGGTCGAGCAGGACGCCGCGCGTCGTGCGCAACTGGAGGCCCGACTCGAGACGCTGCTGCCCGATGCCGAGATTGCAGACGAGGCATTGCTGACATTGGAGGCTCAGCTCGAGGAGGCCGAGGCGGCAGCCCATGAGCGCCAGCAGCAGTGGGAGGCGTTCAACGAACGGGACCGGGACGCACGCCACCGCGCCGAACGCGAACAGGAGACGATCCAGCGCCTCGAACGCCAGCTCGAGGAGTGGGCCCGCGAGCTCGAGCGCCGTCGGCAGCAGCGGGCGGAGCTGCCCGACGTCGGTGACCTCGACGTGGAAAGGGAGGCGCTGCAGGAAGCCTTGGCGGTATTGGACGAGCGACAGCAGACGCTGGAGATTCGCCGCGAGGAGCGTCATCAGTCGCGTCAGCGTGCCCGGGAGGGGCAGGCCGACGTTCAGGCATCCCGGGATAGCGAACGCGAGCGTCAGCATCGTTGCCAGGGAGAGATTGCCTCGCTCGAGGCCCTGATCGAGGCGGCGCTGAGCGATGACGACGCCAGTCTGGCCGAGCATCTCGATGATCACCCGCTGGCTGACGCGCCGCGGGTTGCCGAGGGTCTCGCCGTAGCGGAGGGCTGGGAGCGTACCGTTGCCTGGGTGCTCTCGCCCTGGCTCAAGGCGCGTCTGGCGGACCCTGAAGCTGCCCGTGCGCCGCTGGAATCGCTGACTCGCGGCGAGCTGCCGGTGGTGTCGGGTCAGGCAGCAGGCGCCGCACCGGCGCAGTCGTTGGGCGCGAAAGTCGACGGTGCCGGCGCGCTGACGCTGTTGCTGTCGACGATCCACTGCGTCGACGATTCGGCAACGGCCTGGCAGAGGGCGGCCGAGCTTTCCGAAGGCCACAGCGTGATCACCAAGGATGGCCTGTGGCTGGGCCACGGTTGGGCCAGGCGTCTGGGGCGGGACGACGCCAACGCGGATAGCGTCTTGCTGCAGCGTCAGCGTCGCGACGTGCTGCTCGAGGAACTGGCGACACTCGACGCCTCGCTGGCCGAGCGCGAAGCGCAGATCGCCCGCTGGCAGACCGAGACCCACGCCAACGAGGCGGCGCTGGAAACCCTGCGGCAGGAGGAGCGTGAGCTCGCCGAACAGCGCCAGATGCAAGCGACCCGACTCGCTACCCTGGAAAGTCGGGTCGAGCATGTGGCCTCGCGACTGCGGGAGTTCGACACCGAGCAGGCGCAGGGCCAGGAGCGGCAGGCTTCCCAGGCGTTGGAGCTCGAAAGTGCCAGGGAGCGCTGGCAGCAGGCGCTCGATCAGATCGAGGCCAACAGCGCCGAGCGCGACTCGCGACAAGCGTCCCGCGAGCAGAGTCAGGCACGGTTGACCGGACTGCGCCAGCAGCAGCAGCAGGCGCGCCAGACCCAGCAGCAGCTGGCGCTCGAACGTCAGCGTCTGGAGGCCCAGCGCGGCGAGCTTCAGCAGCAGGCCGAGCGCAGCCGGGAACAGCTCTCTCGGCTCGAGGAGCGTTGCGAGCTGCTGCGAGAGCAACGCGAGACACTCCACGAGCCCGACGACGATCAACGCGAGCGCCTGGCACAGCTGCTCGAAACGCGATCGCAGCAGGAAACCGCGCTCAATCGCTGTCGGGATCGCGCCAATCAGATTGGCGAAACGCTGCGTCAGACCGAGATCGATCGCCAGCAGCATGAACGCCAGCTGGAAGGGCTTCGTCAGCGGCTGCAGGAAGCCAGAATGCAGGTGCAGGCGTTGACGCTCAAGGCCGATGCTCAGCAGGAGGCGCTGGCGGAGCAGCAGCAGGACGCCCGCGAGCTACAGCAACATCTCGATCCCGATGCCACCGAATCCGCCTGGCAGACCCGCCTGGAAGAGACCGGCGAGCGCATCCGGCGGCTCGGTGCCATCAACCTGGCGGCGATCGAGGAGTACGAGCAGCAGGCCGAACGACGCGACTATCTTGAAGCCCAGCATGCCGAGCTCAGCGAGGCGATCGACACGCTGGAACGGGCAATCAAGCGCATCGATCAAGAGACACGATCCCGTTTCAAGCAGACTTTCGAACAAGTGAACCAGGGCCTGATGGCACTTTTTCCACGAGTCTTCGGCGGTGGGGCCGCGTGGTTGACGCTCACGGGGGAGGATTTGCTGGAGACGGGCGTGGCAATCATGGCACGCCCCCCTGGCAAGAAAAACAGCACCATTCATTTGCTGTCAGGGGGTGAAAAAGCGCTGACGGCACTGTCTTTGGTGTTTGCTATCTTCCAGCTCAATCCGGCCCCTTTTTGCATGCTCGATGAAGTCGATGCGCCACTCGACGACGCGAATGTCGGACGCTATGCGAAGCTGGTCAAGGAAATGTCCGAGAGCGTCCAGTTCATCTTCATCACCCATAACAAAATTGCGATGGAAGCTGCCGAACGATTGATGGGCGTGACCATGCAGGAGCCGGGCGTATCCCGTCTGGTATCCGTCGGTGTGGAGGAAGCGGCATCGATGGCAGAGGCGTCCTGATGTTGTCGAAAATAGCCAAACTGGCTATGGACGTAATAGGATGTCGCACATGGGATGGAATTGAAGGGTGATTGCTGATGGGCAAAACTTCACTTGACAAAGAAAAAAAGTAGCCCATTTTTGACAAATCACGCTATGCTAGGGCCAACATGCCGTGAGCATGTTGTCCTCTTCCAGCATAGTGGCACCGCGAACAGGCAAGACGACCCATGGAACTAAGAGAGTGGCTGATCATCCTGGGGCTGGTTTTGGTGGCGACCATCGTGGTCGATGGCTTCCGCCGCCTTCAGCGCCAACGTCGGGTTCCGCGCCTAGATCAGGCGATCGGAGAGAGTGGAACTGACGACGGATCCGAGGCGGATCCGGAACAGGCGGCCCGCGAGGCCGAGGTCAACTGGGAATTGCCCAATGGAGGGGCACGTGTCGTCCGTGCGGCGACGTTCGAACGTAGCGGTAACGGTGCGGAGCCGGTCAGGCCTTCCGAGCCCAAGCGTCAGGAGCGGATTCCGAAAGAGGAGCTGCAAAGCAGCATTCTCGATCGTGGCACGCGCTCGTCGTTCGCCGACATGCAGCACAACGTGACGAACAATGTGAAGAGTGCGGTTCGTGCCGGTGCCAAGCGTGTCAGTGATTCGGCACACCGTCTGAGCCACAGGCGCGACGATGCCAGGCGTGAAGCGGAGGACGCGCGGGCGCAGAAGGCGGAGCGTCATCTCGAGCCGCGGCTGGCGTCCGAAGAGGGGATGTCAGCCGAGCCCGCCAGCCGTCTGCAGATCACCACCCTGGTGCCGAAGGATGGTGATGCCGTCGCAAACGGTGGCCGGCAGGACGTCGAGGAGACGAACGTGGCCGATCAGCCGGAATCGATTCGGTCGGATCGCCGCGCCGAGCCGAAATGGGAAGGGCAGCCGGCTACCGATCTCGATGCCTCATCGCGCCATGATGTCGTCACCCAGCATCCGGCGGTGGAACGGGCCAAACGTCACCACGTCAGTGCCGCACGCGCCCGCGAGACGCTGGCACATTCCGACGAGATCATCGTCATCAGCGTGCTGGCCAGAACCGAGGATGGTTTCGACGGTGCCGATCTGCTCAACTTGATGCTGGCGTGCGGTCTGCGGTTCAGCGAGATGGGGATCTTCCACCGCTACGAGACCGAAGCCGAGGACAGCGAGCTGCAGTTCTCGATGGTCAACGTGGTCAAGCCGGGGGTGTTCGATCTCGACAGCATGGAGGAGATCGTGACGCCGGGCGTGACCTTCCTGATGCCGCTGCCTGGTGCCAACGATACGGCGGCCGCCTTCGAAGCGATGCTGGAGACCGCGATGGTGCTGGTACGCAACCTCGGTGGGGAGCTCAAGGACGAAAATCACAGCGTGATGACCGCCCAGACGATCGAGTTTGCCCGTCAGCGCGTGCAGGAGTTCGAGCGTCGCCATCGGTTGCATCGCTATCAGGCCAACTGAGTTGGCAACGGCCTGAGCCGAGCTGGACGTGACGACGGGGCCCTTCGGGCCCCGTCGCCGTTTCCGGTCTTTGGATATCCCCGCGCTGCGGCAGTCACGCCCGGCTTCCGCTACAATGCGGGCACACTTTGTGCGGCGACCGAATCGAGTGTCATGAGCCAGATCCCCCAAGCGGTCCGAGAGCGGGCCGGTGCGTTGCGCCAGCAGCTGGACGATGCCAACTACCACTATTACGTCGAAGACCAGCCGCAGATTCCGGATGTCGAGTACGACAGCTTATTGCGCGAGCTGCAGTCACTGGAGAACGATCATCCCGAGCTGGTAACGCCGGATTCACCGACCCAGCGGGTCGGCGCGCGTCCCGCCGAGCGCTTTCTCGAGGTGACTCACGTCGTGCCCATGCTGTCGCTCGACAACGCTTTCAGCGAAGAGGAGCTCGCGGCGTTCGTCAAACGGGTGGCCGACAAGCTCGAGAGCGATGCACAGACGCTTCGTTTCTGCTGTGAGCCCAAGCTCGATGGACTCGCGGTGTCACTGGTCTACGAAAACGGGCAGCTGGTTCAGGGCGCGACGCGGGGCGACGGACGCACCGGTGAAGACGTTACGCTCAATCTGCGCACCCTCCACTCCATTCCTCTCAAGCTGCGCGGCCAGTCAGTGCCGTCGCTGATCGAGGTGCGTGGAGAAGTCTACATGCGCCACTCGGGCTTCGAGGCGATGAATGAGCGCGCGCGCGAGAATGGCGACAAGGTCTTCGCCAATCCACGCAATGCCGCTGCCGGCAGCCTGCGCCAGCTGGATTCCTCGATCGCCGCCAGGCGGCCGCTGGAATTCTGCGCCTATCAGGTCGCCCGGCTCGAAGGCGATGACGATGCGAAGTCGCATTCGGATTATCTGAAGCGGCTGCGCGAACTGGGCTTTCGCACCAGTCCGCTGCTCGACGTCGTCGAGGGCGTGGACGGCGTCGTCGCGTTCTGCCATAACCTGGGCGAGCGTCGCGACGCGCTGGACTACGATATCGACGGCGCCGTATTGAAAGTCGACAGCCTGCGCGATCAGCGCGAACTGGGTTTCGTCTCCCGCGCGCCGCGTTGGGCCATCGCCTACAAATATCCGGCCCAGGAGCAGACCACGACGCTCAACGACGTGGCCTTTCAGGTTGGTCGTGTCGGTACGCTGACGCCGGTGGCCAAACTGGAACCGGTTCAGGTTGCCGGGGTGACGGTATCCAATGCCACGTTGCACAACATGGACGAGGTCGAACGGCTTAACGTGCGCATTGGCGACACCGTGATCGTGCGCCGCGCCGGCGACGTCATTCCCCAGATCGTGGGGATCGTCGAGGCGCAGCGCCCGAAAGACACTCGTGCCATCGAGATGCCCACCGCATGTCCGGTCTGCGGTTCGCAGATCGAGCGGCTCGAAGGCGAGGTCGCCGCCCGCTGTTCCGGCGGTCTTTACTGCCCGGCGCAGCGCAAGGAGGCGTTGAAGCATTTTGCCAGTCGGCGCGCCCTGGATATCGATGGCCTCGGCGAAAAGCTGATCGATCTGCTGGTCGAGCGTGAGTGGGTCAAGACGCCGGCGGATCTGTTTCGGTTGAGAGCCGAACGGCTCGCCGAACTGCCGCGGCTGGCCGCGAAATCCGCGAACAATCTGGTCCAGTCGCTCGACGCGGCCAAACGGACGACGCTGGCACGTTTCGTCTACGCCATCGGGATCCGTGAAGTGGGCGAAGCCACCGCGGCGAGCCTGGCGCATCACTTCGGCGCTCTGCAGACGCTGCGAGAGGCATCGCTGGAAGCGTTGAAGGCCGTCGACGATGTCGGCCCCGTGGTGGCTCACCATATTCATACCTTCTTTCGCCAGACGCACAACCAGGAGACGCTGGACGATCTGCTGGCGGTCGGCGTGACCTGGGAAGAGGAAGTCATCGGCGACCGACCTCAGCCGCTGGAAGGGCAAACCTGGGTACTGACCGGTAGCCTGGAAAACATGACCCGCGACGAAGGCAAGGAGCGCCTGCAGGCACTCGGCGCCAAGGTTGCCGGCAGCGTGTCGAAGAAGACCGCGATCGTCGTCGCCGGGCCCGGTGCCGGTAGCAAGCTGGCCAAGGCCGAAGAGCTGGGCATCGAGGTGATCGACGAAGCGACGTTCATCGAGCGGCTGACACAATGGGAGGCGGAGACATGAGTGGACGCTTCGTCGAGATTCCGCATCGGATGTTGCCCGCGGAAACGCTGGATGCCCTGCTTGAGACCTTCGTGACCCGGCAGGGCTACGACACCACCGACGTGGCGACGGACATGCATGACTGGGTGCGCGATCTCAAGCGCCAGCTGGAGCGTAGCGAGCTGCTGATCGTGCACGACCTGCAGACCGAGAGCACCGAAGTCATGACCCTGGCCCAGTGGCGCGGCTTCGGCCGTGACCTTGCCGACGACGAGGAAGAAGGCTGAATGGAGCGGCCGTCGCCGAGTCATCCGGAACACGAAAAACGGCGCCACGGNNCCGTGGCGCCGTTTTCATGACCCGGCATTCTGACTGGCCATTGCTGACAAATCAGGTGAAGAACAGCGGCACCACGATGCTGGATATCAGCAGGATCAATGCACCACCGAGACGCGACGAGATCTGCGCGAACGGCATCAGCTGCATCCGCTTGGCGGCTGAGAGTACTGCGACATCACCCGTTCCGCCCATGTTGGCCATGCACAGTCCGGCGGTGATCGCGGATTCGATCGGGTAGAAGCCGACCAGCTTGCCGACCAGCCCGGCACCGAACGCTGCGCCGGCGACGACGGCGAAGACGATCATCACGTAGGTGATGGAGATCGCGTCGATCACCTGACCGAGATCGGTGTAGGCGATCCCGATGCCGAACAGCAGGGCGAAGGTCCAGTTCTTGGCGACGAACTGGAACCATTGCGCCGCGGCATCGTTGATCGACTCCGGTACCACGTTGGCGATCTTGAGCACGGCGACCAGAATGATCATCAGCGCGTACGGATGCAGCGGAATGAAGCCGCCCAGGATCTCGCCGGCGACGAAAAAGGTGAGTGCGGCGATGATGCCGATACCCAGCTTGGAAAGATCCGGCTTGCTTTCGCGCTCTTCGATTTCCACACCCGGCATCATCTGGCCATTGCCGGTCAGACTCGGCATGCGATTGGCCAGGCCATTGAGCAGACCGGCGATGATGATGGCGAAGACGTTACCCAGCGCCAGTGCGGGCACCAGAATGGAGATATAGTAGCTGGCCGGCTGACCCAGCAGCTGCTCATAGATCTGGCTCATCGGTACGGCACCGGCACCCATGCCGCCGCCCATGATCGGCAGGGCGATGACCACGACGGCATCCTGCGGCGAGAAACCCATCATCCAGCCGACGGCGATCGCGAACAGGGCCGCGAACAGCACGGCGCAGACCAGCGGCAAGGCGTAGCGCGAACCGACCTTGACCAGCACCTTGGAATCCATCCCCAGGATGCTGCCGGTGATCAGCGCGGCGATATAGAAGTTGAGGAAGCCGCCGCCCTTCATGAACTGGGTCACGTTGTCGACGACGCCGGTCGGCAGCCACTGAACGTAGACTAGTGCTGCGGCACCGAAGATGGCGAGAATGGCGCCGCCTCCCAGATAGGTTTTGACGATCGGTAGCCGATCACCGATAAATCCCATGAGTTCGCCAAGGATCATCATCACCAGCAACGCGCCGATCATGCCGGTCGGGATCGTGTCGGTCACCATGGAAGCGATCAGAACCAGCGTAGCGATGGCGAAAAGGGGCAACGGAATGCCGAAGATGGGCGTCGATAGCCAGCTGTCTCGGCGTCCGGCATCGGACGACGCGGTTTGCGTCACGGTTGAAGTCATGGTTGGCTCCCCAAGGATTTTCGCCCAAAGGGCGTTAGGCGATATTCGTGCCCCGTAGGGCGGTACGCAGCCGAGGATAGAGGCCTCACCGCGTCGACCAAGTTTTATGAAATTATTAAAGCCTTATTAAATTATTGAAAGACGGGCGTTCGCGCCCGGCACAGACCTGGATTGCGCGGTATACCACCATGGTCTAAATCCACGGTCGTACCGGCATGAACCTCGGGGAGCAGTGATGCGGATCGGTGATGGGCGAGGCGATGGGCGAAACGATAGTCAAACAGGCGCGGATGGGTCCGACACTCCAGCCAACAGGACGAGGTCGGAATGACATCATGGCTAACTGGAAAAGCGGCATGAGGCGCTTGCGTCTGAGTGCCCAGATATCGATTCTGGTCGCCAGCATGATCGTGCTGACGCTGGGTGTCGCACTGCTGCTGTTCAACTATCAGCTGCGCGCCAATCTCGAGGAGGCCCAGGGCGAACGGGTGATGGGGCTGGCGGCGGTGCTGGCCGACCGGGAGGACGTCAAGGCGGCGTTGGCGGCCCGGCCCATCGTCCACGACCCTCGCTCGCCGCTGCGCCAGGAGATCGAACGACTGCGCGAACGCCTGGGGGTGGATTTCATCACGGTCATGGATCTCGATCATCTACGCCTGACCCATCCCGATCCCGACGAGGTCGGGCGGTATTTCCGCGGCGGCGACGAAGATCCCGCACTGGCGGGTGAATCCTACGTCTCTCGCTCCGAAGGGACGCTGGGCGTCAGCATTCGCGGCTTTTCGCCTGTGGTCGATGCCCAGGGCACGGTCATCGGAGCGGTCTCGACCGGTGTCACGCTGACCCGTGTCGGCCTGCTGCTGGCCGAACGACGCCAGAGCCTGTTGATCGGCATCGCGCTGCTGATGCTGGTCGGCGCTTCGGGTGCCTGGTGTCTGGCACGCTATATCAAACGCATCCTTCTGGGGTTCGAACCCCACCAGATATCCCAGTGGGTCCGGGAGCGCCAGGCGATGCTGGCGTCGTTACACGAGGGGGTATTGGCAGTCGATGGCGGGGGCCAGGTCACGCTGGTCAATCCCGCGGCCTGTCAGTTGCTGGATCCCTCGGCGGCGGACGATGGCTCGGGGATTCCGACCGCGACGCTCAAGGAGCTGTTCGACAGCGGCGTTCCCGCGCTTGATCGTCGGTTGACGCTGAACGGCCGTGCACTGATCGTCAACCGTGTACCGATTCGCGGCGAACGCGGCGCGGGCGGCAGCGTGGTGACGCTGCGCGATCGCAGCGAGGTGAACCGGCTGGCGGAAGAACTGACCGGCGTCAGCCGATACGCCCAGGCGCTGCGTGCTTCCACCCATGAGTTCAAGAATCGACTGCACGTCATTCTGGGGCTGGTCCAGCTGCGGGATCTGGGGCGCCTGGAGCGCTATCTGCGCGAGCTCGACGACACCTTGATCGCCCCGGCGGCGGCGCGGATCGCCGGCGTTCGAGACCCGATCCTGGCCGGCTTCCTGCTGGCCAAGGGAAGCGAGGCCAGAGAGCGGCGGGTGGAATTCGAGATCGACCTGGAGAGCGAGATACCTGCGCCTGACGAGAGCGAGGTTCTTCACCTGCTGGTGTCAATCATTGGCAATCTGGTGGAGAACGCATTCGAAGCGGTCGCCGGACGCGAGGCGCCACGGGTCAGCCTCTCCCTGGGGGTCGATGGCGGGGCGCTGTCCCTGCACGTCTCGGACAACGGTCAGGGGATGGCCGAGAACCAGCGCCAGCAGGTCCTGCAGCAGGGGTTCTCCTCCAAGGGAGAGGGACGAGGCTACGGGTTATCCCTGGTCAAGGCGCACGTGGAGTCGCTCGGTGGATCGCTGGCGCTCTATTCGACGCTGGGGCGTGGCACGCTGGTCGAGGTGACAGTACCCTATGCGATGGCGGTAACGCAGGTAACCGACGGAGTGACGTGAACGATGCGCGTGCTGGTGGTAGAAGACGACCCGATGGTGATGCGGCTCAATGTGGAGTTTCTCAATCGCATTGACGGCATCGACCTGGTCGCGCAATGCGAGGATTTGCCGGCAGCGAGAGACATGCTGGCAAAAGAGCCAGTGGATCTGCTGCTGCTGGATGTCTATCTGCGCGAACACAATGGCCTGTCGCTGGTGCGTGATCTGCGCCGCCAGGCCCGTGATATCCAGATCGTGCTGATCACCGCGGCCTCGGAAATGGAGACCGTGCGTGAAGCCAAACATCTGGGTGTCAGCGACTACCTGGTCAAACCGTTCAAGTTCGAGCGTTTCAAGGACGCTCTGAGCCGTTGCCTGGACACCCACCGCCGACTTTCTCGGCTGCCGGCGCGCGCCCACCAGCGCGACCTGGATGCACTGTTTCGCCGCGAAGCGGCTGCCAGCCAGCCGGCCCGCCCCGGCGATCTGCCCAAGGGGCTGACCGCCAATTCGCTGGCCCAGGTGGCGAGAGCGGCCGCCGAGCAGGAAGGCGCGGCTTTCACCACCGAAGGGTTGAGCGAAAATACCGGCATGTCGCGAGTGTCGGTGCGCAAGTATCTCAAGCATCTGGTGGATCGCGGCGTGCTCGAGGAGTCCTTCCATTACGGCCAGATCGGCCGCCCCTCCTTTACCTACCGCTGCCTCGATGGCGACGCGCTGACGCAACTGGCGGAGACCGGCAGCGCGGGCGCGTGAGCGTCCGGTCGAATCGGTTGTGTCGGTAAATCGGACCGGGAAATCGAGCCGTATCAGCGGCCGCGAATCAGATCGGCGATGATTCGCCGGCCGGGATGCAGATGATCGATCAGCTCGCGTTCCAGCGGCATTGGCTCGTCGTATAACCGTGACGCGATCAGTTCGGCGCACAGCGGCGCGCTGACCATGCCACGAGAGCCGTGGGCCGTACTTACCCAGAGCCCGGGATAATGGCTGCCCGGACGGTCGAAACGTCGCTTGGCATCCTTGCCCAGTGCTGCGTAGTCGTCGCGCCAGCACCCGGTATCCGGCAGCGGCCCGGCGTAGGGTGTCTTGTCGGGGCTGGCGGCGCGAACGCTGGCGCGCCCGGTGCAGTCAGCGGTCGTCAGGCCGGCGAACTGCCCGGCCAGCGCCGGTGCCGTCCGCGCCAACTCGTCGAGATTGCGTCGATGATCCACTTCCCGGACGGCGGTAGCGTCATCGTTGGGCGAGAAGGTCGCGCCGAAGGTGAGCTTGCCCTCTCGCGCCGGCATCACATAGCCCTCCGCACAGAGCACGCGCGCCAGCGCCGAGGCACTATCGGCGTCGGTGTCCGCATCGGCGTCGGTGTCCGTATCGGCGTGCGGCGGCCACGACAGCGTGGAGATCTGGCCACGGACGGATTGCAGCGGCAGGCCGTCGAGCCAATCGTGGCTGGCGTGGCCGGTGGCGAACACGACCTGATCGACGTCCAGCGAACCGTCTCCCAATTGGAGCTGCCAACCGGCTTGTGTCTCTCGCAGCGATGTGAGCTCGGTGCGGCGAAGCGCGATGCCTGGCGTCGCCGCCAGATGGTGGCACAGGGCGATCGGATCGACCCAGCCTGCCTGGGGATAATGAAGGGCGGGCTGGGCCAGATCGATGCCGGCGAGCGCGGCGGCATGAGAAGGATCGCTGGCGGAAACGACAGCCGCCGGCAAGTCGTAGTTGGCCAGGAACCGCTGCCGTCGCCGATCGTCTCCGGCCAGTTGCAGCAGTCCGCAGTCCGACCACCATTGGCGCTGGGGGTCCAGGCGCGCCAGCCAGCGCTGCGTATGGAGTAGTGCCGCCAGATAGAACCGGCTCTGGAGATTGGGTTCGATCGCCAGTTTGACGTAGAGCGCCGCCTGGGGATTGCCCGAAGCGCCGGCTGCGATACCGGCACGGTCGATCAAGGTCACCCGGCTGCCGCGCCGCGCCAGCGCCGCCGCGACGCTGGTGCCGGCAATGCCGGCACCGATGACGGCAACATGGCCGACGGCCATGACGGGCGGAGGCTGGAACCAGGGCGTCGTCGCTCGGGAAGACATGGCCTCGGATGCCGGCGGCACCGATTCGTCTCGCTCGCCACGCAGCATCTCGCGCTTGCGGCCGAAGCCCGGTACCTTGCGCCAGCGGAAGCCGGCGGCGGCCAGGCCACGACGCACGAAACCCGCGCAGGTAAAGGTGGCAAAGGTGGCGCCCGTCCGGCTGGCGATGGCCATGGCGGTGAACAGTTCGGGTCGCCACATGTCGGGATTCTTCGACGGCGCGAAACCGTCGAGAAACCAGGCATCGATCTGGCCGTCCAGACGCGACAGGCAATCCGCGGCGTCACCGAAATGCAGATCCAGCGTGACGCGGTCATCCAGCTGCAGCCGATGGACGCCAGCCACCGCCGGTGGCCACTGTGCGATCAGCGAGCCGGCCTGGCGTGACAGTTGCGGCCAGCTGCGCCAGGCGCGCTCCAGCGCATCGCGAGTGAGCGGATGCTTTTCGGTCGAGACCAGATGCAGTCTGGCGCCAGCGGGGGCGTATTCATCGAAACACGCCCAGGCACACAGCATGTTGAGCCCGGTGCCGAAGCCGGTTTCACCGATCGTGAACGGCCGCGGCTCGTGCCAGTCAGCCAATCGCCGTGGCAGATCGTTGTTGTCGATGAAGACGAAGCGCGTCTCTTCGCGGCCATCCTGACGAGAGAAATAGACGTCATCGTAGGCGGTCGAGAAGGGCGCCTCGACGTCGCCATCGTCCACGCGCCAGTCGAGTTCGGCATGATGGATGCCGTGGCGATGAGGGGTAACCGGCTTGGCGTTCATGATCGTCACGCTCGCGGGCCGTCAACCGGTCGACTCGTCAGGGACCGGCGACGCGTTGTATGAAAATTGATCGCTTGCCGTCAGGCGACGGCTTGTCGGCAGCTTGGGAAGGCGTCCGCGGGATCTTCACAGTGTTATCCACAGCAAGTGTGCAAAACCCGGCTGTGGATAACGAGGCGGCTGGAGGGCCCGGGTTACGGCAGTACCCGCTTGAACGGTTTGACCCGCACTTGCGAATAGACCCCGGCGGCGACGTAGGGGTCGGCGTCGGCCCAGCGCTGGGCGGCTTCGAGCGAGTCGAATTCGGCCACGATCAGGCTGCCGCTGAAACCGGCATCGCCTGGATTGTCGCTGTCGATGGCCGGATGGGGGCCGGCGAGGACCAGCCGCCCCTCGTCTTTCAAGGCTTCCAGCCGTTCGACATGCGCTGGACGGACCGAGAGCCGCTTGTCCAGGCTGTCGTCGATGTCATCGCTGATGATGGCGTAGAGCATCAGGAACCTTCCTCCGATTGTGATTGCGAAAGGTGGCGGGCCAGAAACAAGCCTTGCCCGACCACGAACAGCAGGGTCAGCCCCAGCATGCCGAACAGCTTGAAGTCGACCCAGGTCGCTTCGTCGTAGTAGCTGAAGACGTAGACGTTGAGCGCGGCCATGGCGAGGAAGAACAGCACCCAGGCCAGATTGAGCCGCCGCCAGGTGGCTGCCGGCAGCGACACCGCCTTGCCCATCATCCGCTGGGTCAGCGTCTGGCCGCCGAACAGCGGCGAGAGCAGAAAGGCAACGCCGAACAGCGCATTGATGACGGTGGGCTTCCACTGAATGAAGGCCGGATTGTGGAAGGCGATGGTGGCGCCGGCCGAGACGATCACGATGATCGAGGTGATCAGCAGCATCTTTTCGATGCGGCGCTGACGCCACCAGACGATGCCCAACTGCGCCAGCGTGGCGGGGATCAGCACCATCGTCGCCGTGATGATATCGCCGCTCAGATGATAGACGGCGAAGAAGATCGCGATGGGCAGGAAATCGAACAGCAGTTTCATACGGGCTAGGCCTCCG
This sequence comes from Salinicola sp. CPA57, assembly GCF_003206035.1. NCBI lineage: Bacteria > Pseudomonadati > Pseudomonadota > Gammaproteobacteria > Oceanospirillales > Halomonadaceae > Salinicola > Salinicola sp. CPA57. The sequence continues at coordinate 202,135 of NZ_PZJR01000011.1, forward strand.
GCGAGTGGTGACGACGCAGACGTTTGACCCGGCCCGTCGCGCCCGTCACCATAGTCGATCTATTCTGACAAAGACGCTGGCTGGCGTCATGCCCATGAGCGTTTTTCCCACCGATGATCTCGAAATCCACCCGATGAAGCTGGCCGACACGCTCGACGGCATTCGGGGCGTCGATCTACACCTGCACTCCACGGCCTCCGACGGCAAGCTCTCGCCCGCCGAGCTGGCGGATCTTTGCCATGCCCGCGGGATGACCCACGTCGCGCTGACCGATCACGATACGATCGACGGGATCGAGGAGGCGCGGCAGCGATGTCGCCATCACGGCATCAACCTGATGGCGGCCGCCGAGCTCTCCTGCCAATGGCGAGGGATCGGTCTGCACATCGTGGCGCTGCTGCCGCAGGGCACGTCTTCCGCTCTCGACGCGGGCCTGGAGATACTGGCCAACGCGCGCGACCTGCGATCCCGCGAGATCGCTCACCGCCTGGAAAAGGTCGGGCTGGCCGACGGGCTAGCCAGGGCGCGACAGGCGGCCGGAAGTGAGCGCCCACTGGGGCGGCCCGATTTCGCGGCGGCGCTGGTTGCGGCCGGCGTGGTCCCGGACGTCAAGACGGCCTTCAAACGCTATCTCGGCGCCGGCAAGCGCGGCGACGTCAAGATGCACTGGCCCGAGCTCGCGACGGTCGTCGGTTGGATTCGCGATGCCGAAGGTGTCGCCGTCGTCGCCCATCCGCTGCGTTACGGCATGACCCGGCGCAAGCGCGATCTGATGTTCTCGGCGTTCATCGACGCCGGCGGCGAGGCGGCGGAACTGGTCAGCGGTTACCAGAACCCGGATACGACCCATGACCTGGCCCGGCAGCTCGACTTCCACGGGCTGTATGGCTCGATCGGCAGCGATTTCCACTATCCGGGTGGCCCCTTGTCGCCGGGGACGATCAGTCCGCCGCCGCGCTCCCGCGTCAAACCGGTGTGGTGTCATCCGGCCTTGCAACGCTTCGCCGACGGCGAGTAGCGCCGCGTCTGTTATTCTTGAGAGCAGTTGTTGTCGAAAGCCAAGATCATCCGTGATCGACCACAGACCTGCGTGGCGGGACGGGTTTCAAAAGCGGTGTCAGGAGAGCGTGATGACCCAATTTTTCCAGATTCATTCGCAGAATCCGCAAAAGCGTCTGATCGACCAGGCCATCGAGATCCTGCGTCAGGGCGGCGTGATCGCCTATCCCACCGACTCCGGCTATGCCCTTGGCTGTCGGCTGGGCGAAAAGAAGGCCGTCGAGAAGATCAAATGGCTGCGCCAGCTCGATGACCGTCACAACTTCACGCTGGTGTGTTCCGATCTGTCGGAGATTGGCACCTATGCCAAGGTCGACAACAGCGTGTTTCGGCTGCTCAAGTCACACACGCCCGGCGCCTACACTTTCATTCTCAGCGCGACCAGCGAAGTGCCGAGGTTGCTTTTGCATCCCAAGCGGCGGTCGATCGGCGTCCGCGTGCCGGACCATAACATCACTCACGCCTTGCTCGACGCGCTCGGTGAGCCGCTGATGAGCGTGACGCTGATCCCGGCAGGGGAAACCTGGCCGATGACCGACGCGGAAGAGATCCGCGAGCGCTTCGGGGCGCATCTGGAGTTGATCATCGACGGCGGCGCCTGTCAGCTCGAACCGACCACCGTGGTCGATTTGCGCGAGATCCCGCCGGTGATCGTCCGCGAAGGACGGGGCGATTCTTCGGCCTTTCGTTGAGTCATCCACTGCGTGGACGGCTCGGCCGAGCGGCGCTCGAGCCTTGATGACGAGGTAGGGCGGGACCTGCGGCGTCCCGCCTCCCACGCTAGCGAGTCTTCAGTGGCGCCGACCACGCTTCGAGATCGGCATCGCTCCAACTGCCGTAGCTGGCGTTGGGGAACATGATCCAGTCATCGCCGAAATGGGCATCGTCCTCGGCCACCAGCCGATGCTGGTCCTTCAGGTCGGCGTGATGGAAATCGCTGGAGAAGTCCGCCAGCGAATCACCCAGTTGCAGGACCAGCTCGTGATCGCGCTCGATGGCGGCGCGGCGCTCTCCCTTCGAGGGACCCAACAGCCGGACCTGGGCGTCGTCGACCTGGGGCAGATGCAGCGAGCGGAGTGTCGCGAGCGTCGACGCCTTGTTCTCCTGGTAGCGGTCGGAGACGTAGAAAATCGTCACTCCCTGGGCATCGGCGTAATTCAGGAACCTGCGTGCGCCGGGAATCAGCCGCGGGTGTCCCTCGCGCTCCCACACCTTCCAGGTATCCCAGCCGGTGAAATCGTGACAGGCCTGCATGTCGCGGACGAGCAGTGCCGAGTTGTCGATGACGGTCTCGTCCAGGTCGGTCATGATCGCCAGGTTGTCCGCCTCGGGGTGGGCGGCGATCTTCTGCTGCAATCTCGCCGTGGCCAGGGCGTAGCTCTGCCGCTGCAGTGCATCGACCTCGGCCGACTGCTGTTGATAGCGAAGGGCCATCGCGTAGGCCTCGGGGGCGCAGGCTTCATCGGCGGCAGCGGCCTGGAAGGTCGAAGCGATACCCAGCATCAAGCCGGTCGTCAGCGCCCACGAGAGTCGGTGCTTGGGGCTGGTCGTGTCACTGGTCTTGTTCATTGAAGCGTCCCTCTGAGATGTCGGCACGGTGGCCGGAAAGCATGGCAGGTGGTATCCGAAAAGCGGCTTCGCTCACCCATGGGCATCACCAGTCGGCTCCAGGGGGAGACGATGCCGCTCTCAAACCGGCAGCGCCTTGTGCTCCTCATGGTGCTTTCTCACGCTGGAGCGGGGCCGGTCGTCGGCCAGAGCCATGCTATCCGGCTCGGCAGTCTCCTGCATCCCGGCGTCGGGTCCCGGCACTGGCGTCTCCAGCCTGAACTGGTTGCATTGCTCCTGCTGGCGCTGCGCCCGGGCGTCCAGATCCTGCGTCGCCCTGAGCGTGCGTTCCGCCAGCGAGACGTTGCGCTGGGTGGCGATGTCGATGGCATTGATGGCCTGGTCGATCTGGTGGATGCCGTCGCGCTGCTGCTGGCAGGAGAGAGCGATACCCTCCAGCAACTGGCCGAGCTGATGGCCGGACTGCACGGCGGTGGCCATCGTCTCCCTGGCCTGGTTCAGGACCTGGGCGCCTGTCCTGACCTGGAGGTGCGTCCCCTCGATCTGTGCCCGGATAGTCTTGGCGGCTTCGGCGGAGCGCGCCGACAGACCGCGAACCTCGGCGGCAACCACGGCGAATCCGCGGCCCTGCGCCCCGGCCCGTGCCGCCTCGACCGAGGCATTCAGCGCCAGCAGGTTGGTCTGGAAAGAGAGCGAATCGATCATCCCGATCACTTCCAGCGACGATTCGGAGCGGGCCTGGGCCGCCTCGATCTCGGTGACCGCGGTGGATATCTGGTCTCCGCTGGCGTCGATCCGGCGCCGGTTCTCCTCCGACAGCGTCCGTCCCTGGTCGGCGTGATCCGCCGTATGCGCCACGGTGGCAGTGATCTCTTCCATGCTGGCGGTGGTCTGCTGGAGCGCCTGGGCCTGCTGCCGGCTCTGGTCGTTCAGGGCATGGCTGGCTTTGGTCAACTCCAGCGCGTCGCCACGCAGTGCCCGGCTCTCCCGTTGCACTTGCGAGACCAGCTCCAGCAGCGAGGCCTGCATCGCGTCGACGCCGGACTTGAGCAGCCGCATCTCCCTCACGCCCCGGGTCGACAGGCGCTGGCTGAGGTCGCCCTGGGCGATGTCGGCGCAGTGTCGCCTCACCTCGCCCAGCGGGCGCAACAGATGGCGCTGGAACATGAAGAAGGCCAACAGGATCAACGACAGCGTGACCACGGCCGCCGTGATCAGCCCGACCTGCAGGAGGTGCACGTCACGCCCCATGGCAGCCGCACCCGACACCGCATTGGCTTTGGCGGTGGAGGACAAGCCGGCAAGACTCGCATCCAGCGCGGCGGTCAGGTCGTTGGCCTGCTTGACGCTGGTTTGATAGGCCGAGACATCCCAAGCCTTCAGCGTATCGAAGCCGGGCTGGATGCCGTCGTCGATCAGCGCCCTGAAGCGATCGGCGAGATCGCCCCCGGGCGACTCGGGGGTTGCCGGGGGCAGCTCCGCGAGGCGCTGCTTCGCACTCGCGAAAGTGGCCTGCGCCTGCGCCCAACTCTTCCTGGCGGGCTTGACGCGCAAGCGGTTGTAGTCGGTCTGATAGCTGTCCAGCAGAACCCGGGTCTGCATCAGTTCGGCATAGAGTTCGCGTGCCATCCCGAGCTGCACGACATTGAGGGCATAGACCGAATCGAAGGCGTTTCTCGCCTGTTTCATGGCCAGGTAGCTGCCGCCGCCGATGACTGACATCAGCAGCGCGAACAGCAGCAGCATGGCCACGAGGCCGCTGCGGAGCGTGAGGCGAAGCGATTGCATGACAACTCCCGATGATGACGAACCGCCTGGTGTGGCATCGTGGGATGGGAGTTTGTCGCCTTTATGTCACAGGTTGATGACAAAAGTTAACGTTTCGGTGGCCCTGCGACATCAATCACCCTTGTCGTGCGCCTCGGGAGGTTCCGCTTCCGTCTCGTCGTCGTCGGGGGCATTCGGGTCCTGCGTCTCTTCGTTGAGCCAGGAGCCGCAAAACCGGCAGTACTTGGCATCTCGTTCATGGCCTTCGCGGCCGCAGCCGGGGCAGGCTTCCTCGGAATAGCGCTCGCGCTGGATCGAACGAATGACCTCGGCGGAGAAGACCCCGGTGGGTACGGCGATGATCGAGTAGCCCAGGATCATCATGAACGCGGAGATGAACTGCCCCAATGGCGTTACCGGGGCGATATCGCCGTAGCCGACCGTCGTCAGGGTAACGACGGCCCAGTACATTGCCCGCGGCATGCTGGTGAAACCCGCCTCCGGCGGCTCGATCATATAGATGACGGAGCCGAAGATCGTGATGATCAGCAGTATGGTGGTCAGGAACAGCAGGATCTTGCGCTGGCTGCGCTGCAGCGCTTCCACCAGCATGCGGCCCTCGCCGACGAACTCCATGAGTCGCAGGACCCGGAACACGCGCAGCACCCGCAAGACTCGAACCACCAGCAGCGATTGTGCGCCGGGTATAAAGAGAGCGAGCCAGGTGGGGAGGATCGCCAGCAGATCGAGAATGCCGTAGAAACTGCGCAGATAACGCAGTGGCCGGTCGAGACAGTAGAGCCTCAGGGCCAGCTCCAGCGTGAAGATCAGCGTGAAGCCCCACTCCACCACGTAGAAAATCTCGCCGAAGCGCTCATGAAGCCCCGGCACGCTGTCGAGGAAGACGGTCGCCACGCTTACCAGGATGAGCGTGATCAGTACGATGTCGAAGGCCTTGGCCTTTGGGGTGTCCGATTCGAAGATGATCTGAAACAGCCGTTTGCGTAGCGATGAGCCGCCCGATTGCATCAATTGAGTTCCTGTCCTGGTGGCCGGCTACGCGATGAAGCGCGTCCGATAATTCATTTATATGATATTCAATTTCTCGGCGCGTCCGCCGACAATGCCAATGATACTTCGGGTTCACCGAGGTCGATCGACCGTCAGCCCGGGATATTGATGACGCTGTATGCCGATCTGTTCATCGACTGGACGCGTCGACACGACCCCATGTTCTTCTCGATGGCCGATTCGGCGCAAGCCTTCCTCGGTCGACAGCCTGCCATTCACGCCTCTCTCGGCGCTGGCATTCGCGACCCCCATCTGCGTAGCCGGGTAAACGACAAGTTGCAGGTCGTCGAGCAGGGCGGGCGCGTGCTCGAGGAGCAAGCGCAGTCCGGCGAGCTGTTGGAAACCCGCTGTCGGCATCGCAGTGACGAATGCTGTCGCTTCGAAATGACGTTCGCGACCGGGTCGGTGTCAGGGGCCCTGACATGAGCAGGATTGTGCCAGCGCAATGGCGATGGCGTGGCCATTCGCATGGCCGGCACCCAGACCGATACCACGGAACAGCGGCTGGTCGCGGACTTTGCCCCCCTGGCCCTATCGCGTCAGGGGGTCGGGTCGCGCTGCCACGTCCCGACGTTAAGCAGCGTCATGTCTGAGAGCCAGCCAGTCCTGTCCGCGCCAGGGAACGACGCCCCGACCCAGGTCCGCCAGAATTCGCTCGGCCGCCTCGATGCGTTCGTCATGCTCCCGGTGCGGAGCAATCCGCCGGGCATTCCATTGCTGAACGAGTCGATCGCAACGGTCTCTGGCGGTGGCGAGCCAGGCGGGGGCCTGGCTGTCCTGCCAGTTGTCGATGGCGTCGATCAGCGCGTCCACCGAAGCCGTCTCGATAACGATGGGCGCGGTCCAGCCGCTGCCCAGGCAGCCGGCGCGGCTGGCCTTGCTGTGGTTGGCCGGACGCGCCGGCAGCGGTGGGGCGCCTGATGTCGAGGGTTCGCACAGGCGCTGTGCCAGTGCCCACAGCTGCTCCGGAAGACCGTGCTTGAGCTCGAGCTCGAGCTCGCAGATCGGCAGGCTGGCATCGCCAACGTGAATGGTGCCCTGGTCCAGCGCAATTTCGATATCGCTGCCCTCGATCTGATACCGCCACAGCCGCCGCTCGAAATCGGTGGTGAATACCGGACGCAGCGTTTCCAGGTCCAGTCCGGAAAGGGCGGGGTGGTCGAGTTCACGAAGCCCGCCCAGATCGAGACCGGCGGCATTGCACGCGGCGCTGTCGATCGACCACTCCCACTCGCCGCGGCTCGACAGCCCTCCCTGGCTTTCGGCAGCGCTCTTCAAGGTCTGCAAACGCCGATCATCTTGCCGGCGAACCCGCAATGCGACGCGACGCGACTGCAGAATGCCCTCGGCGGTGTCGTAATACTGGTTGCCTAGAGAGACCGTCCGCGAGGCCATTGTCTGCAGCAGGGGGTGATCGATCAGGTGGGCAGGGCCTTCCGGCGCCAGCGCCAGTTTGAGTTCGATCTCGTCGCTCATGCATGCTCCCGCGGTGACTGTTGGTTGAACGCTGAATGAGGTGCCGGTTTGAACGTTGTCCGGCATCGCTGCTTGAACCGGAACCGTGCAGTAGACCGGAACCGGGCATTGGACCTGAGGCGAACCCGATCTCGAATGCGGCTTCGAACGCGAACACGGGCGGCGGCGCCTTCATGAATTTTTCATGACGCATCCAGATGCAATCATTATACTGGCGCCGCCACTTCCAACGCATCCAGGCCACGTTATGGTGAGTACCAATCCGTTCTCGGCGCTGTTTGGACGATCGCCGTTCCAACCGCTTCTGGCTCATATCGTCAAGACCAGCGAGTGCGCCGGCCAGCTGCTGCCCTTCTTCGATGCCGCGCTGGGTGGCGATTGGGATGAAGCGAAAAAGCACCGCGAAGCGATTACCCGGCTCGAACACGAGGCGGACGAGCTCAAGACGCAGCTGCGCCTCAACCTCCCCAACACCATGTTTCTGCCGGTCTCCCGCTCCGACCTGCTGGAACTGATCAGCGTTCAGGACAAGATCGCCAACAAGGCTCGGGATATCACCGGGATCATGTTGGGCCGCAACATGATCATCCCCGAACCGCTCGCGGAGCCAATGCGCGATTATCTTCGCACCGCCGTCGAAACCGTCGACCAGGCGCGCAAGGCGCTCGAGGAGCTCGAGGATCTACTCGAATCGGGCTTCGGTCGCAATGTCTCCGATGTCATGCACGAACTGATCAAGGAGCTGCATGATCTCGAGCACAAGGCCGACGAGCAGCAGATCGACATTCGTCGTCGCCTGTTCCAGCTCGAAGCGGAACTGCCGCCGGTCGACGTCATCTTCCTCTATAAAATCATCGAATGGATCGGTGAACTGTCCGACCGCGCCGAGCGCGTGGGCAGCCGCCTGCAGATACTGACGGCCCGCTGATTGCGGGTCTTCGCCATTCTACGCCTTCGTCACGCCACTCAAGCGAACAGAGCCTATGTCCATCATTGCGCAATACGGTGATGTCTTCATCATTCTCGCCTGTGTCTTCGGCTTTTTCATGGCATGGGGAGTTGGTGCCAACGATGTCGCCAACGCCATGGGAACCTCGGTCGGCTCCAAGGCAATCACGATCAAGCAGGCGATCATCATTGCGGTGATCTTCGAGTTTCTCGGCGCCTGGCTGGCCGGGGGGCAGGTCACCGAAACGATCCGCAAGGGCATCATCGACCCTGCACTGCTCGAGAACGATCCACAGATGCTGGTCTACGGCATGCTGGCTTCGCTGCTGGCGGCCGGTTCCTGGCTGATGATCGCCTCGTTCAAGGGCTGGCCGGTTTCCACCACGCACTCGATCGTCGGCGCCATCGTCGGCTTTGCGGTGGCGGGGCTGGGCGTCCAGTCGGTCAACTGGGGATCGGTGGGTACGATCGCGCTGAGCTGGATCACCTCGCCGCTGATCGCCGGCGTGTTCGCTTTCATGCTGTTCCGCTCGGTGCAGGTGCTGATCTTCGACAGCCCCGATCCCTTCGCCGCCGCCAAGCGCTATGTGCCGGGCTACATCTTCCTGGTCGGCTTCATCGTCTCGATGGTGACACTGGTCAAGGGGCTGTCCCACGTGGGGCTGCATCTGACCTTCGGCGAGAGTCTGCTGCTGGCGGTGGCGTTCGGCGTGGTGATCATGATGTTCGGCCTGCTGCTGGAAAACCGGATCAACCGCGGTGATCGGCGGGCCCGCAGCAATTACGACTTTTCCAGCGTCGAGCGTATCTTCGGCGTACTGATGATGTTCACGGCTTGCGCCATGGCCTTCGCCCACGGCTCGAACGACGTCGCCAACGCGGTCGGTCCGCTGGCGGCCGTGATCAGCGTGGTCGAGAACGGTGGCGGTGTTTCCGGCGCGGCGGCGATGCCGTGGTGGGTGCTGGTGCTCGGCGGCGGCGGGATCGTGGTCGGCCTTGTCACCTACGGCCACAAGGTCATTGCCACCGTGGGTACCGGGATCACCGAACTGACCCCGAGCCGCGGGTTCGCCGCGACGCTCTCAGCCGCTTCCACCGTCGTGCTGGCTTCCGGTACCGGCCTGCCGATCTCGACCACGCATACGCTGGTCGGCGCCGTGCTCGGCGTGGGCCTGGCCCGCGGCATGGCGGCGCTCAATCTGCGCGTACTCGGATCGATCGTGCTCTCCTGGCTGATCACGCTGCCGGCCGGCGCGCTCCTCTCCATCGCCTTCTTCTTCATGTTCAAGGGCATGTTCGGCTAGATTCTGAAAACTGGCTGCGCTCGGTAATACCGCGTTAAAAATCGGCTTAAAGTGCTCATTTACAACCTGTAAACTGGAACGCCAGCCCGGCCCGTTTTCGCCGATTTTTGCCTTGTCTTACCTTCGCTCGCCGACTTTTCAGGGAGCGAGTTTTTATGGGGCAGTGCCCAAAGACGCTCTGGTATAGTTGAGGCAGGCCCCACGCGGGTCATGCCTCACAGCCCACAGCCGGAGCGTCAACCCCTTGGACTCGCGTTTCCCCTTCGTCGACTGGTTTCGTCACTCATCGCCCTACGTCAATGCCCACCGCGGCAAGACTTTCGTCATTCTGATCGAAGGCGAGGCGATGGCATCGTCGCGACGCGGCCAACTATTGCAGGATCTGGCACTGCTGCACACGCTCGGTGTCCGGGTGGTGCTGGTTTACGGCATCCGGCCGCAGGTCGGCGCGGCGCTGGAGACCGACGGCATCACGCCGATGCGGGTTGGCGGGCGCTGGGTCGCCGATCGCCAGATCATGGATCACGTCGAGCGTATCGCCGCCATCCAGCGGCTCGAGCTCGAAGCCCAGCTGTCGCTGGGATTGCCCAATACGCCGTTGCATGGCGTCGAACTGACGGCGGTTTCCGGCAATCTGGTGACGGCCAAACCGCTGGGCGTCCGCGGCGGGGTGGATTTCGATCACAGCGGTGAAGTTCGTCGCGTGCGCAGCCAGGCCATCGAGAGCCTGCTCGCCGGCGGCAACCTGGTGATTCTGCCGCCGCTGGGCTACTCACGCACCGGGGAGATCTTCGATCTCGACGCCTCGGAAATCGCCCAGCACGTGGCGGTGTCGCTCAGGGCGGATAAGCTGATTCTGCTGGGCGAGTCGGCCGGGCTGCATGACGACAGCGGCCAGTTGCAGCGCCAGCTGACACCCGACGAAGCCGACACCCTTCGCGAACGGGCGACTCCCGGCAGCGAACTCTCCCGACACCTGGGTGCGGCCTGCGGGGCGGCTCGTCACGGCGTCGGGCGTACCCATCTGCTCTCCTGGCACGATCACGATGCGCTCCTTGGCGAGCTGTTCACTCGTGATGGTATCGGCACCATGATCACCCAGAACCACTATGAGCAGTTGCGTCAGGCGGTGCTGGACGACGTCGGCGGCCTGTTGGCGCTGTTGAAGCCGCTCGAGGCCAGCGGCATGCTGGTGGCGAGAACCCGCGAGCGGCTGGAGCACGAGATCGAGGACTACATCGTGATCGACCGCGATGGCATGGCGATCGGCTGCGCGGCGCTGCACGATTACGCCGACGCCCGGATGGGCGAGCTCGCCTGTCTGGCCGTCCATGATGATTATCGCCGCGGTGCGCGGGGGGAAACTCTGCTCGAAGAGATAGAGCGGCGTGCCCGCCGGCAGGGGCTCACGCAGCTTTTTGCCCTGACCACCCATACCACGCACTGGTTCGTCGAACGTGGCTTCTCCGTCGCCTCGCCGGAGGCGCTTCCCGATCTCAAGCGCGAGACCTACAACCAGGCCCGTCGCTCAAAGGTGTTGCTGAAGTCGCTGTAAAGCGACACTCGAAAGCCCCGGATTGCAGCGATGGCGTCGGCAAAAGGGGACGCTGTAACTTTATGTTTTATAAGGAATCAATGGATTTCGGCCGAAAGGCGTCGTGAAATGGCGACGTTTTTCGGCCTTTTTGATGACCCTGTCACGGTACTCCCGATCAGGGAGCGTTTCTGAATCAATCGACCATATTTAAGCTATTGATATTTAAGGTTTTAATAAAACCTGGCACAGGTCTCGCTATTACCTACAGCGAGAGCAACGAGATGGTTTCTCTGAAGCTATCTCGTCGGATCTGGTCAGTGCCCCTAACTACCCTGTGCAGGGCCTGGCAGGATTCGACAGCGTCTGCTCCACGCGATGTGTGACTTAGGTTGCGATGAGACGGGTGCGGCCTTAACGGGCAAGGAGATGCACCATTAGGGCAAGGATGCCCCGGCAAGGATGCCTTCCCCCTCGCGAGAGGGGATCCATTGCGATGGGTCGCCGGATTGTTTGGAAATGATCTTTCGATCGATCAGGCGGCCGATTCAGAAACGAAGCAGGCGGTTCGCCGTCACGCTATTCGATAGCCCCTGAATGGCTGAGTCGAATATCGGCTTCGGGGCCATCTGGCCCGCGGGAGCGGTCTCGAATAGCTGATTCAGGCAGTGTTTCAAGGTCGTTCTCGACCCTTCAGTTCCCTGCGTACTTGGGCCGGCTCTGCCGGCCCTCTTTTTTTGAGTGGATTCCCGGCGCACGACCGGAGGCGGCTGTCGATCAGGGTGAGGCTGATATCCCTGCGCGCTCGACGCTTCGACCTGAATGAGCATTCAATAATAATGTTATCCTTGCGGAACGATCCATGACCCCGATGGGCATCCTGCATAGAGCGATTTTCATGACCACCGAGTTCTCCCGACGCTGGCGTCCTCGCTCGCTACTGCAACTGGTGTTGCTGGCATTCGTTGTCGTCATGCTGCCGATTGCGGTGCTGATGTTTCAGGCCGGCCAGGCGCTGTCTCAGCTGTCGACGCTCGCCGACCAGAGCGCTCGGGAAGCCGTCGAAGAGACACGCCGGGCGCGCATGCTGAGCTCGCTGGCGCTGCAGATGGAGCGCAGCGCCCGCCAGTACGCCGTGATCGAGGAACAAGGACTTCGGGATATCTACGATCAGAAAGTCCAGCAGTTCGGGGAGTTGCTGCAACAGCACGAACCGTTGATGCGCGACAATCCCGACTTTCAATCGCTGGACCAGCGCTTTCAGGAGCTGCAGCGCCTGCCCCAGGCATCGGTGGATGACATGGACGCCTTCCTGGCGCGGTTTTCAGGGTTCGCCACCGAGTCCGATGCGGTAAGGAACGCCACCAATGCGCTGGTCGATGCGCGTATCGCGGATATCCGCGATCAGGCGAACTCGGTCAAGGCGAGGCTGTGGATGCAGACCGCCGCACTGGTTTCCGCCAGCCTGATCCTGATGCTGTTCTTCACCTGGTTGATCACGCGACCGATTCGCCAGATCGAGCGGCGAATCTTCGGGCTGGGTAGTGGCGATTGCGATCACGTACCGACCCGCATTCAGGGCCCGGCGGAACTGGTCCAGTTGGGCGATCGACTCACCTGGCTTTCGAATCGGCTGTCGGAGCTGGAAGCGCAGAAGCAGCAGTTTCTCCGTCACATGTCGCATGAGCTGAAGACGCCGCTCGCCAGTGTCCGGGAGGGGACTTCGTTGCTCTCCGACGGCGTGGCCGGTGAACTCAACGAGCGTCAGAGCGAGGTCGTGAGGCTGATCGACGAAAACGGGCAGGAATTGCAGACGCTGATCGAGCAACTGCTGGATTACAACCTGCTGCAGAACAGTCGCCGAATGAAGGTCGCCTCGTTCGATGTCGCTACCGTGATACAGGAAGTGCTGGCCAAGCACCGGCTGGCGCTGGACAACAAGGGCATGCAGGTCAAGAGTCCGCACCACCCGTTGCAGTGGCAGGCGGATCGCGAGCGCACGGTGCGGATCCTGGACAACCTGGTTTCGAATGCCATCGCCTACGGTGACGACGGCGGTCAACTGGTCATCCGCGTTGCACAGCAGCGCGACTGGCTGGTGCTGGACGTCGCCAACAGCGGCGAACCCATCGCCGAAATCGATCGCGAACACCTGTTCGAGGCGTTCTATCAGGGCAGCGCGCGGCGCAAGGGCCCGTTGAAGGGGTCGGGCATCGGCCTTTCCGTGGCATCGGACTGCGCCAGGTTGCAGGATGGGGAGCTGGTGCTGGTGGATGACGCCGACCTCCCGGTCTGTTTTCGACTTACCCTGCCGTGGGCCAATCGCGCGGCTCCCGGTTCGCAACAGGATGCGGCGCACGGTTCGCAACACGATAGAGCGCAACACGATAATGAAGCCGCGCCAGATGAGTCGCTCCTGGGCGGTGAAGGAAGGAAAGAAACATGGTCAGTCAGATAAGAACGACGTTGGCGCTGGTCGGCGTGATGGCACTGGCGGGTTGCCAGTCGCTCTCCCGTGAATCCGTTCCCTACGGTTGCGGCGACATCCCGACTTACGCCGACAATGTATGCCTGGTCGACACCTGGATCGCGTTCGGCCTGCAGGCCCAGCGCGGCGATGCGGAGTGGCGCGAAGAGATGCTGGCCGACGTCGGCCAGCGTCGTATGGATCAGAAGGCGGTGCGCGCCGTGGTGCTCTCCTGGGATGGCCCCGGCGAATGGCAAAAGGCATCGAATCTGTACAAGGCGTCGATCGACTCGGCGCCGGCCCGGCTGCAGCCGCTGCTTCGGCAGTGGTTGAACGAGCTGGAGGCGCGGCGTCAGCTATACGCCCAGCGTGGCAATAGCGTCCGCGGGCAGGGCAGTCGCCACGACGGCACGCAGGCGCTCAAGCGGGAAAACGAGAAGCTGAAGCAACAGCTCAAGGAGATGTCGGACAAGCTGGAAGCCCTGACCGATATCGAACGAACCATCAACGCCCGCGACTGACACTCGCCCAGCGACCTACACTCACGTCAACCAAGCCATCCGTGCGATTCGAGCAGTATCGGCATCGCACGACCGCGTCACAAAGAGCGTGACAACCCTTCAATCGGCAACGACAAGGCGAAGCGGTGGCAGGAGGTGCCCATTCGATGTCCCTGAATACAGAAGCTCCCAAGACCCGACCGGTCAGAACGCCGGCCATGCAGCCAGGCAAGCGCAGTAACGCGGCCCATATCCTGCTGGTCGACGACGATACCAGCCTGCTCAAGTTGCTGGGCATGCGTCTGGAAAGCCGCGGCTTTCGGGTCACCACGGCCGAAAGCGGCCGCGAAGCGCTGACCCATATCGAAGAGACCGCGCCGGACCTGGTGCTGTCCGATCTGCGCATGGACGAGATGGACGGCCTGGCGCTGTTCCATGAGTTGCAGCGCCGCGTGCCGGGCATTCCGGTAATCATTCTCACCGCCCACGGTTCGATTCCGGATGCCGTCAGCGCGACGCGCCAGGGTGTGTTCAGTTTCTTGACCAAGCCGATCGATCGCGATGAGCTGTTCGAAGCGATCGACGAAGCGCTCAAGCAGACGCCGACCACGCGTGGCGAGGGCGGTGAAGCGTGGCGTTCGAAGATCATCACCCGCAGCCCGCAGATGGAGCGCATTCTCGAGCAGGCCTACATGGTCGCCGCTTCGGACGTCAGCGTGCTGCTGACCGGCCCCAGCGGGAGCGGCAAGGAACTGCTGGCCAATGCCATGCATCAGGCCAGCCCGCGCGCCGACAAGCCCTTCGTCGCCATCAACTGCGGCGCACTGCCGGAACAGCTGCTGGAAAGCGAACTGTTCGGTCATGCCCGCGGCGCCTTCACCGGCGCCGTGAGTCAGCATGACGGGCTGTTTCTGGCGGCCGATGGCGGCACGCTGTTCCTGGACGAGATCGGCGATATGCCGCTGCCGCTGCAGGTCAAGCTGCTGCGCGTACTGCAGGAGCGTCAGGTTCGCCCGCTGGGCAGTACCAAGTCGTTTCCGATCGATGTCCGGATCATTTCCGCCACCCATCGCGATCTCGACCGCGCCATGCACGAAGGCGACTTCCGCGAGGATCTCTACTATCGCCTCAACGTGGTCAACCTCAAGCTGCCGCCGTTGAGAGATCGCGCCGAAGACATCCCCCTGCTCGCCAAGCACATCGTGGCCCAGGTCTCGACGCGGCATAAGCCGTTCGTCAAAGGCTTCTCGCCGGAAGCGCTCAATCTGCTCGCCTCCAGCGGCTGGCCGGGTAACGTGCGCCAGCTGGTCAACGTGGTCGAGCAGTGCGTCGCCCTGACCAGCACCCCGATGATCCCGGAAGCGCTGGTCTCCCAGGCGCTGGTCGCCGAGGAGAACGCACTGCCCTCGTTCAGCGAGGCGCGTGCGGGTTTCGAGCGCAGCTACCTGATCAAGGTACTCAAGATCACCGAAGGCAACGTCACCCAGGCGGCGCGCATCGCCGGACGAAACCGCACCGACTTTTACAAGCTGCTGTCGCGTCACGATCTGGACCCCAGCACCTTCAAGCCGAGCGCGATGCCGGATCCGGCAGGCTGACCGCTGCCAATTGACAATGACCCGATCCGGCAAGTGCTGCCGGATCGGGTTTTTTATGTCGCCAGGGAAGCGAATGCTATATCGCGTCCGTACCCGCCTCGCCCGGTGTGCGGGGAACCAGCTCGATAATCCGCTGACGCAGCCATCGGTGCAGCGGGTGAGTCGTGGTGCGGTCATGCCAGACCATGGCCATGTCGAAACCGGGAACGGGGAGCGGCGGGTCAAGAAGCCGCACCCGACCGACGCGGTCGTTGGCGACTCGTGTAGGGACCAGAGCGATCATGTCGCTGCGCGCAACGATCTCCGGCACCACCAGAAACCCCGGCGCCGACAGGGCCACCCGGCGACGCAGGCCGACGGCGGCCAGCGCATCGTCCACGGGGCCATGAAAGCCGCCGCCTTCCGGCGAAACGATGACGTGGTCCAGTCGGCAAAAGGTGTCGAGATCGAGGGGGCCCGGCAAGGCCGGGTGGTCGGGGCGAACGATGGCCACGTACGCCTCGCGATAGAGCGTGCGCATGCGCAAGGTTTGCGGCGCCGTCCCGGGCGTCGTCAGGGCCAGATCGACCTCGCCGCGAGCCATCTGCGCATCGAGGGTCGCCGTATCTATCGTTCGCCACGCAATGCGGATCCCCGGGGCTTCGCGACTCAAGGCCAGCGCCAACGGCATCAGCACCGAGTACTGCACATAGTCACTGGCGGCGATGGCGACCGTAGCCTTGGCCGTGGCCGGCTCGAAAGGGCTGGTGTCAGCGATGACCTGTCGCACGCCTTCGAGGGCGGCGTGCAGTGGTGCCTGGAGCTCGAGTGCCCGCTGGGTCGGGATCATGCCGCGCTGGGCAGGCAGCAACAGCGGGTCCCCCAATAATTCTCGCAATCGGGTCAAACGGGTAGAAAGGGCCGGTTGGCTAAGATGCAGTCGCTTGGCGGCACGACTGACATTGCGTTCGACCAGCAGCGTGTCGAGGGTCACCAGCAGGTTCAGATCGAGTCGATCAATATCCATTGTATTTATACCAAGACATAAAATATCCGATTTCTACAATACCAGACGACACGTCAAGATCATGGCCGAACGTGATCATTCCCCGATCATTGCCACAATGAGGAACCGGCCCATGAGTCATATTCTGATCGTCCATGCCCACCCCGAGCCTCAGTCGCTGACCAGCGCATTGAAGGATCTGTCACTGGAAATTCTGCAGGCGCAGGGGCACGAGGTGCAGGTTTCGGATCTCTATGCCATGCAGTGGAAAGCGATCGCCGATCGCAAGGACTTCATCGAGACGGTCGACCCGGATCGATTGCGCTATATCGCCGAATCCCGCCATGCCTATGCGTCAGAGACGCAGACCCTGGATATCGCCGCCGAGCAGCGCAAGCTGCTGTGGGCCGATGCCGTTCTGTTCAGCTTCCCGCTGTGGTGGTTCGGCATGCCCGCGATTCTCAAGGGATGGGTCGATCGTGTGTTCGCTTTCGGGTTTGCCTATGGCGTCGGCGAACACGGCGGGGAACGGTGGGGCGATCGTTATGGCGAGGGCGTATTGGCTGGACGGCGGGCGATGCTGATCCTGCCGATTGGCGGGCGCGCGCCTCACTACAGCGATCGCGGCGTCAATGGCAGCCTGGAAGAGATCCTGTGGCCGATCCATCACGGCACGCTTTACTACCCCGGAATGGAGGTGATGCCGCCCTTTCCGGTGTATCAGAGCGACCGGCTCGACGAAGCCGGCTGGCAGCAGATAGCGGTCGATCTCAAGCGTCGTCTCGAGCGGCTGTTCAGCGATGCGCCCATCGCGTTTCGGCGTCAGAACGGCGGGCATTACGACACCGATCAGCGTCTCAAACCGGGCCTTGGCCAGGGTGAAGGCGGGACGCGCATCCATCTCTTGCAGCCGGGAGACCCCGAGGAGCGGCTGGTACAGGGTGTATGAAGGAGGATGGCGTGGCCGCGAAAGCAGAATTGCCATTATCGTTACGGCCCCGGTAACCAGATTCCCCACCATGGCCTCTTCAGGCCTTCGGCAGTGGCTTTTGGGGCGCTACAGATTCATCCGGTGTCGTGTCTTCAGCGTTTATGACACCCACCTCGCTCTGGCACGCTTCACTTGACCTAGAATGTGATGGCTGAGGCGTTCGATCAGCGTTTGCTCGGTGCCTTGGCGGGCAACAAGCGCCAGCCGAACGCTGACCCGCTCGACGGCATCTGGCATGGACTCGGCAAGCGCGAGACCTTGTTGTCGGAAATAGCGCGGCTGCAGCTCAAGCTCTTCGGCGCAGGCATCAAGCTGTTGGCGGCCAATCTGGCCTGGTCGGTTCTCGCCCCCCAGGCTGAACGCGAACCGCCGAGCCAGGCCTGAATAAAGATTCGTGCCCATCAGATCGTAAAACGGCGCCAGGCGAGGGCCTTCAGTCGTAAACAGCACGGACAGATTCTTGGCGTGACTATCGTGGTTGCCGATCAGCAGGTTGAAGAAAACCCAACGAATGAAGCGCTGATGGTCGGTCAGGGGAACCTCTGCTCGCTTCAGCAACTCTCGACAACGGGCGAGACCGGGGCCACCATCGCTTTCATACTTGACGTCCGATCGGACCCCGGCGAGCTGGCAGAAATCCAGTTGATGCAGGCGGCGCAGCTCGCCTTTGTCATCCCATATACGATCGTAGCGAGTGATGAGACAAGCCTGCGTTTCCGGCTGATAGACAGCTTCGGCTGCCCCTAATCCCAGTTCTTTGGCCAGCTGTTGGCCAAACGTTTCGTTCAGCGCCGAGGCCCAGACGCTATCGAACGTGCGGATGTCCGGTTTGAGGATATGACTGGAAGGGGAGGAGCCCTCGGGTAGATAGGGGATACCCTCTTTCACCATCAACAGGCGTTTATTTTGGGCGCCGGCCAGGGATAGACGCGCGTCTGTCCCTTCGAAGCTGCTCAGTGTGGGCTCTCCGTTGGCAAGGCTGCGAGCCAATTCGTCCCAGGTGGTCTGCCGATATCGGACTGCTTTCGGTCGCACCCCCGATGGCTGCAGAGAGAAGCCGCTGGCGGTATCGCCGCCCACGGCATCCAGCAGCCCGAAGAGCGTGGTAGCGTGCCTTTGCTGCTCCAGAAATTCGCGTAGTCGACCTTCCGGCAATAGATTTTCGAAGAACGATTCGACGCCAGTGCCTGCGTGCATCGGGACCTCGGCTGGCAACCCTGGCGCCAGTGACAGGCCACCGTCGTCGATCCAGCTCTGGGCATAGCAAAACCGTAGTGGTTGCTCGTCGAAGAGAGTGCCGACTTGCGACTCTGCCGCGTAGAGATCCAGCGATCGCACACTCATTCGGCGCTACCTTTGCGTCGAATGGACACTTCCAGCCCCATCAGATCGAGGACATCGAGCACCTTCTGCATCTGAAGTGTCGGTTTGCCTTTCTCCAGGTCGACGACGAACCGGTTACCCGTGCCCGCTAGCCCCGCCAAATCGGCTTGGAGCAGCTTCTGTTCCCGGCGCAATTGTTGAACGATCTCACCGATTGCTTCGGTCGAGCGAACGGTTTGGGGTAGGGAGGGGGATTCTCCCGTTCGAGCCATGGTGGTCTCCCGAAGTTACCGAACGGTAATAATAGCGTTTCTCAAACAATGATACGCCAAAAGATTACCGAGCGGTAATTTACAGCGAAGGTTGGCGATTCAAAGCCGATTTATTCCCGAGCGGTAACTTTCTGATTCTGGCCTGCTTCAGCGCTTCAGCCGCCGCTTCACTTCCAACTTCAAACGGCCTTCGCCGAGGCGGGCCGTCAGCATCTGGCCGGGCTGGGTCTGGCTGGCGGCGCGGACGACCTGGCCACTATCGTCCTGCAGAATCGAGTAGCCTCGGCCCAGCACGGCCAGCGGGCTGACGGCGTTGAGCTCACGCGCGATTCCCTGCAGGTTCTGGCGTTCCTGGTGCAGCCGACGACGCTGAGCGATGTCGAGCCGCTGGCGAAGCTGGTCGATCCGTTCCCGCGACTGGCGCAGCGTGCGGCTGGGGTCGTGCAAGGTGAAGCGTCGGTTGGTGGCATCGAGCCGCTGGCGATCCCGCTGCAGACGCTGGCGCATCGCCAGTTGCAGCCGCCGATCCAGCGCCGCCAGATGCTGGCGCTGCTGGGCGAGGCGTTCGCCGGGGTGGCGCAGCCGGGCGCGGAGATGATCGAGGCGTTGGGATTCGGCGTTGAAGCGCCCGCGCCAGGCCTGGTGAAGCCTTCGTCGCTGCTGATTCAGCGTCGCCTCGAGATCGCGTCGGTCCGGCACCAGCCGTTCGGCGGCGGCGGAGGGCGTCGGCGCGCGCACGTCGGCGGCGAACTCGGCCAGGGTCACGTCGACTTCGTGGCCGATGGCGGCCATCACCGGCAGCCTGGAGTGGAAGATCGCCCGCACCAAGTGTTCGTCGTTGAATGCCCACAGGTCTTCCAGACTGCCGCCGCCGCGGGTGATCAGGATCGCATCGAAGGGATCGATCGCCGGGCGCCCGATGTCGTTGTGAGTCTCCACGTCTTTGTGAGTCTCGGTATCCTTTCGCGCCTGACGATTGATCAGGGCCAGCGCGCGAATCAGCGCCGGCGGTGCCTCGCGCCCCTGAACCACGGACGGAAACACGCTGACGCGAACCATCGGCCAGCGCGCCTGCAGTACTGCGAGCACATCGCGAATCGCCGCGCCGGTGGGGGAGGTGATCAGCGCCAGATGGCGGGGCGGGTAGGGCAGCGGCCGGGCGTTGGCGAACACGCCTTCGCCGCTCAGCTGCTGCTTCAGCCGTTCGTAGGCCGCCATCAACTCGCCTTCGCCGCTGGGCTGAACGGCATCGACGATCAACTGGTAATCGCCGCGCGGCTCGAAGATCGACACCCGTCCGCGAACCTTGATCCGGTCGCCATCCTTCAGCGGCGTGCGCGACAGGCTCGCCCGGTTGCGGAAGAACGCACACTTGAGCTGGGCCTTGGCGTCTTTCAGGCTGAAGTAAATGTGGCCGGAGGCGGGCCGCGCCAGCCCGGAAATCTCGCCCTCGACCCAGCAGTCGCCGAAGCCGCGCTCCAGCATCTGGCGGGCCTGGCGATTGAGATCGCTGACGGAGATCGCCTGTGGCGACGGTGAGGTGAACGCAAGCATGGGCTGACCCGAAAGGAAGCGGTGATGAATGGTCGAAAGCCTAGCACGAAGCCGGCGGCCCTGGTGCTGGTCAGAAACGATGCTGATCAGAAGCGTTGCTGGTCAAAAACGGCGCCGGTCGAATACAGCACCGATCGAACCCGCAACCGACGCTTGCCATTGAGAGGCAACGGCCAAGCGACTATAATGCGCGATTAACTTTTCGCGGCTCCCGGTTCATTGCCGAGTCCACACTGCAAGAACGGTCTCCAAGGCTTGTCCCAGGGCATTCACCTTCAAGACCATCGCGGTGCCGCAGGCTGTCACAGGCTCCCCACCACCTGCCAATTGGGTTTCCGACCATGCTACGTATAGCGCAAGAAGCTCTTACGTTCGACGACGTATTACTCGTACCCCGCTACTCGGATGTCCTGCCCAGAGACGTCGACCTCAAATCCCGCCTGACCCGCAACCTGACCCTGAACATCCCGCTGCTCTCTTCGGCCATGGATACCGTGACCGAAGCGCGTCTGGCGATTGCCATGGCGCAGGAAGGCGGTATCGGCATCATCCACAAGAGCATGTCGATCACCCAGCAGGCCGCCGAGGTCCGCAAGGTCAAGAAGCACGAGAGCGTTATCGTCAAGGACCCGGTCACCGTGGGCCCCAACGCCAAGCTGCAGGATCTGCTGGAGATGGCCAAGGAGTACGGCTATTCCGGCTTCCCGGTCGTCGAGGGCGAGACCCTGGTCGGGCTCGTCACTGGGCGTGACATGCGCTTCCAGCCGGATTACAGCGACAGCGTCGAAGCGATCATGACCCCGCGTGAAAAGCTGGTCACCGTGCCGGAAGGCACCTCGCTCGACGTGATCAAGACCAAGCTGCAGGAAAACCGCATCGAGAAGATCCTGGTCGTCGACAAGGACTTCCACCTGCGCGGCCTGGTCACCGTGCGTGACATCGAAAAAGCCCGCACCTACCCGATGGCCGCCAAGGACGCCGATGGCCGCCTGCTGGTCGGCGCCGCCGTCGGCACCGGCCCGGAAACCCCGGACCGTATCGCCGCGCTGGTCGAAGCCGGCGTCGACGTGCTGGTCGTCGATACCGCCCACGGTCACTCCAAGGGCGTCATCGATCGCGTGCGCTGGGTCAAGGAACACTACCCGGAGCTGCAGGTGATCGGCGGCAACATTGCCACCGGCGACGCTGCCGTGGCACTGGCCGAAGCCGGCGCTGACGCGGTCAAGGTCGGTATCGGCCCCGGCTCCATCTGCACCACCCGCGTCGTCACCGGTGTCGGCGTGCTGCAGATCACCGCCGTCGCCAACGTCGCCGAAGCGCTCAAGCCGTTCGACATTCCGCTGATCGCCGATGGCGGCGTGCGCTACTCCGGTGATATCGCCAAGGCGATCGTCGCCGGCGCCAGCACCGTGATGCTCGGCAGCATGCTCGCCGGCACCGAGGAAGCACCGGGTGAAGTCGAACTGTTCCAGGGCCGCACCTACAAGGCCTATCGCGGCATGGGCTCCATGGGCGCGATGTCCCAGACTCAGGGCTCCTCGGATCGCTACTTCCAGAGCAAGGACGAAGGCGTCGAGAAGCTGGTGCCGGAAGGGATCGAAGGCCGCGTGCCCTACAAGGGCCAGATGAGCGCCATCGTTCACCAGATGATGGGCGGCCTGCGCGCCTCCATGGGCTACACCGGCTGCCACAACATCGACGAAATGCGCACGCTGCCGGAGTTCGTCAAGATCACCGGTGCGGGCATTACCGAGTCGCATGTACATGATGTGCAGATCACGAAGGAAGCGCCGAACTACCGCGGCGCTTGATAGGACGTGCCCGGGCCGGCACCAGGCGTTGTTGGAAACGCACTCGGCATGCTCATGAACAACTCGTTCACTCCGCTGCCTCGTGCGTTTCCGCCTAGCCTGGCACTCGGCCCGAACACGCCGATGGTCTGTCCCGGCAGGAAGGGCAGGCTGATCAACCAATTTCCAGCCATTTCCGTCTCATCAGCGGCGCCTAACAGCGCCGCTGTTTGTTTAAGCACTATTTCCAGGGCTCATCCGATGACCGATATCCATTCGCACAAGATCCTGATCCTCGACTTCGGCTCCCAGTACACGCAGTTGATCGCGCGCCGTGTGCGCGAGATCGGCGTGTTCTCCGAGATCCGCGCCTTCGATATCACCGAAGAAGAGATCCGCGAATACAATCCCAACGGCATCATCCTTTCCGGTGGGCCGGAATCGGTCTCCGAGCTGGGCTCGCCGCGGGCACCGGAGTGCGTGTTCGAGATGGGCCTGCCGGTCTTCGGTATCTGCTACGGCATGCAGACCATGGCCGAACAGCTCGGCGGCGCCACCGAAGGCTCCAACAAGCGCGAGTTCGGTTACGCCCAGATCAGCGTCGCCTCGGAAGACGACCTGCTCGGCGGCATCAAGGATCATGTTGGCGAGCGTGGCGATGCATTGCTCGACGTGTGGATGAGCCACGGCGACAAGGTCGCCCGCGCCCCGGCGGAATTTACCATCACCGCCTCCACGCCGAGCTGCCCGATCGCTGCCATGACCTGGCCGGAAAAGCGCTTCTACGGTGTGCAGTTCCACCCGGAAGTGACCCACACCCTGCAGGGCCAGCGCATCCTCGAGCGCTTCGTGCTGGATATCTGCAAGGCGGAAAAGCTTTGGACCCCGGCTCAGATCATCGAAGACCTCACCGAGCGCGTCCGCGAGCAGGTCGGTGACCGCCACGTACTCCTCGGCCTTTCTGGCGGCGTGGATTCCTCCGTGGTCGCGGCGCTGCTGCACAAGGCGATTGGTGACCAGCTGACCTGCGTGTTCGTCGACAACGGCCTGCTGCGCAAGCAGGAAGGCGACCAGGTGATGGAAACCTTCGGCCAGCACATGGGCGTCAAAGTGATTCGCGTCGATGCGGAAGACGAGTTCCTGGGCAAGCTGAAAGGGGAGAACGACCCCGAAGCCAAGCGCAAGATCATCGGCAACACCTTCATCGATGTGTTCGACCGTGAAGCCGCCAAGATCGACGGCGTCGAATTTCTCGCCCAGGGCACCATCTACCCGGACGTGATCGAATCCGCCGCCAGCAAGACCGGCAAGGCCCACGTGATCAAGTCGCACCACAACGTCGGTGGCCTGCCGGAGACCATGAAGCTCAAGCTGGTCGAACCGCTGCGGGAACTGTTCAAGGACGAAGTGCGCAAGCTCGGCCTCGAACTCGGCCTGCCCTACGACATGGTCTACCGTCACCCGTTCCCGGGGCCGGGCCTCGGCGTGCGCATTCTGGGTGAGGTGAAGAAAGAATACGCCGATATCCTACGGGAAGCCGACGCCATCTTCATCGAAGAGCTGCACAACTTCGACTGGTACCACAAGACCAGCCAGGCGTTTGCCGTGTTCCTGCCGGTGAAGTCAGTCGGTGTCGTCGGCGACGGCCGCCGCTACGAGTGGGTCATCGCCATCCGCGCCGTCGAAACCATCGACTTCATGACCGCCCGCTGGGCGCATCTGCCGTATGAGCTGCTGGAGACAGTCTCCAACCGCATCATTAACGAGATCAGTGGCGTATCGCGGGTGACGTATGACGTTAGTAGTAAGCCGCCCGCGACGATTGAGTGGGAGTGAGTTGGTTGCCGATCGACTGAATGAAAAAGCCCGCCAATTGGCGGGCTTTTTGTTGAATATCACGATCTACAATGATAGAACAGAAGAAAAATTTATGCGTTTCAATTATACAGGTTGTGACAGTGCCAAAATCATCATTGTTAAAATTTAAAAATAATACCGTTAACTCAAGATTTCAGCCGTTTTTTAGTTTAAGTAAATCTAGGAGAGATCTAAGGTATGAAGATTATGCGTCTGCCATAGCTTGGATTTTTTCTGCTAAAAAAAAGGGTGAACTTGTCTTTAAACATTGGATTGTTGCTCAGCGCCCAATGAAACTTTCCTATCTTAAGAAACTTCCGGAGTTAGACAAGATAACTCCAGAAGGAGAGTTTCGATGGTGTTGTGAGGTATTGTTAAAGCACTCTAAAGATTTGAATAAGTTTGTCGCCATTAAGGACCAGGTTGAAGATAGAATTAAAGATAACGACCCCATAACAGCTTGCGATTTATTGGATGAGATAGAGAAAGAGTTTGGTTTTTCTCTCTGGGTAATGGAGGTAAGGCTTGCCATATACCAATACTTTTACGGGTTGGAGAAGCAAAAAGAATACCTTGAAAGAATTAAGAACGAGGCAAGTCCTGTAATTAAATGGCTGTCATCTAGTTTAAGTAGAAGAAACGAAGATGCTAGCACATTTTACAGGTACATGACAAAAACTATTGAGGTGCTTACGGATAGTGACTTGCCTGCCGGGCTGAAAAAATCTCTTATCTATAAAACTACTGGAGTTTTTCCTGATAATATTGAAGATTTATCTGAGATACTCCGTTACGAATCGGCATCGTCCTTTATAGATCAATATACAGTCTTGTTAAGTGTTCTATCAATACTAGTTTCAAGCGCCGGGAATGAAAAGCTCATCAATAAGTGTCTTTCAAGACTAGGGTCAGAAATTAATGATAGAAGCATTAACAGGATTGTATTCTTAAATGGTGGTGACGTTAACTCAAATGAAGTGTGGGAAAGCGTTGAAGACGGCAAGTCTTACCCAAATGTTTTTATTGATGAAAGTTGCTTAGATACCCTCGCACCTCAGTTCTTATCGACAGTTGCAGAGTCTTGTATTCGAAATAACTTTCTTCCATTAAAAAAAGAAGGGGTGGTGGATGAATTGTTCCACTGCTTGCTAGATATTTATTACGACGGCAGTTTCTCTAATCATGTCTTAAGTAAGGGCATGAAGTTATGCTTGAACTTTAGCGCTTTTAATTTTGCGCAAGTGTTAGCTGTAGATTTTTTGGCAGAAATATCTTCAAGCCCCGTTTTGAGCGAAATTCGTTTCAATAGTAGGTTTATTGCGTCTCCATTACTTGATCCATTATATGTAGCTTATTTGCCAGAGAGCCAGAAAGACAAACTTCTCGAACACTCGAAGAGCCTTTATGGACAATCGTATGTTGTTAAAATGGCTGAATATATGATTGGATTTTACAATAATTTGGGAGACGTGGTTGAGGGAGTGGATGAGGAATTCCGTATTTGGTTGGATGCAGAAAAAGCATATTCAAGGAAAGAGTTTTCAAAAGTTTTAGAATTTTCAAAAGAAGAGTTGAAGATAAGTTCTCCTAGATTGAAAAGAGTATTTATAAGACTTATAGCCAATGCGATAGATCAGGCTGGAGATATTTCGGATTTAAATTATTTTATCGCTAATAAAGCCGTGGCTTATCCTTCTGTAATTAATATGCTTCCTCTCGTAAAATGCGCTAAACAATTGGATAAGAATACCCGAAAAGAATTAGCAGCCGATATTTCCACACCTATTGCATTGCATTTGTACTCGGTGGCATACGATGATGAATACGATAAAGTACTTTCTTACGCCTACGAAGATTTTCTTACCGTTAATAATATTACAAAGCCATCCGAAATGCTAAAAATTGCAGATGGATACGATTCAGCTCTTGTGATTTATTATCTGAAATATATTTGCGTTCCTCAGATAATGAAAGTCTCGACTGAGTTTAATGGTACGTCAGAACTCGAAAATGAAAGGATGGCGGTTTGCTCAATATTACTGCAATTGGACCCTGGTGACGCAGAAATATATGAGTCAGAAATTAAAGAAATAACCAAAACGCAGGTGATCCGTAAAGGGGTTAGACATGTCGAGCAAAGCAAAATATCTATTGATGTTCCATCCATAAGAAAGTGGGCCGATAAAAATCTACAAGAAAATTTCTATCGTTATCAAGCTTTAGTAAGTTCAGGATTTAATCCAGCAGCGGGATTCGAAGAGGCACTCTATGAATCAATAGCTTCGGGTAAACCTTTATCGGGTGACATTTTTGACGTGCCCCAAGATGAAGCCGGAACTTTACTAAAAGGGTTAGTACACGATCTTCTAACAGAATGTACGGTTAGCCCTGTTCATGGTTTAGACTGCTACTTAAGCATGAGGGTTCGTCATGGTGCTCTATCCGGCCAGCTTCGAGGCCCCGTGGAGCTGGAAAAAATAATTACTCAGAAGTTGGATGAAGAGGGTAGATATGCATCTAACGAATACTGGTCGAATAAATATGAAGATCTTGGTGAGCAGTTGATTAAGCATCTCGATGATTGTTTAGTCAGGTTCAGTTATGAGTACGATGAACTTATAGATTTTACTGCGAATCAGTTAGTCCAAATCAAGTCGTTTGTAAAACCGGAGGGTTTGTTCGAAATAAAAATCACACGCCGTGATTTGATGTTCATTGCATCAACAGTTAACGATAAATCGTCATTTAGCGACTTTGTTGACCGATGTATAGACTTGTTCTGGCAGTGCGTGGATTTTTGCTTGTCAGAAGTTAGAAGAGTGATTGAAGTTGAACTAAAATCCAAGTTAAATAAAATATTCTACGAATTGCAAGACAGTGTCGATAGTGTTGTGGATGGCGGTAGTGCTGCGGAATTTAATCGTGCCCTGAGAACAGCTCAAACAAACTCTCTGCAAGCGCTAACTCAAATTGTAGAATGGTTTAAACTTCCTGCACCCAAAAGTGAACCTAATTTTTCTCTCGAAGATTTGATTGATGTTGGACTGCAGTGCGTACAAAGACCTCATAAAGACTTTTATCCAGAAGTACGGAAGCGGTTGCCTGATTTACCTGTTTTTGTTGGTGCGTTGAATATCTTTTCCGATATTTTTTACATTATTTTTGATAATATAAAAAAATATTCAAACAACGGCGGTAAAGTGCAGGTGGATGTGGTGGCTGAGAGGGTGACCGGAAATAAACTTCAGATAAGTGTGGTTAGCGAAGCGAGTGAAATAATGCGCAGTGCTGATTCAATAGCTAAAGTAGAAAAAATAAGGCGTCTTATAGATAGCGATAAGATCTATGATTCAGTCAAGTCGGAAGGTGGAACTGGATTGATCAAATTGAAAAAAATAATAGGGTCTAATAACAGTCTTGATTTTGGTTATGTAGGGTGCAATTCATTCAAGGTGGAGTTTTCATTGTCGATGCATGAGTTTAGCGCATGAAAATTTTAATAGTTGAAGATGATGAAAACAAGAGAATTCAGCTTTCTAATTATCTGGATGAAGTTGTTCCTGATGCATTCTTGCTTATTGAACGCTCTTTGCAAAGCGGAGTAAGGAGAATAAGGAGGGAGCAGTTTGATTTAGTGATATTAGATATGACTTTGCCAACTTTTGATCCGAGTTCAGATGAACCAGGTGACGATACTGTGATTTTCGGAGGCAAAGATTTTTTGAGTCAAATGGACAGGTTTGATATCACTACACCGGTTATAGTTTTTACTCAATTTGAGGTTTTTGGACGCGGATTGAATGAAGTTGATCTGAAGGATTTGGATCAAGAGTTAAAGAAAGGGTTTCCCGAAATCTATCATTCAGTGGTTTACTATCACGCTTCTATTGACAGCTGGAAGACTAGTTTGAAAGCGGCGCTGGTAGGTACGAACTGCCTAAGAGCTAACAATGATTAATTTGCTAGTGGTTGAAGATGGACAAGAAAAACTTAAGCGTATACTTAACGGATTAAAGGAGATTCCGGAATGTACGAATAATATTGACGTTGCTCGAGACGGCATTGAAGCAAAAGAAAAACTAAAAGGTAAGTTTTATGATTTAATGGTTCTTGATATCGCCTTGCCCCTATCATCCGATCAAGACCCCGATCCAATGGGTGGCGTGAAGTTGCTTGAAGAATTAGCTGAAAGGGATGTTTTTAACAAACCGCGAGAAGTGATTGGACTGACGGCGTTTAATGATATCAGAATAAGATCAAACGAAAAGCTAAGTAATCATCTTTGGCAAGTGCTACAGTATGACGTAGCTTCCAATGAATGGCTCGAGCGAATTAAAAGGAAAGTATACCATATATTGGAAACGAAAGGTGCTGCTGAAGCTTTGAAAGAATATGAATATGACGTTTGTATAATAACTGCGTTGAAAGAGCCAGAGCTTAAAGCTGTGCTTAACTTGCAGTGGAACTGGCAGTTAATAAGTGATGATAGTGATCCAGCGGACTATTACAAAGGTAATGTGTTTTCATATGATGGATCTAGTTCATATTCGGTTGTGGCGGCTTGTGCTCCTAGAATGGGAATGACTGCATCTTCCATTTTGGCCACTAAAATGATATTAAAATTCAAGCCAAGATACGTGGTTATGGCTGGTATAACTGCAGGGGTTAGAGATAAGGTCAATTTGGGTGATGTTGTAATTGCTGACCCAAGCTGGGATTACGGTAGTGGTAAGCAAACGTTAAGTGACGAAGGGTCACACTTTCACGCAGCCCCTAATCAAATATCTTTGGATCCATTTATCAAGTCAAGGGCTTCTAAGTTAAGCTCGGATAAAGAGTTTTTGTCTGAGTTGGCGAAATATTGGCCAACGGATCTACCCAATGTTGTCAAAGTTCACATTGGCCCGGTCGCTTCCGGTGCAGCTGTATTAGAGGATACAGCGCTGGCTAAGCATATTCAAAGCCAGCATCGAAAATTGATGGGTATCGAAATGGAGACCTATGGAGTTTATGCCGCGTGTCAAGACTCTCCTCTACCGCAGCCTAAAGCTATATCTCTAAAATCTATATGTGATTTTGCGGATTCTGATAAAAATGACACTTACCAAGAATATGCGGCTTACACTAGCGCTTCGGCAGTAAAAATGCTTGTAGAAAGGTATTTGTTTAGTTAGTAAGTATTTTGATGCTGCCAGTTGCTTCCATCGCAGGCGCTTTAATACTTGTCTTGGATCTTCTTATCATAACTCGCGCCGCCATCTTCTTGGGTACACAGGACGTCTACTACGCCGTGCGTGAAGTCTACGGCAAACCGTCGGTTCTAGGCGAGGTTGATGGCGAATTGGGAGGTGCTGAATGCCCGCTGCTATGCCATTTACGAGGGCGACGCAAAGCAGCGCGGTTTTCAGAACACACTGTGAACGATCGGCTTTAAGGGGAAGCTAAATCCGTTCATCCATCGCGCGGACGGTTCCGCTAGGGAAAACTTTACCCTGCTAGCGCTGAAGATTCGTAAGGTGTATGGCAAACGCGTCGAGGTCTACGGCTTGCCCAAGCTCACCGTCCATTCCCTCATCAATGCCGCTAGCCAGTTCATAACGATCGAGGGCGACTGCTGCTGAGTTGAGGCATCGATGCGGCGCGCCGTCGGAGAGTGCGTGATATTGTCCATTGATGCCAAACGCACTTGGGTCAAATCAATATGGGCGAACAGCCACAAATTCTGATCTACGAAGATGCCGAGAAGGCGGTTGACGTCCGTCTGGATGAAGGGCGCGAGACCGTCTGGTTGACGCAGCGGCAGATGTCCGAACTGTTTAATAAAGATGTTCGCACGGTCAATGAGCATGTGCTGAACGTTTACGACGAGGATGAGCTTTTGAGAGAGCCAACTATCCGGAAATTCCGGATAGTTCGCCAGGAGGGCTCGCGTCAGGTTTCACGCGACATCGAACACTACAACCTGGATGTGATTATTTCGGTTGGCTATCGCGTCAAATCACAGGCGGGAACTCGGTTTCGCCAATGGGCAACTCGCGTCCTCCGAGAACATCTAACCCAAGGCTGGACGCTGCACCAACAGCGCTTCGAGGCCAACGCGCGGGAGCTGGAGGCGGCGATGGCGCTGGTGCGCAAGGCGGCGCACAGCTCGGCGTTGGATCCGCCGGTCGGCCGAGGGCTGGTGGATATCGAGGCGCGTTATTCGCAGACGTTCTCGATCAATTCGTCTTCGGCGAGCCGGCCTGTCCGAGTATCGAGTCGAAAGCGACGCATCTGCTCTATTTCGTGATCAAGAATCACCCGTTCGCCGACGGCAACAAACGCAGTGCGGCCTTTCTGTTCGTCGATTTCCTGCATCGCAACGGGAGTTTTTTAGACGCTAAGAACCATGGTTTTCTTTGGATAATTAAAGAAGTGCGGCGGAATGTCGTTATTAGACAGACACTTGCATCGTGAAAGAACGTGCGGTGTGTTTCCGAAGGCCTTCAAGAGCCTACCTGTACTTCAAGAGAACGTAGATTAATGAGCTTCAAGACCCTTGCCGCCCTCATGGGCACCTGCGCTGCGCTCAGCCTGACCGGTTGTGCTTCCATTGTTGGCGACAGCGATCAGAGCCTGACGATCAGTAGCTCGCCCTCCGACGCGGCGGTCGTCATCACCGACGAGACGGCCAAACAGATATTCGTTGGCACGACGCCCACCACCGTGACGCTGAAGAAGTCCGATGGCAGTTACTTCGGCGGGAAGACCTATCACGTCGAGATCGACAAGCCGGGATACCAGACGCGCGAGATGGAGCTGACCGCGTCGGCAAACGGCTGGTACATCGGCGGTAACATCCTGTTCGGTGGCTTTATCGGCTGGTTGGTCGTCGACCCGTTCAACGGCGGCATGTACACGTTATCCCCGGATGAGATCAACGCTGACCTCGGTGATGCAGTATCGATCGAGGGTGAGAGTCAGTCACTCAATCTGGTCATGATGGAAGACGTGAGCGCCGACATGAAAGACAAGCTGGTCAAGATCGGACAGATCTGACCTCCACAGGCCGGGCGCTTGCCCGGCCTGATCCTCTCTCCACTCCCATCAGCCTCTCCACTCCCATCAGCCCATCCATTCCCAAGAAAGCCGAATGCCTCTCTATGCTTATCGTGCGTCGACTCAATTCGCCGATGCCGTCGGGCGAATGGTGATCTCGGTAGTATCGACGCTGGCCGGCGCTTCGATGAGCTGTCGGACGGCGCGGGCGATGTCGACCGGTTGCAGGGCGATGGCACGATAGTCGTCCATGAACGCGGCGGTTTCGTCGTGGGTGATGGTCGCGGCCAGGTCGCTGGCGACGACGCCGGGGTTGACGCAGGTCACGCGAATATTCGAACTCTCCTGGCGCAATCCATCGGAGATCGCACGGACCGCGAACTTGGTGCCGCAGTAGACCGCGCCGGTGGGTACGGCCTGTAGGGCGCCGATGGAGCCGATGTTGATGATCTGGCCCTCGGCCTGACGCTCCATTACCGGCAGCACGGCGCCGATTCCCCACAGCACGCCCTTGATGTTGACGTCGACCATGCGCTCCCATTCGTCGAACTTGCCAGCGGAAAGCGGCGAGAGCGGCATGATGCCGGCGTTGTTCACCAGCACGTCGATACGCCCCCAATGATCCAGCGCAGTTTGGGCGAACGCGGCCATGGCGTGTCGATCCGTGACGTCCAGTGCGCGCACTTCCACGGTACCGCCGTTTTCGCGAATGTCCGCCGCGATCTGCTCGAGTTTGTCGATACGGCGCGCACCCAGTAGAACGTTGGCCCCGGCGGCGGCCAGTTCGCGGGCGATGCCCTCACCGATGCCGCTGCTGGCACCCGTGATCAAGACGATTTTGCCTTTCATGCTCATGGTCTTCTCTCCTGTTGTCTCTGGAATGCGTTCTGTAATGAGCTCTGGAATGAGCTTTGAACCGAACTCTGGAGCGAACTCTCGTTCGGCTCCGGCGAGCAACAAGATAGGGCGCGAGACTGTTGAACAGAATATGCTGAACGCTGGACACATCGGTTAGCTAGGTTTACCAATGAACAATGATCTCAATCTCCTGACGATGTTCATCGCTGTGGCAGAAGCGGGAAACTTCCGCGCTGCCGCCGACCGGCTGGGTGTGACACGCTCCGCCGTGAGCCAGGGTGTCCGGCGCCTCGAAAGCGCGTTGGAAAGGCCGCTCTTCAACCGGACCACGCGTAGTGTTCGGCTGACGCAAGAGGGTGAGCGGTTACTGCAGGCGGTTTCCACTCCGCTGGCGGAAATCACGGCCGTGCTGGAGGCCACGCTGGATTCGCCCGAATCGCCCCATGGCATGCTGAAGGTCACGGCGACGTCGATTGCGGAGCGGTTTCTGTCAGGGCCGCTGATCGCTGATTTTGTCGAGAAGTATCCCCGCGTCACGCTGGATGTGACGGTGACCGACGAGGAGTTCGATATCGTCGCGGGCGGGTTCGACGCGGCAATCAGACTCGGGGAGGTGATCGAGCAGGATATGGTTGCCGTCCCGCTGACCGGGGAGCAGCGTCAGGTCGCCGTCGCTTCGCCGAACTATCTGGCCCGCCACGGTCGGCCGATGTACCCGCAGGAGTTGGCCTATCACCGCTGCATCGGTTGGCGTCCGCTACCCGAAACGGCGCCGTATCGATGGGAGTTCGAAGGCGACGGCAGGGCGTTCGACGTGGCGGTCGAGCCGCAGGTGACCACCAACGACATGCTGTTGATGATCCGGACATCGCTTGCTGGCGGCGGCATCACATTCGGGATGGAAGAGACGTTTCGACCCTATATCGAGCGCGGCGAACTGATCACGATCCTGGATGAGTGGCTGCCGCCTTTCGCCGGCTTCTATCTCTACTATCCGAGCCGCCGCACCGTCACGTCTAGGCTTCGCGCCCTGATCGATCACGTTCGCGAGTATCGATAGACGGCACGACGACCCTGGCTTCCAATCACATCATGAGTCTGCCTCATGTTCTGGTGAGGCTAAATCACTTTTCCTCATCTTCTCACTCTGGCATAAAGTACCCATCATTTTTCGATACTCAGACACGATGACGTTTATCCCTGGGCACGTAGGAATCGCGCGAACTCGCGCTTACGTGAATGCCGGTAAATGAATCGATTGTCTGCTTGACCAGGGTACAGGTTAGCGATGAACAGCCAGTTCAGTTTCGACATCAAGAGCATCCGGTTCGACGAGCATTACCGTCCGGCCGAGAACACGCGCACGACCACCAACTTCGCCAACCTGGCAAGAGGGGAGCGTCGAGAGGAGAATCTGCGCAATACCCTGACCATGATCGACAACCGTTTCAACGCGCTGGCGCATTGGGACAACTCCAAGGCGGATCGCTACGCCGTCGAGCTCGACATCATCACCGGCGAGCTGAGCGTGGGGGCCGAGGATGAGGACGACACTTTCCCGGCGATCGAGATGCTGAAAACGACGATCATCGACAAGCAGACCCGCAAGCGTATTCCGGGCATGGTAGGGAACAACTTCTCCTCCTACGTGCGCGACTACGACTTCAGCGTCTGGCTGTCGGAGCACAACCGGGATCGTTCCGAATTCGGTATCCCCGAAGGGTTCGGCGACCTGCACGGCAAGCTGTTCAAGCGCTTCGTCGACTCCGATGCGTACCGGGCTTCCTTCAGCAAGGCGCCGGTCATCTGTCTCAGCGTCTCCAGCAGCAAGGTCTATCGCCAGACCGACAATCGCCACCCGGTGCTGGGCGTGGAGTACGAAAACGACGAGTCCTCGCTGACGGACTTCTACTTCGGCAAGATGGGCCTGCAGGTGCGCTACTTCATGCCGCCGCATGCCGTCGCGCCGCTGGCGTTCTACTTCTCCGGCGATCTGCTGGCCGATTACAGCGATCTCGAACTGATCAGCGCCATCAGCACCATGGAGACGTTCCAGAAGATCTATCGTCCCGAGATCTACAACGCCAATTCGGTGGCCGGCAAGATCTACCAGCCGAGCCTCGAGCATCAGGACTACTCGCTGACGCGCATCGTCTACGATCGCGAAGAGCGCAGCCAGCTCGCCGTCGAGCAGGGCAAGTTCACCGAGCGGCACCTCATCAAGCCCTACCGCCATGTGCTCGAGCAGTGGTCGGCCGATTATTCCCTTTGATTAACCCGTTCCAACGACATCCTTTGATCAACCCGTTATTAAGGTCATTTTTGCATGAAGACTTTGTTGCCCACGTCGACGGCCGGTAGCCTGCCCAAGCCCGCCTGGCTGGCCCAGCCCGAGACGCTCTGGTCGCCGTGGAAACTGCAGGACGAGGAGCTGGCCGAGGGCAAGCAGGATGCGCTGCGGGTCTCCCTGCACGACCAGCAGCGGGCCGGTATCGATATCGTCAGTGACGGCGAACAGACCCGTCAGCACTTTGTCACCACCTTCATCGAGCACTTGAGCGGCGTCGATTTCGAAAAACGTGAAACCGTCAAGATCCGTGATCGCTACGATGCGAGTGTGCCGTCAGTCGTCGGTGCGGTCTCTCGCGTCAAGCCGGTTTTTGTCGAAGATGCCAAATTCCTGCGCCAGCAGACCGACCAACCGATCAAGTGGGCGCTGCCGGGCCCGATGACCATGGTAGATACGCTCTATGATGGTCACTATAAAAGCCGCGAAAAACTGGCCTGGGAGTTCGCCAGGATTCTCAACCAGGAAGCCCGCGATCTCGCCGCCGCCGGCGTGGACATCATTCAGTTCGATGAGCCCGCCTTCAACGTCTTCTTCGACGAGGTGAACGACTGGGGCATCGCCGCGCTGGAAAAAGCCATCGAAGGCGTCGAGTGCGAGACCGCCGTGCATATCTGCTATGGCTACGGCATCAAGGCCAATACCGACTGGAAGAAGACTCTGGGCTCGGAGTGGCGCCAGTACGAAGAGATCTTCCCCAAGCTGCAGGCGTCGAACATCGATATCGTCTCGCTGGAGTGCCAGAACTCCTACGTGCCGATGGAGCTGATCGAACTCATTCGAGGCAAGAAAGTGATGGTCGGGGCGATCGACGTGGCCACCAACACCATCGAAACCCCGGAAGAGGTCGCCGAGACCCTGCGCAAGGCGCTCAAGTTCGTCGATGCCGACAAGCTCTACCCCTGCACCAACTGCGGCATGACGCCCTTGTCTCGCCGGGTGGCCCAAGGCAAGCTCAGCGCTCTGAGTGCTGGCGCGGAGATCGTTCGGAAGGAGCTCGCGGCTCGATAGCAGGGTTCCAAACGGCGAAAGACGCGGCGGTGGTCATCAAGACTCTGGCCGGTGGTTGGCAACACGTTGCCGGCACCGGCCTTCAAGCGTTTCCGGGAATCCCTTTTACCATGACCACCGTTGCCATCTTCGTCGACACCCAGAACGTCTACTACACCGTGCGCGATGTTTACGCCAAACAGTTCGACTATCGCCGGTTCTGGGCGAAGGTGACCGCGAACCGCGAGGTGCTGACCGCGCGCTGTTATGCCACCGACAAGGGCGACGCCAAACAGCGCGGCTTTCAGAACACGCTGCGAACGATCGGTTTCGAAGTGAAGCTGAAGCCATTCATCCAGCGTGCGGATGGCTCCGCCAAGGGCGACTGGGACGTGGGCATCACGCTCGATGCCATCGATTACGCGGTCCAGGCGGATGTGATCGTGCTTGTCTCCGGCGACGGCGACTTCGACCTGCTGGCGAGGAAGATTCGCGAGGTGCACGGCAAGCGCGTCGAGGTCTACGGCGTGCCCCGGCTCACCGCGCACTCGCTCATCAACGCGGCGAGCCAGTTCATACCCATCGAAGGCGACCTGCTGCTGGGGTGAAGTGCCAGCGATGTCTCTTAGGCCAACAGTCCGTTAGACGACGCCTTCAACGATCGATACGTTGACATCCAGAGGGAAATTTTCTGGTGGTGAAGGATTATCAATCCTCTCTCATCTTGGGCTGGCTCAATTTCCCTTCAATCGCTCTTCATGCGACGTATCGTCGTAGTCAAAATCTAGCCATTTTCGAAAAGCCCGATACCGATTCATGGTCAGAGCGGTCGCTAGTATACTCGCCACGACGTAGCCAAACCCAAGCGTTACCTGCACAGGAAGGCTCTTCTGAATTAGCCAATCACCGATGGATGTCCGCGTCAAAAGAAAAGCGGCGAGCAATGCAAAAGAGCAGAAAGCTGTCGCAACTTTGAGTCGGTAGCGTAGAAGGTAAAAGCTGCCGTATTTCTCAAGTACACCATGGATGTTGATGGCATTATGATATTCGAGAACCACTCCCATGCCTGACGGTTTTTCTTTAAGCGTCTTGAGGCGGCTGAAATTCAACAGTGCTTGTAACGCAGGCCGGCTTCGAACGTTAATCATGGCAACGGTAAGCGTGATGGTGTTGTCCACCAGAGGCGCATAGATAATTTCGGCACCGGGCGGCCAATAGAGCTGAATATCATTGATGAAGTAAGTGTAGGTGGTAAAACGCCCGCCGTTCCCTGTACTCCCCGTTACTTTTTTCTCGATCAGCCGGCCGTGCAGCTGGGTGGTAATTGGCTCGAGGGTTGCTGCTCGGCCTAATCCATGGGCGATAAACAGTATTCCTATCGCCATGACGGCCAAATCCACCAGGATCATGACACCGACGAGCAGTATAGGCTCACGGATATTGTCGTATACGAAGGCGACCGCCAAGGCTAAGCTCGAGAGGACGAATAGGAACCCTAGTAGTACGATTAGATATTTAAAAAAAGTGATCCGTAGATAGACTGAATAGGCGTGAAATCTTTCCAAGTCCGTCAGTGGTCGATGTGAATGGTTCAAGCGGACACCTGTTGTGGTCAGTGATACACCGGTGATTCAGTGTTTGATTCTCATCAATAATATGGTGAGGTTTGGGGGCTTTTGGTAACCCGTGATCTGGTGG
Organism: Salinicola sp. CPA57; assembly: GCF_003206035.1. Classification (NCBI taxonomy): domain Bacteria; kingdom Pseudomonadati; phylum Pseudomonadota; class Gammaproteobacteria; order Oceanospirillales; family Halomonadaceae; genus Salinicola; species Salinicola sp. CPA57. Next base: position 239,131 of record NZ_PZJR01000011.1, read on the forward strand.
CGAAAAGACTACCCCCGCAATTTTTGCTCAAGTGGTGTATCGTCATAATGGGGGTTCAGCCACTTTCGTAGCAGTATGTAGATTTTTAGCAGGCCATACAACGCTAGACCACTGGCGATAAAGTAGCCGATCATGGCCAGTAGGAAAATGAGTACGTTTCCCTGAGAAACCAGTGCTAATGTAAAAGGTTGCATGGCAATGTAGAGCGTTAGCGCTGCCCAGCATACGGCGCCGATGATATACGTCATCTGATAGATCACGAGATAGTAACGCCCATATTTTTTCAGTGACTGGTGAATATTGATCGCGGGCTGATAGCGAAGTACCACCGCATAGGCGGAGGGCTGCTTTTTAAGCGTCGCCGAGGCAAATCTTGCCAGCAGCTCTTGCAGCCTTGCGTGAGGTTTGAGCGCAATCATGGCGACCGTCAGCGATATGTAGCGGCCGATCATCGGACGAAGGATGTCGCTGGAACCTGGTGGCCAATAGATCTGGGTGTCCTCGATGAAATAACGTCGGTAGACAGAGCCTTTATAGTAAACGCGCCTTTCGATCAGGTGGCCGCGTAACTGGGCAGTCTTGCTCATGGGCATGAACGCCAAGCGAAGACCCAGCGCAATGCAAAGCACGCCCACCCCCAAGAACAGGATACCCAGCACTATCATGAACAGACCCAGCAGCTCCGGTACCCCCTGCCTATCGAAAAACAGCGCCGTGGGTAGCGTCAGGCCCGTCAACAATAAGGCTCCACCAAACAGTAGCACGATCCATTTGAGTACGATCAAGCGTAGGTAGAAAGTGCGGACGTGGCTCTTTTCCATGGACGATAATGGGCGGGTGTCGTTACTCAAAGGGCTCTCTTTTTGCGTTTATCGCTTTCTCTCGAGTCTCTGCAGGTGCTTTTGCGTGCTTGCGCAGTGCATGGTGAGTCGTGGCGTAACGAGGGTAGCAGCTTGCGCCCACCGAACCGACCCCGAGGGCGCGAGATGTGTTTTCTATACCACGCCGCGAATTGCTTTGTGGGTCGCAACTGAATAGGGCGCGCAGGCCTTGTTGGAATACCTCAGCGACACCGTACTTACATTACCACCGATAACCTCCAGGTTGCGGCGTTACCGAGTGCCTTGCCGTAAACAGGTCTCACCGATGCACGCAATCAAGATGCTCGAACGCCCCCCGGGCGTGATCCTCACGGAACATTTCGTGGTCGCGGCGCACGCGGTCGGCGGCCTCAACAGCGAACTCGACCATGTCTTCGGTAAACAGCGCCGGCGGGCCGATGGCTTTCACGATCGCCGGTTCGATGTCGTAGTCGACCCTGCCGGATTCGTCGGAGCGGGCGTGCACGGTGGCCAGTACGCCGCCGCAGATGCGGGCGTACTCCTTCCACTCGCTTTTGGAGAGATCGTCCAGGTCGATATCGTCGCGAAACGGGGCGCGCTCGCGCGATAGATAGCTCAGACCGTCGAACTCGACGTGGCCGTAGAATACGTCGCCGCGTACCAGATGCACGGCCTGGGCGTGGCTGACGCGCTCGGCGAGGGTGTCGAGCTCGTAGGCCGAAGGCGGCACCAGACCGGATAGGGCAGAGCGCCGGGCCTGCTTGAACTCGATGATCAGATCGTCCGTACCGTCGCGCTCGGGGCCTTCGATCAGCACGTAGTAGCGGTTGAGACCCAGCGAGGCAGTGCCCTGGCCGCGACGTATCGCGACATCCTTCACGCGCATGGCTTTCTCGTTCAGCCCTTCCTCGTTCAACCCTTTCTCGTCAAGCCCTTCCTTATCCATGCGCCTGGCGCGTTCCGGGACCTCGATCTCGTTCTCCTCGATCAGCCGGTCGGTGATCGTCTGGAATTCGTCGCGACGGGACGAGATCGGCACCAGTTTCTGGGTGGGGCGAAAGCCGCAGCGGCTCTCGTCGAGATAGTCGTCGATCAGCCACCCCGCGCGGTCCTCGTCGGCGTCCTTGAACAACTTGCGAATGAGCTTGGGCGCGTTGTCGTAGCGCATCTCTTCATCCTGCTCGGTGCCTTCGCGAGCCAATCGCTCCATTTCTTCGATATAGCCCCGCACGAAATGGCGCACGATCTTGATCTGATGCTTGCGCTTGAGCTCTCCCTCGGCCTCCGCGGCGATCATGAAACCGACCGCGCCACGCTTGATATCCCAGGTAAACGGGGCGTAATAGGCCTCGTCGAAATCGTTGACCGAGAAGATCGGCACGTTGTTCACGTTGGGCATGACGCCGAAATTGCCGGGGTGGACGTCACCCAGCGCCAGCACAGTCGGCATCCAGGCATCTTCGCCGGCCATGTCGCGATAGAAAAGCAGCGCCGTGCCGCGAAAGAACGAGAACAGCGAATCCGACAGCTTGGCGAACTTGACGCCGGCTTCTTCGGAGCCGTTGGCGATGCGGGTCTGGTGATCCTCGCGCAGCGTCTGGCGCACGTGCCGACGACGCTCGAAGCCGGTCAGTACGCTCGGGCGCAGCACGAATTCGCCGTCGGCCACCGCTTCTGCCAGACGTTTGAACGTCTCGAAACGCGTCGCGACTTCGGGGGCCGGTTCCTTGGGCGATTCCTGCTCCAGCGCCGCCGCCAGTTCTTCCTTGCTCATGGAAGAGCGTCCCGGGACATCACGCTACTGAGCGCGTTCGTATAGCGCCTGGCGCGTGGCTTCCGAATTCGTGGACATGAACACTCCGGTTCTTATGGGCCGTACTCGCTTGGTCTGGGTGTGAGTCAAACGAGCTCAAGCCGAATGGGTGTCGGTGTCTTCAGCATGCACGACTTGCGTGGGCGTCGCATGCCTCCATCGGATATTCCCAAGGTAGCTTACTCGAACCACATCGGGATGATGGACGCGCCAAGGAGTGCCCCCAGCGTCATATTGACCAACCGCCATTGCTGGTCAGTTCTGATGAGACGGGCCAGTAAGAGGCCGACGGCGCACCATAGCGTTAGAGAGCCAAACGCTGCTAGGCCAAAGGATAGACCCAGAAGTGCTCCGAGCTGGATTGGGCCGCTCGCGAGAGTGGCAAACGAAGCTGCCGCACTCAACGTCATCGCCCAGCCTTTGGGGTTATGCCAAAGTAGCCAGATCCCCCCGAGAAAACGAGTCGGTTTGGCTAGCGTTGTCTGTGCATGTGGTGGCGGGCTCTGAGCGATTTTCCAGGCTAGCCACAGCAGATAGAGCGATCCCAAGGCCTTCATGGCGACCTGAATCGAAGGTAGCGCCAATAGAATGGCGCCTAGGCCCGCGGCGGTAGATGCTCCCATGGAACCCAGGCCGACAGCGATGCCTCCCATCAGCGGTAAGGACCGACGGTAACCGAAGTGGGCGCCGGAGGCTGTCGCGAGCGTCGTGGCGCCGCCGGGTGTCATCGTCGAAGTCACGACAAACAGTAAAAGCGGCAAGATTTCAGTCACTGATATCCTCGTCGTCAGAGTGGAATATCGGAGCAGGTTATCGTGTGAAGTCGAATTACAGAATCGCATATTGAGCATGGTTGGTATTAGCATTCATAATGCTGCACATGTCTCGCAATCTTGAAATCTCATTACTTCGTTCATTCGTCGCAGTCGCGGATCATGCCAGCATGACGGCAGCAGGACGGGCCCTGCATTTGACCCAGAGCGCGGTCAGCCAGCAGATCGCCCGCCTTGAAGACCTCTGCGGGCCGCTTTTCAAACGTGAAAGGCGAGGCATGCGCCTGACGTCAAAGGGTGAGCAGTTGCTGGGTAAAGCGCGGCGACTGATCTTGCTGAATGATGAGCTATGGTCCGATGTCCAGGAGTCGACGATATCCGGCCGCGTACGGCTGGGGGCGCCTTACGATCTGATAGGCCCATGGCTTGGGCCTATTTTAAAGGCTTATGCGCAAAGCCATCCTTCAGTGGAGCTCTCGCTTTCCTGTGCTTCGTCGCCGGATCTACGCTCAGCTGTCGCTGACGGAAAAATAGATATCGCCTTGGTCGAAGAGCCCACGGGTATGCATGAGGGTGAATGTCTTGCCGTTGATCGGCTAGTGTGGGTCGGAGCGAAAGGCGGAGGGGCGCATTGGCGAACGCCCCTCCCGTTATCTCTGGTGGCAGAAACATGTGCTTTTCGACCGGTCGTGCTGGGGGCACTGGACGACCACCGCCGGCAGTGGCGAACCTTGTTCGAAAGCGGCAGCATCGACGCTACGACCGAGACCGTACGCTCGGATCTGGCGGTTACCGCGTGGTTGGCTTCTACTGTCCCAGCCGATCTCAGCATTCTGGGGCCCGATGCGGCACTGCCAGAATTGCCCCCATTCGCGATCAGCCTTTATCAACACAAGGGAATCGCCACGGACGCGGTAACCAAGCTGTCGGAGGCGATTCGCTGGGGCTTTGGCAATCGTTAGGTGATACCGATGGCGCTGAGAGTCGACCATCAGCGCGTCTGCGCGCACTCGGGGATGACCATCGAGGAATTCCATCAACAGCGGCGCGACGTGGATGCGTTCGAACGCCTGTGGGCAGGCGATACGGCCTCCGACTAAAGTCACGCTCTCCCGATCCGCTTTTCTCGAGGGGGAATTGATACGCTACGGTCAAACGGCGTCTCTCTTTCATCGCCGCCTACGACGAGCGCCCGTTTCATCGCTCCCGAACCGAGCGTCTCTTTCATCGCTCTCGTACCGAGCGTCACTTCCATCGCTCCCGAACCGAGCGTTAAGGCGAATCCATGATCATTTCAGGTCCTTCCGATTACCGGCGCGCCGCCCAACGTCGTATTCCTCGTTTTCTGTTCGACTACCTCGATGGCGGTGCGGTGACCGAGAGCACCATGCGCGGCAACGTCGAGGCGCTGCAGGCGATTCCGTTGCGCCAGCGGGTGTTGCAGGGCGGCGGCACGCCGACGCTCGAAACCGACGTGCTCGGTAGCCGTTGGCAGATGCCCGTGGCGCTGGCACCGATCGGGGCCACCGGCATGTACGCCCGTCGCGGTGAAGTGCAGGCGGCGCGAGCCGCGCAGAAGGCGGGCATTCCCTACACGCTCTCCACGGTTTCCGTCTGTTCGATCGAGGAGGTGGCAAAGGCTGCGGCGGGGGAGTTGTGGTCCCAGCTCTACGTGCTGAAGGATCGCGGTTTCATGCGGAACGCGCTGGAGCGAGCCTGGGCTGCTGGCATGAAAACGCTGGTGTTCACGGTCGACATGCCGCTACCGGGGTCGCGCTACCGCGATCGCCACTCTGGCATGTCCGGCCCTCACGCCAAGCTGCGCCAGTACGCTCAAGCGCTGACACATCCCCGCTGGGCGTTCGATGTCGCCCTCCAGGGCAAGCCGCTGTCGTTCGGCAATATCGAAGCCTACACCGGCCGCCAGATGAACATGGACGACTACATGGGCTTTCTGGCCAAGAACTTCGACCCTTCCATCAGTTGGAGCGAACTGGAGTGGATTCGGGACAGCTGGAAGGGCAATTTGATCATCAAAGGGCTGCTGGACAAGCAAGATGCGCGAGATGCGGTAAGAATGGGCGCCGATGGCATCATTGTCTCCAACCACGGCGGGCGCCAGCTCGATGGTGCGATTCCCACCGCCCAGGCGCTGCCGCGTATCGTCGAGGCGGTCGGGGACGAACTGACGGTGCTGGCGGATTCCGGCGTTCGCTCCGGGATGGATGTGATCAGAATGTTGGCGCTGGGTGCCAAGGGTGTCCTGCTCGGCCGCGCTTACGCCTATGCACTGGCGGCCGAAGGGGAGCGTGGCGTCTCGCATCTGCTCGACCTGATCGCCGCCGACATGCGCGTGACCATGACGCTGATCGGTGCCAACTCGCCGGCCGATATCAGCGCCGATCATCTGGATTCCGTCGCGAGGGAGCTGAAGGGCGAGCAGCGTCCGGCGGTCGCGGAGCCCGATAAAGCGGCGTTCTGATCGGTGATCGTCACTGACGATTCGATCGATGATTGATCGTCGTCTATGCCGTCGATCGGCAGGCAACCTCAGCGCAGACCCTCGATCTGGCGCAGACCATCGATCTGGCGCAGACCATCGATCTGGCGCAGTCGCGAGGCGGCGAAGTCGATGAAGGCTCGGACCTTCGCCGCCGCTCGGCGTCCTTCGACATGGACGAGATGAATCGGTAGCGGGGCGGGTTCGTGCTTCTCCAGAACGGTCTGGAGACGGCCCGACCCGAGATCGGGCCCGACCTGATACGACAGCACACGGCACAGGCCCCAGCCTCGTCTGGCGATATCGATGGCCGCAGCCAGGCTGCTGACCGTGAGCTGAGGATTGACCCGGACGACATGCGTCCCATCCCTCCCGAGGCGCCACTCGTTCAGCGGCGGGGTGGATCCGCTCGAAACGACGCGATGAGAGACGAGCTCGCTCGGGTGTTCGGGCCGGCCGCGCGTGGCGAAATAGTCGGGCGACCCGCAGATGACGCGGCGGACCTGGCCGATGCGGACGGCGGCTAGCTCGGATGCGGGCAGGTGGCCGATGCGTACGGCGATGTCGAAGCCTTCCTCGACCAGGTTGACGATGCGGTCCACCATCAGCACGTCGGCGCGGACCTGGGGATGGTCATCGAGAAATTCGGTGAGCAGCGGCGCGACGTAGATTCGCCCGAACTCCTGCGGACAGGTGATTCGCAGTTGCCCGACGGGCGTGTTGGCTGCGCCCGAGGCCGTGTCGTCGGCGGCTTGCAGATGAGCGAGGATCTCTCGCACCTCCCCGAGATACGTCTGGCCGACCTCGGTCAGCCTGACTCGCCGCGTCGAGCGGGTGAAAAGCCGGGCACCGAGGGCGGTCTCGAGCATGTTGATGGCTCGTGTGGCGGAAGGCGCACTGAGCCCGGTGGCGCGGGCACCCTTGGCGAAGCTTTCCGCTTCGGCGACGGCGACGAAAACTTTCAGGGCCTGAAGGCGATCCATGACGTCTTGCTCAGTTCGGGGTCAATGATAGTTTCAGAATTCAAAGTGGTGCCTTTCAGAATAGACCGATTCTTCTGCGACTCGTAAGGATCTACAGTGGCTTCTTCGATAACCCCACCCATCCATGGGATGAAGGAGCCTGTCATGTCGAGCGCCGACCTTGAAACCAACGCCCTCACCGATCAGCCCGTAAAACTCTATCGCAACCCCAAGTCCGGCCACTGCCACCGCGTCGAGCTCATGCTCGCGCTGTTGAAGATCCCCTACGAAAACGTCGATCTCGACATGGCCAACGGCGCCCATCACGAGCCTGACTACTTGAAGATCAGCCCGCTGGGGCAGGTGCCGGCGATCGATGACAATGGCATTGCGCTTTCGGATTCGAACGCCATCCTCGTCTATCTGGTCGAGCGCTACGGCGATCCTGCTCTCTGGATCGGCACCGATCCGATCGAGAAGGCTCGAGTTCAGCGCTGGCTTTCCATCGCGGCGGGCGAGATCGCCGCTGGCCCCTGTGCCGCGCGTCTCGTCACCGTATTCGACGCCCCGCTCGATCACGAGGGCGCCAAGGCGAAGGCGCATAAGCTTTTCGTGATGATGGACGCCCATCTCGACGGTCGCGACTGGCTGGCAGCCGACAGGCCGACGCTGGCCGACATCGCGGGCTACAGCTATATCGCCCATGCGCCGGAAGGTGGCGTCGGTCTCGCCGACTATCCGCACGTCCGGGCCTGGCTCGCGCGTCTCGAGTCACTGCCACGCTTCATCGGCATGGCCCGCTCGCCGGCACTCGCCTGAGTCGAAAAGGTTCGAACGGAGGTCGGTCATGACACACGAAACGATGCCTTCCCAAGAGACGACTGTCCAAAATCCGCCGTTCCACGAAGGCGAACTCGAGGCGCAGCGGCGCGCCGGGGTGGCCAGTATCGCCAGCTCGGCAGGTCGTTTCATCCGCGATCACATGCCCGCGCAGCATCGTGAGTTTTTCAGCAGCCTGCCTTTCGTGGTCCTCGCAGCCGGCGACGAAACCGGGCGTCCCTGGGTCACGTTGCTGGAAGGGAAACAGGGATTCATCGCCGCACCCGATCCGCGCCAGCTGACGGTCGCGGCGAAACTCGGTGCTCAAGATCCGCTGGCGTCGACGTTCGGCGCCGGAACCGATGTGGGTCTGCTCGGCATCGAACTGGCGACGCGGCGGCGAAACCGTGTCAATGGGGTGATCAGACCCGCTGGCGATGCCTTCGTCATCGAGGTGCGACAGAGTTTCGGCAATTGCCCGCAGTACATTCGCGAGCGCGAATGGCGGTGGGTCGGTCCGGCGATCGACACCCGTGCGACCGTATCGGATCGACTGGCGGCTGAGCAGCGGGCTCGGATCGTCGCGGCCGATACCTTCTTTATCGGCTCCGGCTTCAGTTCTGCCCCCGGCGGCGAATCGGGCGGAGAACCGGGCAGCGAGACAAGCATGAGCCGAGGTTACGACGCCTCTCACCGGGGCGGCGATCCCGGCTTCGTGCGGGTGACCGAGAACGGAACGCTGCAGATCCCGGACTACGCCGGCAACAACTTCTTCAACACGATCGGCAATCTGATCCAGGACCCGCGCGTGGGGCTGCTGTTCGTCGACTTCGAGAGCGGCGGCATGCTGCAGATCACCGGCCGGGCCCGCATCGACTGGGCGCCGCAGGAGCGTCGAGTTGAGATCCTCGACCCGAACGCGAAGCGATGGATCGAGGTGACCGTCGAGCAGGTCGTGGACCGCCCGGCGGCACTGGCCCTGAGATGGCATCGCGAAGACGAGGCACCATTGCGACTGGAAGTCGTCGACAAGGTGATCGAAAGCGACCAGATCACCTCCTTCTATCTGGCCGATGCCGGAGGTCGCGCGCTTCCGCCCTTCGAGGCCGGTCAGCATCTGGCGGTCGAGCTGGAAATACCGCATCAGTCCATTGCGAACCGCCCGGCGCGGGTCGGTCGCAGCTACTCGCTCTCGGGATCGCCATTCGCGGGGACATATCGGCTTAGCGTCAAGCGGGAAGATCGGGGCGTCGTGTCGCGCTTTCTGCATGACCGGATCGGTATCGGCGACAGGATCGCGGCGCGCTCGCCCGCGGGCGAATTCGTCGTGCCTCCTCGGCACGGGCCACTGGTGCTGGTCAGCGCCGGCGTGGGTATCACGCCGATGCTCGCGATGCTGCACGCGGTCGTGGCGGAAGCGGACAACGATCAACGTCCGGTCTGGTTCGTCCACGCCACGCGCCACGGCGGGACACACGCTTTCCGGGCCGAGGTCGAGGCGCTGCTAGCCCAGTCCGGCAGCGTGGCGCAACGCATTTTCTACAGTGCCCCGCGTTCGAGCGACAGGCCGGGTATCGACTACGACGTCAAGGGACGGATCACGGCCGATGACCTTCTCGGGCTCGGCGCCGGGCGGGAGGCGAGCTATCTGCTCTGCGGTCCGGCCCGGTTTCTCGCCGAGCTCAGCGCCGGGCTGGAAGATCGTGGTGTCGATGCGGAGCGGATCGGATTCGAAACGTTCGGCCCGGCGGGGTGAAACGGATCGTAGGGATCAAAAAATACCCCAAGGGGGAAACGCCCTTGGGGTATTGCGCGACAGCATCACTGCGTCAGGCGATCGTGAGACGATGACATTCAGGGAGAGTTGCTGGCCTCGCCTTCGGACGTGGCCGATCCGTCGTCCGGCGCGGTGGCTTGTTCACCGCTCGTGTCGGATTCCATCGCCGTACCAGACTCGTCTCCGGACATGGTGGCGTCATCCGCGGCTGCGGCAGAACCCTCTTCAGCCATCGTGGATTCATTCGCGGGCACGGCCGCGCCATCCCCGGCGGCGGCGGATTGGCTAGTGCCGCTATCCTGCTCCGCGCTGGCGCCGTCCCGCGTCACGCGCCACACCGCGTTGGTCAGATCGTCGGCAATGATCACCGAGCCATCCGGGGCGACGGTCACGCCGACCGGGCGGCCACGCGTCCGGCCATCATCGGTGAGAAAGCCGGAAACGAAGTCGATGGGGTCTCCGGCAGGTTCGCCGTTCTGGAACGGTACGAACACGACCTTGTAACCGACGGGATCGGCGCGGTTCCAACTGCCGTGCTCGCCGACAAAGGCGCCATCCGCGAACTGTCCCCCTACGGCCGGGTTGGAGAAGTCGACACCGAGCGGTGCGCGGTGGGAGCTCAGGCTGTAATCCGGCGCGATTGCCGATTTCACCAGCTCCGGGTTCTCCGGCTTCACCCTAGGGTCGACGTTCTGACCCCAATAGCTGTACGGCCAGCCGTAGAAGCCGCCTTCCTGAATCGAGGTCAGATAGTCCGGCACCAGATGCGGGCCGAGTTCGTCTCGCTCGTTGGCGACCGCCCACAGCTCGTCCGTATCCGGCTGGAAGGTCAGTGCGGTGGGGTTGCGCACGCCGGTGGCGTAGGCGCGGTGCGCGCCGGTCTCCGGATCGATCTCCCAGATTTCGGCGCGGTCGACTTCCGCTTCCATGCCGCGCTCGGTGATGTTGCTGTTGGAGCCGATACCGACATACAAGTGCTGGCCGTCCGGGCTCGCCGCCAGCGACTTGGTCCAGTGATGATTGATCCTGGCGGGAAGCGGCGTCACCACCTCGGGGTCACCGCTGGCTTCAGTCTGGCCTTGCTGGTAGTCGAACCGCACCAGGGCATCCTGGTTGGCGACGTAGAGATCGTTGCCGACCAGCGCGAGGCCATAAGGCGCGTCGAGGTTTTCGGCGAAAACCGTCTGCTCTTCGTAGGTGCCGTCACCGTCGCTGTCGCGCAGCAGCGTCAGGCGGTTGCCGCCCTTGACCGAGGTCTTGCCCTTCGCCTTGATCACGCCGGCGATGAAATCCTTCGGCTTGAGTTTCGGGGCATGGCCGCCGCTGCCTTCGGCAACCAGAATATCGCCATTCGGCAGCACCAGCGTCTGACGCGGGATCTTGAGGTCGGTGGCAATGGCCTTGATGCTATAGCCATCCGGGACCGTGGGAAGCTCGTCATTCCAAGGTGCCTGTTCCGGTACGCCCATGTTGGGTAGCAGGCCGCGTTGAGGATCGGGCAGCTCTGGATTGGCGCCATACTGTGGATCGACATCGGCGGCATTGGCGCCACCGGCCAGCAGCAGGATCGAAAGTGGAGCGGCGTAACGCAGGCGGGCGAAAGGGCGTGCGTATTTCATGAAAGACCTCCGGTCTTGCGGCTGGTGAATCCGATCCAGATCGCGACCAACGAGAGCACCGCGACGACGATCGACAGAGTCAGGCCCGTCGGCATCATCGCCCAGGCATCTCTGGCATGGACCAACGCATTGATGAAGCCGAGAACCCAGGTCACCAGCAACAGCACGAAGTAGAGGATGGACAGACCACGACTACCGGCAGGGCGAAAGATCCCGATGAGAGCGCAGATCATCGCAAAGCCGCAGAACACCAGGCCGCCGGCAATCAGCCAGGAGGAAAAAGTGCTCCACAGTATTTCAAAGCTCGTTGAATACATGTAGTCGCTTAGCGCGGCACCCAGGAAGAGGGGGAAGGCGCCGGCAAGCAACATTCCATGAAGTGGATTTGGCCCGGTCTGAACCGGGCGTTCTGCAGTGGCAATCATGGCAAGCTCCTTTTGCGGGTAAGCCAGAACGTCTCTCACATCACGATATTTCCCGATCAGAATAGACCCCGATGCGAAACATTCATCCTGATGCTGATATTTCGTTCGTGTGGCTGGAGTCTAGTCGACGCGGGGAGTCTTCACCCAGACAATAGCTTGGCGCGTGTCATCCTCTGTTTTTGACCTCGTCACGACGGCTCGAGCGCCATGATCTTTCCTCCTGCCTGCTTGAAGCGAGCGAGATATCCCTCAGGTTCGAGCAATTGATAAGGAAAGTAGAGTCCAGGGGGCGTTGCCGGCTTTCCATCGAAACCGAGTAGCCGTTCGATCAACAGCGCGACACCCAACCCAGTCAGTGGCATCTGCCCGTCGGGATGAACGACCGCGTGACGCGTGCGCAGCGGCTGGCCAGCGATATCGATGCCGTGGAGCTCGATCAAAATCTCGGCCGACATCGGCTCGCCATGGGAGTGATCCGCGTCCTGCCTGACTGCCAAATTGAACTCGACGTTGGATGCGCTGGTCTCCGTTGCGAGCGCGACGACATCGTGGGGCGAGAGCGCCATGGCGGGCAGCATCGTCCCGTCTAGGGTTTGCAGCTCGGCTTTGAGATCGTCACCTTGACGCCAGATCCAGATGCCATCGCGACGTGCTTGAATGGCGGGGAGCGTCTGCGTCTGGCGCTCGAGATCGTCGAACCCGGCAGGTCCGGTGGCGTCCTGCTCGCCGAGAACCGCCCCCAAACGAATGGTATCGACTCGCTTGAACGACCTGACGAATTCGAGCGTCGGAATCGTTGTCGCTCCGACCAGCCATTCGGTGCCAAGAACGACCGGCGCAGCCGTTGGTTGATGCATGTACGCTGCGACTTCCGGTCCGACTTCGTGGAGCGCTGGCGAAATACTGATGTACGGTACACGCTGGCGTTGGGCGAAACGGAGCGCGGCGGTCGTCGTATCGGTGAAATAGATCGCGACCGCGCTGACTGGCCGCTTACCAAGGCCCAGATCGGCTGCGGCGAGGTCGATCTTCACGCCCTCGGCATTGCCGATACTGGCTGCCGCCTCTCTCGCTTTTTCAACGTTACGCCCGCCGATCAATAGGGGAGCGTCTGGATGGGTGGAACGCAGGAATTCAGCCGTCTGGCGACCGACGATGCCGGCCCCGCCAATGAGCAGAATGGGATCGAGTGTCATTGCGAATTCTCCTGAGTGCGTGATAAAACCTACCAATAGTAGGTTTTAAAAACGATAATCTACTTTTGGTAGGTTATCAATGAGGAGTGATCGATTGGTAAACGAGGAAAAAAAGGGAAATCCCCTGGAGGAGACGGTAAAGCCTTTGTCTCGCCGGCTTTCCCGAGTTCAGCGGCGACATCAATTGCTGGATACGGCGTTGACGATCGTTCGGGATGAGGGCGCCGATCGGTTGACGCTGGGGCGCCTGGCGGCGCGCGCCGGGATCTCCAAACCGGTCGCCTACGACCATTTCGGTACGCGTTCGACGTTACTCATCGAACTCTACAAGTCGCTCGACCAGGCACAGGCAGCGGCGCTCAAGGAAGCACTGACCACTGGCGAGCGCGGCATCGAGGAGACCATCACCGCTCTCGCCTCGGCCTACATTCACTGCTACGCCGATACCACTGGCGAATGGCACGCAATCGGCGCGGCGCTGGCGGGGAGCGAGGAGAAAGAGACGGTTTATCAGGAGCTGCTCGATGGTTACGTTCGGCTGTTCGCCGCCGTGCTGAAACCGCATGTCGATCTCCAGCAGGCCGAGCTGGAGCGGCGCTGCATCGGTCTGATCGGCGCCGGTGAAGCCTTGTCAGCCGTGATGGTGCGCGGCAATTGCGGTGAGGCCGAAGCCGCAGAGACTTTCGCATCGCTGATTCGGGGCGGGTTGCGAAACTCCTTTTCATGTCGATCAGACGAGGAGGCGTGAATGGATCTAAAGCCGCGCTATGAAGCCTATATCGCGTGTCTGAACGCCCGTGATCTCGATGGTCTCGACGAGTTCGTCAGCGATACCGTCATTCACAACGGTTCGATGATTGGCATCCGCGGGTATCGCGCAATGCTGGCCGGCAACTATCGCGACATACCCGACCTGCGCTTCTCCGTCGAACGGCTGATATCCGATTCTTCGACCGTTGGCAGCAGGCTGCGTTTCGACTGTCATCCGAAAGCCAAATTTTTGGGGCTGCCGATCAATGGGCGATTTGTGGTGTTTCACGAGAATGTTTTCTACCGATTCTCGGAAGGTCGAATCCAGGAGGTCTGGTCGATCATCGATAAGGCTGAGATCGAACGACAGTTGTAAGTTTGTCGGTGCCTTTGGGAGGGTGAGTGACGCACTTGCTCTCCGTAGGCGATAAGAACTTCCGCAGCAGCACTGCAACGGGCCGTCTGGAACGGCCCGCCTGTTGATGGATGACTCTGGCTTCTGGAAGCTGCTCGGGGCGAATTCAGGGTGGTGTAACGCGCTCCACGAACGTCAATAGATCGCGATTGAAGCGTTTGGACTCTTCCAGAAACGGCGCATGACCGGAATCGGCATATAGCTTGCTGTCGATACTCGGATTGAAACTTCTGGCTCTCGCGATCGTCGCTTCTGGTTTGAGTAACGCGTCTTGTGCGCCCGAGATGAAAAGCAGAGGTACCGTGGCATTGCCCAGGCCTTCGGCGGCGGGGATCGTCATCGACTGTACCGAGCGCTGCATGTCCCAGGAGGCCATCGCGGCGTTGGCCAGCAGGCGTTCGAAGGTCACCTGATCAGGCTGTTGATGGAAGCAGAGACCCAGGAAGGTGCGTTCGGCATCGAGATGGGCCTTCAGATCGGTGGAAACCATGTCCCGATAGACGTCCGGATGCGACTGGATTTGATCCGGCTTGAGTTCGACGACCCCATCGACATAGACCGCGCCGGTGATATCGCCATCGCCATAGGCCGCGAGGTAGTTGGTCATCACGGCGCCGCCCAGGGACCAGCCGACCAACACGGGCTTGTGGATATCGCGAGCTTGAATGATGGCCGCGAGATCGTCGGCCCAGCGGCGTCCTTCGGTGTAAGCGCTAGCCTCGGTTGGCTTGCCGGACTGGCCGTGACCCCGGAGGTCGTAGGTGATCAGGCGATGCTGCTGCAGGGTGGGATCTTCCAGCTGCTTCTCCCAATTCAGGTGGCTCCCCAATAGCCCATGGATAAAGATGATCGGCGTGCCGTCGGGATTGCCGGTTTCCTGGACTGCCAGATCCACGCCGTCCGGTGCCTTGACGACATTAGTATTAACAACATTGTTATTGACGACATTGGTATTGACGGCATGATTCTGCGTTTCGGCCAGGGCTGCCGTTGAAACGGCCAGCCAAAGCGTTGCAAGCACGAGTGATGCGAAGCTTCGCGGCGGAGATATTGAAAGCATGTGTCTTTCCTTGATTGAGGTTACCAGGCGAAGCTTCCGGGCTTACACTAGCGTCAAGGTCAAGAAAAAAGAGATAGGCTCCCCCCATGAGCGTTATGAGCCACAAAAAAAGCCCTCCCGCGACGATCTCCATCGGCGAGCTTTCCGAGCGAACCGGCGTCAGTCGACGGGCGCTACGACACTACGAGAACGAGGGGCTTCTCGCGTCCAGGCGAGCGGACAACGGCTACCGGTGGTTTCCGGAAGCCGCCGTGACACGCGTGATTCAGATCCAGCGCTTTATTTCCGCAGGCTTCAGCCTAGTGGAGATTCGAACCTTCCCCGAGTGCATGCTGATGTTGGATGGCGCGGTCCCATGCCCTGAAACCGTCGCTGCGCATCGCCAGCGCCTGGCAATGATCGACAGCCAGATGGCAGACCTCGAGCGACGGCGAGCGCTGTTGAAGTCACTGCTGAAAGACGTTGAACCCACGACATCGCCGATGGCCGGCGCGCCTTGGACGATGTGAGTGCCTGACCTTATCCAGTCGAGAACCGGCAGCGATTCATGCCCCCGCGAAAATCCAACCTCCCCACCAAGATATGTCCCGTCTGTCAGCGGCCGTTCGCCTGGCGCAAGAAGTGGGCGCGGGAGTGGGAGAATGTCGTCTACTGCTCGGAGCGATGTCGGCGCCAGGGGCGAGACTGACCCGCACGGACGGGCCTTGGGTGGTTGATCCACGTGATGGACGCGCTCCGGAGAAGTCGGGATGATCCGCCGGATGGACTACACGGATGACTCACTAGAGCGGTGACGCACGGATGAAAAGAATCGGCTCGTGGCAACGATGGATGCTGGCTGTCGTGATACTGCTGGTCTCCAGCGTGTGTCTGGCGCAGTCGCAGGACGAGGGGACCGCGCAGGACTGGTACGCCCTCGATTCGCTCAACACCGGACTGGGGAAGGCGCCGGGCTCCGTCAAGCTCAGAACGCCTCGGGAATCGATGCGAACCTTCCGGGATCTCACCGATAGCGGGAATTTCGAGGCGGCGGCGCATATCCTCAACCTCGCCGACCTGACACCGGCGGCGCAGCGCGAACGGGGTGCCGAACTGGCCCGGCAGCTCTCCGAGATATTCCAGCGGGGCAAATCGATACGGATCTCCAGCCTTTCCGGGCGCCAGGACGCTGCCATCGAAGATCCGACGGGAGAGAGTCCTCAGGCCGGTAAGCCGCGTCGGGATATCGAGCTGGCTTCCCTCGAGGCCGACGGTAACGCCTATGACATCCGGCTGGGGCGATACCAGCTGGGGAACGAGGAGCCGGTCTGGCTGATCATGCCGGAGAGCGTGGCCGCGATTCCGGCACTCTATCGGGAGTACGGCCCAACAGAATTCGAGCGACACATACCGGAAAGCCTCAAGGGCTCCTTCGGGGTGCTCAGGATCTGGGAATGGATCGCCATTCCGCTGGTGCTGCTGGGCGTCGCACTCGTTGGCAAGGGCGTCTATCGACTGGTCGAGTTGGTGACACGCTGGCTGCCGTCCGGTTCGCCGAGCATTTTTGCCAAGCAGATTCGCGGCCCCGTGGCACTCATCGTGATGTCGCTGTTGACCCAGGCGCTACTCGATTACGTCGTTTCCTTTTCGGCGGCGGCAACCATCACGCTGCGAGTCGTGCTGATCGCCATTCTGGCCTGGGGCGCCGGCGCCGTTGCACTGCGTCTGGTCGATACCATGATGCTGAAGATGACTCGCCGCCTCGCCGGGCAGATCGACGACTCCAAACCCAAGGACGAGCGCAAGCTGCTGACCACGCTGTACGCGGTGCGTCGGATCATCATTCTGATCATGGTGACGGCGGTCACGATCTACGTGCTGGGCCAGATCCAGCTATTCGAGACGCTAGGATTGTCGATTCTGGCCTCGGCCAGCGTATTGGCGGTTCTGGTGGGCGTGGCGGGGCAGGCGGTGCTCGGCAACATCCTGTCGTCGTTCCAGCTGTCGCTGGCGAAGCCGATACGGGTCGGCGATCTGGTGGCGTTCGAGGGGCAGTGGGCTTATGTCGAGGGGATCTTCTATACCTATATCCGGCTGCGACTCTGGAACGAACGGCGCCTCATCGTTCCGGTCACCTATTTTGCATCGAAGGCGTTCGAGAATCTCTCCGCCAAGAGCACGAAGGAGTATCGGAGCCTGGTGCTGACGCTGCACCTGAGCGCCGATATCTCGCTGGTGAGGGAAAAGTTCCTCGAATTCGCCAAGGCCGAGGAGAACGTCATCGAGCATCACAAGCTGCTCTGCTGTGTCACCGATCAGAATGGCCCGGCGCAGACGGTCACCTGCTATCTGATGACGATCGATCCATTATCGGGGTGGGCCGCCGAGGTGAGTGTCAGAGAAAAGCTGTTGGCATTCATTCGCGACGAGCATCCCGAATGGTGGCCGAGGGAGGTCGTCGTGATCAGTCATCGGGACATCGCCCGCGGCCACACCACTGCCGGTGACGATGACGTCACCCAGTGACCGCGGATTGATCGCGCTGGCGCTCGGGTTCTGGGCCGGGCGCCAGACACTGACGTTACCGGCAAGCTTCCTCGCCATCGGCCCACATCCAGTAGCCGGCGCCGAACAGCAGGCCGACGATCAGCCCCGGCCCTGTCGCGGCGCCCGCCAGCACGGCCAAATTCCAGCCGCCCGCGGCCATGCCGGCGGTCTCCACGCCGTAGTGGGCGCAGTCTTCACTCAATCCGCCGTACTCGTGGAGTGAGTACTTGATGCCTTGCTTCACGCCCACAGCCGCCAGCGCCGTGAGGTACGGATCGCCGATAGAAGATAGGAGCGGATTGGCCTCGCTGTAGCCGTGGTCCAGCGCGTAAGCGGTCGTGGCGGCATCCAGCGTAGTACCCAGGCCCGGGGGGCGCGTGTTGGCACAGCCGGTGAGCGTGACGGCTGCCAGCGCGGCTCCTATGAGCATTATCGAACGAGTCAGTTTCGAGCGATTCAGGCTCGAACGATTCAGGCTCGAAAGCTTCATGTCGGTGTCGCTCTGGTGCCGGTCGCGAAGCGGCGTGACGGCATTGGCTGCATCACCCCATGGCGATCCCGAATAAGTCACATCGAAGCCATCATCGACGAGGAGGTCGATCAAATGGAGGCCCAGTTGAGTCGGCCCCCAACGGTCATCGGAGTCGATAAATGCAATATGTTCACCTCGCGCCACCGCGACACCACTGTTGCGAGCATCGGCCGCCCCGCGATTTTGCTGAGTCACGATACGAATGCGCTCATCACGAAACGCGCGACACACCTCCAGGGTGCGATCGACAGATCCATCGTCAACGATGATCAATTCAAAATCCTGAAACGTCTGATCAAGAACCGACTGAATGGCGTCACCGACACAACGTTCGGCATTGTAAACGGGCAGTACGATGGAGAAGGTAGGCAGATTCATGGCATTCACTTTTGCTGAAATAAAGGGAAAATTATTTACTCTTCCCTACAATCAAAAAGCATGCCAACTCTATTTTCATAGTATAAACATTGGCTTAAAAGAATCCCTTCCGCGGGCGCTTCTTAATTTGCAACTAATTGTAAGTGCAGTGTGCAATCTAGAAGTCTTAGACTTCGCAAACTGCAAAGGCGAAGAGTGCGTCGAACTGTGTTCCTGGCCGATGTCAGGTGGACGCTTCCTGTCCCATCGGAGATTCCTTGACGATTCCGCTCCCAGCGAAGGCTGGGGCCGGTGCTAGTCATCGACCCGACAGAGGTAAACTTTAATTAGGTTTGTAAGTTTTTCGCCATATACTCCTATGCATCTATTTTGGATGAGATTTTTCCATGCCTATCGCTCTTTGCGTTGAGAAAACGGAAAGAGCGATAGCATGGCTTCGGTACTTGCAGACAGATTTGGGGCTCGATACGCGCCGAGCCTCATCGTTTCTCGACTCGGTCAATGAAACGTCCTGGGCTACTTCGCATATCCCAGTGGTGAGCCGAATGCTATTCGTCGCTTCGACGACATAAATCGAGTTCTCGGTTCGAAATACCCTGCCCAGGTCGAGCAGCCAGCTTGGGCAAAAGCGGTTAAGCTCAAGATTCGATTGGAGAGGAAGACGGCCTTATGGAACACGATTTCTGGCAGGCGCGGTGGGAGAGCGAGCAACTGGGTTTTCATCTCCCTTTCGTTCATCCCATTCTCAAGCGCAATTTGGCGAGTTTCGAACTCGATGCCGACGCGCGGATCTTTCTACCGCTCTGCGGCAAGACGATGGATATCGGCTGGCTGCTGGCGCAGGGCTATCGAGTCATTGGCGCGGAGCTGAGCGAGATCGCGGTGGCTCAGCTGTTCGAGAGCCTGATCAATGACCAAGGCATGGCGGAGCCCGTGATCGATGAATGGGTTGGCGGCCAACGCTGGCAGGCCGGAGGCCTGACGATCTTTCAGGGTGATATCTTCCAGTTGACGGCGCAGGATCTGGGCCCGATCGATCTGGTTTATGATCGCGCCGCGCTGGTGGCGCTGCCGCCGGCCATGCGACCCATCTACGCCGAGCAGATACTGGCCCTGACCCTTGCCGCACCGCAGCTGCTGATCACCTTCGAATACGATGCCGCCGAGAAGGACGGTCCGCCATTTCCGGTACTGCCGGAAGAGGTGGCGGCTCACTACGCCGGGCGTTACGAGCTCACCGAGCGATCGCGCAAGGATGTGCTTCAGTCGTCGCTCAACTTCCGCGAGGCCGGTGTGTCTCGGTTCGTCGAAGTCGCCTGGTCGCTGTCGCCAAAGCATGCGCCGTAGATCGTCGTCAGCCACTCCAGGAACACGCGAACCCGAGGCGAGAGCTGTCGTCGCTGCGGATAGACCGCGTAAAGCGGTAGCGTCGGTTTTTTCCACCCGGACAGGATTTCCACCAGTTCACCCCTGGCCAGATGCGATGCCAGTCTGAAATGGGGCAGCTGGATCAGCCCGAAGCCTTCCAGGGCGCTCGTCACGTAGCTTTCCGCATCGTTGACGGTCAGCCAGCCCCCGGTAGTGAAGGCGCGTGTCTTGCCGTCGACGATCAGGTCGAGCGTCCTGTCCGGCGCGTTGGACCCGGAGACGAAGTGAATCCCGTGATGGTGGCGGAGCATGTCGGGTGTGCTGGGCGTTCCCATGCGTTCCAGATAGGCCGGGCTCGCGCAGATGACCTGCTCCAGCGTTGCCAGTCGCCGGGCGACCAGGCTGGAATCCTCGGGTTCACCACTGCGTACTGCGCAATCGATACCTTCGCCAACGAGGTCGACGCGCCGGTCTCCCGTGGTGATGACCAGCTCCAGCGCCGGGTAGCGTGCATGGAAGGCTTCGAGCCGTGGCAGCACGATTCGGCTGGCGTGAGTGCCATGCAGTTCGACGCGCAGCACACCCCGTGGATTGTCCGCGACCGGCTGAAGAATGGCCTCGGCATCCTCGAGTTCCGCCAGCAGATGAACGCAGCGTTCGTGAAAGGCCTCGCCGTCCGGTGTCGGACGCACCTGACGCGTGGTGCGCTCCAGCAATCGCACGCCGAGCCGAGCTTCGAGCTGCTGGATCGTCAGCGTGGCGGTCGCGCGGGGAATATCCAGCGCGTTGGCCGCTCGGGTGAAACTGCCGCTTTCCACGATGCGCACGAAGAGCGTCATCGCCTCGAATCTGTCCATCGAGATTATTGGCCTGTGCTGAATAGTATTGGCAGATTAGTCGATTTATTCATTTCAAAGAAACACCAATACTGGCTTTGGTTCGCTTGGCCTGTTCGCCCGCAAAGCGCGGTTGCCAAGTATGTTCCTGAAATCACTGTCTACCGGAAAGCAATAGGAGTCGATTGATGACGAATACCGTACAGAAAGTCGCCCTGGTCACCGGCGCCTCTCGGGGCATCGGCCGTGCTATCGCGCTGCAGCTGGCCGCCGATGGGTTCGCCGTGGTGGTCAATTACGCCGGCAACAAGACGCTCGCCGAGCAGGTCGTTGCCGATATCGAAATCGAGGGTGGCCGCGCTTTGGCGGTCCAGGCTGATATCGCCGAGACGAGCGCCGTCACGCAGTTGTTCGAACAGACGCTGGCGGCATTCGGTCGGATCGACGTGGTGGTCAACAACGCCGGCATGATGCAGATGGCGAAGCTCACCAGCGACAACGTCGAGATTCTCGACCGGACGCTTGCAACCAACCTGCGGGGCAGTTGGCTGGTGATGGCGAAAGCCGCCGAGATATTGAGCGACGGCGGTCGGATCATTGCGTTTTCCTCTTCGGTGCTGGGCAAGTCGTTCCCGGGCTACGGTGCCTATATCGCCAGCAAGGCCGGCGTCGAAGGCCTGGTCAGGGTGTTGGCCAATGAGCTGAGAGGTCGCAATATCTCAGTCAATGCCGTGGCACCGGGACCGGTGGGGACCGAGCTGTTCTTCGAGGGCAAGAGCGAGGAGCAGGTTCAGACGATCGCCAGCATGGCGCCGTTCGAACGTTTGGGTCAGCCGGACGAGATCGCCGGTGTGGTGTCGTTTCTGGCCGGGCCGCAGGGCCGCTGGATCAATGGCCAGATCCTGCGCGCCAACGGCGGCATGGTGTGACGCCTCGAGACAGCAACCGGCGGCGTTTTATTGCCCTGGCTCAATGCTGAGCGGCCGGCATCGGCGTTCGATCGAGCAGGCGGATCAGCAAGGCGCCCAGTGCCGATACCGTGGCCAGCGCGATAACGCCTGGCCAGCCCCATACACCGAGCAGCAGACTGCCCAGCGCGGATCCTACCGCCATGCCGATGAATACCAGCGTGAACATCACGGCATTGAGACGACTGCGGGCGGCGGGGTCGAGCCCGTAGATCAGCGTCTGGTGGGAGACGAGGGTGGCCTGTATGCCGAAATCGAAGCCCAGCGCACCCATCACGATCAGCCCCAGAGCCAGCGGCGCGGGGAGCCAGGGTTCGGCCGCCATCGCCACGAACGAAAGCAGCACGATCGCACTACCGATTCGCGTGACCTGATGCGGGCCGCTGCGATCCGCCATGCGGCCGGCAAGGGGAGCGGCGAGCGCACCGGCGGCACCGGCCAGCCCGAACGCGCCGGAAACCGCACTTCCAAGCTGGTAGCGCTCTAGCAGATGAATCGAGAGGGTCGACCAGAACGCGCTGAAGGCGACCGAGAGCAGCGCCTGCGCCGTGGCGGCTCGGCGTAGCTCAGGCTGGTCGCGCCACAGATGGTAGAGCGTCGTCAGCAGGGCGCGGTAGCCCAGGTTGGAGGTCGGCTCGAAGCGGGGCAGGCCCCGCCATAAAGGCGCGCTGATCAGCACGATCAACCCCGTGGCGATGAAGAACATCGCGCGCCAGCCGAACGCTTCGGCCACCACGCCGCTGACGACACGTGACAGCAGAATGCCCAGCAGCAGGCCGGTCATCACCGTTCCGACGACCTTGCCGCGCTCCCGATCGGCGGCCAGCATGGCGGCGGCCGGGACGATGTCCTGAGCGATGGTGGCGGTCAGGCCCACGGCCAGGCTCGCCAGCAGGAGGGTCGCGATCGACGGTGCCAGCGCGGTGGCCAGCAGCGCAATTGCCAGTAAAACCGCCTTGATCACGATCAACAGGCGCCTATCCATTCGGTCGCCCAGCGGGATCAACAGCAGAATGCCCAGCGCGTAGCCCAGTTGGGTCAGCGTGGGGATCAGGCCGGCCGTGCGCGCGTCGATATCGATATCCGCGGCCAGAATGCCGAGCAGCGGCTGCACGTAGTAGAGCGATGCCACGCTGAGCCCGGCGCTGGTCGCCAGCAGGATGATCAGTCGTCGAGGAAGCGCGGATGACGCTGTCGGATCCTGGAAAGTAAGAGGCATGACGATGTTCCTGAGGCCGGACGGGAGGTGCAGCGCATTCTGATGGTGTATGAACATTGCGTGTAGTAGCGTGATTCGAACAACGGTTATACGCGGAGCGAATGAATCGCATGGATGAGTCCCGGTTTGGTTCCCCCGATCGCCTCGAATTGCTGCAGACCTTCATGCGTATCGTCGAGACCGGCAGCCTGTCGGCCGCGGCTCAGCGCGTGGGGGTGAGCCAGCCCACGGTCAGCCGTCGCCTCAAGGCACTGGAAAGCCTGCTGGGACTGCGTCTGGTGCAACGCTCGACCCATCGTCTCAGCCTGACCGATGACGGCGAGCGCTGCTTTCGCCATGCGCAGGGGGTCTGCGAACGCTGGGCCTCGATGGCTCAGGATCTGCAGGGGCTGACCGAAACGCCGCGTGGCAGGCTGCGCGTGCTAGTGCCGCATGCCTTCGGCCAGGATCAACTGCTGGAATTGCTGGAATTCTATCTTCGGGAATGCCCGGAAGTCAGCGTCGAGTGGCTGCTGCACGACCGTTACCCGGATTTCATCGCAGAGGGCATCGACTGCGCGATCCGAGTCGGCAAGGTGGAAGACCCTGCGGTCGTCGCCGTGCCCGTGGCGGAGGTGCCGCGTATCGTGGTGGCGGCGCCGGCAGTGATCGCCGGCATCGAGATCGACGATATCGAGGCGGTGGCCACGCTGCCGTGGCTGGCGCTGCGCACCTTCTATCGCGACCGTGTTTCGCTGATTCACGCCGGCGATGGTCGCGAACACCACTTCGCTATCGCGCCTCGGGTGAGTAGCGACAATCTGGCGGCCATTCGTCAGCTTGCCGTCTCCGGCTTCGGCGTCGCCATCGTGTCCGCCTGGCGGGTCGCCGAGGATCTGGAGGCCGGGCGCCTGGTCCAGCTGGTGCCGAGCTGGTGTGCCTCGCCGCTACCGGTCTACCTGGTCTATCCCTATGCCGACGATTACCCGCCGCGGCTGCGACGATTCATCGATCTGGTCCGCGCGCAGGCCCCCGGCATGTCGGGCATGACGATGCGCAGGAAGACTCTGCCGTCAACCCGCTGAAACCTGACCGCGACGCTCCTGCAAGATCAATCGCACCGCAACCGCCGCCGCGATCACGCCGGCGGCCACCATCATCGCCCCGCGCGACCCGGCATGATCGCCCACCCAGCCGACGATCGGCGCGCCGGGCGGGGTGCCCCGAATCGATAGTTGTAGACCCGCAGCGAGCGGAAAAGACGCGCGTCGCTCATCGCGCGCGGGGTTCTCGGTGACAGGGCGCGACTGACCTTGGTCGGGGGATGATCATCAACAGCGAAGACGCCTTGTCCTGAAAGTTGATGCCGGACCGAGATCCCTGCTCGGCCTGTCTGCCAATGGGTGTGGATTCGTCAGCATGACGGGCGGCCCCAGCGGGGTGGCGAGAACGGCCGGCCTAAAAGGGCGGGGCGCGATGAGCGCGCTGGCGTTTGCCCGCCTCGGTCCACCATGAGAGGTCATCGGCAAAGCGATCGAAAGCGCGTTCGAAGGAGGCGCCGGCATCGCCGAGCGGCGCACCTTGCTCGTCCAGCGTTCTGCCGATCTGACCGACCGTGACCGTGCTGGAGATGACGACCATGCCCATCTCGGCCAGCGTGCCGTGCCAGGCGAGATTGGCGTGGGCGCCGCCGAGGCGTCCGGCCGAATAGCTGACGATGCCGGCCGGCCGCCAGAACCATTCTTCCAGAAAGTGATCGGTCAGGTTCTTGAGCCCGGGCTGCATGCCCCAGTTGTATTCGCCGGTGACGAAGACGAAACCGTCCGCGTCGCGAATCTTGCCGGCCAGAGTTTCCATCGCCTCCGGCGCCTCGCCCTCGGGATACTCCTTGTACATGCGATCGAGCATCGGCAGATCGATCTGCATGGCATCGATCAGTTCGGCATCGGCGCCGCGGGCGTTGAGCGTGCGCACGGCATAGTCTGCCAGGCGGATGCCTGCGCGGTCGGATCGGTAGGAACCGTAGAGAACCAGAATGCGATCGGCCATGGGAAGCTCCTGAATCAAAGCAATGAGTCAAACCGGGAGGGTCTGTCGATAACCGCTGTCTCTCGACGCCCGCCACGAACCGCCGACGAAGTGAAGAGACTGGCATTGGCCACAGCATAGCCGCCGGCGCGGCCTTCGGCTCGCCCGAGCGCGGATCTCGCGATTCGCCTCGTCATCCGCTCGCTGAGGTGGTCGACCAGCGCCCTGGTCTCGTCCGCAGGGTTCAAAACGCTGGCTCGCTGGCGCGCCGATGTTTCGATGCGCTCAGCGACTCGCCCGATAGTGTGCGCGCGCGTCGACAATGGTCCTGTGGTTCTCGTCGGCCCACGCCACCAGGTGCTGCATCGGCTGCAGAAAGGAGCGACCCAGATCGGTCAGGGTATATTCCACCCGGGGGGGAACTTCGGCATACACCGTGCGCGTCACGAAGCCGTCCTGCTCGAGCTGTTTCAGGGTTCGAGAAAGCATTTGCTTGGAGATATCACCAATCTCGCGCAGCAGGGTATTGAAGCGAAATGTGCCGGATTCCAGCGTGCTGAGGACAAGCAGGCTCCATTGATCACCGATACGATCCAGAACGTCGCGAACCGGACAGGGCTGTTCGAAGTCGTGAGCGTCACGCAGTGAAGACATCTGAAGTTTCTCGAGTCGCGATGTTTAGCCAAAGGTCATCTGGCAGTGACCGGGTCAGGTCCAACTGCCTTCTTGCGGTTGGGAGAAAAGTCTCATAATTTCACTCAATGGTCTAATGAAAAGACCAAGGCAAAAAATGAGACTCAGGAGGTCGATCATGGCAACTGTTGCGTTGATTGGTGCGTCCGGCAACGCCGGTTCTCGTATTCTGAAAGAGTTGTCGGATCGCGGTCACCGCATCACTGCGATAGCGCGCGATGCCGGCAAAATCCCGGCGCTCGACGGCGTGACCGCGAAATCCGCTGACCTGTTCGACCGCCAGGCGTTGTCACAACAGCTCCGCGGTCACGATGCGGTCATCAGTGCCGTGCATTTTGTCGCCAGCGATTTTGATGCCCTTGTGGGGGCCGTTCGCGATGCCGGCGTCAAGCGCTATCTGGTGGTTGGCGGGGCGGGCAGCCTTGAGGTCGCACCCGGTCAGCGTCTGATCGACCAGCATGATTTCCCCGCTGCCTACCGGGAGGAAGCGACTGGAGGTGCGGAATTTCTGGATCGACTCAAGCAGGTCGAAGACCTGGACTGGACCTTTCTGTCGCCTTCCGCAATGTTCCTACCCGGCGAGCGTACGGGGCAATTTCGCATCGGCAAGGACACGCTGCTATCCAACGATCAGGGCTCCAGCATCTCGTTCGAGGACTACGCCCTCGCGCTGGTCGATGAACTTGAAACGCCACGCCACCTTCGCGAGCGCTTCACCGTCGGCTATTGAGCGTAATTGGTTGGATCGTGGCAAGCCTGATTGCATTCGCCAACGCGCCGGCATACGCCGGCGCGTTGACGTTTCAGCGCGCCACTGCAAGGCTCGCACGTTCAAGGATAGCAACGGAGCCATGAACGATGGCGATCGAGGTAGATCGAATCCGCCGGCATGCGCTGATCGCCGGTGCCTCGCGTGGTATCGGGCTGGGACTCGTCAAACGCCTGCTGGGTCAGGGCTGGGAGGTCACTGCCACCCATCGGAAGGCTCGACGCTTTCCTGGTAGGGGCAGATCGATTGCAGCTCGCCGAGCAACCTTTAACACGCTATGTTTTCCTCACACGATGGCGATGCCGGATGGACGGCATCGTCGCAGCCACTTCCTGTCACGGAGTTGTGATGAGCGATTACACCCCACCCAAGGTCTGGGAACCGAAAGAGAGCGGCGGCAAGTTCGCCAGCATCAACCGTCCGGTCGCCGGCCCGACCCACGACAAGGCGCTGCCGATCGGCGAACATCCGTTCCAGCTCTACTCGCTGGCGACGCCCAACGGCGTCAAGGTCACCGTGATGCTCGAGGAGTTGCTGGCACTGGGCAAGGACGCCGAGTATGACGCCTGGCTGATCAAGATCGGCGATGGCGATCAGTTCGGCAGCGGCTTCGTCGAGGTCAACCCGAACTCCAAGATCCCGGCGCTGATGGATCGTAGTGGCGACAAGCCGATTCGCGTATTCGAGTCCGGCTCGATCCTGCTGCATCTGGCGGAGAAGTTCGGCGCCTTCCTGCCGAGCGATCCGGCCCAGCGTGTCGAGACGATGAACTGGCTGTTCTGGCAGATGGGCAGCGCGCCGTATCTCGGTGGCGGTTTCGGCCACTTCTATGCCTATGCACCGGAGAAGATCGAATACGCCATCGATCGCTTCACCATGGAAGCCAAGCGTCAGCTCGACGTCCTCGACCGTCGCCTGGCCGAGTCGCGCTATCTGGCCGGTGACGAGTACACCATCGCCGATATCGCCACCTGGTCCTGGTACGGTCAACTGGCGCTGGGGCGGCTCTACGATGCAGCGGAGTTTCTGGACGTGGAGAGCTACGAGAACGTCCAGCGCTGGGCCAAGGAGATCGATGCCCGGCCTGCCGTGCAGCGTGGCCGCATGGTCAATCGCACCTTCGGTGAGCCGGAATCGCAGCTCCACGAGCGCCACGAGGCAAGCGACTTCGAAACGAAGACCCAGGACAAGATCGGCGGCTGATACGCGGGTCCGGTATCCCCAGCCCGGCTATCACGCCGGGCTTTTTGCGTTACGCTACGTGACATCGACACCGCGTCGACTTCGCGGGGTTATCCAGCAGCTCCTTCATAGGCATGTTCATGAAAACTCTGTTTCGAGGCTATCTCGAATCCTCGTTGATCCTCCGTGTCACCATCGCGCTGGTTCTCGGCGTGGCGGTGGGGCTGATCGGGGGAGAGACGGTCGCCGCGTGGCTGGCGCCATTCGGCGATCTGCTGCTGCGACTGCTGCAGTTTCTGATCGTACCGATCGTGCTGTTTACGCTGATCGTAGGCATCAATCAGGCCGATCTTGGCCGCATGGGCCGGATCGGCGGCAAGGTATTCGTCTATTACGTGGCGACGTCGGCCATGGCGATCGTGGTCGGGCTGGCGGTGGCGTCGCTGTTCTCCCCGGGCAGTGGCATGACCCTGGGCGACGGCGCCAGTGTCGAGGTGCCGGACAATCCGGGCCTCGTCAGCGTGCTGTTGAGTATCGTCCCGGATAACATCGTCGCGGCGCTCGCCGAGCCCAACCTGCTGGGAATCATCTTTACCGCCTTCGTGTTCGGCATTGCGCTGCTGAAGATGCGTCACGGCGAGGGGCAGCGCGCACTTGATAACGGGCTGGGCGAAAAGCTCTACGAGGTCATCGAAGCGCTCAACGCGGTGACCATGAAAGTGATGGCGGGCGTGCTCCAGTACGTGCCGATCGGGGTATTCGCGATCGTGACCGGCACCGTCGCCAGGCAGGGCATGGATACGATTCTCTCGCTCGGCAGTATGGTTATCGTTCTTTATGTCGCGCTGGCGGTGCATCTCTTCCTCTACTGCGTGCTGATGACGACATTCGGCGTGCGCTTGAAGGCCTTCTTCCGCGAGGCACGCACGCCAATGGCCACGGCCTTCGCGACCCAGAGCAGTACCGGCACGCTACCACTGACGTTGAACGCGGCGCAGCGGCTCGGCATTTCGCAGAGTCTGTACGGCTTCAGCCTGCCGCTGGGCGCGACCATCAACATGGATGGTGCGGCGATCCGGATCGCGATCTCGGCTGTTTTTGCCGCCAACGTTGCCGGCATCCCGCTGGACTTCATGACCATGGTCGAGATCGTGCTGATCGGCACACTGACCTCCATCGGCACCGCGGGCGTACCCGGCGCCGGTATCGTGATGATCGCGACGGTCTTCGCCCAGGTCGGGCTGCCGATCGAGACCGTGGCGCTGTTGACCTCGATCGATGCGCTGGTCGGCATGGGTTGCACCGCGCTCAATGTGACCGGCGATCTGACCGGTACCGCCATCATCGCCCGCTGCGAGGACAAGCGGGCGGATGCGCAACATA
This sequence comes from Salinicola sp. CPA57, assembly GCF_003206035.1. NCBI lineage: Bacteria > Pseudomonadati > Pseudomonadota > Gammaproteobacteria > Oceanospirillales > Halomonadaceae > Salinicola > Salinicola sp. CPA57. The sequence continues at coordinate 267,943 of NZ_PZJR01000011.1, forward strand.
CGGAAGCCACGAAGGCTTGATCTCGATTCCAGGAAATCTCGAATGAGTCCTACCACACGCTCGGACTATCTGATCATCGGCGGCGGCAGCATGGGGCTGGCGGCGGCCGACTATCTGGCCTCCCGCCCCGACGCCAGCCGCCAACCTTCGGTGCAGGTGCTCGACGCTCACAGCCCGCCCCACGATCAGGGCGCACATCATGGCGAAACCCGCCTGATCCGGCTGGCTTACGGCGAGGGTAGCGGCTACGTCTCGCTGGCAATGCGTGCCCTGGACCGCTGGCAGGAGCTGGAGCGGGAGACTGGGGAGTCGTTGTTTCTACCCACCGGGGTGCTCAACCTGGGTCCGGCAGCGGCGCCGTTCATCCAGCAGGTCGAGGCAAGTGCGCGGCAGTACGATCTGCCGCTGGAGAGACTCGGCGGTGAGGCTGCCTCGGAGCGCTGGCCGGGGTGGGCGCTCGATGCTTCGATGCGCGGCGCTTTCGAATTCCGCGCAGGCGTGTTGCGGGTCGAGCGAATACTCGCCAGCTGGCGTCAGCGGGTAGACCGAAGCGCGAACGTGACCTTGACGACGGGGGCGCAGGTGACACGGCTTCAGCCATTGGCAAAAGGCGGATTCGAGGCGACGTGTGCCGATGGCCGTCGATTCAGCGCCGATCGACTGCTGGTCTCGGCAGGACAGCACCTGGCACCGCTGCTGGCTGCACTCGGGATCGAGCTGCCGCTGACTCGCGTTCGCAAGACGTTTGCCTGGTTCGAGGCCGGCGCGCGTTACGGTCCCGAGAGCTTTCCGGGATTTAGCCTCACCGACGAGGAGCTGGGCGTCTACTACGGCTTCCCGGATATCGATGGCGCCGGATTCAAGATCGGCCGCCATGATAGCGGCCAGATCCTGGCGCCGGGCGAGCGGATGGCGGCCTTCGGAGATTATCCCGACGATATCGTCGAGCTGCAGCGGGTGATCGAGCGCTATCTCCCGGGGGTAGGGGCTCTGCGCCATGGCGCCGTCTGTCAATACATTCGCACCCCGGACGAACATTTTCTGATCGATGAACCCCTGCCCGGCCTGATCGTGGCGGGGGGATTCTCCGGGCACGGTTTCAAGTTCGCCAGTGCCCTGGGTGAATCCCTTGGGGAATGGCTGGTCAGCGGTCATGCCGCCCCCGGGTTGGCCGGGTTCGGTCTGGGGCGTTTTTCGAAGTGATTTCTTCTTCAGCGTAACGTTTCCCGATGTGAGAGGGCCTTTCGCCAACGTCGAGGTCGCGTAAACTGGGCGGCTTCACGAGCAAGCGGTAGCACTATGTCCTTCGTCTCTTTTTCCGCCCTGGCGTGTCCGCTGGACGGCGATCCGATGCATCGCGAGGGCCAGGCATGGCGCTGCGCGGCCGGCCACAGTTACGACATCGCCAGGCAGGGCTACACACATCTGTTGCCGGTGCAGCACAAGCGGTCTCGCGATCCGGGGGACAGCAAGGGGATGGTGGCGGCACGTCAGCGTTTTCTGAACGCCGGTCATTATCAGCCCGTGGCCGAGGCCGTCGCGGGGGCCGTGCTGGCGAAAGGGTCGACCTCGACAACGCTTCACTGTCTGGATGCCGGCTGCGGCGAGGGTTACTACCTGCGCCAACTGGCGCAGGCCGATAGTGACGTGTCGCTGTCACTGCTGGGCCTGGATATTTCCAAGTGGGCGGTGCTGGCTGCTGCCAAACAGGAGCGGGGCGCCACCAGACAGGAGGAGGAGGGACGCGCCAGTTGGGTGGTGGCCAGTAACGCCAACCTGCCGGTTCAGGACGGCTCACTGGACTGCGTGCTGTGCCTGTTCGGCTTTCCCGCTTATCCGGAGTTCGTCCGCGTGCTCAAGCCGGGGGGCGTGTTGATACAGGCCGATGTCGGACCGGATCACCTGCGAGAGCTACGGGAAATCATCTATCCCAGCCTGAAACCGGAGCGCGAGCGCCCGGCATTGGCGCCCGACGGACTGATCCCGTTGGAGGTCGAGACGATTCGCTACGTTCTGACCCTGGAAGAGCCGCAGGCCGTCGCCGATCTGCTGGCGATGACCCCGCATCTCTATCGCGCCAGTGCCGAGGGCCGCGCCAAGGCGGAAGCGTTGACGTCGCTCAGCGTGACCATCGACGTCCGCCTGAGGCGGCTCGAACGGCTGGCGTAGCTTGCGGGGATAAGGGAACTCGTGGAGACGCGTCGGGCTCGTCCTTTCAAAAAGCCCGGTGATGCAGGCAGTACTCGCCGGCCCACTCGATGGCGTCTTCGAAAGGCAGCGCCGGACTGTAATGGAATCCTTGCCCCAGATCGCAGCCGAGCGCTCTAAGCCGCGACTCGATCGCCCCATTTTCGACTCCCTCCGCGATGACAAGGCGTTTGAAGCTCTTCGAAAGGCCGATGATCGCGGCAACGATGGCCTCGTCCTCGGGACTGTCGAGCATACCGATGACGAAGGAGCGATCGATCTTGATCTTCTGGGTCGGAAAGGTCCGTAGATAGCTGAGCGATGATTGTCCCGTGCCGAAATCATCCAGCGACAGTTGCAGGCCGAGCCGTAGGCAGCCCCGAATGTTGGCGACGATGGTATCCATGTCCTGCTGCGGCGAAGTGCTTTCCAGGATCTCCAGTGTCAGCCTCCCTACCAGCTCTTGATCATGCCTTGCGAGAGTCTGATGCAGGTGGTCGATGAAACCGCTGTCGAGAAAGCAGGAAGGATTGACGTTGACGCTGACGGCGTAGGGCAGGCCACGTTGCATGCAGTGTTCGAGTGCCGTCAGCCCCTTGTCGATGACGTACTTGCTCAGCTCGACATCGAGCCAGGTATTCTCGACATGGGGCAGAAAGCGCCCCGGAGGCAGGATCTCACCAGAAGGCAGGCGCCAGCGAAGTAACCCCTCGAAGCCGGCGACGGTATCGTCGCGGTAATCGATCTTGGGCTGATAAAACAGCTCCAGCCGTTGCTGTGAGAGAGCCTGGTGTACGTCTCCGACAATGGCGATACGCGCTCGCCGGGCATGATGAAGCTCGAGATCGAAACGGCAGTAGCCGTTCTTGCCGGCTTCCTTGGCCGAGTACATGGCTTGATAAGCGTGGTGTAGCAGCACGTCCACGTCCGCTTCGTCGCCGGGATAGCCAGTGATCCCCATGCTGGCCGTGAGGGCGTGAACGTGACCCGAGGTCTCTATGGGACTGCGAATCTGGTCGAGGATGCGCTGACAGGCCTCCGCCTGGAGTACGTCGCGCATGACGATGACGAATTCGTCTCCCCCCAGGTGAATGACGAGATCCTTGCGCCGTACCGCATCGCGAAGACGCGCCGCAACTGTCCGCAGCACCGCGTCACCGATATCGCTGCCATGCAGTTCGTTGATGCTCTTGAAGCCATCCAGATTGAGCAGGCACACGGAAAGGTGGCCCCGGTGCTGTCTGGCAAGTGTCAATTCCGCTTTCATCAGCGTTTGCAGGAAACGTCGGTTCGGCAGGCCCGTCAATGTATCGATGTCATCGAGCGTCAACCCTGGCGGTCGGCGGGTCAGCAGATGATGTCCGATCTCGTCCGCTATCTGGCTGGCGAGGACATGGAGCATGTCGAAATTCAGCGCTGCGGCCGAAACCGGTGACGTATGCACCAGACAAAGCGCGCCGATGCCGACACCCTCGTGATCTCGTACGGGCACACCGGCATAGAAACGCAAGCCAGGCGAGCCGACGACCAGAGGATGTCTGGTGAACTCGGGGTGACATCGTGCATCTTCGATGACGAAAAGCGCGTCGTGACGGAGCGTGCGATGCGCGAGCGAAAGCGCATCAGGGATGTCGGTCGATAACGCTCCTACGCGGGTTCTGCGCCACTGCTGATCTTCACCCGGCAGCGTGAACCAGGCATCCGTGACCTCGTAGTGCTGCCTGGCTATCCAGCGCACCCGATCGACGCGCTCTTCAGTCAGTGCGTCGATGAGTGTTGCGTCATGCATGGCTTGCTGACGCCATGGTTCGTATCGATCCAGATTCACGGCGTGGCACCTCATCGAAAGCCGTCTGCGTTGCCCCATCCGTGTGGCATTCCAACAACCGCTCTATAGTAAACTTAGGACTCTGCGACTATGGTTGAGTGCTACAAATCGACAGGAGTTGAATTAATTATTCAATACAAATTTGAACCGTGGTTCAACTTAAATTGAACAAATAGTTCAAATTAAATCAATGGATGAAAAACAGTTGTTTGCGCTGCGTCTTCAAGCGGCTCTCACTGCCGCCGGGTATGAGTGTCGCCCTTCCGTTCTGGAACGCGAATTCAATTTGCGCTATTGGGGCGCGCCAATCACCTTTCAGGCCGTGCGCCGATGGTTACGGGGCGACTCGATACCTTCGCAGGACAAGTTGCAAGTGCTGGCGGGTTGGCTGGGCGTCGAACCCCAATTCCTGCGCTATGGCCAACAATCATCACAGGACCGGGGAGAGATGCAGGCAACTTGGGTGATACCCGTGGGCGGAGAAGAGGACGAAGTGTTGCGGATCTATCGGGGATTGACCGAAGAGCAGCGCAAGATCCTGCGGCAGGTGGTGTTGACGTTCGCGAGGGCCAATGGACTGCAGCCGGAGGATACCGAGGGATCCTCCTGACATGCATCGGCGACGGAGCCGATCGGATCGCGCTCCGTCGCCGCGTCCCGTTACCGCTGCCGCGATGCTGACATCTGCCCGCGGCGATAGTCGCCCTGACGATCCAGCATCCAGCCCGGATACTCCGGCGGCAGCGCGCTGACCTGGTCGAGGCGGTCCAGTTCGTCCTCGTCGAGACGCACCTCGGTGGCGGCGATATTGTCGTCGAGCTGATCGAGACGCCTGGCGCCGACGATGACGCTGGTCACGGCCCTCTGATGCAGGAGCCACGCCAGCGCGATCCGGGCAACCGACACGCCCTTGGTATCGGCTATTTCGCGCATGGTGTCGATGCAGTCGAAGCCGCGCTCCCGGTCCACCGGCGGGAAGTCGAAGGTGGCGCGTCGGTCGCCGGCCTGTGCTTCTCCGTCCCGCGTGTACTTGCCGCTGAGCAGCCCGCCGGCCAGCGGGCTCCAGACCATCAGCCCCAGCTTTTCGTTCTCCAGCAGCGGGACGATCTCGCGTTCGAGGTCGCGCCCGGCCACGGTGTAGTAGGCCTGTAACGATTCGAACCGGTGCCAGCCGTTCTGCCGGGCGATGCCCAGCGCCTTCATGATCTGCCAGGCCGCCCAGTTGGAGACGCCGACGTAGCGTACGTGGCCGTGCTCGACCAGCGTGTGCAGCGCGCGTACGGTCTCCTCGATCGGCGTCGCGGGGTCGAAGCCGTGGATCTGGTAGAGATCGATGTGGTCGAGCTGCAGACGCTTCAGGCTCGCCTTGACGCCCTCCATGATGTGGTAGCGCGAAGCGCCGCGATTGTTGACCCCGCTGGAGCGGTAGGGATCGTCGGTGCCGGTGGGGCCGAAGACCTTGGTGGCGACGACGACATCGTCGCGCGCAACGCCGAGATTCCTGAGCGCCTGGCCGGTGATGACTTCGGACTGGCCCTGGGAGTAGACGTCGGCCGTGTCGATGAAATTGATGCCGGCGTCGAGAGCCCGGCCGACCAGCTTGTCGGCATCCGCCTGCTGCAGATTGCCGATCTGGCTCCACATCTCGCCGTTGCCGCCGAAGGTCATGGTGCCCAGGCAGAGCTCGGAGACGAACAGGCCGGTATTGCCCAGATTGCGGTAGCGCATGGTGGTACTCCTCGTTATCGATGAGGGAAGGGACGACAGAGAATCGAGTATGGTCGACAGGGGGAAACGAGACTGGCTCGATCCGATCGGATCCTTGCCCAAAACTGCCAGAGGCAGCTCCTCGAGTGCCTTTCGGTGGCGGGTTGGGATAGGCTGGATCTCTCGTGGGGAGAGATATCGCAGTCATGAATCAACGAGTCGATGCACTGAAGCCGCTGTCCGGGAAGGAGATGGCGGCCGGGAACGATAGGGCGCTCGTGGGTTACCGCCAGGCACTGGTCGAGTTGCTCGATCGTCTGACACTGGGTCGCGAGGGGAAGTTGCCGAGCGCCATACCCGGGCTGTCGATCCATCGGCTGAGCGCGCCTCGGCCGCCGCAGTACGTGGTACACGATCCGGTGTTCAGCGTGATCGCCCAGGGCGCCAAGCGGCTCTCGATCGGGCAGGAGATCTACGAATACGACCCGATGCATTACCTGGTCTCGTCGGTCGACCTGCCGGTACTGGCGGACGTTTCCCGGGCCAGCCGGGAGGCGCCCTACCTCGGGTTGCGCCTGGATCTCGATGTCGAACTGATCGGCGAGCTGATCCATGACGATAACCTGGCGACCGTCTCGGCCACCGAACCGGCGCGGGGTCTCTACGTGAACCGGCTGGAAGCCCCGCTGCTGGAAACGGTGCTGCGTCTGCTGCGGTTGCTGGAGTCGCCGCAGGACATTCCGGTACTGGCGCCAATGATCAAGCGCGAGATCGCCTACCGCCTGCTTCGCCATGGGCACGGTGCCCGGCTCCGCCAGATCGCGCTGAAGGATAGCCAGACCCGGCGGATCGCCGCGGCGATCCGCCTGCTGCGCGAGCGTTACGCCGAACCGCTGCCGGTCGCCGTCATCGCCGGGAACGTGCATATGAGCGTGTCGTCGCTGCACCATCACTTCAAGGCGGTCACGGCGATGAGTCCCCTGCAGTACCAGAAGCAGCTGCGCCTGCAGGAGGCCCGGCGCTTGCTGCTTGCCGGGACCCTCGAGGTGACTGCGGTGGCGCAGCGTGTCGGCTACGAGAGTCCCTCCCAGTTCAGCCGCGAATATCGGCGCTGTTTCGGTCTGCCGCCGCAGCGGGACAGGCAGCGCTGGCGCCCCTAGCCGAGTGCCGGGATCACGCCATCATCGACGGCATCATGCGGTAATACGGATTGAACGGTATCCCTGGCGTACCGCCTACCATGATGGTCGGAATCGAGAGAGTGAAGAGGATTCGCGACAGCTCCTCGCGCCTGTTCCTGGTCGACAATAGGGTCAGATCCATCGAGCAGAAATCATTTCGGTCGATGCCCGTTCCGGTGGGGAAGACGATCACTTGTGGTGACAGCCATGAAATTTGCCCATGATCGATATGGTCAATGGCTATCAGGCCGTGTGGCATGAAAAGCCAATAACTATTACGCAGCCCTTGCGGCGCCTGATGTGGACGTTTTCCCAGCCGGCGGCAGTGCGTGCCGCACCCCCGACAGATGCCGGCTCGTTGCCCTAAAGTTGGCCTGTGTCGGTTGGACAGCGCCTGGGGTTCACTCTATAAGTTGTGGTGCGCCCGTATCGGGCAACCGTCTTTTCTGAATCGGGTGAACGCGTTTGAGTTCTGGGCGGTTCAGGCGGGCAAAGTCGAGGCGATCGCGTCGCGAATCTGGCTCCGGGGCTATCGATTTCCCGCAGTGAAGGGCTTGTTGCGACAACCACGCCGAAGGGGTCGCCGCGTGGGTAGCAGTATCGAGGCGATCAATGCCTCGCATCAAAGAATTAGGGAGAGATCACCGTGACTAGCGACAATCGCAAACCGACAACGACAGATGCCGGTATTCCAGTGGCGAGCGAAGAAAACTCGCTTTCCGTAGGTCCGGATGGCCCGATCGTGCTTCACGATCACTATCTGATGGAGCAGATGGCGGCATTCAACCGGGAGATGATTCCGGATCGCCAGCCCCACGCCAAGGGCGGTGGTGCCTTCGGTCATTTCGAAGTGACCCACGACGTCAGCCGGTATACTCGAGCGAAATTTCTCCAGCCAGGCAAGACGACCGAGATGGTCGCTCGCTTCTCTACCGTCGCCGGTGAAAGCGGTAGCCCGGATACCTGGCGTGACCCGCGTGGCTTCGCGCTCAAGTTCTATACCGAAGATGGCAACTTCGACATGGTGGGCAACAATACGCCCGTCTTTTTCGTGCGCGATCCGATGAAGTTCCAACACTTCATTCACTCCCAGAAGCGCCGTGCGGACAATGGGTTGCGCGATCACGACATGCAGTGGGACTTCTGGACCATGGCGCCGGAGTCGGCCCACCAGGTGACCTGGCTGATGGGTGACCGCGGCGTGCCTGCCAGTTGGCGTCACATGAACGGATACTCCAGCCACACCTACATGTGGGTCAACGCACAGAGCGAGCGTTTCTGGGTCAAGTATCACTTCAAGACCGATCAGGGCATCAAGTGCATGACCCAGGAGCAGGCGGACCAGATGGCGGGCAGCGATGCCGACTATCACCGCCGCGACCTGTTCAATGCGATCAAGCGGGGCGACTACCCGACCTGGACGCTGCAGGTCCAGATCATGCCGTTCGAGGATGCCAAGACCTACCGCATCAATCCGTTCGATCTGACCAAGGTCTGGCCGCACGACGACTACCCGCTGATGGAAGTCGGCAAGATGACGCTGAATCGCAATCCGGAAGACTTCCATACCCAGATCGAGCAGGCTGCCTTCGAACCCAACAACATGGTTCCCGGTACCGGACTGTCGCCGGACAAGATGCTGCTGGCACGCTCCATCTCCTACGCCGACGCGCACCGCGCTCGTCTCGGAGTGAACTACAAGCACATTCCGGTCAATACGCCGAAGGTGCCGGTCAACAGCTACAGCAAGGGCGGCGCGATGCGCATGCATAACGCCAGCGATCCGGTCTATGCCCCCAACAGCAAGGGGGGCTCCAAGGCCGACCCAGAGCGTTACCCGGAAGATGCGGTATGGTCGGCGGACGGTGAGTTCGTTCGCGCCGCCTATACGCTGCGTCCGGCGGACGACGACTACAGCCAGGCCAACGATCTCGTCAACAAGGTGATGGACGATGCGGCCCGGGACCGTCTGGTCAACAACGTCGTCGGCCACGTTTCCGGCGGTGTCGAGGAGCCGGTTCTGTCCCGTGTGTTCGAGTATTGGCACAACATCGACGCGACCATCGGTCGTCGTATCGAGGAAGGTGTGAAGGCCAATCGCGGGCAGTGACGCGTTGCTGCCGGCACAGATCTGAAGCTGTCGGCTAGCGAATTGAAAAGGCCCCGTTCANNTGAACGGGGCCTTTTTACGTCACGATGCGATCAGAAGCTGCTCCACTCCTCGGTTTCCATCGGTGCTGTCTTCCCGGCGGGACGGGCGGGGCGAGCAGAGGTCGAAGATGCGCCGGAGGCCAGGGGCAGCGGTCGATGGTTGACGCTCGCCGGCGCTTCCTGATAACCACTGAAGAAGCCGACCTCGCGCGCCAGCAGCTCGGCCTGAACCTGCAGGTTCCCGGTTACACCGGTGGATTCCTCGACGAGGGATGCGTTCTGCTGAGTCACGCTGTCCATTTCCCCAACCGCGAGATTGATCTGCTGGATCCCCGTCGATTGTTCCCGGCTGGCCACGGCGATTTCCGATACCAGATCCGTCACCTTCTCGACGTTGCTGACGATGTTGGCCAGCGTTTCGCCGGAGCGGTTGACCAGTTCCGAACCGCGTGAGACTCGCTGTGCGCTCTCCGATACCAGTTGCTTGATCTCGCCAGCGGCATTGGCGCTGCGGCTTGCCAACTGACGGACCTCGTGCGCCACCACCGCGAACCCCCGCCCTTGCTCGCCGGCCCGAGCGGCCTCGACGGAGGCATTGAGTGCCAGAAGGTTGGTCTGGAAGGCGATCTCGTCGATCATGCCGATGATGTTGGAGATCTGCTTGCTGGAGCTGTCGATCTGCTGCATCGCAATGATGGCTTCGTTGACGACTTCGCCACCCTGCTTGGCCTGAGTACTGACCTGGCTGGCGAGTTGGTCGGCCTGAACCGCATTGTCCGCATTCTGCCCGACGGTATTGGTGATCTGCTCCAGCGCCGCGGCGGTTTCCTGCAGGCTGGCGGCCTGTTCCTGGGTCCGCTGGCTCAGGTTCTCGTTACCGGCCGCCAGCTCGGCGGAGATCGATTCGACGTTTCTCGCGTTGCGTGCCACTTCGCCGATGACGCTGGAAAGCTTGTCGCGCATGCCGGCCATGGCATTCAGCATACGGCCGAATTCGTCGCGGTAGCTGGCACTCAGGCGCGCACCGAGATCGCCCTTGGCCAGTGCCTCGGAGAACGCCGTGGCTTCGCGCAGCGGGCGGAGAATGCCGCGAACCAACCACCAGCCGATGGCGATGGCGAATAGCAGGCCGATGCCAATGACAAACGCTATGACGTTGCGGCTGAAGGTATAGTCGGCGACGCTCTGTTGATAGTCGGCCATGGTGGACTCCCGCGCAATGCGATAGAGCGAGGTCACCGAATCATAGAGGCCAGTGTAGCTTTCATTGATCTGTTGTTCGGTTGCCTGACCACTATCCAGTACATCACGAAGTGTCTGCAGCTGCTGGAGATAAGTCTCCGAGAGCGTCTTTTCGGCATCACTGGTTGCCAGCACTGGATAATATTCACTCCAGGCCTCATCGGCTCGATCCCGATTCTGATCGACTTCCTGACGCTGTTGAGCGGAAAGATCACCTGCGCCGACCTTGGCGAAGATCGTGCGATTATCGCTGGTCGCGGCTATCACCGATGAGAGCGTGACCATCGTTGCGACATTGTCTTCGACGATGGACTGCATGGCTTGCTGTGTCTGCCGGTTGCTCAGTATTCCCTGAACGCCGATCCCAACCATCAGGGCGATCATCAGCCCCAATGCGATGATCAGCCTTGCCTTGACGCTTTTCCTGATGTCTAGCACTCGTATTCACCCCGCCGGATTGATATGGACCCGCCATTTTTTTCTGTGTCGCTGCACATGGCTTTTGGTTGCCGAACTGGCTCGGCTAGAGGTCTATCGGCGTGGTGAATCCTGGATTTAGCGGCTTGCGTGGAATTATTCGCTACTTTACGAGCCAGATTAGGGTAACGGGCTGTTTTGGCTCGTTTAGCAGCATGAATTAATTATGATTCGGACTGGGGGGCTCTCTCCGGCCTGAGTCGCTCTGTCACCCCTTGCGCTGCTTGATCTGATCTTTCAACTGCCCGGGTACCTGCTTGATGATCAGACGGTCGCGTTCGTCGTCGTACTCGATGCTGTTGCCGAGCAGGTGGGAATCGAAGCTGATCGAGACGCCGCTGGCACGTCCGGCGAAACGCTTGAACTGCTGCAGGGTGCGCTTGTCCGGCGGAATTTCGGCGGCGAGCCCGTAGTCCTGGTTGCGGATATAGTCGTAGAACGCCTTGGGCTGCGTTTCATCGACCAGCTCGGAAAGCTCGTCCAGCGTGATCGGCTCGCCGCGCTTGGCCTGACCGTTGGCGTAGTCGATCAGCGCTTCGGTCTTTTCGCGGCTGGCGTCCTCGGGCAGGTCTTCGCTCTCCACATAGTCGCTGAACGCCTTGAGCAGGGTGCGGGTCTCGGCGCCGGCGTTGACGCCTTCCTGACATCCCAGCCACTCCCGGAAAGCTTCCACCAGCTTCTTGTTGCCGCGGTCCTGCACATAGGTGATGTACTGGCGCGACTGTCCGCGCTGCCACTGGGTCAGATCGATTCGTGCCGCCAGCATCAATTGGCCGAGGTTGAGCTGCTGAACGGGGACGACGTTGAGGTCGGCATCGAAGCCGTAGCCGTCGCGCTGATGGAGCAGGGTCAGCGTCAGATACTCCGCCTCGCCCTGACGGGAGTGCACGAACCACCAGTGGCCGCCGATCGAAAGGTGGCCATCGATCAACGGCATCAGGCTTTCCGTGGTCTGACGCGTGAAATCGGTAAAGTTGATCTCACCGCGGCGGTAGCGCTCGAGCTCGAAGGCGAAACGGGACGTCGTCGATGGGGTTTCGGGGTTACCGTCGTCGGCGTCTTCTGTTTCGTTCCCGCTCGCCACGTCGTCTGGCTGGGCGTCCGCCTCTCGAAAATGCCCCCACGCCTTGGGTTTGCCGTGGAAGCTCGAAGTGAACGTCGCCAGTAGGGATTCTGCCATCGCGGTGTCGGTCATCGCCTCGCCGGGAGTCAACGTGGCGGGCTGTTCGTCGCTCCGTTTATCGAGGCGATGGGCGCAGGCTTGCAGTATCGGCATGAGATGGCTCGTGAAACGTGAAAGGGCAGGCCGCCACTCGGCAGCCCGCGCAAGAAAGAGGATATGGCTTGGCGCTCGTTCTTTCCGTGAGTTCCTCGCCCCCGTTCTTCGCCCCAGTTCCTCGCGCTAGCCCCAGGCGCAGTGGGCTTGGCGTGACGAACCTGGCGCGACGAACCTGACGTGACGAACCTGACGTGACGAACCTGACGTCAGGGGCGCAGTCGGTATCCGGTACGGAAGATCCAGCTGATGACAGCCAGGCTGGCCGCCAGGAAGACGCCGATCATGACCAGGCTGGCGACGATACTGACATCGCTGATCCCGTAGAAGCTCCAGCGGAAGCCGCTGACCAGATAGACCACCGGGTTGGCCAGCGTCACCGTCTGCCAGAATGGTGGCAGCATGTCGATGGCATAGAAACTGCCGCCGAGGAACGTCAGGGGCGTGATGATCAGCAGCGGGACCAGTTGCAGCTTCTCGAAGCTATCCGCCCAGATCCCGATGATGAAGCCGAGCAGACTGAAAGTGAGCGCGGTCAACAGCAGAAACAGCAGCATCATGAACGGGTGCAGGATGTGCAGGTCGACGAAGAAGTTGGCGGTGACGAGAATCACCAGCCCCAGGATCGCGGACTTCGAGGCGGCTGCGCCGACATAGCCGAGCACGATCTCGAAATACGAGATCGGCGCCGACAGCATTTCATAGATGGTGCCGGTGAACTTGGGGAAGAAGATCCCGAACGACGCGTTGGAGACGCTCTGCGTCAACAGCATCAGCATGATCAGGCCGGGCACGATGAAGGCGCCGTAGCTGACGCCTTCGACCTCCTGGATGCGCGAGCCGATGGCGGCGCCGAAAACGACGAAGTAGAGCGATGTCGAAATGACCGGCGATATCAGGCTCTGTAGCAGCGTGCGCCCGGCGCGGGCCATTTCGAAGACGTAGATGGAGCGGACGGCTTGCAGATTCATGGGCGCTCTCTGACCAGGTTGACGAAAATATCTTCCAGCGAACTTTGCTTGGTGTGCAGATCCTTGAAACGGATGCCTGCGGCCTCGATCTCGTTGATCAGCGCACTGACGCTGACATGGCCGTCATCCCCGGCATCGCTGGCGTCGTAGGTATAGACCAGCACGCTGCCTTCCTCGGCCAGGGTCAGCGGGTAATGCGCCAGCGCCGGCGGCACGCTGGCCAGCGGCGTCTGCAGGTGCAGCGTCAGTTGCTTGCTGCCGAGTTGACGCATCAGCGCCGCCTTCTCCCGCACCAGCACGATCTCGCCGCCGTTGATGACGCCGATACGATCGGCCATCTCCTCGGCTTCCTCGATGTAGTGCGTGGTCAGGATGATGGTCACGCCGCTATTGCGAAGTTCCCTGACCACTTCCCACATGTCGCGTCGTAGCTCGACGTCGACGCCGGCGGTGGGCTCGTCGAGAAACAGGATTTCAGGCTCGTGGGCCAGCGCCTTGGCGATCAGCACACGGCGCTTCATGCCGCCGGAGAGCGTGATCAGCTTGTTCTTGCGCTTGTCCCACAGCGACAGCGCCTTGAGTATGCGCTCGATATGGGCGTCATTGGGCGGCTTGCCGAACAGGCCACGGCTGAAGCGTACCGTGTTCCAGACGGTCTCGAAGGCGTCGCTGGTCAATTCCTGTGGCACCAGGCCGATCTTGGCGCGTGCCGCGCGATAGTCGGTGACGTTGTCGTGGCCATCGACCATCACGCTGCCGCTGCTGGCATTGACCAGTCCACAGATGATGCTGATCAGGGTCGTCTTGCCGGCGCCGTTGGGGCCGAGCAGTGCGAAGATCTCGCCGCGCTGGATCTCCAGGTCGATCTGCTTCAGCGCTTCGAAACCGGAATCGTAACGCTTGGAAAGACCGGTAATGGCAATCACCGGCGTTGGCTGGACGGCAGGCGTCTCGGTTCGTACCGTGCGCTCTGGTGCTGTGGGCGTCTCGTGATTCATGAAGGCGATACATCGTGACGTGGTGGGGGCCCACCATTGTAGGCGAAAAAGACCGCGGGCTGGACCCGGGCGTGATCGAGATCGCATCGGCATCGCGATGGCCGACGGAACAGCGGTCTCTTGTTGCGGCGAAACGGGCGCAATGGCGCAGAGTTGTCTATAACAAACAGGCAACATAAAAAATCATACAGGCAGGATCGGTGTCGAAACGACGCCGAGTTTTCCCGCAAGGAGGCCATTCATGCCACGTTCTTCCCTTATCAACCGTACTGCCATCGTGTTGTTCGCTGCCGTTCTCGGCGGAACTGCGCTATCGGCGTGTACCACGACCACCACGTCCGACCGCGAAAGCCGGCTGTCGCAGCGTGAACAGCTGGATCAGGACGTCCAGCAGACGCTGGACCGGCTCTATCGATCGGTCCCCGAATCGCGGTCGCTGGCACAGCAGGCCGAAGGGGTGCTGGTCTTCCCCGGCGTGCTCGGCGCCAGTTTCATCGTCGGGGCCAGCCATGGCGACGGCTCGCTGCTGATGGATGGTGCCAAGGCGGGTTACTACACCACGACCAGCGGCTCGATCGGGTTTCAGGCGGGCGCGCAGTCGCAGGCGGTCATCTATATGTTGATGACGGAAGAGGCGCTCAATCGCGTCCGTAGCGACAATGGCTGGTCCGTCGGTGCCAGTGCCGGCGTGGCCGTCGCGGACGTGGGTGCCAATGGTCAGATCACCAACAATACCGCCAACAAGGAAGTGGTCGCGTTCGTGATGAACAACCAGGGGATTCAGGGTGGCGTGTCGTTGGGCGGTGCCAAGATCTCCAAGGTCAGTCCCTGAACCGGATCCGACACGCAGGCGAGGCCGGACGGACGCCTCGGTTCATCAATTCCTGAAGGTCTGATGCCAGAAACCCACCGAAAGGTGGGTTTCCTGTTGGCGACCGAGAAGCCTTCCGTCGCGTCAGGCGCGTTCGGGTAGCTCGGCGTTGTGATAGACGTTCTGGACGTCGTCGAGATCGTTCAACATGTCGATGAATCTTTCGAAAAGAGCGACATCATCGCCTTCCAGCGGCGTATGGGTCTGCGGCAGAAACTGAATTTCGTCGGCTTCGAACTCGAGTTCGCCGAAGGCATCGATCAGTGCCTGCTTGGCCTTGGCATACTCGGTATGCGGCGCGAACACCGTGATGTGACCCGCCTCGTTCTCGATGTCGGTGACATCGACGTCGGCCTCCATCAGCGCCTCGAGCACCGCCTCCTCGTCTTCACCGGCAAAAGCGAAAATGGCGCAGTGGTCGAACATGTGGCTGACCGCGCCTTGAGTGCCGATCTTGCTCTTGGTCTTGGTGAAACAGCCGCGGACATCGCCGAAGGTGCGGTTCGGGTTGTCGGTCAGGCACTCGACGATCACCATGCAGTTGCCGGGACCGAAACCCTCGTAGCGGGCTGCCGAGAAATCCTCGCCGCCGCTGCCCTTGGCCTTGTCCAGCGCCTTGTCGATCACGTGCGAAGGAACCTGATCCTTCTTGGCCTTGTCGATCAGCCCGCGAAGCGTCAGGTTGCCGGAAGGATCGGTGCCGCCGGCCTTGGCGCAGACATAGATTTCGCGGCCATACTTGCTGTAGACCTTGGTCTTGGCGTCGGCCGTTTTGGCCATGGATTCCTTGCGATTCTGGAAGGCCCTACCCATTGTCACTACCTATCAGGTTGTCAACGACGGCGAGATTTTACGCAACATTGCGCCGATGTTGCAGGTTTATTTGGGCTTTATCGCACCAATTGGCTAGCCCGAGCCATGAGACGGCGTCAATCTCCTCGTGCTCTGGTATTCTGCCGCGCCTGAGCATGACGTGGTGAGGCCCAAGGTGTCCGCCGGTTGATTGCATCGCCCCTTCAACTCGATCAGGAGCATTTGCCGTGCCCGAGACCCATCACTCCGAGACGATTCGCCCCGAGGCTCGTCATGCCAAGGCGTTCTCCTCGCTGCCGCTGGCCGCGGAGCTTCTGGATAATCTCGAATCACTGGGCTATCTGGCGATGACGCCGATCCAGGCTGCCAGCCTGCCGCCGATCCTGCGCGGTCAGGACGTGATCGGCCAGGGCAAGACCGGGTCGGGCAAGACCGCTGCCTTCGGACTTGGCCTGTTGTCGGCGCTCGACGTCTCGCGCTTTCAGGTGCAGGCACTGGTGCTGTGTCCGACCCGCGAGTTGGCGGATCAGGTCGCCGAAGAGCTGCGTCGGCTGGCGCGGATGCTTGCCAACGTCAAGATTCTGGCGCTCTGTGGCGGCACGCCGCTGGGCCCGCAGTTGAACTCGCTATCGCATGGCGCGCATGTCGTCGTCGGTACGCCGGGACGTATCGAGGAACATCTGCGTAAAGCATCGCTGGATCTCTCGTCGCTCGCCGTGCTGGTGCTGGACGAGGCCGACCGCATGCTCGACATGGGGTTTCAGGCGGCGCTGGAGGCGATCGTCGCGGCGACCCCGACAGCGCGCCAGACACTGCTGTTCAGTGCCACCTATGGCGATAGCGTGCGCCCGGTCGCGGAGCGCATGCTGCGTGAGCCGGTGAACGTGGAAGTCGACTCGACCCACGATGAACGGAGCATTCGCCAGCACTTTCATCAGGTCGCCGACGAACCGGGCCGGCTCGCGGCGCTAAGCCGGCTGTTGCTGCACTACCGGCCGGAGTCCAGCGTGGTGTTCTGCAACACGCGTCGCGAGACTCAGACCGTGGCGGACGAGTTGGCCGCGGCCGGCTTCAGTGCCCAGGCGTTGCACGGCGATCTCGAGCAGCGCGATCGCGACCAGACCCTGATTCGCTTTGCCAACAAGAGCCTGTCGGTTCTGGTAGCGACCGACGTGGCCGCGCGTGGACTGGATATCGACGCGCTGGATGCAGTATTCAACTACCAGATCGCCCGGGAGCTCGAAGTCCACGTGCACCGCATCGGCCGGACCGGGCGCGCGGGCGCCAGTGGCGTTGCCTGCACGTTGGTGACCGAGAAGGAAGCCTATCGGTTCGAACGTCTGGAAGCCTTTCTTGGCGAGACGCTGACGCTCGAACCGTTGCCCGGTCGCTCGACCGCATCGCGGGAACCGTTCAAACCCCGCATGGCGACGTTGCAGATCGATGCCGGCAAGAAACAGAAAATCCGCCCGGGCGACGTGCTGGGGGCATTGACCAACGGCGACAACGCCCTCAGCGGCGACCAGGTCGGCAAGATCAAGGTGCTGGATCGCAGCGCTTACGTGGCGGTCGAGCGCGGTATCGCTCAACAGGCGCTGGCGACGTTGAGCGCCGGCAAATTGAAAGGGCGCAGCTGTCGAGTGCGCCGAATCGGACGCTGAGGGATAACGAGGACCTGTGAGGATAGCGAAAGCATGAAAGTACCCAAGCGATTGCAGCCGCTGGTCGAGGATGGCCTGGTGGACGAGGTCGTCAGTCAACTGATGAGCGGCAAGGAAGCCCAGGTTTTCGTCGTTCGCTGTGGAGATGAGTTGCGCTGCGCGAAGGTGTTCAAGGAAGCCAAGCAGCGCAGTTTCAAGCAGGCGGTGGCCTATCAGGAAGGGCGCAAGGTGCGTAACAGCCGCCGTGCGCGGGCGATGTCGAAGAAGACCCGCTACGGCCAGCGCGAACAGGAGTCGGCGTGGCTGAATGCGGAAGTCGATGCGCTCTACCGCCTCGCCGAGGCGGGCGTGCGGGTACCGACGCCACATGGCTTCGTCGACGGCGTGCTGCTGATGGAGATGATCGTCGACGCCGATGGTGACGTCGCGCCGCGCCTCGACGACGTCGAGCTGACACCGGAACTGGCGCTCGAGTATCACCAGCGCCTGATCGGCGAAATCGTGCAGATGCTGTGCGCCGGTCTGATTCACGGCGATCTCTCCGAATTCAATATTCTGGTGGGTGCCGAGGGGCCGGTGATCATCGATCTGCCCCAGGCGGTCGATGCCGCCGGCAACAACAACGCGCCCTGGATGCTGGTTCGCGACGTCGACAACCTGCGCAGCTATTTCGGCCACTACGCGCCGGCGCTGCTGAAGACCGACTACGGCAAGGAGATCTGGGCGCTCTACGAAGCCGGCGAACTGCATTCCGACGTTCGTCTGACCGGTCGCTATACCCCGGATACGACGCTGGTCGATGTCAGCAATGTCATGCAGGTGATCGACGCCGCCCGTGAAGAAGCGGCGGAGCGTCAGGAGCGTGAACAGGACGATGACGAGGAGAGCTGGTAAAGCGTCGTGCTGACAACTTTCGGCACCGTTTTGTCGGCCTGGCTTGATCCTGGCCGGAGCAGAACGTCTACACTTTGAGCACCCCATCAAGCGGTCTTTCGAGATCGTTTCGTTCAAGGAGTGCTTCATGCGAGTCATCAATCTCAAATCACCCGGTGGCCTGGACCAGCTCAATCTTCATGAGGTCGAAGGCCCAGGCGAGCCAGGGCCGGGGGAAATTCAGATCCGCCTCCACGCCAGTTCGCTCAATTTCCACGACTATATTGTCGCCAGCGGGAAATCCCCGACCGAGGAAGGTCGGATCCCCATGGCTGACGGTGCCGGTGTCGTCGAAGCCGTGGGCAAGGGCGTCACCGAGTTCAGGGCCGGTGATGCCGTCGTTTCCACGTTCTTCCCGCACTGGCTCGATGGGCCGGCGCGCGTTGCCGACTTCAAGACGGTGCCGGGCGATGGCGTCGACGGCTACGCCCGCGAGCAGGTGGTACGACCGGCCCAGTGGTTCACCCATGCCCCCGAGGGCTACACCCATGCCGAGGCCGCCACGCTGACCACGGCCGGCCTTACGGCCTGGCGTGCGCTGATCGTCGACGGTGGCCTGAAGGCGGGCGATACGGTGCTGACGCTGGGTACCGGCGGGGTGTCGATCTTCGCGCTGCAGCTGGCCAAGGCCATGGGTGCGACGGTCATCTCGACGTCGTCCTCCGAGGAGAAGATCGCGCGGCTGAAAGCGCTGGGTGCCGATCATACGATCAACTATCGCGAAGAGCCGGAGTGGGGCAGGAAAGTGCAGGAACTGACCCACGGACGCGGTGCCGACCATGTCATCGAAGTCGGCGGGCCGGGCACCCTGCCGCAATCCATCGATGCTGTCGCCATCGGTGGGCATATCTCGCTGATCGGCGTGCTGACCGGTCGCGGTGGAGATATCCCGACGTCCAAGCTGATGGCGAAACAGGCCCGGCTTCAGGGCTTGATCGTCGGCAGCCGTCAGCATCAGATCGAGATGATCCGTGCCCTTGAGGTGATCGGACTCAAGCCGGTCATCGACTGCTCGTTCCCGCTGGATCGGATTGCCGATGCCTTCCGCCATCAGGAGTCCGGCAAGCACTTCGGCAAGATCTGCCTGGAATTCTGATCGTCACACCGGCGCGGAAATGCCAATCTCCGCGGCCCGATGGACAGCCGTAAACGCAAAGCGCCGCCGGAACATTTCCGGCGGCGCTTTTTCATGGGCTCTGACGTTCTTGAGTGCTTTGACTGTCTTGACGGAGGTTACGAGCCAGACTTGCGAGAGGCGGGGCGCAGATCGTAGTCGAAATACTGGTGCATCAGGGTTTCGAACGTACCGTCTGCATAGACGCTATCCAGCGCCTGATCGAAGGTCTCGGCGAGATCCTTGTCGCGTGGGCGCACCGCGATCGCGTTGCCCTTGCCGAAAATCGACTCCGGGCTATCGAGCCGGGGGCCAACCTGAACGTATTGGCTGTCGGGGCTGCCGATCTCCAGAGTATCCAGGGCGACCGGATAGTTGAGAAACGCCAGATCCAGGCGCTGCGATTCCAGATCCAGCGCGACATCCGCCGCCGTGGCGTAACGCTGAACGTCGAGCTTGTCGCCATACTGCTGGGTGATGTAGCTATCCTGGGTGGTGCCTCGCTGCACGCCCACCGACAGTCCCTTCAGCGACGCCGTATCGTCGAGAGAGATATTGCTGCCGCGTCGCGCCACCCAGACCTTGGGTGACATGGCGTAAGGCCTGGTAAACAGCACCTGGCGTTCGCGAGCCGGGGTGATCCGCATCGATGACATGATGGCGTCGTACTTGCGAGAGAGCAGCCCGGGAATGATGCCATCCCAGCCCTGAACCACCCACTCGCAGTCGAGCTTGGCCCGCTCGCAGAGCGTGTTGCCCAGATCGATCTCGAATCCTTCCAGCTCGCCGTCGGCGTTGCGGTACTCGAACGGCGGGTAGGGCACGTCCACGGCGATACGGACGTGCTGAGGCGCGGCGGCATGGGCGCCGGCCGCCAGGCCCAGGCCGACGGTCAATACCGCGAGAGGACGGGCAAGGCGAAGATTGAATCGTTGTGTCACGCAATGATCCTCATATTGTTGTGGTGATGGGATTCCACCATCCGATCATCGCGCAGGGCAGTAATGAAGACCAGAGGGAGAACACGAGGGAGAACATCTCCTCCCATGACTATCGGCGTGCGGACGATGCCGGACTGGCAGCGCTTGCCGCCCGGATCCGGGCCAGCGGCGACGCGGGCTGAGCTGTGGGGGAATCGCCTTCCCATGGCGCCGGCCAACCTGTAACTTGGCGTTATCGCCGCCTGGGCCCCGAGCATTCGGGAACCCTCGTGGCTTCGATTTCCAATCTTCTCCAATCGGGAACCTTCCATGCAGACACCTGTGACCGCCTTGCCCGCCGCCGCTCGTCAACCGTGGCGGTGGATGCTGCTGCTGGTACTGATGCTGTCGCTCTCCGGCTGCGGCATCAACAACATTCCGACACTGGACGAGAAGGTGAAGTCGGCCTGGTCCCAGGTCGAGAACCAGTATCAGCGCCGCGCGGATCTGGTCCCCAACCTGGTACAGACGGTGAAGGGTTTCGCCAGTCAGGAGCGCGAGACGCTGACGGCCGTCGTCGAGGCGCGCGCCAAGGCGACCTCGATCCAGGTCGACGCCGATTCGCTGAACGATCCGCAGAAGCTGCAGCAGTTCCAGCAGGCCCAGAGCCAGCTGACCGGCGCGCTGAGCCGATTGATGGCGGTTTCCGAACGCTATCCCGATCTGAAGTCGAACCAGAATTTCCTGGCCCTGCAGTCGCAGCTGGAAGGCACCGAGAATCGGATCGCGGTGGCACGTCGCGACTTCATCCAGGCGGTCGAGGCGTACAACACCGAGATCCGCACCTTCCCCGGCAAGATCTGGCATAGCGTGTTCTACAGCGACATGCCGATTCGCGAGAACTTCGAGGCGACAGCGGAAGATGCCGATCAGGCACCCAAGGTGGAGTTCTGATGCCGGTATTGATGCGACAACGGATTCGACGATCGTGTACTCGCGCCATTTCGCTGACGCTGGGCCTCTGGCTGCTGACGTTTGCGCTGGTCGCGCAGGCGGCGCCGGAGTTCCCCGATCTTACCGGACGTGTGGTCGACAATGCCGAGCTTCTCGACGCTTCGACCCGATCCCAGCTGACCGACATGCTGGCGGCCCATGAGGAGGCGACGGGTGAACAAGTCGTCGTGGTGACGCTGCCGAACCTGCAGGGCGAGGCGATCGAAGACTACGGCTATCAGCTCGGCCGCCACTGGGGCATCGGCCAGAAGGGCGAGGATACCGGCGCGCTGCTGATCGTGGCGGTGGACGAACGTGCCGTGCGTATCGAGGTCGGTTATGGCCTCGAGGGCCGGCTGACCGACGCTCAGTCTTCGATGATCATCAATCAGATCATTACCCCGGCCTTTCGCGACGGCGACTTCGCCGGCGGAATTACCCGCGGCGCCCAGGCGATGGTCGAGGTGCTGGGGGGCGATCCCTCGGCGGAAACGGCACCGCAGCAACCCGATCGGCAGGCGTCGCGCCATATTGGCGGCGCCGGTTTCTGGTTCTTCGCGCTGTTCATGATCGTCATGCTGATCGTCCGTAGTGGCGGCGGTGGTGGTGGTGGCCGCGGTGGCAAACGACGTCGGCGCGGGGGCTTCATGGGTGGCTTGCTGATGGGCGGGGCGCTTGGAGGCTCCGGTGGCTTTGGCGGCGGTGGTTTCGGCGGTGGCGGCTTCGGCGGCGGCGGCGGTGGTTTTGGCGGCGGCGGTGCCTCCGGTGGATGGTAGACGACAGGATAACGACAGCATGGCTTTATTGAATGAAAGCGAACAACGGCAGGTCGGCGATGCGATCACGCGAATCGAGCGCGATACCGACGCCGAGGTCGTCACTGTCCTGGCGCGTCAGGCCGATGATTACACCTATATCCCGCTGCTGTGGGCCGGACTGACGGCGCTCATCGTCCCCGGTGCGCTGAGCGTGATCGCCAGCTGGCTGGGGTGGCTGGACGGCATCAGCGCCTGGTACCTGCTGCTGGTGCAGTGGCTGCTCTTCATCGTGCTGGCGGTGGTGTTTCGGTTGCCGTCGGTGCTGACGCGGCTGATCCCGCGCCAGGTGCGCTTCTGGCGCGCTTCCAATCTGGCGCGGCGGCAATTTCTGGACCAGAACCTGCACCACACCGATGCGGGCACCGGCATGCTGATCTTCGTCTCGGAGGCCGAGCGTTACGTCGAGATTCTCGTCGACCGGGGGATTTCGGAGCGACTGGACGATGACACCTGGCAGTCGATCGTGGTCAGCTTCACGGCCAAGGTGAAAGCCGGAGAAACCTTGCAGGGTTTCCTTGAGTGCATCGAGGGTTGCGGCGAGTTGTTGAAGACTCACGTCCCGGCGACACATGAGCGCAACGAGTTGCCCAACCGACTCGTCGTGCTCGACTAGACTTTCGATCCCGATCCCGATCCCGATCCCGATCCCGATCCCGATCGCTAGATCCGGTCCGTTCATCGGCCGGATACGACAACGCCACCGNNGGCGTTGTCGTTGGATGCCGGGTGGAATGTCGGGTATCAGACGTTGCCGTTGGGGGTGCCACCACCGCTACGTCGTTGGCCGCCGCCGGAGCGCTGGCGGCGTTGCGCCGGTGCATCACCATTGCGATTGCCGCCGTCGCTCCGGTTGCCATTGGTATTGCCGCGGTTATCGTCGCGTGCGCTGCGCTGGCTCGATGAGGTGCTACGCCCACCGCCATTGCCACGCCCACCACCGTTGCTGCCGCGTGCGCCACCGCCGCTATTGCCGCGTCCGCCACCACCATTGCCGCTGCGCCCGCCACCGTTGCTGCGGCGCTGGCCGCCACGAGGCTGGCGATCTTCGTTCTCGTCGACCTTGGGGCCGCCGCCGGGCGTCGGTTCGAAACCTTCCACTGCCTGACTGTTCAAGCGCTGACTGATCAGACGCTCGATGCCGGCCAATTCCTTCTTTTCGTCCAGGCTGACCAGCGAAACGGCCTGCCCGCTGGCGCCAGCACGACCGGTACGACCGATACGGTGAACGTAGTCTTCCGCCACATTGGGAAGCTCGAAGTTGACGACCTGCGGCAACTGATCGATATCCAGCCCGCGGGCGGCGATGTCGGTGGCGATCAGTGCACGAACACCGCCGCTCTTGAAGTCGGCCAGCGCTTTGGTACGCGCATTCTGACTCTTGTTGCCGTGAATCGCCGCGGCTTCGATCCCCTGACCCTCGAGATACTTGGTCAGACGGTTGGCGCCATGTTTGGTGCGGGTGAAGACCAGCACCTGCTGCCACTGATGGGTCTGGATCAGATGCGACAGCAAGGCCGGCTTGCGGCTCTTGTCCACCGGATGCACCCATTGGGTCACCGTGGCGGCGGCGGCGTTGCGCGGCGTGACCGACAACTCGACCGGATCGTTGACCAGGCCCTTGGCCAGCTTGCGGATATCGTTGGAGAACGTCGCCGAGAACAGCAGGTTCTGACGCTGCTTGGGCAGCACGGCCAGAATCTTGCGGATATCGTGGATGAAGCCCATGTCGAGCATGCGATCCGCTTCGTCGAGCACCAGCACTTCGAGCTTGTCGAAGCGAACCACCTTCTGCTGATAGAGATCGAGCAGACGGCCAGGTGTGGCGACGAGGATGTCGACGCCCTGACGTAGCGTGGCGATCTGCGGATTGATCTTGACCCCGCCGAAGACCACGGCGCTCTTGAGCGGCAGGTGCTTGCCGTAGGTCACCACGCTCTCGCCAACCTGCGCGGCGAGTTCACGGGTCGGGGTCAGGATCAGCGCACGCACCGGAATCTGTGAACCGCCCCGAGGGCGTTCACCTTGAGACAGGCGGTGCAGGATCGGCAGGGTGAATCCTGCGGTCTTGCCGGTGCCGGTCTGTGCGGCCGCCATGACGTCTCTTCCCTCGAGGACGGCAGGAATCGCCTGTGACTGAATCGGGGAGGGAGTGTCGTAGCCCTGTTCGGCAACGGCTTTCAGCAACGGGGCACTAAGGCCCAGTGAGTCAAAACTCATTCGGTATTCTCTAGGTCGCGGCGATTAGCGAAGCGAAGCGGCTAAGCTCTACCGGGAAATGCCAGTGCTGGCTGATGCGCCTGGAGGCGGCAAATAGGAGGGTCGTCAACTCTTTCAGCTTCGCGTGACGACGGTCAGACAGGTAACGGCGTTGGGGCTGCAGCTTAACGCATGTGGACTCGCGCCGCCATCCCGGTACCGCGACTATCGTCGAATGAGGCCCGGCGCCGGCTTTGGAATGAAGCGGACCAATGAGAGGAGCCTGGCCGCTCGCCTGCAGCCGAAGTAAGGACTGACTGGGGCGAGGGAAGACGATTGGGGGAAGCCGTTGAGCGAAGTCAGTTATAGACAGGCCGTCATGCCCGGCGCTGGCTATGCTGGATAGCGACACGCTTTCTGGATCTGCTTAACGGACAGGAGAACGATAATGCACAAGAGTCGTCTGGCGGCACTCGTCATCGATAGCCAGGGCGAGGAGAAATCTTCCGCCATCGATTTCTGGGCCCGGGCACTGGGCTGGCCTTGTCAGGAGACCGACGACAAGTACGGCAAGCTGGCCACGCCTCCGGATCAGCCCGATGTGTTGATCCAGCAGGTGGATCATCCCAGCCGGGTTCATCTGGATATCGAAAGCGACGATATCGAGGCAGAAGTGACCCGGCTGGAAGGGCTGGGTGCGACGGTGATCCAGCGGCGGGAACGCTGGACGGTGATGGAGGCGCCTACCGGCCATCGGTTCTGTATCGTTCATCCGCAGCGACCGGATTTCGCCGACGCCGATAACGTCAACGTCTGGTCCTGACTTGGTCAACGTTGGGATTATCGGGTAGCGTCTAGGTCCGATCGGGTCGAGAGATCCGATAACGAATGAAGCGAGGAGATAACGATGACCATTGTGCCACGTCGCTGGCTACTGGCCTGTGGTGTCAGCCTGCTGCTGCCGGTGGGGGTCGCCCATGCGGCCAATGCCCAGTCTCAGGACGACGGCGAACCGCAAGGCTCGACGCTTTGTACCAAGATTCCGATTCCCTGTGACGCGGTCATCGCCCATCGGGGCGCCTCCTACCAGGCGCCGGAGTCGACCCGGCCCGCTTACCTTCTGGCGCGGGATCTGGGCGTCGATTATCTGGAACTCGATCTACAGCGAACGAAAGATGGCGTGCTGGTGGCCATTCACGACAATACCCTGAACCGGAATACCAACGTGGCCGACGTGTTTCCCGACCGGGCCGACGCGGCAGTCTCGAGTTTCACGCTCGACGAGCTCAAGCAGCTCGACGCCGGCAGCTGGTTCAACGCGAGCTATCCGGACCGTGCCCGCGACAGTTATTCAGGTCTCGAAATATTGACGCTGGATGAGGTGATCGACATCGCCGAGAGTGGCGATAACCATCCCGGGCTCTATATCGAGACCAAGGTGCCCGAGCAGTTTCCGGGTATCGAACAGGATCTGCGGGACAAGCTCGAGGCGCGGGGATGGCTCGGCAAGGCAGCGAAGACTCGACCTGCCGCCGAACAGGGGGCTGTGAACGTGGGTGACACGCCGGGCCGCGTGGTGATGCAGACCTTCTCCAAGGCGAGCCTTGAGACGCTGGAGGAGACCATGCCGGAGGTACCGCGCGTCTTGCTGCTATGGCTGGGGAAGGGCGGTATCGAGGCCGCGCCAGCCAAGCCGCAGCGGGACGACGAGAGCAAGGCCGATTACTACGCCCGCCAGCAGGTCGCTTCACCAGAGGCGTATCGGTCCTGGCTCGACTTTGCCAAGGATCATGGCGCGATCGGCGTCGGCCCGTCGGCGATCCAGACGGAGCACGACGGCCAGTTCAGCAGCCAGTTCAGCTACATGGAGCTGGCCGAGCCCTGGATGGTCGGCATGGCCCATGACGACGGCATGCTGGTGCATCTCTATACGGTCGACGAGCCGGCGGACTTCGAACGCTACCAGCAGCGCGGCGTCGATGGCTTCTTCACCAACCGCGCGGAACAGTTGCTGGAATTCCATGGCCATCCGGCCCAGGACCAGGACGCCATCCTCGAGCGCCACGGCTACTGACGACCCGGTCGGGCATCGGCAAAATCGCGTCGACGCCCGGCGTACCCCACGATTTCGACAGAGGAGTTGTTGCATGAGCGCTTCGCGCCCCCAGGCCCAGCCAACCGTACAGATCGACAATGACCGTGTCGTGGTGACCGAGTGGCGCTTTCCTCCTGGCGCCGAGACCGGCTGGCATGCCCATGAGCACGACTATGTCGTGGTGCCGCAGTCCACCGGCAAGCTCGAACTCGAGACGCTGGATGGCCATACGTTCTCGACGCTGGAAGCCGGCGTTTCCTACTACCGGGACAAGGGCGCCGAGCACAACGTGGTCAATGCCAACGATTTCGAATTCGTGTTCGTCGAGATCGAGATCAAGTAGCGCGCTCACGTCGCCAGGCAATGGCGCTGCCTCGAACCATGGAGGATAATCGCCCGTCGGTCATCCTCCATTCATCACGGTATCGCGTTATGACTCAGCCTCACGTCCACGGCCCGGACTGCCAGCACGACCACAGCCACGACCATTATCATGGTGCTTCCGGTCACGTTCACGGCCCGCATTGCCAGCATCATCACCACGAAGCGCAAGCGCCGGCGCGCAATGCGATGAAGGATATCGGCCGCAACGACCCTTGCCCCTGTGGCAGCGGCAAGAAGTTCAAGAAGTGCCACGCCGGCTGAAAGCCTGTCATGGCTTGCCAGCTTCCATCATCGCCTTGAGATGTTCGAGAAACGCCTCGGTCGCCGCCGGCAGCGTGCGGTTGGCGAGTGTCTGCAGCTCCACGTGGCGCGCGTCCATGCCGGCATCTCTGATCGGCACCGCGACCAGCCGGTCATGAAGCAGCCGATGACGAATCGAAATCTCGCCGGCCAGAGCAATGGCGCCGCCCAGCATGGCGAAATTGACCAGTGCCTCGGTGTAGTTGCTGGTGAAAATCGACTCGAAGATCAGATTCTGCTGACTGCAGCAGATGTCGAACAGCTGACGTAACGTCGTCTCCGGGGGCGGCAGGGCGATAGGATGGGGCTGCAGCTGTGCCAGCTTCACGTCACGTCGGCTCGCCAGCGGGTGGTCATGGGCCATCAGCGCCTGGATGCGCGAGCGCTGGCGCGAGGCCACCTGAATGTCGCGCTCCGGGGCCAGGCTGAAGGTCAAGCCGATATCCGCTTCTCCTTCACGTACCTTGCGTGTCACCTCGGCAGGCGAACTCACGCTGAGCCGAAACTGGATGCCTTGATAGCGGCGTCGAAATTGGATGATCGTCAGCGGTATGAAATCCACCGCGAAACCCTCCGAGCAAGCCAGGCGCACCGTGCCACGTTCGAGCCCTTGAAGTGCTTGAATGTCACTGGCCACGCGTTCGGTTTCCAACTGCATGCGCCTGGCATGCGCCGCCAGTAGCTCCCCGGCGGCGCTCGGCACCATGCCTCTGGCGCGGCGCTCGAACAGCTGGGTGTCGAGCTCGTATTCGAGTCGCGCGATCTGCCGACTGATCGCCGAAGCCGCGACATTCAGGCGAATCGAGGCTTCGCTGATCGAGCCGCTTTTGACCACCGTCAGAAAATAGCGCAAGGCAGTTTCCTGCAGCGCGCGGCTATTCATCGCCATGAATATCGATCCATGAAACTCATCCTTTGTTTTTATTAAGGTTTGCCGAAATGGCAACGGTTGATTCTAAACATTGTACTTGTGGCATGGGTGGGCGTTCGATAGCTTCGAGTGAAACGGGGCATTTCTTCAAGCGGATCCACAACACAATATCCTCCGCCAACGAGGCGCCGCCGCCGGTCGTTCGGATGCTCATCCATCAACCCGATCCCATCCAACGATACGCTTTCGTGACAACAACACGCTCTCATCCAACAACACGCTCTCATCCAACAACACAACAATGAGGTTGAAATGCGATCTAACCTGACGTTTCGCCATATCGTGGCCGGCACGGCGCTGTGCTGCCTGTCACTACCGGCACTGGCCAACAAGACCGACGATACGCTGGTCTACGCCTCGGACAGCGAACCCGAAAACATCAGTCCGTATCACAACAATCTGCGAGAGGGCGTGATCATCTCGCACCTGGCGTGGGATACGCTGATCTACCGCAACCCCGAGACCAACGCCTACGAGCCGATGCTCGCCACCGAGTGGCACTGGGTCGACGACACCACGCTTGAGATGACGCTGCGTCAGGGCGTGACGTTCCAGAATGGCGAGCCTTTCAATGCCGACGATGTGGTCTTCACCTTCAATTATGTGGTGTCGCCCGACTCGAAGGTGGTCACGCGTCAGAACACCGACTGGATCAAGAGCGTCGAGAAGATCGACGACACCCATGTCCGCTTCCATCTCAACGGGCCTTTCCCGGCGGCACTGGAATATCTCTCCGGTCCGCTTCCGGTCTTCCCGGATCAGTACTTCCAGAAAGTCGGCCTCGAGGGTTTCAGCAAGCAGCCGATCGGCACCGGCCCTTACCGGATTACCGAAGTGACGCCGGGGGAAGGCGTCAAGATGACCCGCAACGACGACTACTTCGCCGATAGCCCGATCGGCAAGCCGCACATCGGCAAGCTCGAATTCAAGGTGATTCCCGATCAGGATTCCCGCGTGGCGCAGTTGATGACGGGGCAGGTCGACTGGATCTGGCGTGTACCGGCAGATCAGGCCGAGCAGATGCAGGGCATGCCCAACCTGACCGTGGACAGTGGCGAGACCATGCGGGTCGGGTATATCTCCTTCGATGCTGCCAAGCGTGAAAATTCGCCGTTGAGTCATCTCGAAGTGCGTCAGGCGATCAATCACGCGATCAATCGCCAAGGCATGGCCGACAATCTGGTGCGGGGCGGCAGTCGACCCCTTTATGCGCCGTGCTTTCCCGCCCAGTTCGGCTGCGAGACTCAGGATGTGGTCGAGTACGATTATGACCCGGACAAGGCGCGCCAATTGCTGGCGGACGCCGGCTACGGCGATGGTTTCGAGCTGAACCTCTACGCCTATCGCGAGCGGGACTACGCCGAGGCGATGATCGGCGACCTGCGTAACGTCGGCATCCGCGTCAACTTACGCTTCATGACCTCGCCGGCGTTGCTCGAGCAGCAGCGCGGCGGCAACACCGACATGTCGTTCAAGACCTGGGGCTCCTATTCGGTCAATGACGTTTCCGCGTTCACCAGTGTCTATTTCGGTGGCGGTGCCGATGACCACTGGCAGGACGAGCAGGTGCAGCAGTGGCTCCACACCGGCGATACGTCCGTCGACCCCGACGTCCGCAAGGAGAATTATCGCAAGGCGCTCCAGCGGATCTCCGAGCAGGCCTACTGGGCGCCGCTGTTCTCCTACTCCACCTACTACGCCTATACCTCCGATCTGAATTTCACGCCCTACCCGGACGAGTTGCCGCGCTTCGCCGAGGCCAGCTGGAAGTAACGCTTTCCGCTATCCGTAACCCGTACGCGCGGTCCTGCGCCTGGTGAGGCGAGGCCGCGCGGCGTGAGGAGGTTTCATGGGCACTTTCATCATTCGCCGGATTCTGGTGGCGATCAGCGTGGCGCTGACCATCTCGATCGTCAGCTTCATGCTGCTGCATCTTTCCGGCGATCTGGCGACGTCGATCGCCGGGCCGGAGGCGACCGCCGAGCAGGTCGAGCAGATTCGCATCGATTACGGACTCGATCAGCCCATCGTCAATCAATACCTTGACTGGCTGGGTGGCGCGCTGACTTTCGATTTCGGCCGCTCCTACTACTACCAGAGCACGGTGGTCGATCTGATCGTCGATCGAATGCCGATCACGTTGACCCTGGGCGGCCTCGCGCTGGCACTGGCGGTGAGCATCGCGATCCCGCTCGGCGTGTTGGCGGCGCTCAAGCGCGACACCTGGGTCGATCGGCTGGCGCTGCTGTTTGCCGTCGTGGGTCAGGCGATGCCGAGTTTCTGGTTCGGCCTGACCCTGATCGTGATCTTCGCCGTCACCCTGCAGTGGCTGCCTGCCGCGGGTAGCGACGGCTGGCAGCATTTCGTGCTCCCGGCAATCGCCCTGGGCTACTACGCCACGCCCGCGATGATGCGCTTGACCCGGACCGGCATGCTCGAGGTGCTGGAGGCCGACTATATCCGCACGGCTCGGGCCAAGGGGCTGCGCACCGGGTCGGTGATCTTCAAGCACGCGCTGCGCAACGCGATCATTCCGGTGGTGGCGCTGGCCGCCGTCGAACTCGGGTTCATGCTCGGCGGTTCGGTGGTCATCGAGTCGGTCTTCTCGCTCAATGGGCTGGGTCAGCTGGCCTGGGATGCCATCTCGCGCAACGACTATCCCGTCGTGCAGGCCGTGGTGCTGATCATCGCGCTGTTCTACATCGTGCTGACGCTGCTGGCGGATGTCGCCAACGCGGCGCTCGATCCCCGTATCCGCACCCGCTGAGGAGACGACATGACGATTTCGAACGTTTCGCCGGCCGAGTCTTCCGCGTCGACGGCCGGCGCCTCTCTGGGCGAGATTCCGCTGCCGGCGCCGGCATGGTCGCGAGTGACCCGTCGACTGTTCGGCCATCGCGGTCTGGCGATCGGCCTGATCGTGGTCGGGCTGGCCGTGCTGATCGCGCTCTTCGCGCCGCTGCTGGCGCCTCATGACCCCTATCACCAGGACATCGCCAACCGGATGGTGCCGCCGGTGTGGCACGACAAGGGCTCATGGATACACGTACTGGGCACCGACAAGCTGGGCCGCGACACCTTGAGTCGGCTGCTCTTCGGCACTCGCATTTCATTGACCATCGGGCTGGTGGTCGCACTGATCTCCGGCATCATCGGCACCACGCTGGGCGTGCTGGCCGGCTATTTCGGCGGCCGTGTGGATGCGGTCATCAGCTACATCATCACCACGCGTCTGGCGATGCCGGTGGTGCTGGTGGCGCTGGCGCTCTCCTCGCTAACCGGTGGCTCGCTGACCACGGTGATCGTGTTGCTGGGTCTGCTGCTGTGGGATCGATTCGCGGTGGTGTCACGCTCGGTCACCCAGCAGGTGCGCGACGCCGAATACGTCTATGCGGCACGCACGCTGGGCTGCTCGCTGCCGTACATCCTGCTGCGGGAAGTGCTGCCCAACATCGCCGGCTCGCTGATCGTGGTGATGACCCTGGAGATGGCCCACGCGATCCTGCTCGAGGCGACGCTGTCGTTTCTCGGCATGGGCGTGCAGCCGCCGCTACCGTCCTGGGGCCTGATGGTCGCCGAAGGCAAGGCCTACATGTTCTTCCAGCCCTGGGTCATTGCAATTCCGGGGATCGCGCTGTTCGTGCTGGTACTGGCGATCAACCTGCTAGGCGATGGGCTACGGGATCTCAACGCACCGGGAGGGCGCAACTGATGCCATTGCTGGACGTGAAAAACCTGCGCGTCGATCTGCCGGTAGAGGCGGGTACGCTGCACGCCGTGCGCGGTATCGACTTCCACGTCGATCGCGGCGAGATGCTCTGCCTGGTCGGGGAGTCCGGCTGCGGCAAGTCGATGACGTCGCTGGCGCTGATGGGACTGCTGCCGCGCAAGGCCAGGCTGACGGCGGACCGGCTCGAGTTCGACGGGATCGATCTGACCACGCTCTCCGAACGGCGCCGCAGCGACCTGCGCGGCGCGCGGATGTCGATGATTTTTCAGGAGCCGATGACCGCGCTCAATCCGGCCTACACGCTGGGCAATCAACTGTGTGAAGGCGTGATTCGACACTGTGGTGTCAGTCGGCGCGAGGCCAGCGAACGGGCGATCTATCTGCTGGAGCGCGTCGGCATCAGCGCCGCCAAGGACCGGCTCAATCAGTATCCCCATCAGCTCTCCGGCGGGTTGCGACAGCGCGTGATGATCGCCATGGCGCTGATGTGCGAACCCGACCTGATCATCGCCGACGAGCCGACCACGGCCCTCGACGTGACGATTCAGGCCCAGATCCTGCGTCTGCTGCGTGAGCTGCAGCAGGAGTTCGGCACCGCGGTGATCTTCATCACCCATGACCTCGGCGTGGTGGCACGCATCGCCGATCGCGTCTCGGTCATGTATGCCGGCGAGGTGATCGAATCGGCACCCACGCCGGCACTCTACGCCAATCCCGGACATCCCTACACACGCGGCCTGTTGAGCTGCATTCCCGCGCCGGGCAAGACACCTCCCGGCAGTCGACTGCAGGCGATTCCGGGCGTCGTGCCCAGTCTCGTGGGGACCGTCGAAGGGTGCGCCTTTCGCAATCGCTGTCCGCAGGCGCAGCCGACCTGTGAACGGACGCCGCCATTGAAATCGTTGCTCGACGATCATCAGGCCCGCTGTCACTTTGCCGATCAGCCGGTACCGGCGCCGCGTCAACCGGAGACGATGTCATGAACGTAGATTTGACCACCGAGATAGCCGGACCGCGCCCGTTGTCGACGACGCCGAGCGCCGCTTCGATATCGCGAACGCCGCCGGCACTGGAGCTTTGCGGACTCTCGAAAAGCTACACGCTGGGCGGTGGACTGTTCAAACGGGGACGCTCGCTCGGCGCAGTCAGCGACGTTTCACTGCGGATCCCGCGGGGGCAGGTCATGGGGCTGGTGGGGGAGTCGGGCTGTGGCAAGAGCACCCTGGCCAAGATGCTGCTGGGGCTGACGACACCCAGCGAGGGTGACGTGCTGGTCGATGGCAAGCCGCTGCGGGGCGCCAACCAGAAAGCGCTGGCGCGGCACGTTCAGCCGATCTTCCAGGACCCATACTCCTCGCTCAATCCGCGCAAGCGGATTTCACAGATCGTTGGATTGCCGTTGCAGGTGCACGGCATTGGCACGGCCCGCGAGCGAGCGGCACGCGTCGCCGAAACCCTGGATGTGGTCGGGCTGCCCCGACGCGCCGCCGATCAGTTCCCGGGCCAGCTTTCCGGCGGCCAGCGCCAGCGGGTGGCCATTGCCCGCGCGTTGATCATGCGTCCGGACATCGTGATCTGCGACGAGCCGACCTCGGCGCTGGACGTCTCTGTTCAGGCACAGATTCTCAACCTGCTGCTGGATCTCAAGCAGGCGTTCGGATTGACCTACCTGTTCATCAGCCACGACCTGGCGGTGGTCGAGCATCTGGTCGATCGGGTGGCAGTGATGTACCTGGGGCGTATCGTCGAGGAGGGCACGCGAGCACAGATCTTCGGCGCGCCGCGTCATCCCTACACCCAGGCGCTGCTGGCCTCCGCCTTGACGCCGGAGCCCGGGCTGGGCGTGCCGGATATCGGCTTGGGCGACGCCATGCCGGATCCGAGCGCGCCGCCCTCCGGGTGCGCCTTTCATCCGCGTTGCCCCAGGGCTGAGGCGGTCTGTCGTCAACAACGGCCGCGACTGGAGGATATCCGTGGCGACAACGCCCGAGTCGCCTGCCATTTCGCCTGAGTTCGTTCGACACGAACTCAGGCCGTTCCACCATCATTCGAATTCAACGAGGAGAGATTCATGGCGCGACCACAAGCGCTGCAACACGCGCGGGATGGCTTCGACAATGGCGACTTCCTGCGTCAGCTCGATGCCCGCATCGCGGTGCGTAGCGAAAGCCAGGAGGCGGGGCGCGACAGCGAATTACGCCGTTATCTGACCGACTTCGTGATTCCCGATATCGAGAAACTGGGATTCACCTGGGAGATCGTCGATAACCCGGTCAGCGGTTTCGGGCCGTTCCTGCTGGCCGAGCGTATCGAAGTCGAGACGGCGCTGACTTTGCTCACCTACGGTCACGGCGATGTCGTGCGCGGCTACGATTCGCAGTGGCGGGAAGGTCTGTCGCCCTGGCGAATCGTGGTCGAAGGCGAGCGCTGGTATGGCCGAGGCACTGCCGACAACAAGGGCCAGCACACCATCAACTTCGCAGCGCTTGCGAGTGTCATCGACGCGCGCGGCGGCAAGCTTGGCTACAACGTCAAGCTGATTCTGGAGATGGGAGAGGAGACCGGCTCGCCAGGGCTCAAGGCTGTCTGTGAAACCCATCGAGATCGCCTTTCGGCGGATCTGTTCATCGCCTCCGACGGTCCGCGGCTATCGGCGGACTCGCCGACACTATTCCTCGGCTCCCGTGGATCGTTCAACTTCGATCTACGCCTGCGCGTCCGTGACGGCGCGCATCACTCCGGTAACTGGGGCGGCGTGCTCTCGAATCCGGCAACCCGACTCGCCAATGCCTGGTCGACGCTGGTCGATGCCCACGGCAAGATCCTGATCGAAGGCCTGCGTCCGCCGGCGATTCCTGAACCGGTTCGCGAGGCGGTCGCCTCGCTCGAGGTCGGCGCGACACCTGGCGACCCGGCGATCGACACGAGCTGGGGCGAGCCGGGCCTGCTGCCCGCCGAGCGGCTGTTTGCCTGGAATACGCTGGAGCTTTTGGCGATCAAGGCCGGCAACCCGGATGCGCCCGCCAATGCGATTCCCGGAGAGGCGTATGCCCATTGCCAACTGCGCTTCGTGGTCGGCAGTGACCGCGAGCGCTTCCTCGAACATCTGCGTCGGCATCTCGACGCTCACGGCTTCGACGACGTGGAGGTCAGCAGCGCGCGCATGTCGCAGATGAATGCGACGCGACTCGACCCGTCGGATCCGTGGGTAACCTGGGCGCTGGCATCGATTCGCGAGTCCAGCGGCAAGGTGCCGACGCTGCTGCCCAACCTGGGCGGGTCGCTGCCCAACGATGTGTTCGCCGAAACGCTGGGGCTGCCGACGCTGTGGGTGCCGCACTCCTATCCGGCCTGCTCTCAGCACGCCCCCGACGAGCACGCCCTGGCGAGCATCGTACGGGAAGGTCTGGGTATCATGGCCGGGCTATGGTGGGATCTGGCCGAACACGGACAAGACATGTTGAAGGAGCGCGAGCAATGGCATCGCTGAACGATGCAGAGAGAATGACGGCGACGGCCTGCGACTGGCTGGCCGGGCAGCAGGCGGAGATGGTCGACTGTTTGAAGACCTTGGTCGATATCGATTCCAACAGCTACGACAAGGCCGGCACCGATGCGGTGGCGGACGTCATCGTGGGCTGGCTGGAAGCGGACGGTATCGACGTGAAGCGCATCTCGCGTCCGGAATCCGGCGATATTCTCGAGGCGTGGCTGGAGGGCGACGGCAGCGATGCCGGTCATGTGCTGATGATGGGGCATCGCGATACGGTGTTTCCGACCGGCACGGTCGCCGAGCGTGGCTACACCCGGCAGGGCGATACCGCGTTCGGCCCCGGCGTTGCCGACATGAAATCGGGGCTGGTGCTCAATATCTTCGTGCTGCGGGCGCTCAAGCGCCTGTCGCCGTTGCCCTTCCCGGTGCGTGCACTATTCACCGCAGACGAGGAAATCGGCTCCCGCGACGGTACCGCCTTCATTCGCGAAGCGGCCAGTGGTGCACGGGCCGTGCTCAACGCCGAACCGGGCCGTATCAGCGGCAACGTGGTCACCGGCCGCAAGGGCGGAGCAGCCTTTCTGATCGAAGTGACCGGCAAGGCGGCCCATTCCGGTGTCAGCCATGCGGATGGCGCCAGCGCCATCGAAGCGTTGGCGCGCAAGATCGTCAGGCTCCATGCATTGACCGACTACGACAGCGGCGTGACCACCAACGTCGGATTGATCGAGGGTGGGGTGTCGCGCAACACCGTGTCCCCTTCGGCCACGGCACAGCTGGACACGCGCTTCGTCACCAACCAGCAGCGGCTCGATCTGCTGGCAGCGATCGAGGCGATCATTGCCGAGGAGGACATTCCTGGAACGCAGGCAACGATTCGTCAGACGTCGGGATTCCTGCCGATGGAGCCGGCGATGAGCGAGGGGCTGTTCGCGCGATACCGTACGCAGGCCGAGAAGATCGGCTTCAATGTCGAGGGCGAATTCACCGGTGGCTGTTCGGATGCCGGTACCACGGCGAGCCTGGGTATCCCCACGCTCTGCGGAACGGGCCCGGTGGGCGCCAAGATGCATACGGCAGATGAGTATTGCCGACTGGAGACCTTCGTGCCGCGCGCCCAGGCGGTGGCGGCGACGATCGTGAGTCTGGCTGCCGAACCATCGGTGCAGCCATGAGTAGCGGCAGGCAGCACGGCATCCATCAACGGAATGAACGGTGCGACTTGCACTAGGTTACGCAAGGTGACGTTTCGGTTTCACTATGTCGATCAATGATACGTTTTGGCCTCCTTGTGGGGATTGCCGCGTTTCATAATCGACGGGTTCCCGCTTTGCGGGCACTAGCCAGAGGCACGCTGACAGAAGTCATGCCGATGTCATCCAGCCGCGCCACAATAATCGAAACGAACCTCATGCAGGGGAACCCGATGTCTACCGTCACCGCCACGGGCAATAGTCCCGCCAACCCGTCGTCTTCCTTCTCTTCCTTCGAAGATCAGCTTTCGACCTCCCGGTCCAGCAAGATCCTTGCAGACTATGTCAAGGATCATGGCGGTGCGGTGTGGAAAAGCGACCTTCAGGCGCTGGCCAACAATGCCAGCGGCAATACGCCGCCGGAGGTTTCCGCGGCCGCCAGCTATATGCTGAGCCATCCCGATGTCTACACGGCCATCGAGACTCTCGACAATCCGAACGCGGATGGTCTTTCCGGTCACTGGAACTTTCAGAACGCAGCCGATGGCGCGCTTGGGAGTACCGGGACGATGGCCGATCTGAAGGACGTCTTCGATCGAGCCATCAAGAGTTCGGCCGAGATCACCAAGCTGACCACCGAGAAGAAGACCGGGCTGGATGCCACCAAGCAGCGTCCTCAGAACTGATTCCTCGATCGTCACGAAAACGGGAAGCCAATGGCTTCCCGTTCTGGGTCGTATTGTTTTGTCGGGATCCTCGAGGCGTCCGGAGATCAGCGGCGATCGGCGAAACCATCGGTTGCCCGAACCAGCGCGGCCATGATTTCGGGTTCGCTGAACGCATGGCCGGCGGCTTCGATGATCTCGAGCCTCGCTTCGGGCCAGACCTTCGACAGATCCCAGGCGTTTTGAAGCGGGCAGACCATGTCGTAGCGACCGTGAATGATCACGCCGGGAATGCCGGTCAGGCGATCGGCCTGACGCAATAGCTGATCATCGAACTCGAAGAAACCCTTGTTGATGAAGTAGTGGTTTTCGATCCGGGCGAAGGCCAGTGCGAAGTGGTCGACGGCATGCGAAGCGGTGGCATCGACGGGAACCAGCTTCGAGGTTTCGCCTTCCCACACGCTCCAGCGCTGGGCGGCCTCGAGCTGGCGTTCGCGATCCTCGCCCATGAGCCGTTCGTGAAAGGCCGGGATGATATCGTCGCGCTGGCCCTCCGGGAGTATTTCGACCAGGCGCTCCCATTTTTCGGGGAACATGTTGCGCGCGCCGTGCTTGTAGAACCAGTCGAGCTCCTGCTGGCGCATGGTGAAGATGCCGCGCAGCACGAGTTCGCTGACACGCGCAGGATGGCGTTCGGCGTAGGCCAGTGCCAACGTCGATCCCCAGGATCCGCCGAAGATCTGCCATCGCTCGGCACCGATCATCTCGCGCAGACGCTCCATGTCTTCGGTGAGATGCCAGGTCGTGTTGTTGTCGAGACTGGCGTGCGGCGTCGAGCGCCCGCAGCCGCGCTGGTCGAACAGCAGGATGTCGTAGCGCGTTGGATCGAACAGCTGACGATGGATCGGCCGGCAGCCACCCCCGGGACCTCCGTGGAGGAAAACCACCGGCTTGCCGTCTGGGTTACCACAGCGCTCCCAGTAGATCTGGTGGCCGTCTTCGGTCTCCAGATGGCCACTGGCATGAGGTTCGAGGGGGGGATAGAGCGGATTGGATTCGGACATGATTGACCTTGTTGGAAATCTGACGCTGCGTCGTCTTGTCGTCGCACCAGCATAAGGGCCGCACGGGGAGGGTGCCAACTGCACTGCCGGCCCCGCCATCGAGATTCGGGCGGTCCGCACGGACAGTCGATGCCGATGATGTCGTCATGGACCTCTGCTACCATCGTCGCCTATATACGTTGGCAGAGCGCCGACACTCGAATCACGTTAGAGGGCAGCCGCGCATCGGGCTGCAACGGACATCCATGAAATCTCGCGACACCGGTTTTCGTCATCTGGTCTACTCCACGGGGTACTCGTTGAAAGGTCTGGTGGCGGCATTTCGCAACGAGACGGCCTTTCGCCAGGAAGTGGCGCTTTGCGTCGTGCTGGTGCCCTTTGCCTGGTGGATCGGCAAGAATCCCGTCGAATGGCTGGTGCTGGTCGGCAGTTGCATCTTCGTGCTGATCGTCGAACTGCTCAACAGCGCGGTGGAGACGGTCGTCGATCGAATCGGCCCCGAACATCACGAGCTCTCCGGGCGCGCCAAGGACATCGGCTCGGCGGCGGTGATGCTGGCCCTGGGGATGGCGGCCGTGACCTGGGGGCTGCTGGCCTGGGACAAGTTCTTCGGTTGATGTCGCCCAGTTCGTTGTCCCCGAGGCGAGTGAACAACGTCTAGTCTTCCAGATCCTGCGGGGTGTCGACATCCCGCCAAATGCCGGCATCGTCGACATCGACGAGATGAACGGCTTCGCGATTCGCCTTCACGATGGCTCTCGCCCCGTCTCCTTTCTTCAGCTGTGCCAGCGCCGGCCAGAAAGTGCGCCCGAACAGCACCGGATGACCGCGTTGTCCCTGATGGCAGGGGATGACGATACGCTCGGAACGGGCATGGCGATTGAGTTGTGCACAGGTGGTCGCATTCAGCCACGGCATGTCTGCCAGTACCACGGCGGCAGCGACTGCCGGCTCGTCTTCAACGATCAGATGACGGAACGCGTCCCCGAGGCTGCCACCCAGCCCGCCGCTGGCGTGGGCCGCCGTCAGTCGCCGAAGCGGGGAGGTTCCGGCCAGCTCGAGCGCAGCGAGGACGGCATCGTCGCCCGGGCGCGTCGTCAGCCAGCATCGGGAATAGGCCTGTGAAACCGTTTCCAGCGTCGTCGCCAGCAGCGTTCGGCCGTCGCCGAGCCTGGCCTGGCGCTTGTCGCTGCCGAAGCGGCGAGACACGCCGGCCGCCATGATCAGCGCCACGACGGCTGGCGGCTCGGTCTGGGAGTCAGAGCTCATGGCGTGACTTGCCGCGCCTTACGCGGAGCACGTCTGCGACCACGGCGAGGGCGATCTCGGCGGGCGTCTTGCTGTCGAGATTGAGCCCGATCGGCATCTGGATGCGCGAAATGGCGTCGTCGTCCAGTCCGCCGGAGCGCTTGAGACGCTCGGCGCGCTTCTCGGAAGTGCGTTTCGACCCCATCACGCCGATGTAGAACGCCGGCGTGCGTACCGCTTCGATCATCGCCAGATCGTCGATCCGGGGGTCGTGGGTCAGCGCGACGATGGCGGTAGCGGCGTGGGTGGCGCCGGCGCCGATGAACAATGACGGCAGCACCGACTGCACCTCGATGCCCTCGACCTGGAAATCGCGGCGGGCTTCTTCTCTGGGGTCGCAGACGATCACCTCGAAGCCCAACGTGCGCGCGAACTCGGCGCAGAAACGCGACACCGGCGAAATGCCCGCGATGATCAGGCGCAGAGCCGGCCCCACCCGAAGCTGGATGATCTGGCCGTCGCGCTCGACCCGCGGACCATTCTCGCCGGCTTCGACGAAGCGCTTGCGGCCGCTCTCCAGATCGATCCGCCGGACCAGCGAGCGCTGGCCCAACAAGGTGGCGTGAAGCACTTCCAGATGCGTCAGCGTCGCGGCATCCGGCGTCAGCCGCTCCACCAGCACGTCCAGAATCCCGCCGCAGGGCAGCGATACCTGAGGGGATTCGTCGGCGCCTTCACCGTAGCGTACGACCGACAGCGCATCGTCGAAATGCCCCTCGGCGATCCTGCCGAGAAAGTCCTCTTCGATGCAGCCGCCGGAGAGCGAGCCGACATGCGTGCCGTCGGCCTTGGCGACCAGCATCGAGCCCGGCTCGCGCGGCGAGGAGCCGAATGTCGCCAGCACGCTGCAGAGCCAGATCGGTTCGCCGGCATTGGCCCATTCGAGGGCGGCATCGATGACTTGGAGATCGAGGTGTTGCATGAGGTTTCCGTTGTGAGCGAGAAGGCCGCGTCTTCCGTGACGGGCGGAAAGGTCATGGTGCCTAGGATAAGGGATCTTCGGGGGCCCGTGGGGTCGAGTTCCGCAACGATGCGCCATTTGACGGGCGGCCGTGAGTCATGATCGACGGCCGGCGAACGGCGAATGAGGAGCGACTCACGACCAGCGAATGACTGGTGAACGTCAGCACCGGGCGATGCGCTTGCAGAAGTCCTCGAAGCGGCCGCTGTAGTAGTGCTCGCGAGGCCAGCCGGTGCGCGGGAGATAGAAGAACATCTCCTCGAGCCGCGACTTGATGGTCGAATGATTCTTGGTGTCGATGACGAACACATGCTTGCCCTTGGCATCGTTGGGACTCTCCGCCAGCTGGCGCAGGATGAATCGAACCAGCGAGTCCTCCTGGGGCATGCTGTAGCCGACGATCACCAGCACGTCGGTTTCGCGCAACAGACGCACGGCCTTGGGAAAGACCTGATGGAAATAGGGTTCGTCGTAGTCCTGAACCTGGGACGGCAGGATCAGCAGCGGCGGCTCCTGCCGGATTTCGGTATCGCTGCGGCGGCGATACTCGAAGTCGAAACCCTGAGCCGTGGGCAGGATCTCGAACCCGCCGTTGATCTTGATCACGTTGCGATCGACGGTGCGCGGCAGGTGCTCCCAGATCGAACCGCCGCAGATCCGCTGTGGCGTGATGCCGCGATACAGGCGACCGAATACCGGAGCCTGCTGGCGGTAGACGTGCTCGAGGATGGTCTCGATGGTGAAATCGTAATTGGTGGTCAGGAAGTGATAGAGCGGCCAGTTCTCGTCGAGGCCGGCGCGTTCCGCGCGATCTTCCAGCGAGGCGAAGAATTGCGTGATCGCGCGCTGGCCGTCGCTGTCGTAGGGCGAGGTGAAGCGTAACGTGGTGTCATCGACGTTATGGATGTCGCAGGCGGCGCTGAAGCGACGCATGACCAGGGTTCGCAGCTCGTGAATGCTCAGCCGCAGGTTCTGGTCGTCGAAGTAGCGATTGCGGATATCGGGGTAGCGTACCTGCATGTCGAGCACGTAGCGCAGGTTCTTGAATCGCTCGAAGTCCAGGTGGCGATAATGCTCCCAGCCGATGACGTGCATCACATGCTGGAGGTTGGGAAAATCGCGAATGTCGTCGAGATCGATGGCGAACAGCTCGCCGTCGGTGGGCGAGCGCGGATCCCACGCCTTCGAGAACCCCGCGCCGCACCAGAAGGTGACGACGGGCGGCTTGCGCAGCCCGAAATCCTGCGCCAGCAGGCCCGACATGAGCGTATCGAACGCCTCGACGGTGGCGGCGTTGCTGATCTCGGTGGATGACATCGAATCACGCCTCCCGGGTCGGCGGCACGTCCACGACGTCATCCAGGCCAATATCGACCGCCGGTGCCGATTGGGTGATCCGCCCGACCGAAATGAAGTCGACGCCGGTTTCGGCGATGGCGCGTATCGTCTCCAGGCGTACGCCGCCGGACGCTTCCAGCGGTTCGCGGCCGCGCACCAGCTCGACGGCGCTGCGCATCGTCTCCACCGCCATGTTGTCGAGCATGATCATGTCCGCGCCGGCGGCGAGCGCTTCCTCCACCTGATCCAGCCGGTCGCACTCCACTTCGATACGCGTCAGCACCGGCACTCGTGATCGAGCCCGCGCCACGGCCTCTGCGATACCGCCGCAGACCGCGATGTGGTTGTCTTTCAGCATCACGCCACTGTCGAGGCCGAGCCGATGGTTGCGACCGCCGCCGCAGGCCACGGCGTGTTTTTCCAGCGCGCGCAGGCCGGGTGTCGTCTTGCGGGTATCGACCAGCTGCGCGCCGGTGCCGGCGACCCGTTCGACGTATTGCGCCGTGAGGGTCGCGATGCCCGACAGATGCTGGATCAGATTCAACGCGGTGCGCTCTGCCGTCAGCAGGCTACGGGCCGGGCCTTGCAGCCGCATCAGCGTGATGCCTTCGGAGACCGTCTGGCCGTCCACGGCCAACAGTTCGATCTCGATACGCGCGTCGTAGAGCGAGAACACGCGGGCGGCGACCGCAAGCCCGGCGATCGTCATTGGCTCTCTTGCGCGCATCTCGAACTGGCCGATCGACGCTTCGTCGACCATCAGGGTCGCGGTCAGATCCACGTGACCGATATCTTCGGCCAGGAAGTCGCGCAGGCGTGCGTCGAGTGCCATGGGGTCCATCTGCCACACGGTCGAAACGTCAGAGACTAGGGAGGTTGCGGTCATCGAAAATTCCATGGCGGTTTCATCGTCTTCGAGACTATCGCGTTATCATGGGCGCTGCAGTGATGCGCTTACTGTAAATGACAAAATGTCCAAAAAGCACAAGGTGGGGAATTGCCAATGAGCGCTCGGGGTTGGATATGGGGCGTCTGGATACTGGTCCTTTCGTGTTACGTCGTGCCGTATGGTCTGCTTGGACAGGTTCATGCCTGGTACGGCAGCTTCCTGTTCTGGTGCGTGGTCGGCGTGCTGGTCATCGTCGCCAACATCATGATCACCCGGACGTTTCAGACAGGGGAGTCGCCTGACGCGGAGCCTCGCGGTGACGAGTTGCCGACGCAGCGGAGGCGCAGACGATGACGACAGGACTGATCTGGAGCGCGGTCATCGTCTACCTGATCGTGGGCCTGGGCGTTGCCTTTCTCTCCCGCGGCAAGACCACCAACGGGGCCGGTGTCGACATGTCCGGGTATTTTCTCGGCAACCGCCAGATGAACGGTTTCGTCTCGGCGCTGAGCTACAGTGCCACGACCTACAGTGCCTTCATGATGGTGGGGTTGGCGGGGCTGACCTACGCCGGGGGCGTCGGCGCGTTCGGGTTCGAGATCGTCTATT
Organism: Salinicola sp. CPA57; assembly: GCF_003206035.1. Classification (NCBI taxonomy): domain Bacteria; kingdom Pseudomonadati; phylum Pseudomonadota; class Gammaproteobacteria; order Oceanospirillales; family Halomonadaceae; genus Salinicola; species Salinicola sp. CPA57. Next base: position 311,240 of record NZ_PZJR01000011.1, read on the forward strand.
TCGCCGGCGTGTCGCTGGTAGCGATCTTCGGGCCCAAGTTCTGGGCGGTGGGCAAGCGTTTCGGTTACGTGACGCCCAGCGAGATGCTCGGCCATCGATACGGCGATCGAAAAGTCGCCGTGGCGACCGCCATCGCCAGCTGTCTGTTTCTGATCCCCTATGCGGCGGTACAACTGGCCGGCGTCGGCTATCTGCTGGCGGGGATGAGCGGCGGCGCGATCTCGTTCACCACCGGCGTGGTCGTGTCGACGGTACTGGCGATCCTGTTTTCCTATATCGCCGGGATTCGTTCGGTGATGTGGACGGACTCGCTGCAGGCACTGTTCATGATCGTCGCGTCGACATTGGTGGCACTGCTGGTGGTGCACTCGCTTGGCGGCTTCGCCGAGCTGTTCGACACGCTCGCCACGGAGCACCCGGCTTCTCTCACGGTCCCTGGGCCAGGACTTTTCAGCTTCACCACCTTTCTGGGGCTGACGATTCCATGGTTCTTCTTCAGTCTCTCCAACCCCCAGGTCAGCCAGCGGCTGTTCATGCCGGCGTCGCTGAAGTCGATGCGCCAGATGCTGATCGGCTTTCTGATCTTCGGTTTCCTCTACACCGTTGTCTCGGTGCTGTGGGGCTTCTCGGCGCTGGTGGCGTTCCCCGATCTGGCCCAGTCGGATCTGGCGACGCCGACGCTGCTGGCCTCCGAACACGTGCCGCCGGTGCTGGGCGTGATCGTGATGGTGGGGATTCTGGCGGCGGCGGTGTCGACCATCGATTCGATCATGCTGACGCTGTCGTCGATGCTGTCGCGGGACGTCTATGCCAACATCGCCACCGGTGCCAGCGAGGCGACACAGCTCAAGGTAGGCAAATGGGTGCTGCCGGTCATCGCGATTCTCGCCTTCCTGTTCGCGGAGCTGCAGCTCAGTCTGATCGCGGTGCTCTCGGTGGCGGCTTCCACCGGTCTGGTCGTCGTCGTTCCGGCGATCATCGGCGCCTTCTACTGGAAGCGCGGTACGGCGGCGGGTGCGCTGGCCAGCATCGTCATCGGCGGTCTGGTCGTTATCGCGCTTTACCTGAGCGGCGCCAAACCGCTGGGGCTGCCGGCAGGTATCTGGGCGCTGCCGGTTGCCGTGGCGCTGTTCGTGATCGTGAGTCTACTGACCCGGCCGAACCGAGAGTCGGCCAGCGAGTTCATGACAACGGCGGGCACGGCGACATCGAGTGGCGGGAGAGCTGCTGCAGGCGAGTCTTCCGGCATCTCGCCCGACGGTCGCCTGTAACCGACCGAAAGCTTGTCCTTCATCTTCCGAGCCCGGCTTCGTGCCGGGTTTTTTTATGCACGGCGTTTTCCTGGAGGGTTTTTTCCTGCCGGGCTTGCTGCCGCAGTACCAGCAGCACGAGCCACATGCCCAGGACCAGCGGTATCAGCATCAGGTTGAGCGTCTGCCAGCCGAGCCAGGCATTCAGCGGTCCGGCGAGTAGCGCCGAAAGGGCCGTCAGCGAAAACACCGCGCAGTCATTGAGGGCCTGTACCCGTGGGCCTTCGCCGGATCGATAGGTGGTGGTCAGCCACGCGCTGGCGGGCAGGAAAGTGAAGTTCCAGCCCAGTCCCAGCAGGAACAGACCGATAGCGAACGTCCACAAGGAGGCGGGCAGCAGGGCGTAGAGCAGACTGGCCAGTAGACTCAACGAACCCACGACAATCATCCGCTGATGGCCGAAGCGCCGGGTCAGGTCGCCGGTGACGAACGAGGGCGCGAACATCGCCAGGATATGCCACTGGATCACGTTGGTGACGTCGCCAAAGCCGTGCCCGGCGTGTGTCATGGCCAGCGGCGTTGCGGTCATCGCCAGATTCATGATGGCGTAGCTCAAGGTGGCGATCAGTACCGCGGCGAGCAGCGGTGGATGGCGCAGCAGCGCGCCGGGTCGGCGCGCCAGCTTGGAGTCGGGGCTGCGCTGTGGAGAAGGAAGTGTCAGCCGCGACAGCAGTACCAGTGCCAGCGCGTAGAGTCCGGCGAGACCTACGAAGCAACCCAGGAAGGGAATCTCGAAACCGTGCTGTGAAGCGCGCGCCAGCCAAGGCCCGAGAAAGGCGGCGATGACGCCGCCGGCCATCACCAGACTCAGCGCTCGGTCACGTTGGGCGGGGCCAGCCGCGTCGATGGCCGCGAAGCGGTAGAGCATGCCGGCACCGATGCTCATGCCGATGGCGAACGTTCCCAGATTGAACAGCGGGAAATTCGATGCCTGCAGCGCCAGCATGCAGATCGCGATGCCGACAAGCCCGACACCGTTGCCGATCAAGAAGGTGCGCTTTCTCCCAAGCCTCGCGGTCAGCCAACCGGAAGGCAGGGTGGCTGCCGTCAGCCCCAACAGTTGGGCTGCCACGGGTAACGTGCTCCAGTCGGCATTCGCTGATAGTTGATTACCCACCAGCGGCGAGACGGCAATCAGCAGGATATTACCGCTGACCAGCAGTGCCTGGCATAGCGCCAGACCCCAGACAGTGAGCGGCAGGCGCGGTGTGATCCGAGTCGTCATGAGGCATCTCGCGTTTCAGGATTGGCGCCGGCAAGGCCGAACCGGGCACGGTAAGCGCTGGGTGCCAACCCGTAGCGACGCTGGAATTGGCGGCGTAACTGCTCGGCACCGCCAATGCGGCAATGCTCGGCAATCCGTGTCAGCGAGGCATCGCTCTCCGCCAGCAGACGGCGTGCGGATTCCAGTCGCAGACGGGTCAAGAATTCGAACGGGGTCATCTGTAACTGCTGGCGAAACAGGCGCTGAAAGTGACGCGGCGTGACGGCTATCGATTCGGCCAGGCCTTCGCTGTTCCAGTCCGCCAGCGGATCGTTCAGCACTCGATCAATCAGCGTCCTCAGCCTGCCGTGACTGGCGAGCTGGCAGCGAAGCCCTTCACTGAACTGTGCCTGATCGCCGGGGCGATGGAGAAACATGACCAGCTCTCGCGCCACCTCTCCCGCGAGTCGATGATCGTGATCCTGGGCGACCAGCGCGAGCGCCAGATCCATGCCGGCGGTGACGCCAGCGCTGGTGTAGAGGTTGCCGCTTTGCCGATAGAGCGCATCGGCTGCGACATGGATCTTGGGGAATTCCCGCGCCAGCCGCTCGGCCTGCCGCCAGTGCGTCGTGACGCAGCGACCGTCGAGCAGGCCGGTTCTCGCCAGCGCAAAAGCGCCGGTGCAGATCGAGCCGACACGAGATGCCGATACGGCCCGTTCGGCGAGCATCCGAATGACCCTGTCGTCGAGATCGTGAACGCCGTGACCGCCGGCGACCAGCAGCGTATCGGTGGGGGACGTCGTGGCCGACGGACGGCTGGTCGATGCGAATGCGCCCAATGCATGAGTGGCCACCAGCGTCATGCCGCCGTTGGACGTGACTTCGCCGGGTTCGATGGCGTTGAGACGCAGGTCATAGTGGCGGCGGCCCAGCAATGTGTTGGCGCTGGCAAAGACCTGCCAGGGCCCGCTGGCGTCCAGCAGTTGGCAGTTCGGATAAACGAAGAGATCGACGGTATGGGACACACCCTTGCCTCTGCTGAAGATGACGCGAATCTCGAAGGTGACTCGGGCCGATTGCGATGAGCCCAGTGTGAGTCGATCGAGGTATGTCGGCAATGACATCAATCCCACCCGAAACGACATGGTGGCCCGCTTCGATATCACCGACTCGAGTGGTGCCATCCATGGTGGGATGGACACCGGGTCATGCCGCGAACGTCTTATCCTTTGGTCGACCCTGCTGGCGCCGTGGGCGCCGTTGGCTATCGGTGCGTGAGAATTGGGATTATCATCTTCTGCGCATTAGTAACGTGCTAACTATATTTTGGGGAGGCCAGTTCATGGCAGATGTCACATCACGGGTTATCGGAATCGGCGGTGTATCGGTGATTCTATTGGGTGGTTTCGGGGTGATGGGCACGGCGCAGGCATATTCGGCATTTTCTGCGGATTCCCCCGACATGTTTGGAGACTGGGGCGGCGGGCGCACCGCGCTGGAAGATGCCGGCGTCAGTTTCGATTTCGACTATGTGGGCGAGGCGGCCACGATTCTCGATGGTGGCTATCGCGACAGCCATGTGACCAAGTACGCGGATCAGTTCGCGGTCGGTGCCAATTTCGACCTCGACAAGCTTGCCGGCATTCCCGACGCGGAATTCCAGCTCACCGTCACCAACCGTAATGGCCATAGCGTCAACGACAGGTTGAGCGATCCGGGTGCGACCGTTGGCGGCTCGTCGGTGCAGGAAGTCCAGGGGCGCGGACCGGTCACCAGGCTGACCCAGTTCTGGTACCGCCAGCGTTTCTTCAATGACGCGCTTGCCGTCAAGCTGGGGCGAATTCCGTTCGGCGATGATTTTGCCACCATCGACAGCAACTTCCAGAACCTGGCATTCGGCGGCGCACAGCCGGGCAACTGGGGCAATAACATCTACAACTGGCCGATCGCGCAGTGGGCCGCGGTGATCCGCGCCAATGTCGCGCCAGAGTGGTACGCCCAGGTTGGTGCGTTCAATATCAATGACAGCAATCTGCAAAACGATAACGGCTTCGATCTGCGCACCCGCGGTACCGAAGGCACGCTGTTCCCGGTGGAGCTCGGTTATACCCCGACGCTGAACGGTCTGGCGGGTGCCTACAAGCTCGGTTTCTATACCCAGAACGTCGACAACCGCGCGTATGGCGATGGTCCCGCGGATCGCACCAGCGATACCAATACCGGGTTCTATTACGTGGTCCAGCAGCAGGTGACCCAGCGTGGCGGCGACGCGGATCGTGGCCTGACGCTGTTCAGCATGGGCAACGCCAACCAGGGTGACACCGCGGGCATCGATCGCTACGTCTCGGTCGGCGCGACCTACGCAGGGCCGTTCGATGCGCGTCCGCAGGATGACGCCGGCATCGGCCTGGCCTATCTGCACGTCAACGACGACGTCAATGACTATGTCGACTATTACAACGCCACGCCGGCCGGTTCGCTGTCACCGCTGCCGCGCCAGGGCCACGAGTATGACGCCGAGGTCTACTACAGCTTCAACCTGACCGGCTACCTGACGCTTCGGCCCAATCTGCAGTACGTGGTCAATCCCTCGGCAGTGGACTCGGTCGACAACGCCTGGGTCGCAGGCACGACGATCAAAGCGAGCTTCTGATCAGGGCCGGTTTGCAGCCTCACGTGCGATCGGCTCCACGCAAGAACGGCTGCCCTTGGGCAGCCGTTTTCGTGACGATGCTTCGATACAATCCGCGCCAAGTGCTGGTTTCCCATCGCGCATGGCCGCGACAGGTTCGTCCTATGCGGGCCGTGTTCCCAGCCCGTTGTCCTTGGGCTTGCGAATCACCATGAAGTAGAAGAACACCACGGTCAGCGCGATGAAGAAGAGACTGTCCGGGCTGGTGAAGAAGATCAGCGGGTTACCGTCGTTGATGGAAAGCGCTCGACGGCAGTACTCCTCCAGGCTCGGTCCGAGCACGAACCCCAGCAGCAGGCAGACGGTGGGATATTTCTGCTTGCGCAGGTAGTAGGCCAGCACACCGAATACCAATGCCAGCGCCATCTGGAACGTGGAGTAGGTGGCCACGTAGCTGCCTACCAGTGCCACGATGGCAATGCTCGAATAGAGCACGTCACGGCGGATCGACACGATCTTGAGAAAGTAGGGACCGAGCAGATAAAGGGTCAGCGGAATCAGGATCAGGGCGCTGACGAACAGCGAGGCGAACATCGGCGCGATCAGGTCGAGCTGTTGGGTCATGAACTGCGGGCCGGGCTGGAGGCCGTTGATCACCAGCACGCCGAGCACGATGGCGGTGGTCGGATCGCCGGGGATGCCGAACGTCAGCATCGGCACGAACGCGCCGCCGCACATCGAGTTGTTGGCGCATTCTGCCGCCGCGATACCTTCCGGATTGCCCTTGCCGTAACGCTCCGGGTGCTTGGACGAGCGCATCGATTCGGCGTAGGAGACGAAAGCCGCCATCGAGCCGCCGGCACCGGGGAGAATGCCGACCGCGTAGCCGATGACCGCGCTTTTCAGGTAGCGCAGCGCGCCAATCTCGCGGACTTCGGACAGCGGCGGGATGAAATCGCGACGTCTCACCTTGGCCGCCTTGATCATGCTCGGGTCGACGGTGCGGGTGCTACGGCTATCGGCTTGGACCAGTAGCTCGCTGATGGCGAAGGTGCCGATGATCAGCGGCATCATGTCGATGCCCTGGACCAGCACGCCGGTGCCGAAGGTAAAGCGGGCCAGCGGCTGGACCACGTCGATGCCGATGGTGGCGATCATGACGCCGAACAGGGTCGCGATCATGCCCTTGGTGATCGATCCGCGCTGGGAAATGATGATCACGATCAGCGCAAAGGCGATCAGCGAGAACTTGCCCGGCGTGCGGATCAGCAGCGCCACGTCCGCCGCCAGCGGTGCCATCACCATCAGCAGCAGGGCGCCCAGCGAACCGCCGATCATCGAACCCAGTGCGGCATGGCCGAGCGCCTTGGCACCCTCGCCGCGCTGCTGCATCGGGTAACCTTCCAGGGCGGTCATCATCGACGAGGGCGCCCCGGGAATGTTGATGGTGGTGGCGGTGATGCTGCCGCTGCACATCCCGGCCATGAAGATGCTGGCACAGGCGACCAGCGCCGTGGTCACGTCGAGGCTGTAGGTCAGCGGCAACAGCAGGGCAATCGCCAGTACCGAGGTCAGCCCCGGCACCGCGCCGAAGAAGGTGCCGATCAGGAATCCCCCGATCATGTAGAGCAGGGTTTCGGGATTGGCGAGGGCGGCGAAGCCGCCAAGCAGCCCGGAGATCGCGTCCATGATCATTGACTCCAGAGAGTGGGCAGGCGGACCTGGAAGACGACCTCGAACAGCAGGTAGCCCGCCAGGGTGATGGCGACGGCGGCAATCAGCTTGGTCAGCCATTTATCGCGGAAGCCGCCGCCGAACAGACAGCAAAGCAGCAATACGTAGACGAACGTCGCGACGAAGTAGCCGATCAGATCGAACGCCAGCAGATAGCCCGCCGTCAGCACGACGACGCCGATCGCGCCGAGGGAGAGCCCGGCGTACTGGCGGCCGCTGGCAATCTCATCGTGGCTTTCCGCGTCGGCGGACGACGATTCGGCGGATGCCCTGGCCTTGCCGCGCAGCGCATGAACCATGGCGCAGGAGAGCGCAATCAGCATGATGATCGCGGTCGCGATGGGGAAGAAGGACGCGGTCATGTTGCCGGCCTTCATCGGTGGGCCGAGCTGGATCGCCGAGATCAGATAGATCAGGGTGATGATCGCGAGCGCTGCCGGTACATAGAATTCACCACTCAGTCCAGCGCGTCGGGAAGAGTGCGGAGATGACGGTTTCAACGACATAGGGCACCTGAAGTCGCAGCGCTGCGCCATGCGAACGGCATGGCGCAGTGTGGATAGGAACGAACGCGAGTGGCTTATTTTTCCAGCACGCCCTTGTCGACCAGCTCATCCATGGTGCTGAAGAGCTGCTGCTGCGTATCGTTCGCCCATTGGGTCACGTCGTCGGCTCCCAGCCAGGCGGGCGTCACGCCGATCTGTTTCAGCCACTGCTGGAATTCGTCGCTCTCATAGGCCTTGTGGTACGTGGCTTCCAGCTTCTCGATCACGTCATCCGGGGTGCGGGCCGGGGCGACCATGATGATGAAACTGCCCATCTGCAGATCCAGGCCGGTATCGGTCTCGGTGACCGGCGGTACATTGGGGAAGCCTTCATTCTGGGTGTCGGAAAACTCGACCAGACCGCGCGCCTGACCGGACTCGATCAGCGGCGCCAGATCGCCGAGACTGGTGACGACGGCATCGACTTCGCCGTTGAGCAGGGCTTCCTTCTGTGACGCTGCGCTGTTGTCGTAGGAGACGATCTTGAACTTGGCGCCGGTCTGTTCCTGCAGCTGCAGCAGCGTCAGATGGGTTCTGGCCCCCATGTTCTGGATGCCGACGCGAAGACTGTTGGGCTTTTCCTTGGCCGCGGCAATCAGGTCATCCAGCGTCTTGTAAGGAGAGGATTCCGGCACGGTGATCGCATCGGCTTCGCTGGTGATGCGCGCAATCATGCGCATCTTGTCCATGTTGAAGCCGGGCAGCATGTTCTTCCACGGGATCGTGATGATGCTGTCATAGGTGATCGCGGCGATGGTCTGCCCGTCCGGGCGCGCTTTCATCAACTGGAGCAGGCCGGTTGCCGTCATGCCGCCTTCCACGTTCTCGACATACATCGAGACGGGCAGCGACTCTTCGGCGATGTTGGAGGCCTTGCGAACGATGGCGTCGGTACCACCGCCGGCGGCTGCCGGCACGATGACGCGGATATCCCGATTCGGGAAGTCGGCTTGGGCGGTGCCTACCGTCAGTGATGCCAGGCAGGCGATCCCCAGCAGGGTTTTCTTGAACGTCATGAGGTAATCCTTGGCAGTGGGTGGACTTCGGGAGTGGGGTCGGCAGATTGACGAGCGCTTGTTGTTGGAGGAGTGCACCCGGACCCGGCTAATTGGCTTGTGCCTTTGTAGCCGGTTTATTCGTACGATGTAATACAACCTTGGTTTGACACCGTGCATCTGGCCGAGCGATGGCGCCAATCAGTCGAGGCGTCGGCAAGTGGGCAACGACCTTCGTCGCTTGGGTCTCGCTCGAGGCTTTCGTTATGCTGGTCAGACCTATCCGCGTTGACCCGCCCATCGCCCGCCTGGAGCCCCTGATGCCGTTACCCGAGTCCTGGTTTGCCGAGATCGACGTTCCCGTCGCGCTGGAAAGTGCGTGGCGCGAGGCCAGGCAGCGCCTGAGCGAGGGACTCGCGGCCACGACCATCGACCCTGCCATCATCGACGGCTGGCTTTCCCTGAACGACACGCGTCGGCGCGAATTTTCCCGACTGGTCCTGCTGTCGGACTTCGCCCTGGACGCGCTGACCACGCGCCCCGCGCTGCTGCCCACCTTGATCGAGAGTGGCGAGCTGGAGGCGGCACCGAGCCGGGCACAGATCGAAGCGTCGCTCCACCAGGCGCTGGCGCCGGCGGACAGCGAGGAGACGCTTCATCGGACGCTGCGTCGTTTTCGCCAGGCGCGGATGGTGGGCATCGTCTGGCGGGATCTCAACGGCGCCGAGATGTGGACGACCGCCCGCGCCGTCTCCGAACTGGCGGAAATCTGCCTCGAAGGGGCGCTGGGGTGGCTCGAGGGGCATTTCGCGGCCCGCTGGGGGATACCGGCTCCACGCGCCGACGGCACAGCCCAGCGGCTGATCGTGCTGGGGATGGGCAAGCTCGGCGCTGGCGAGCTCAATCTCTCTTCGGATATCGATCTGATCTTCGCGTTTGCGGAGAAGGGCACGACCCGGGGCGGAGAGCGCGAATACGAGCATCAGCAGTACTTTACCAAGTTGGGCCAGAAGCTGATCGCGGCGCTGGATGCGATAACGGCGGACGGTTTCGTCTTTCGGGTCGACATGCGCTTGCGTCCGTTGGGCGACGGCGGGCCTCTGGTCGGCAGCTTCAACACCTTTACCAGCTACTATCAGGATCAGGGGCGCGAGTGGGAGCGTTACGCCATGCTCAAGGCGCGTCCCGTGGCCGGTGATCTTGACGCCGGGCATGAGTTGCTCGATGAGCTCAAGCCCTTCATCTATCGCAAGTATCTGGATTTTGGCGCGATCGAGTCGCTGCGCGACATGAAGGCGATGATTCATCGCGAGGTCAAGCGCCTGGGGCGGGACGACAACATCAAGCTGGGGCGGGGCGGGATCCGCGAGGTCGAATTCGTGGTTCAGGCGTTTCAGCTGATTCGCGGCGGTCGCGACACCGAGCTCCAGGTGACGTCGTTGCGAGAAGCCATGGCGCGCCTGGTGACGCTCGAGCTGCTGCCGCAGTCGGTGGTCGACGAACTGCAAGAGGATTACGCGTTCCTGCGGGATCTCGAGCACGCGCTGCAGGCCCAGCAGGATCGTCAGACGCAGCAGTTGCCGAACGATCCGGAGAACCAGGCGAGGTTGGCGATGGCGATGCAAATGCCTGACTGGGATGCCTTGAAAGCAGCACTCTCCGCGTGCCGGGAGCGCGTTCGACGCCACTTCGACGCGGTGGTCGCCGACCCGGACGACGAGTCGCAGGCGCCCGCTGGAGAGTCATCCCAAAACGACGCGGTCTGGCGCCAGCTGTGGCACGGTGAAATGGACGACGCCGAAGCCGAGCGCGTGATGGCGGCAGCAGGCTACGAGCCGCCCGAGGCGCTGCGGCGGCTCAAGACTTTCCGCGATTCGCGCGGCGTGCAATCGATGCAGCGTATCGGTTATGAGCGCCTCGACGCCGTCATGCCGATGTTGCTGGAATCGGTCGCCGACAGTGAAACGCCCACCACTGCGCTGGAGCGTGTGCTGCCGTTGATCGAAGCGGTGCTGCGGCGCACCGCCTATCTTTCGCTGCTGCGCGAGAATCCGCAGGTACTGCCGTCGCTGGTCCGGCTGTGTGCGGCCAGCCCCTGGATCGCCGAACAGCTGGCGCGTCACCCCATTCTTCTCGATGAGCTGCTGACCCCGGCAACGCTCTACTCGCCTGCCGACAAGCAGCGGCTGGCGGACGAGCTGCGTCAGACCCTGGCCCGGATCCCCGAAGACGACGAGGAGGGTTGGCTGGAGGCGATGCGAGTCTTCAAGCAGACCCAGGTGCTGCGGGTTGCCGCGTCCGACATTGCCGGCGGCCGTGTGCTGATGAAGGTCAGCGATTATCTGACCGCGATCGCGGAAGTCGTCCTCGATAGCGTGCTGCAGATGGCGTGGCGCTCGCTGAGCGCGCGCTACGGTCAACCGGAACCGCGCGAGGGGGCTGATCGAGCCGCTTTCCTGATCGTCGGCTACGGCAAGTTGGGTGGCATCGAGCTGGGCTACGGCTCCGATCTCGATTTGGTGTTCCTCTACGATGCCGCACCTCGCGGCGTTACCGACGGCGCCAAATCGATCGACAATCTGGTGTTCTTCACCCGGCTGGGGCAGCGCATCATCCATCTGCTCAGCGTCACTACGCCGAGCGGCACGCTCTATGAAGTCGACATGCGCCTGCGCCCCTCGGGTAACGCCGGCTTGCTGGTCTCCTCGTTGCAGGCTTTTGCCGAGTACCAGCGCAAAGACGCCTGGATCTGGGAGCATCAGGCACTGGTCCGCGCGCGCGCGGTGGCCGGGAATGATGAATTGGCAACACGCTTCGAGGCTATTCGCCGCGAGATGCTGGCGCGAGAGCGGGACTGCGCCGAGCTGCGCCAAGAAGTCGTCAGGATGCGTCTGAAGATGCGAGAGCACCTCGGCAGTGGCGGCGAGGCGCGGGAAGCCGGCCAGTTTCACCTCAAGCAGGATGCCGGCGGGCTGGTGGATATCGAGTTCATGAATCAATACGCGGTGCTGGCGTTGTCGTCCCGGACGCCGGCGCTGCTCGAGGTCACCGACAATATGCGGTTGATGGATGCGCTGGCCGAGAGCGGCCGCCTTCCCGAACAGGACGCGCGGAATCTGCAGGCGGCCTATCTCGCCTATCGCGATGCCAGTCATCGCGCATCGCTGGCCAAGCGCGGCAGTCTGGTATCGGCCGAGACGTTCGCCGATCACCGCGCGCATATCCTGGCGCTATGGCAGCGCTGGATGCAGCCTGAGACAGAATCCGGGGCGAACGATCAATGAATACAGTGTTTGATTACGTTATTATTAACGAGTCATGACGTCTTGATGTCGGCTCGGAGTGGCCCACGATGTATCGACTCGCCCCTGTCAACGAGATTGCCCACGGCAACGACCGAGCGATCTACCGGCACCCGGATCGTCCCGAGTGCTGCATCAAGGTGCCTCGTTTTCCTGAACGCGGCAGTCAGCAGAACGAACGCGAGAAAGTCTATTTCGAGAATCTGAAGCGCCGGGGCGTCGATGACTGGCGCCACGTTCCGGAGTATTTCGGCGCGGTGGCGACGGATTGCGGGGAAGGGCTGGTCTTTGGCCTGATTACCGATGCCGATGGTCAGATATCTTCCACCATTCGGCAATATCGTCAGCGGGGCGAGACAGCCTGGTTCGAGTCCCAGGCGTTCTCCAACGAGCTGCAAGGGCTCTATCGTTACCTGCGTGACAACTGGATCGTGCCGTCCGATATCAACGATCGCAATATCGTCTGCCAGCGCCGGGTGGACGGCACTCGGCGGCTATGGCTGATCGATGGCGTCTCCAACCCCGACTTCATGCCGCTGGCCAATGTCTGGCCATGGTTCGCGCGGCAGAAGATCGATCGACGGATGAAACGATTCTTCGCCAAGTTGGCCGGTTACGGCCTGTTGCCCGAGCCCGAGCGCAACGAGCGGGTTCGTAGCGTTCACTAATCTTCGCTGACTGCCGTACTGACGCCGCCATGTCTTGCAAGGACGACGGCCTCTCGATGAATTCGAGAGGCCGTCTGCATTGGTGTCAACCCGATCAGCGACCCGCAGATGCGGCGCGCGGGTCACGTCCCAGCGGATGCGGCTCGTTACGCGCTTTGGCCAGATCGATCTGCTTCTGCCGTTCGCGGGCACTGGCACGGGTCTTTTCCGGCAGCGAGTCCCAGCAGTGGGGGCAACTGATACCGGGCGAGTAGCGCTCTGAGGCCTGGTCCTCGGTGGAGATCGGCATCCGGCATGCGTGGCACTGTTCGAACTCGCCCTCGCTCAGATCGTGGCGAACGGTGACTCGGTTATCGAACACGAAGCAGTCGCCGCGCCAACGAGTCTGGGCTTCCGGAACCTTCTCCAGATAGCTCAGGATGCCGCCCTTGAGGTGGAACACCTCTTCGAAGCCCTCGTCGAGCATGAAGCTCGAGGCCTTCTCGCAGCGAATGCCCCCGGTGCAGAACATCGCCACCTTCTTGTGCCGGGTGGGGTCGTAGTGCGTTTTGACGTACTCCGGAAACTCGCGGAACGACTTGGTCTTCGGGTCGACGGCGCCTTCGAAACTACCGATCGCTACCTCGTAGTCGTTACGCGTATCGATCACCAGCACTTCGGGGTCATCGATCAAATCGTTCCACTGTTCCGGCTCGACGTAGGTGCCGACGCGCCGATTGGGGTCGACGCCGTCGACGCCGAGCGTGACGATCTCGCGCTTGAGCTTGACCTTGGTGCGATAGAACGGATGCGCTTCGCAGTACGACTCCTTGTGCTCGAGCGCCGCGAAGCGCGAGTCACGCTTGAGCCAGCCGAGCAGCGCATCGATATCGGCACGCGTGCCGGAGACCGTGCCGTTGATACCCTCGACGGCGAGTAGCAGCGTGCCCTTGACGTCGCGACGCTTCATCTCGTTCAGTAGCGGCTCGCGCAGGGTTTCGAAATCGTCCAGCGTGACGAATTGATACAACGCCGCGACGACGATCGGTAGATCGTTGGATGACATGCAGGACTCCTGGTTGTCGCCCTCGCAAAGGGCGGACCGGGTAAGGCGAGGGCTATCGAGGCCCTCGATGAACGTCACGTATTTTACGCCGCTGAGCGGCGTCGTCCAGCGGTCGGCTGTCGCAGCTCGGGTAAGCGGGTCTCGTTTGCCGTTACTGAACGCTCTCGGCGATATAGCGTGCGATCATCAGGTCGAGATGCGCGCCGCCGCCATTCTTGAATACCGTGATATCGCTCCCGTCCTGCCGGCCAGGATGGCCGTCGAGCAGATCGTAGAAGTCGCCGAGAACGTCTTGTTCGGAGATGGCGCCACTGGCGATGGGAATCTTCAGTTCCCCGATATGGCCCATCGTTGTCTCGCGGCTATCGACGAACAGGCGGCCGGCTTTCAGCAATTCGTCGTCCGCCTCGCGCATGTCAGCCTTGTAGGCGCCGATGAGGTCGACGTGGGTGCCGGGCTGTATCCACTCTCCCAGAATCAACGGCGCACGCGCCATGGTGGCGCTGGTGATGATGTCCGCCGACCGGGCGGCGGTTTCCAGATCGGTCACGGCGGTGACGTTCAGGCCGCGCTTGGCGCAGGTTTCCGCCAGTGTCGACGCCTTGTCGTGAGTACGATTCCAGACGCTGATGCGTTCGAGCTCGGGAAAGAGCGAGGTGTAGGCATCGATCAGACTGGCAGCGACATTGCCGGCACCGCAAATCAGCAGATGACGACTGCTCGGGCGGGCGAGCAAAAGAGCGCCCAAGGCGGAATCGCTGGCCGTCTTGATTTCGGTGACGAGCCGGCTTTCGATGATCGCCTTCAGCTGACCATCATCGGGCGCGAAATAGAGCATGGCGCCCTGCACGGTATCCAGCCCACGGGCGGCATTACCATCGAAGACAGTAACCGCCTTGGCGCCATAGCCCACGCCGGGAATGAAGCAGGAGCGGTTGAGCAGCGTCTTGTCGGCCGGGCCCAGGAAGGTATCGTCGATCTCCGGCCGCGCGGCGCGATGGCCCTGCTTCAGGGCCTCGACGGCCTCGGCCCAGGAAAGGCGGTCGCGGGCTTCGGTATAGGTGATGAGTCGGGTCATGGGGGCTCTCGGGGTTCGACGATCTCGGTGACGACGGCGGTCTTGACAGAGTTGGCGATGAAGCAGCCCCGGTGGGCCTGGTGGTGCATCGTCTCGAGCTGCTCACGTGTCGGCCGGCGCTCGCCGGAAAACGTCACGGCCGGTCGCAGGGTCACTCGCGTGATGGAGAGTCTGCCCTCCGCATTTTTCTCCATCACGCCGATGGCCTGGTCTTCGTAGCGGTCCACGGCAAAGCGTCGTTTGGCGGCGATACCCAGGAACACCAGCATGTGACAGCTGGCCAGCGAGGCGACGAACGCCTCCTCGGGATCGACATGGGACTCGATGGAGTAGGGCAGCGGGACAATGTGGGGCGATGACGATGCCGGTACACTGACACCGCCATCGAAAAGCCATTCATGGCCGCGACTGTAGCGGTTGTCGGTGAAAGCTTCCTCGGACTGACGCTGCCACCGAACGGTGGCGATGTAGTTGGCCATCGTGACTCCCTTCTCAGTCTAGGCCGCTCAGGCATCGAGCCGCGTCGTCAGGATAGCCGTACTCTACCTGGAGCCCTCGATAGATCGACTCGCGCTCGCTGATCGGCTTGTGTTGACTCGCCTTGCGCTTGCCTTCCAGCCGCTCGATGGTCAATTCGATACCCATGATGGCACGACACATTCCGGCGATGTAGTCATCCGGGGCATCGTCGATCGACCACGGTGACGGCCGGTCCTGCTCGAAGCGCAGGGTGAGTCGTCCCACGAGCCGTTTCAGCCATTCGGGATCATCGATCAGCCGTAGCCGGCAGTGGGCGTGCACGACCTGATAGTTCCAGGTCGGCACGACCTTGCCATGATCTCGCTTGGCGGGGTACCAGCTCGGCGTGATATAGGCGTGCGGTCCGTGGAAGGTGGCCAGGGCCGAGCGCGTGTCCGGGCCGTTCTTCAGCTCGCGGGCGAGCGGATTGCCACGGGCGATATGCCCTAGCAGTGTGGCTGGCGTCGCCCCGTCGTTGGCCGGCTCGAACAGCATAGGCAGATGGTCGGCGGTCAGCCCGCTGTCGGCGCCGTGGGTGACCAGCGTGGCAAACGGCGATTGCTCGATGGTCAACTGCAGGGTTTCGGCATCGTCGATCCGAAAATGGCTCGGTTGGTACATGCTACCGCTCCCTTCCCGGCAGTTGGCCGGTCATGCTCGACAGCGATCGTCGTTGGCGGCCGTTGGCGTCGAAGTTCTCGGCTGCGAGCCACCGTTCGTGGCAGCGCCGAATCGCTGGCCACTCTTCGTCGATGATCGATAACCAGGCCGTATCGCGGTTGCGGCCGTTGACCACGCGATGCTGGCGAAATACGCCCTCGAAGCGAAAGCCCAGGCGTTCCGCGGCGCGACGCGAGGGCGCGTTCAGCGCATCGCACTTCCACTCCACGCGGCGGTAGCCGAGCTCGAAGGCGTAACGGATCATCAGCATCAATGCTTCGCTCGAGATCGGCGTGCGCACCATGCGGGGAGAGAAACTGAGATGACCGATTTCGATGCGCCCATCCGCCGGGACGATGTTCAGATAGGTCGCCATGCCAACGGCCTGATCGTTCGTCGGATCGATAATGGCGTAGCAGAGCGGGTCGGCGCCCGCGGTCATCAGCTCGAGCCAGCGCCGGCAGCCGATTTCATCGTCGAAATCGCGTCCGCCGAGGTAGGTCCAGCGCGCCTGGGCATCATGGTCATTGGCGATAGCGGGATCGGGGTCCTGCCATGCCTGCCATAGCGCGGGTGCGTGAAGCGCGGCATCCAGCGGTTCCAGTCGACAGAAACGGCCCTGCAGAGCGATACCGTCCGGTGGAGAAGGGGGCTGCCAGCTTTCGATATCGGCGCCGACGGGTTGGCCGTATGGGTTGGTGATCGAGGTCATGGTGACTACACGCTCAGCAGGTAGGTATGAAACGCCTCGTCGCGCTGCCAGCCGAGCGACTGGTAGCGGGACTGGGCGGCGGCGTTCTCGACCTGGGTGCGCAGCATCAATTGGGCAATACCGTGCTCGGATGCCAGCTCCCTGGCGGCCTGCAGCAGGGCGCTGCCGATGCCGCGGCAACGACCCTCGGGGACGACGAAGAGATCGTTGAGAATCCAGCGTGAACCGAGTGATGTGGTCGAGGGCACGGGGAACAGCTGCACGAAGCCGACGGCCGAGCCAGTGCCGTCCAGCGCGATAAGAAGATGCGCGTCTTCCCGCTCGAAGCGCTGGATCAGAAAGTGCCTTGCGCCCTCCGGGTCGCTGGGTTGTCGATAGAACTGACGATAGCCGTCGACCAGCAGAGCGAGGTCGTCGATATCTTCGGGCTTGGCTACACGAATGGTGGGCATGTCGGGCTCCTTCGGCAGTGACGTGAAATGAGTCTGGCATCATACTGGTTCCCCGGTAAGATCCAGTTGGCGCGGTAATAAGGGGACCGGTAGTGGAGGAACCCGTGACCAGTCACCCAGTGATCAGTCAACCAGTGAAGATAGAGCCAGTGAAGATAGAGCCAGTGAAGATAGAGCCAGTGAAGATAGAGCCAGTAACACCGCCTCATGCCCACCGACTCTGGATCATCGACGCGCTGGCGATGCAACTCGCCTCGCCGTCGACGCGGACCTTGAGCCAGCGACTCTATCAATCGCTGCGAGAATGGATTCAGCAAGGTCAGCTCGGTGTCGGCAGCGCACTACCTTCTTCGCGCCAGTTGGCTCGCGAACTCGGACTGGGGCGTAACACCGTGCTGGCCGCCGTCGACCGGCTCACGGCCGAGGGCTTCGTGGAGACACGCCCAGGCGCGGGAGTCTTCGTCGCCGAGTGGCAATCGGAGCGCGGCGCGGGGGCAATACCGGTATCCAGTGCTGGTGCCGTCTCGCATGAACTCTCCGCTCGGGGGCAGCGCATTCTCGATTTCAGCAGGGTGTTGAGCGATCGCCATACCGCCTTCGCCCCGGGCGTACCCGCGCTGGACCAGTTTCCGCGTGAACGCTGGCAGCGCCTGCTGCGTCGGCATTACCAGCGAGCACCGATCGAATGGCATGACTACCAGCACCAGGGCGGGGTCGCGGCGTTACGCGAAGTGCTGTGTGACTATCTGCGGCTGTCGCGCTCGGTGCGTTGCCGGCCCGAACAGATCCTGATCACCCAGGGGGCCCAGCAAGGCTTCGAACTGATCGCCCGACTGCTTGCCGATGCCGGCGACGCGGTGTGGGTGGAAGAGCCCGGTTATGGTGGTGCGCAGTCCTGCTTCGTGGCGGCCGGTCTGAACGCCATACCCCTGGCGGTGGACGAGGACGGCGCGAACGTGAATCGCGTAGCGGACGAGACGCCGGCGCCCCGATTGATCTACGTCACGCCTTCACACCAATATCCCAGCGGCGTGACGATGAGCCTGCCGCGGCGGATGGCGTTGCTCGAAGCCGCCTCCCGTCACGGGGCCTGGATCATCGAGGATGACTATGACAGCGAGTTTCGCTACGCCAGTGCACCGATCGCGTCGCTGCAAGGGCTCGTCGACGACGCGCCGGTAATCTACGTCGGCACGTTCAGCAAGGTACTCTATCCGGGATTGCGGCTGGGCTATCTGGTATTGCCGGAAGCACTGGTCGAGCCGTTCACGCGCGCCAATGCGCGACTTCACCGGGAAGGCCAATACGTGGCACAGGCGGCATTGGCGGCATTCATTGGCGAGGGGCACTTCGTGCGTCACGTTTCGCGGATGCGTGAACTCTACCGCTGGCGGCAGGCGCAGTTACGCGAGGCGCTGGCTTCGGCCGTCGCACGCGGGCTCGTACTGTCGGCGGGGCAGGCGGGGATGCATCTGGTTGCCCAATTGGAGAGCCGCGAGATCGAATCCGAGCTGGTCGCGCGGGGGCGCCGGGCCGGCATTCTGCTGTCGCCGCTGTCAGGTTACTTCCTGCAGCAGCCGGGCAGGCCCGGACTGGTGTTGGGTTACGCCGGCGCCACGGATGCCGAAATCGCCACGGCCGGGCGCTGGCTGTGCCGCGCCTGGTGTGAACTGAGCGCTCCGGACAGGCGTTGATCCGGGGCTTGTCGGTGGAAGCCGACGTCAGGCGTCGCCTTCTCCATCCCCGTCGGTATCGCTGGGGCCTGGGGCACTCCGGTGGTTGTTTTCCGGAGATCGTCGCGCCGTGCGTGATGACGTGCCGTGGCGAGTGCGCCGCTGTTCGCTCTCGTATTCTGAGTCTGTGTCCTGACGCTCGCCGTTTTCATGTTCGAGGTCATCTCGCCCGGTGCCGTCGTTGCTGGAGTTATCCTGCCGAACTCGGTCTTTTTCGACGCTCTCTTTTTTGACGCTCTCTTTTTCGACACCTTCGGGCAGATAGATGCGGGAGGCCGGAATGGCCAGTTCCGCGCCCCGTTCATCGATGATGTCGCGAATCTTCAACAGGATTCCCTGCTTGATCTCGTGAAAGCGTTGCCAATCCGTCTCCAGGGTAAAGGCGTAGACGATGATATCCAGCGAGTACTGGCCGTAGGTGGAGAAGTTGACCGTGATCAGTTCGTCCTGATTGATCTCCTCGTGCTCCAGCAGCATGTTGCGGATATCCCGAGCGACATTCTCGATGACACCGATGTCCTGGTAGCGGAGGCTGATGGTTTCCCACAGCCGACGGCTGACCATTCGTGTCGGGGTTTCCACCGAAATCTGACTGAACCAGGCGTTGGGCACGTAGAGCGGTGGGCCGGCGAAGGTCCTGACGGTGGTGAGACGCCAGCCGATGTCTTCGACGATGCCCTCGATCTGGCGTTCGGGGGAGCGAATCCAGTCGCCGACCACGAACGGCTTGTCCAGATGAACGACCATGCCGCCGAAGAAATTGGCGATGACGTCTCGCGCGGCAAAGCCGATCACCAGGCCGCCGAAGCCGCCCATGGCGAGAATGCTCGACATCGATACGCCCAGAATCTGGAGGCCGATCAATATCAGCGTGACGATCAGTACGGCGCCGACGATCTTGGTCAAGGCGGACGCCGAGGTGGGGTCGACCGGCTTGGCATGACAGTTGCCGGGGGGAAACACCAGCCGCTGTTCCAGGCGCCGGAAAAGCCGGATGCCGCCCCACGCCACGAGCAGGAGCGTGATCAAAGCGCCGATCCGTGACAGCACGGGATTGGCTCGCTCGATCCCGAAATGCGCCCCGATAACGCCGAGATCGATCATCAGTGCCGTGACCCAGACCCACCAGCGCAGCGGAAGGCGCAGCCCGTGAAGGATGGGGTCGTCCCATCGACGCGGTGACTCGCGCAGACGACGCTCCATACGGTTGAGTACGAAGTGCAGCGCGATGTCGATGATGATCGCCGCCAGTAGCACCAGGGCCGGCAGTACGATCCAGCCGGGGATATGGAGCCATTGCCCCAGCTCGTTCTGGAAGCGGGAAAGAAGGTTCGTGGCGCTATCGGAAATATTCATGCACCTGCTTTTTATGTCGGGGAATCGGCGCGCTGTGGCGCGCCGGTAGGGCTTAATGACTCACCGTGTCGAGTCGTTGGCGAGGCTCCGGTTCGAGAAAAGCGTAGCGGGCCATCGCCGTGTGTTCCACAGCGATGGTCGTTTCGTCGCGTTATCGAACGGGATCAGCGCAGGCAGCAGCGTTTGGCCTTTTTGCCGCTGCCACAGGGGCAGGGCGCATTGCGTGAAACGGGGACGCCGTCGGCCGGCGGATCGATGATGCCGTCGAGGTAACGCCAGATGCCCCGATGTCGACTAAAACGGGAGCGCTCATGAAGCACCTGCGGCGCGGCGAGCGCCGCTGCCGTGGCCGGACGGAAACGCGCCTTGAACTCGACCGTGCCACGCGCACCGCTCTCGCGGGCGTCGAGGATCTCGAGCCCCAGCCACTGGTTTTCCTGTCGATCGAGCTGTTCGGCCGTCAGCGCCGGATCGATCGTATCGGCATCCCAGGTCTCGACGAGATAGCCGCCAAGCCCGCCCAGCGCGAAGGCGGTATAGCGTGAACGCATCAGTGCCTCTGCAGTCGGCGCGGCGGCTTCCCCGAGGTGATAGATTGCACAACAGCGGGCGTAGGGATTATGACTCCCGCAGGGGCATAATCGAGAATCGAGGGTTTCCGAGGCTGTGGTTGGAACATTCATTTGGGTACACTACGCTATCGTTTGTCTCTAAATGTTAATGGTGCGCTGCGATTTACCCTAACATGTGGTAAAAGAACGGCGCCTGGAATCCCAACCAACGCCAAGTCATTCGACACGTGGGTCGACCACTTATGTTTCTCGACGAGTTTCATTCCGCTGACGCGGACCGCATCTGTATCACCGCAGAGCAGGCCAGTCAGTTCGCGCGTCAGATCGCGGGAGATTACAACCCGATCCATGACCCCTGTGCGCGTCGTTTCTGCGTGCCGGGCGATCTGCTGTTCGCGCTGGTGCTGTCTCGTTATGGCTTGTCCCAGCACATGACGTTTCACTTCTGTGGCATGGTCGGGGACCGGGTGTCGTTGAGCTTCGTGGAAGATGACGCCGGAACCGTCAGCGTCGTGGATCAGGGCGGCAAGCAGTATCTGCGCGTCAAGCGAAGCGGCTGGACGATTCGCGATCCCGCCACCGTCGAGACTTTCACCCGTCGCTACGTGGCCTTCTCGGGGCGCAACTTCCCGCATTACCTCAAGCCGCTGCTCGAAGAGAAGGGCGTCATGTTCAACCCCCAGCGGCCGCTGGTGATCTATGACAGCATGGGATTCACGCTCGAGGATCACGATCCGTGCGATCTGGACCTGGACTTTGCCGGAGCCAATCTGGATGTCAAAGGCAAGCGCGGAGAAGCCCATCTCGAATTTCGCATGAGTTGCCATGGCCACGACGTGGGTATCGGCTCCAAGAAGCTGGTCATCAGCGGGCTTCAGGATTACGACGCGGACAAGATGGAGACGTTCGTGACCAACTTTGCCCAGTTGAAGGCGGCCAACCCCTGCTCGGCCTGAAAATTCGCCTGGCGGACTTCAGGTCATACAGCGATCGCGTTGTGCCCGACGGGCGTTGAGCCTTCGATTCGTGTCTGATCGCCTCTTTCGCCGATAATGCCATTCATGCCGTCTGTCGCGGCCAAGGGCTGACGGCGCCTGATCGTCGACGTGAATGGAATCCCCATGAAGGAACACGTGACCCCCTTCCAGTTCTTCATCCTGGCGCTTTCGTTCTATGTGCTGGGGGCAATGCTGGCGGAAATCTTCCTCGCTCTGCCGGCCGATATTCTTCAGTTGTTCGACTATCTGGACTATATCGTCTGTTTCTTTTTCTTCATCGACTTCTGCCAGCGGTTCTATCATGCCCCCAGCAAGTGGCGATACATGCGCTGGGGATGGCTGGATCTGCTGGCGTGTATTCCCGCCGGCTGGTTTCAGGCGGCGCGTCTGGCCCGTGTCGTTCAGATCATTCGCGTGCTCCGCGCGCTGCGCTCCCTGGAACTCATCTGGCAACTGCTGTTCCGCAACCGGGCCGAGGGCGTGCTGGCATCGGCGGCGACGGCGACCGTACTGCTGGTGGTCTTCGGGGCGATGACCGTGTTGATGGTGGAAACCCCCAACCCGAACAGCCCCATCAATACCGCTGAAGAGGCGCTGTGGTGGGCGATCGTGACCGTGACCACTGTCGGTTATGGGGATTACTACCCGGTCACGACGCTAGGGCGGATCGTTGCCGTGCTGCTGATGGTCTGCGGGGTGGGGCTTTTCGGTAGCTTCGCGGCCTACGTCAGTTCGCTGTTCGTCGAGGACCAGGGCGAATCGGATTCTCGCCAGCACAAGGCGAATCGGCGCATGATGCGTCACATGATCGAGCAGGTGAGCGAGTTGCAGGTCGAGATCGAATCGTTACGACAGGAGCTGCGCGAGCACCGTCAGGAACTGGCCGAGCGCCATGACACCGGGCGCGATGAGGGTGAAGGCGACGATCTTCGCCAAAAACCCGATGGCGACGGCGATGGCTGATGAGCGCAATGACGATATTGCATTGTCGGGAAAATATAAGGGTGCTAATATAATCCCATCGAATGAAGACACTTCGATAGCAGTCGTTCGAGTCGCGTCTCCAAGTATCACCCCGCCTCGCCCGCGCATCCCCCCTCTTGCGCGGGCTTTTTTATGTCCGTTTTCAGGGTCTCAGAAAGCATGAGTCCAGGACCGTAACCCCGCTGGATGGATTACCAACTCTTGTAGGGCAGGAACTTGCCGCTCAGGGTAACTACCACGCGATCCCCTTTGGGATCGGGCTGGCGATCGACTTCCATCTCGAAGTCTATGGCGCTCATGATGCCGTCGCCGAATTTTTCCTGAATCACGTCTTTCAGTGTCGCTCCGTAGACCCCCACGATCTCGTAGAGTCGGTAGACGAGCGGATCCTGAGGAATTGCCTGATCCCAGGTCTTGGTCGGGAAAGCTTCCAGCGCGGCAATCACGTCATCGCCCAGGTCCAGAGTGGCCGCGATGCGCCGAGCGGCCTCGGACGGGGCACTGTTCATGCCGTGGCACGCCGATGCGACCCACACGGGCGAGCGGCCGACGGCTTCTCCCAGTGTGTCCCACGAGATCCCCTTGCGCGCCTTGGCGGCCATCAGCGTATGGTGCATTTCCTGTTTGTCCATGACTGTGCTTCTCCAGTGGGTGGTTGACGTAATCGATGTTGACGCGGCGCTCTGATGAGCGCCGCGACGGTTCAGATCAGATTACGCCTGGGGCCGGTCTTGACGTGGGTGGCGTAGAGCGTCAATCCGGTGAAAGCGAGCCCTCCGGCCAGATTGCCCAGTACGGTCGGGATTTCGTTCCACCACATGTAGTCCCACACCGAAAAGCCACCCCCCATGATCAAGGCCGAGGGAAAGAGAAACATGTTGACGATCGAATGCTCGAAGCCCATGTAGAAGAACAGCATGATTGGCATCCACATGGCGATGGCCTTTCCGCTGACCGAGGTGGAAACCATTGCACCGACGACGCCCATCGAGACCATCCAGTTGCATAGCATGCCGCGGATGAAGATCGTTACCCAGCCAGCCAGACCATATTCGGCATAACCCAGCGTGCGCGCCTCGCCAATCCCGGCGATCTTGTCACCCACGACACCCGGTCCAATGGAAAAGCCATAGGTCAGAATGAAGGCCATCATGAAGGCGACCGTCAGCGCGCCGCCTAGATTGCCGAGGAAGACCCACGCCCAGTTGCGCAGCACTCGATTGAGGGTAACGCCCGCACGGCGATCCAGCAGCGCCAACGGGGTCAGCATGAAGACGCCGGTCAGCAGGTCGAATCCCATCAGATAGAGCATGACGAAACCGACCGGGAACAGAATGGCGCCGACGAGTGGCTGTCCGGTCTGAACGGTGATCGTGATGGCGAACGCCGCCGCCAGGGCCAGAATGGCGCCGGCCATGAAGGCGCGGATCAACGTGTCTCGAGTCGACATGAAGATCTTCGATTCGCCGGCGTCCACCATCTTGGTGGCGAACTCCGCTGGGACGAGATAGGACATGGTCGATTTCCTTTTGTATTTGTCTGGGAACTGAGGTTCATCAACGACAACTGCCATCGGCGGCGTCACGGGTATCGTTCATGTCATCGCGGTTCCGCCTCCACGGGGATGTGAAGCTCGACGTCGTCGCCATTCCAACCGACGGTCCAGGTGCGCAAACGCCGGGTGGCATCCTCGATGCACTGACCGTCCGTTAGTCGGAAATGCTGTTTGTAGATGGGAGAGGCGACCACCAGCTCGCCCTGGAGATCGCCGACGATGCCGCGGCCGATCACGTTGGCGCCGGAAAACGGATCGTAATTGCCTAAGGCGTAAAGCTCACCGGCGTTATCGGGCCGGTCGAGCAGGCTGTCGGCGGTATCGGGCCGGTCGAGCAGGCTGTCGGCGGTATCGGGCCGGTCGAGCAGGCTGTCGGCGGTATCGTCGGGCCGACAAGGCAGCCCGTCAGCGGATTCGGGCTGACTAGGTAAAAAGAAGATCGCGATCTGATGCCCTTCATGCCAGGCAACGATGCCGGAGCCGGCGACCAGGTCAGCGCGACTGCACAGGCGCACGTGGCGAGAAGAGGAGGCAGATTGCCCTGACTCGGTTTCTAGCGGGGAGAGTACGCTCATGACGTCACCTCCACGGCCAGTGCGTCGATCTCTTCGGGACGCGCAGGCCGGGGCTGATCGCGTTCGCTGACGGCAATGATGTCCGGATCGCTGCGCTTGTCGTTGACGAAGGTGCGGAAGCGCTTGAGCTTGTCCGGATCCTTGAGCGCGTTGGCCCATTCGCATTCGTACTGATCCACCACGTGCTGCATCTGGGCCTCGAGCTCATGCCCCAGCCCCAGGCTGTCCTCGAGGATGACCGCCTTGAGATAATCGAGCCCGCCGTCGAGGTTCTCGCGCCACACCGAGGTACGCTGAAGGCGATCGGCGGTGCGGATATAGAACATCAGCAGCCGGTCGATGATGCGCAGCAGTTCGGTATCGTCGAGATCGGTGGCGAACAGCTCCCCATGGCGTGGGCGCATGCCGCCATTGCCGCACACGTAGAGATTCCAGCCGTGCTCGGTGGCGATCACGCCGATGTCCTTGCTCTGGGCTTCGGCGCACTCCCGGGTGCAGCCGGAGACGGCGAACTTCAACTTGTGCGGCGAGCGCAGTCCCTTGTAGCGATTCTCGATGGTCAGTGCCATGGCGACGCTGTCCTGAACGCCGTAGCGACACCAGGTGTTGCCGACGCAGGATTTCACGGTGCGGGTGGATTTGCCGTAGGCGTGGCCGGTCTCGAAGCCGGCGGCGATCAGCTCGCCCCAGATCTCCGGAAGTTCGTGCAACTGGGCGCCGAACAGGTCGATACGCTGGCCGCCGGTGATCTTGGTATAGAGATCGTACTTCTTGGCCACCGCGCCGATGGCGATCAGCTTGTCCGGAGTGATCTCCCCGCCGGGAATACGCGGCACCACCGAATAGGTACCGTTCTTCTGCATGTTGGCCATGAAGGTATCGTTGGTGTCCTGCAGCGGCACCAGCGAGGGATTGGTGATCGGCGCGTTCCAGCACGAGGCCAGGATCGAGGCGACGGCCGGCTTGCAGATATCGCAGCCCAGCCTTCCCTTGCCGTGACGGGCATGGAGCGCCTCGAAACTTTGAATGCCCTCGACCCGGATGAGGCCGTAGAGCTCCTGGCGGGTATAGGCGAAGTGCTCGCAAAGGCTGCGGTCGACTTCGACCCCGCGACTTTCCAGCTCATGCTCGAAGACCTGCTTGAGCAGGGCCGTGCAGCCGCCGCAACCGGTGCTCGCTTTGGTTTCCCCCTTGAGCGCGCCGAGGTCGGTACAGCCGGCGTCGACCGCCTGGCAGACAGCCCCTTTGGAAACGTTGTGGCACGAGCAGATCGTGGCACTTTCCGGCAGGGCATCCGCGCCCAGCAGCGGCGCGCCCTCGCCCTGAGGCAGGATCAGGCTGGCCGGATCGGCGGGCAGCGCGATGCCGTTCTGCACGTACTGCAACAGCGTATCGTAATAGCTGTTGTCACCCACCAGCACGGCGCCCAGGGCGCGCTTGCCGTCGCCGGAGACCACCAGCCGGCGGTAGCCGTGGCCGGCTTCGTCGATGAAGCGGTAGCTCACGGCGCCTTCGGTCGCCGCATGCGCATCGCCGATGGAGCCCACGTCGACGCCAAGCAGCTTGAGCTTGGTCGACATGTCGGCGCCGCTGAACGGCTCGCCGCTATCGACCAGGCAGCCGGCTACCGTGCGCGCCATGGTGTAGCCGGGGGCGACGAGGCCGAAGACCTGGCCGCTCCACAGCGCGCATTCGCCGATGGCGAAGATGTCCGGATCGGAGGTGTGGCAGGTGTCGTCGATCACGATGCCGCCTCGCTCCCCGATCTCCAGGCCACAGTCGCGGGCCAGCCGATCCTGGGGGCGAATACCGGCCGAGAACACGATCATGTCGGTCTCCAGCCACTCGTTGTCGGCGAAGTTCATGCGGTAGCGGTGGGTGTCGCCGGTCACGATGCCGCTGGTGGCGCGAGCGAGATGCACCTGCACGCCCAGCGCTTCGATCTGACACTTGAGTGCCTCGCCGCCCTCGGCATCCAGCTGCACCGGCATCAGGCGGGGGGCGAACTCGACCACGTGGGCCTCTAGCCCCAGCGACTTGAGCGCGTTGGCGGCCTCGAGGCCCAGCAGGCCGCCACCGACCACCACGCCGCGGCGGATTTCCCGATCTTCCAGTGACAACGCCGCCTCGCGGATGCGGTCGAGATCGTCCAGCGTTCGGTAGACCAGGCGGGCATGGCCGCCATCGTCGGTCTCTGGCGTCGGTATCGGCGGCACGAAGGGATAGGAGCCAGTCGCCAGAATCAGTTGGTCGAAGTCGTGCAGGCCGCGATCGGTGGCGACGTTGCGGGCGGTGCGATCGATCGAAGTGACCGCTTCGCCCAGGCGCAGGTCGATACCGTGACGTGCGCAGAAATCCGCTTCGCCCAGCGCCAGCGCATCGGCATCGCTGCCGGTAAAGTAGTCGGACAGGTGCACGCGGTCATAGGCTCGATGGCGCTCCTCGCCGAAGACGGTGATTGCGTAGCGATGGTGAGCACCGCGCTCTACCAGTTGCTCCAGACAGTAGTGTCCGACCATGCCGTTGCCGATCACCAGCAGGCGGGGCTTGTCGGTCGTCGTGACCGGGGCGTGTGTCGTGACAGGGGCATGTGTCGTACCAGGAGCGTGAGTCATGCCGCTTCCTCCAGTTTATCAGTGGCGTTGTCGGCCAGAAGTCGGGTGGCGTCATCGGCGCCGAACAGCAGTACGTCGCGGCAGGCGCTCAGATCGTGGGCCTCACGGGCGTGATGGAAATAGCCGGGGCCTGCGGCGGTATCGCCGTAGAGCACCGCGCCGACGAGACGATCGTCGTGCAGCAACAGCCGACGGTAGTCGCCGTTCTCGGCATCGGCGTAGGTCAGCGTCTCGTGCCCTGGCGGAATCTCGACCGGGCCGAAGGCAAAGATCGAGATATCCGCGACCTTGAGACGGGTTGCACACGGGATCTCGCGGTAGGGGGCGCTGTGCTGGCCGCAGAGCCGAGCGGCCAGCACATCCACCTGTCGCCAGATCGGGTCGACCAGACCGTAGGTGTTGCCCTCGAACTCGCAGCACTCGCCGAGGGCGTGAATGGCGGGGTCGCTGGTCGTCAACGTCGCATCGACGACGATACCGCGGGCGACATGCAATCCGGATTGTCGGGCCAGTGCCGTATGGGGCTTGATACCGGCGGCGACCACCACGCAGTCGGCAGGCAGTCGGCGGCCATCCTCCAACCGCACCGCGGACACGTTGCCATCGGTATCGCCTTCGCAGGCGGCCAGGTGGGCGTGGGTCTCGATGGTCAACCCGCGGCTCTCCAGCTCGGTACGCAGCCAGCTCGCCGCTGTCTCATCCAGTTGCCGGTTCATCAAGCGCTCGCTGCGCTGGAGGACGGTGACGGCCAGCCCTCGCTTGCGCAGACCTTCCGCCGCCTCCAGCCCCAGCAGCCCGCCGCCGACGACGACCGCACGGCTACCCACGGCTCGCGACGTGAGCCAGGCGGTATCGACGACATCGCGGAACCCACCGACATTGCCCAGCCGAACGCCGGGAACGTCCGGCAGGGCAGGGCGCGAGCCGGTCGCCAGTATCAGGCGGTCGTACGCCACCGGTTCGCCCCGGTCGGTCTGGATCCGGCGTCGTCGCCGGTCGATGGTGACCACGCGCTCGCCCAGCCGCCATGTCACGCCCGCCGTCGCGACATTCTCGAGGGGGAGATCGAGCGCTTCACGTTCGATCTCGCCGGCCAGCCACGGCGACAACAGGATGCGGTTGTAGGCCGGCGAGGTTTCCTCGCCGATGACCGTGATGCGTTCGGGTCGTTCGGGGTGTTTCAACACCGCGCTCAGCAGGCGATGGCCAGCCATGCCATTACCGACGATCACCAGGTGCGTCGGGATGCTGTGGGGATCCGAGGGCAAGTTCCGGGAAGCGTTCGGGAACCTGTCTTGACTACTTTTCCGGGACATGAAGTCTCTCCCATCCGCCGTCGTGGCTATCCTTCAGATGATGGCCAACAACGAAAAAGGCGCCTGATGACACGAAGCGGGGGCTTCGCGGCATCAGGCGCCTTTGCCTGAAATTCGAACAGTGTCTGTCTCGCTGTCATGCGACGGGTGCCAACAGCGTTGCAGGCATCGTTTCGCATCGACGCGACCGCCATTGGTCGTCGTCAGATTGGAGGAAGCGAAAAGCGTGCCAACGCTTCCTCGATGCTGTCATTTCAGCGCGATGAGGCCTTTCTTCTGTTTTTTCGAGAGACGTCTGACCCTCGTCTTTGCGCAACATCGGTGCGCAACCGACGGCTACTGCACCAATGCGTGCCATACCTTCCATCGAAGCGCCGGGGCGAGGCCGACAACGTCCTGGTCCGAATGCGGCAAGACACTACTCTGCGGCTATCATGACGAGATTGGCCCCATTCTTGCTTGCTCTGGAACATGAAACGAAGTTGATCAGAGATGTCTCGTCTCGATCGACCTGATCGGTGCCAACGGCGGCATCGGTCTAGCCGGAACGACATCGATAACGCGCCGGCGAGTCATCTGATTCGCCGCCAGCAGGCAACGAGGCCTGACGTCACCTTGGGTGATGTCAGGCCTTTTTGCGTTTTGGAGGTTCGCATGTCAGATCAGCAGGCCAAGGGCTGTTCGGTTACCGAAGACACGGCTATTTGTCCGCCTTTCAAAGACACCACCCCCTGTCCGCCTTTCAAGGACACCACCCCCTGTCCGCCTTTCAAGGACACCACCCCCTGTCCGCCCTTCAAGGACACCACCACCTGTCCTTATTGCGGCGTCGGGTGTGGGGTCGTCGTCGGGCATGACGGCGAACGGGTGAGCGGCGTCGAGGGCGATCGGAGGCATCCGGCCAATTTCGGCCGGCTCTGCGTCAAGGGTAGCGCCCTTCACGAGACCCTGGGCGACGAAGGGCGCTTGCTGCGCCCCCGTGTCGACGGCAAGTCGGTGGATTGGACGACGGCGCTGAATGCCGTGGTCACCCGGTTGGCGTCGACGCAGCGCGAGCATGGTCGAGACGCGGTGGCGGCCTATCTGTCCGGCCAGCTGCTGACCGAGGACTATTATGTCGCCAACAAGCTGTTCAAGGGCTTTCTCGGTACGCCGCATGTGGATACCAATTCCCGACTGTGCATGGCCTCGGCGGTGGCCGCCTACAAGCGCGCCTTCGGGGCGGATGCCGTGCCGTGCTGCTACGAAGATCTGGAGTGCGCCGAACTGGTGGTACTGGCGGGTTCCAATCTGGCCTGGAACCATCCGGTACTCTATCAGCGCCTGAAGGCGGCCAAGGCGCGTAATCCATTGATGCGCGTGGTGGTGATCGATCCGCGCGTGACCGACAGTTGCGAAATCGCCGATCTCTACCTGGGGCTCGAGCCGGGCAGCGATGCGCGGCTGTTCAATGGCCTGCTGGCGTGGATGGAAGAGCAAGGTCGGGTCGATCACCGTTATCTGGCCCTGCATACTCAAGGGTTCGACGCCGCACTGAGCGCTGCCTGCGAAGATGGCAACAGCCTCGCGGCCATCGCCCGCGACTGCGATGTCGATCCTGAACGGTTGGAAACCTTCTTCTACTGGTTCGCGACCCATCTGCACGTGGTGACGCTCTACTCCCAGGGTATCAACCAGTCGAGCAGCGGCACCGACAAGTGTCAGGCGATCATCAACTGCCACCTGGCCGGGGGCAAGATCGGTCTGCCGGGGGCCGGGCCGTTCTCGATCACCGGACAGCCCAATGCGATGGGCGGTCGTGAAGTCGGCGGGCTGGCCAACCAGCTGGCCGCGCACATGGACTATCACACCCCGGGCGCCATCGATCGGGTCACCCGTTTCTGGCAGACGGCCTCGCTCGTGCCGACGTTGCCGAACGAGCCGGGGCACAAGGCCGTCGAGCTTTTCGATGCCATCGAACGCGGCGAGATTCGCGCAATCTGGATCATGGCGACCAATCCGGTCGTCAGCATGCCCGACGCCAACCGTATCAAGCGCATCCTGGCGGCCTGCCCGCTGGTCATCGTCTCAGACTGCATGGCCAACGCCGAGGTGCTGGAAGTGGCAGATATCGTGCTGCCGGCCAGCAGCTGGGCGGAAAAGAATGGCACCGTGACCAATTCCGAACGTCGGATCTCGCGCCAGCGAGGGTTGCTTCGGCCGCCCGGTGAAGCGCGCCACGATTGGTGGATCATGAGCCAGGTCGCGGCCGGGCTGGGTTTTGGCGAGGCGTTTGCCTATACGCATCCCGCCGATATTTTCGCCGAACATGCGCGGCTTTCGGGTTTCGAGAACCCCTCCGACAAACCGGGCGAGGATGCCAGGTTGTTCGACATATCCGGCCTCGCGGCGCTCGATCGTGCCGGTTACGAGGCGCTGGCGCCGATCCAGTGGCCAGTCAACGATCGCGCACCCAGGGGCACCGCCCGGCTGTTCGAGGATGGCCAGTTCGCCACGCCGGACGGCCTGGCGAAACTGCTGCCAGTGCGTCCGCGAGCCCCGCAGCAGGAGGTCAGCGCTCGGCGACCGCTGCGGCTCAATACCGGACGAATCCGCGATCAATGGCACACCATGACCCGTACCGGGCGCGCGTCTCGTCTGATGAATCATCGCCAGGAGCCGTTCGTCGAGATGCATCCCGCCGATGCCGAAAGCCATGGAATCGTTGATCAGCAACTGGTCGAGCTCGACGGTATCGGGGGACGGTATCGGGCGCGAGCACGACTGGCCAAGGGCCAGCGACGTGGCGAGCTGTTCGCGCCGATGCACTGGAACGACGCCTTCAGCGGCCAGGCCAAGATCGGCGGGCTGATCGCGCCGATGACCGATCCGATCTCCGGTCAGCCCGAATCGAAGCAGGGCGCGGTGAGTCTGAACACGCTCGAGACGGCCTGGGAGGCGACATTGATCGTCGCCGGCGATCTCGCCGGGACGGTGGATCCACGCGACGACTGCGCATATTGGACGCGCATTCCGATGGCTCACAGCCTGCGCTGGCAGCTCGCCGGCGAGCCGGCCTTGGAGAATCGCGACTGGCTGGCCTGGGCCGAGAGCCGGCTACCGCTCCCGGCGACACAGTGGAGCCAGGACAGCGCCAGGGGGCGGCTGCGCGCCAGCGGTCTCGAGGCGGGTCGACTGCGCTGGTGGCTGATGGTGGGCCCGCCGGCCACGTTGCCGGCACTGCACTGGCTGGATGCCTGTTTCGCCCGTGGGCCGAATGCGTCGCTGGACCCGGCCACGCGCCGACGCATCCTGGCCGGTTGTGCCAGCGGTGCCAGTGATCAGGGAGCGATCGTCTGCAGCTGCCACCAGGTCGGCCAGCGTTCGATCGTCGAGGCGATCCGTGCCGGCGATGCCAGCGTCGAAGCGCTGGGCGCCAGCCTCGCCTGCGGTACCCAATGCGGCTCCTGTCTCCCTGAATTGAAATCCCTGCTCGAAGAGGAGAGCGCCCATGTCAGCGTATAACCCGTCACGTCATACGTCGTTCAGTCATACGCCGGCCAAGGTCGGTCATTGGATGGCCCGCGTCTGGCAGGCCGGCCGAGAGCGGTTGGCCGACGAATGCAGACGTCCGCCCTCAGGTACATTGTCGACCGACAGTGGCAAAGTCTATCTGGTCGGGGCCGGTCCGGGGGCGGCGGATCTGCTGACGCTGCGGGCCGCGCGTCTGATCGAGAGCGCCGAGGCGATCGTCTACGACCGGCTGGTGGGCGAGGATATCCTGGCGCTGCTGCCGCGGGGTTGCGAGCGCTACTACGTCGGCAAGGCGCGCGGCCACCACAGCGTGCCCCAGGCGGAGATAGGCAGCTTGATGGTGCGCCTGGCCCAGGCCGGCAAACGGGTGGTGAGACTGAAAGGCGGTGATCCGGGCATTTTCGGTCGCATGGGAGAAGAGCTGGCCGCGCTCGCCGAAGCCGGGACCCCGGCGGAAATCGTTCCCGGGATTACCGCCGCGTCCGGTGCCGTAGCGGCCATGGGGATGCCGCTGACGGATCGTGCCCACGCCCAGCAGGTTCGCTTCATCACTGCGCAGGCCTGTCGCGAAGACCAGGTTCTCGACTGGCGTGGTTTGGCCCGGCGTGATGAGACGCTGGTGTTCTACATGGGGTTGAGTCGTGTCGAGACCATCTGCCAAGGTCTGACTGGCGCCGGGTTGCCGTCCGACTGGCCGATCATGCTGATTGCCAACGCCTCGCTACCGCAACAGCAATCCCTGGTCGGTACGCTAGCGGACATGCCGCAACGGCTCGTCGCCAACCCCTTGCCCTCGCCATGTCTGATCATGGTGGGCAGTGTGGTGGCCATGGCCAACGACCTGGTGGGCGGGGAGACAACGACCGCCGCTCGCTGAACGGCGCTAGGCAGGCCGGCTGACGGCGCGTAGACTCCGCGCCTTTCCCTTCCTCAGGAATGACCATGAGTCAGTTGCCTCCCTGCCCGCAGTGCGGTTCCGAATTCACCTACGAAGACGCCGGCGTTCTCGTCTGCCCCGAATGTGCCCACGAGTGGACCCTGTCCGAGGCCACGAGTGGTGATATCGACGACCGGCGCGTTACCGATGCGCATGGCACGCCGCTCGTGGATGGCGACAGCATCACCGTGATCAAGGATCTGAAGGTCAAGGGGTCTTCCCTGGTGGTGAAAGTCGGCACCAAGGTCAAGAACATTCGCCTGGTGGATGGCGACCACGACATCGACTGCAAGATCGACGGCATCGGACCGATGAAACTGAAATCGGAGTTCGTCAAGAAAGCCTGAAACCGGTCCAGCGCGTCTTTGGGGTATCCGCCAACGTAGAGAACATCAAAAAGCCGCCGCCCGAAGGCGGCGGTAAAGATCCCATGGACGTGCGAGGGAGAAGGTCGTGATGACAGGTCGTGATGACAGGGCGTCATCGAAAAGGAAACGCGCTCAACCGGTAGCGGCCTCCTGCTCGACGCGGCGCGCGCCATCCGCTTGACGGTAAGCGGCGGTCTCGGCGGCTTCGGTCTCCGAGGAGAATTTGACCGTCAGAGCAAATAGCGAGGCGGCGATGACTGTCAGGCCCAGATAGAATAGGCCCTGTTGATAAGACAACGATTCCGAGCGAAACAGGAAACCGGCGGCCACGGCACCGGCATTGCCTCCGGCACCGACGATCCCCGCGACGGCGCCCATCGCGTTCTTGTTGATGAAAGGCACAACCCCGAAAGTGGCACCCTCTGCCATCTGTACGAACAGGCTGAACACCAGCATGATGCTGATCGCCACGGCCAGGGTCTGCATCTGGGCGAAGCCGGTCAGCGCGATGCCCTCGCACAACAGTGCGATGAACAGCCAGCGTACGCGGCCCTTGAGTCCGCCGTTGCGCGCGAACAGGTCCGAGAACCATCCGCCTAGGGTGCGGGCGAACAGATTCATCAAGCCGAACAACCCCGCGATGAGTCCCGCCGTGGCCAGATCCAGCGAGAAGGTATCGAAGAAGTAGATCGCGGCGATGTTGTTGATGGTGAGCTCGACACCGAAGCAGGCGGCATACACCGCGAACAGCGCCCAGACGCGAATGTCCCTGGCGGCGGCAGTGAAACTTTGCAGAGCACCATGTTCCTGTGTAGCCGGAGGGAGTTCACCGCGGGCACGCAGGTCGCTGAAGTTGCCGTCGGGGGCGTCCTGGGTGAAGTGGTAGTAGGCGAGACCGGTCAGGAACAGCACGATTCCGGGCACGATCATCGCCAGTCGCCAGCCCAGGGTTTCGCTGACGCCCAGCATCAGCACGCCGGAAAACACCAGCGGCATCAGGATCTGGGTGGTACCGCCGCCGAGATTGCCCCAGCCGGCGGTCGTGGCGTTGGCGGCCCCGACCACGTTGGGCGCGAACATGACGGTCGAATGGTATTGGGTGATGACGAAAGAGGCGCCGATCGCGCCGATTGCCAGTCGAGCCAGCAGAAAAGTTTCGAAGCTATCGGCCAGACCGATCAGCATGACCGGCAGCGACCCCAGACAGAGCAGCCAGGTATAGGTCTTGCGTGGCCCGAGACGATCGCAGAGCAGTCCGATCACCAGCCGAACGACGACGGTGATCGCCACGGAAGCGATGATGGTATTGCCGATCTGCGTCTTGGAAAGATCCAGATCATCGCGCACCACGGCCATCAGTGGAGCGATGCCGAACCAGCCGAAGAAACAGACGTGAAAGGCGAACCAGGACAGGTGGAAGGCGCGCATCTGCGGTGTGGAGAAACTGAACAGGCGTATCTTGTTGGCCTTGTGACGAATGTTCATGGCGGAAAGTCGCTCCGGTTCGAGGCGATGACGTCTCGGGTCATCGGTTCATGGCATAAAAAAACGGCGCCCATCGCTCGCCATGGAAACCATGTCGAGCCGATGGACGCCGTTGTCCGTTCGGAGAGCGATGAATTCCCCGAGCCAAGTCTTGCTCGAAGTCCATCCTCTCCTGTGATTGTCGATTGTCTTTTCGACGATCGGATCGGGCCGCCGTTGACCCGATGTCTGGAGATCAAGCAGGGAGGGTGCCAGGAATGGGGGTTTTCCTGAGAATCAACAGGATAGTGGCGAACTTCAGAGGCAGGTACGCCGCAATCTCGAGTGCCCGGCGGCGCTGGTGCGGAGTCTTGGTGCAGGGTTTGCGAAGTTGCACCGGGAGGGCGCGACGCCGCACCAGAGCGGCTCAAACGTCATGTCGACTCAGCATATCGGCTAGGTCGATCACGCTTTGCGCCACGCTTGCCAACGGTTTGCTCTGATCCATGGCGGTCTTGCGCAACAGCCGATAGGCCTGCTCTTCGGAGAGTTTCTGGTGGGTCATCAACAGACCCTTGGCGCGTTCGATCAGCTTGCGTTCTCGCAGCGTCTTGCGTGTGCTCTCCAGTTCATCACTGATGCTTTGCAGTCGTGCGCTCTGGGTCTGTACCAGGTCGATCAGCGAACGGCTGAAGCGCGAATCCATGGCATTGGCAGTGATCCCCTCAAGCTGGGAAGCGACGGGATTTTCTGAAGAGTCCTGTAACAGCGACGGGGTCGCGCTCCACAGTTCGCTGTGCAAGTTGGCCAGTAGCCCGGTCGAATCGCGTGCTTCTCGCTTGGCGGTAGCGATCTTGTCCCGACAGGTCGCGTGCAGTTCCTCGATGAGTCGTTCCTCGAGGCCCTGCATGGCATCGACGCGCAAGGTGGCGATCGCGTACCACTGCTCACCGGGCGACTCCAGATCGGCAGGGAGGGTCGCGTTCTGGCACGCCAGCTCACGTAGCCGCAGGATATCGGCATGAACGGGGCGCTCCAACTCCTCTTGCCAGCGTGTCAGCGTGTCGAGACTGGCAAATTCCACGAAGGTATCCAGACAGCGCCGCTGTGCATCGATCAGTTGTCGCATGCTATCGCGATGGGCTGCGTCGAATTCGCCGAGGGTAAAACCGAACGCACCACAGGCACGCTCCTGGCCGGCGAGTTCCTTGCCTTGAATGAAGTGAAACAGGCATACCAGTGCCCGGGTCACGTCAGCATCGCTGGCGGTATCCGCAGCCTCGAAGATCACCGATAGCAGGTTGCTGATCAAGCGATTGAACAGGCGCATGGCGTCGTCGGCTGAGACGCGTTGGACGCCGATATCGTCACGGATGCTGGGCAGGGCATCGAACCCGTGCCAGACCGCGGCGACCCGATGGAGCAGGCGCGCGTCGGCGACATAGCGATTGTCTTGCTTCGCCTCGGGTTGCGTCCAGTTTTCCAGTCGCTGGCGCAGGGATTCCTCGGCGTCGAGACAATCCTGGATTCGCTTCTGCCGTTGGCCGGCAAAGCGATCGCCTCCCGAAGCCAGGTAGATACAGGACGAGCCGCGTTCGCGCTGCAAAGCATGCACGAAACGGCTGATATCACCGACGACCGCACAGGTCTCGGCCAAGCGCGAGAGTTGCTCGATTTCGGAGGATTTGGCGGCACACAGCAGCCGCTCGGCAGCGTTTCGAGTCACGGTATGCATCCTCTTCCGCCGCACGTGACGACCAGGTGTCCGACGGCGATGATGTCGTCTCTGTTCTTGTCGTGACCTTTGTCGGACCTGCTCTGCCGCTCGTTCGAGGGAGCGATCTTCGACCAAGGTCTAAACGACTCTACCGCGTACGTCGTATCGACGCACGCGGTAGCGGAAGAAGTGGGTGCGGCTGGAATGGCGGAAAGCGTGAATGCGTATAGGCGAGGATGAGCCGCGAACGTGAGTGAGGCCAGGGGTATGACGCGGATTAAATGTGACTCGAAAGTGCTGACTCAGCGATGGTTTTTGACCTCATACTCACCATCCAGCACGCGTTGGGAGCGTCCGGCGGAGTGGGTATTTCCGGCATGGGCGCCATCGTGATCGGCAGTGCCGCCGGCATACTGCGCCTGCGAGGCGCGGAACTGCTCGGCGCGCTTTTTCATTCGGTGACGGACGAAGGGCAGCATGGCCCAGCCGATGACGAGAAAGAAAAGGCCGAGAAAAGTGCCGACGATCAACATGATGCCGAACAGTAGCCAGGTGAACAGCAGGCGAAGACCGCTCGTCCGCTGACTGGGTCGAGTCTGCTGGACCCGCTCGCGCCATTGCTGCGCGGCACGCCATGCAGCGTTGTCGCTGTGCTGGTGGTTGTCGGTCATCCACTTTCTCCTTGGTTGCCGAGATCGCTCACGTCGAGATTGTCAGTACTCAGATCGTCCCGATGCAGGTCGAGATCGAGTTCATGCCGCTGTGCGTTGTAGCCTTCGATCTCGATATGGCCATCACTATCGACCTCGAGTTCGGCGAAACGTTGCATGCCGCGATTCTGGGCCAGCGCCAATGCCTGCTGCAACTCGTCGCCCGTCAGGCTCCAGTCCGGAGTGGTCGATCTGCGCTGGCTCTCGCGCATCAAGGTGCCATCGTCCAGCGCCATCGAAACGTCCAGCTCCCAGCCGTCATCGCGCCATCCCTCGATCTCGAACCGGTTGTCTTCGCTGTCGACATCCAGTTTTTCATAACGATTGAAGCCGTAGCGCTCGGCGCTGTCGAGCAGTGTCTTCAACTGACCGTAGGATAGCGTCGCGTCGCTGGCCAGTGCTCCTGCGCTCATGCTGCTGCCCAGCGCCACGGCGGGAAGCATCCATAGGTGAGTTTTCATGGCAAATCTCCTGATGTTCGATGTCGACAGACATGCGTCGCGATAGAAGTCGAAATGCGCCGATAGCCATCGTTATACTCGCGATCACCTTGCCCCGAACTGACAGCGGCGTTCATCCGGGGTTCATCGCGCGGCTTCGAGTTCAGGTGCGTGCGGCGCCGTCTCACGTATTCATGTCGGATTCATCGCCATTGCGGCACACTGCCTGCATGAAAATTCGCAACTCGCTACTGCTGCTGGTCTTACCGCTGTTGATGAGCGGCGCCCTGGTGCCGGTCAGTGCCGACGGCGACAATTGGCGTGACCTCCACAAGGAGGTCAAGGAAGGACATCTGGTCGGCATCGGTGCGATCATGGATTGGCTGGAAGCTCGCTACGAGGGCCAGATTCTCGAGGTCGAGCTGGAGCAGGAGGATGGCAGGATCGAATATGAGGTAGAGATGATCGGCCCGCGAGGGCAGGTCGTCGAATTCGAGTTCGACGCCACCAATGGTGAGCTTCTGAGCGTCGAAGGGGTCAACATCGAGGCGATGAAGAAGCCGCCGTGAGTGTTTTTTCAGCGGCGTTGGCATCGGTGACGTTGAATACGAGTGATGCTGGACGTGGCCCATCGCTGGGCGACGACGCCAGCGACGCCTTGAATCACGGAGTCGGGAATGAAGGTACTGTTGGTCGAAGACGATGCGGCCCTGGCCAGAGCGCTGGCCGAGGCGTTGGCAGAGGCCGGGTTACTGATCGAGACGACGACCACTGGCCGGGAAGCCGATTATCTGGTGCGCACCGAGCGCTACGACGCGATCATTCTCGATCTGGGGCTGCCCGATGGCGATGGCACGCGCTGGCTTTCCCAGTGGCGCGAGGATGCGATCGATCTGCCGGTGCTGGTGTTGACGGCACGAGAGCGCTGGTCCGACAAGGCTGCCGGTTTTTCCGCCGGGGCCGACGATTACGTCGTCAAGCCGTTCGAGACGGCCGAAGTGCTGTTTCGCCTGCGAGCACTGGTCCGGCGGAGTCACGGCCACGCCCACCCGGTGATCCGGGTCGGCGAGCTGACCCTGGATACCCATTCGGGCAGTGTCTCGCTGGCCGGACGGCCCATCACTCTGACCGCTCAGGAATCCCGGCTGCTCTCGTATCTGATGCACGCCTCGCCGCGGATCGTCAGTCGGGCCGAACTGGTCGAGCACGTCTACAACCGCGATCATGAGCCCGACTCCAATGTCATCGACGTTCAGATCAGTCGCCTGCGGCGCAAGTTCGGCCGGGCCAGGATCGAAACGCTGCGGGGCCAGGGTTATCGCCTGGTGGATCTCGAAGCCGCGATTTGAAAGGCCATTTCTTGAAAATCGACGATTGGAAACGCTGGCGACCACGCTGGACGACACGCATCGGTGAGCGGCTGCGACGGGCGCCGCTGGGCGCGCGTCTGCTGGTCGCCTCGCTGGTACTGGTCATCGTGCTGCTGCCCCTGGCGGGTGTCGGGTTGAGCTACAACTTCCGGCAATCCGCCACCGCCTCTTTCGACAGCCGCCTCGAGTCCCTGCTCAATGCGCTGCTGGCCGGTATGCAGGTCGACAATGTCGGCCAGCATCTGCAATTGAATCGCTCGCTGGGCGATGCCCGCTTCGATCGTGTCTATTCCGGCTGGTACTGGCAGGTAACCGACGGTGGCGATCTCACTCTGACCTCTCGCTCGCTGTGGGATCAGCGCCTGCCGATTCCCGATCATCGGAGCGGTATCAACGTCTTCGAGGTCGACGGCCCTCGCAACGACGATCTCCGAATGATCGAACGTGACTTGCGCCTGCCGGGGCAGAACGCGGCGATTCATGTGGCGCTGGCCGGATCGACCACCGAGCTCAACCACGAGGTCGAGCGTTTCGAGCGCCTGCTGATATTGTCGCTGGCCAGTTTCGGCGTGCTGCTGTTGGCGGGGCTTGCGCTGCAGATGCGCTGGGGGCTGGCGCCTCTGAGACGGATGTCCGCCAACCTGCGAGCGGTGGAGGAGGGCGAGATCGAACGTCTGGATACGCAGTTGCCGGTGGAACTCAAGGAGCTGGCGCTGGCCATGAACGGCGTGCTCGAGCGTGATCGGCGGTTGATCGAGCGTGGTCGTGCGGCCGCCGGCAATCTGGCGCATGCGCTGAAGACGCCGGTCAGCGTGCTCAAGACCCTATCTGAACGCTTTCCCGAAGCGCAGCGCCAGCCCATCAATACCGAACTGATCCGCATCGACGATGCGGTTCGTCACCATCTGGCGCGGGCGTCGGCCGCGGGGGGCGTGGCATTCTCGGGGCGGGTCTC
This sequence comes from Salinicola sp. CPA57, assembly GCF_003206035.1. Taxonomy (NCBI): domain Bacteria; kingdom Pseudomonadati; phylum Pseudomonadota; class Gammaproteobacteria; order Oceanospirillales; family Halomonadaceae; genus Salinicola; species Salinicola sp. CPA57. The sequence goes on from NZ_PZJR01000011.1 coordinate 351,277, forward strand.
GATTGGCGACGCGATCGCCCCCGTCGTTCAGGGGCTGGCCCGCTTGGCCGAACGCCGCGGCATACAGTTCGACGCCGATATCGATCCGAAAGCGGCGGCTCGCATCGATCCGCAGGACATTCAGGAGCTCACGGGCAACCTGCTGGAAAACGCGCTGCGCTGGGCCAGCGGCCGCGTCCTGTTCCGAGTCTCTCGAGTGCCGCAGGGCGTGCGTCTGCGAATCGAGGATGACGGGCCGGGAATGACTCGTGCCCAAAGCGAGTCGGCGCTGGCGCGGGGCGTGCGGCTGGATGCCCGCGGCTCGGGTCCTGGCCCGGGCGGCTCCGGCGGTTCCGGGCTGGGGCTGGCGATCGTCGAGGATCTGATGGTGCTGTATGGCGGCACGTTGCGTCTGGAGCGTGCTGCGCTGGGCGGGTTGGCGGCAGATGTGTGGCTGCCGGCCTCGCCGGTTTCCGCGCAGGCTGGCGAGGCCGCCGGTCAGCCTCCGGTATCCGACTGATCGCGAGGGCGTCTTTGCTTGTTTGCGGGTCAACGCGTGCGGAGTTGACCTCGGACCACGGTGCGGAAGCCGCGCTGCTCCGGTGATTGGATCGCCGCCAGCGCCAGCTGCAGCGCCTGCTGGGCAATCTCCGGCAAATTGTGATGGATACAGGGAATGTGCAGCCCGAACACGTCGCTGTGCTCGATGTCGTCGATGCTGAACAGCTGAACGTCTCTCTGCGGCACGACGCCCTGCTCGTGGCAGAGTTTGAGCACTGCCATGGTGATCTGGTTGTTGGCGCCGATGATGCCCTGGGGCCAGGGATGATCGAGCAGATATTGCCGCAGTGCGTGGTAGGCGGGCTCGAAGGTGAAATCGCTGTACACCACGTCGAGTGCGATGCTGCGGCTGCCGATCGCTTCGCGCAGCCCCGACATGCGCCCGATCGACACCATCGAGTCGGCAGGCCCGGAGACGGCCAGCAGCTGCTCGAGACCTTGCTCCAGACAGTAGCGACCCGCCTGATAGCCACAGTCGAGGTTGTCGATGTAGACCCCGCCGTAGTGCGCTGCCTTCAGTTCACGATCGACCAGCACGACCGGAATCCCCGCCGCCTGGAGGCGATCCAGATAGGCCGGGTGATAATCGATGTCCGACGAGATGACCGAGAGAATCACGGCATCGACGGAGAACTCGATCAGCTTGCCGATGGCTTCCGCTTCCAGCGTTTCCGACTCGTAGGAGTCGAACACCAGCACCGTATAGCCGCGCGCTCTTGCGGCAAGCGTTATCTCCCGGGTCATGCGGCCGAAGAAGGGGTTGCTCATGTTGGGGTTGACGATGCCCAGCGTGCGCGTGACGGCGGTCTCGCGCTGGGATATCTGCGACGGCGACACGTAATTGAGTTCCCGAGCGATGCGCAATATCTGATCACGTGTTTCGGCGTGGACCTTTTCCGGCGAGGAAAACGTTCGCGAAACGGTAATCTTGCTGACGCCGGCCTGGCGGGCAACATCTTCGAGCGTAGTTCGAGGCATCGACCTCATCTCCCTGACAACACCCGTGGTTTCATGAGCTTAGGGCTAATGGCTGGTGCTCTGGCACAGCAGCGTCATTGCGCCAACCGACATTTTATCATGGACAGAAGATATCATTTTGTATCATTTTATATCATCGATATTGCCTCTGCAGGGCGCTATTTTCTCTACCACTTAGGTCTAGGCAGATCATTAAACATTGGTCTAACATTTTTTTATCTCATTGTTTTTGATGATTTTTATAAAAAACGAATCGCTTGATTCCTTCAGTGTTAACGCTATGATTTGATCCTGATGTCATGGGCGTTGAAACAGGTGTTGCACAAAGCGCACGGTTGATCCTCGTCTTCATCAAAACGCCAGCCTGGCTAGAGATCAGGCCCGACCGTATCCGCGGGATCATTCGATACTCGGCGTGACACCAGTCGAAAACGATAGCCGTCGAAAATAGAGCAATAACGAGCGCTACGAGAGGAGTTCCAGATGAGACTTGCCTTGTTTGTTTCAGGCATCGGAATCGCGGGCCTGGGTGTCTGTTCCGCTGCCATGGCGCAGAGCACTGAGATCACCGTTGCCACCGTGAACAATCCCGACATGGTGACGATGCAGAGCATGATGTCGGCCTTCAACGAGTCGCACCCGGATATCAAGGTCAACTGGGTGACGCTGCCGGAAAACGAACTGCGTCAGAAGGTCACCACCGATATCGCCAGCGGTGCCGGCCAGTACGACGTGGTCACCGTGAGCAACTACGAGACGCCGATCTGGGCGCAGAACGACTGGCTGACGCCAATGGAGAATCTGCCCGACAGCTATGATGTCGACGATCTTCTCAAGCCGGTCAAGGACGGCTTGTCGGTGGATGGCACGCTCTACGCGTTGCCGTTCTACGCCGAATCCTCGGTGACGTACTATCGCAAGGATCTGTTCGAGAAGGCCGGTATCGAGATGCCGGACAAGCCCACCTGGAGCCAGATCAAGGATTTCGCTGCCAAGATCCAGTCGTCGTCGGATGGCGTCTACGGAATCTGCCTGCGCGGGTTGCCGGGCTGGGGGCAGAACATGGCGCTGTTCGGCACCATGGTCAACAGTTACGGCGGGCGCTGGTTCGATATGGACTGGGAGCCACAGTTGACGAGTGAAGAGTGGAAGAATGCGGCCAATGCCTATGTCGATCTGCTCAACAACTATGGCCCTCCGGGCGTGACGTCCAACGGCTTCACCGAGTCCGAGACGCTGTTCGCCAATGGCCAGTGCGGGATGTGGGTGGATTCCACCGTTGCGGCCAGCTATCTCAGCGATCCGGAAACCTCAAAGATCGCGGACAAGGTCGGCTTCGCTCAGGCGCCCTACGAGACGACCGAGAAGGGATCCAACTGGCTGTTCACCTGGGCGCTGGCCGTGCCGCAGTCCTCCAAGCACCAGGAAGCCGCCAAGACGTTCGTGGACTGGGCGACGTCCAAGGACTACATCCAGGCTGTGGCTGACGACAAAGGCTGGCTGGCAGTCCCCCCGGGAACGCGTCAGTCGACCTATTCCAGCGAAGATTATGTCAAGGCCGCGCCGTTCGCGCCGCTGGTCGAGACGGCAATCAAGAGCGCCAGCCCGAACGATCCCAGCGCGCAGGAAGTGCCTTACACCGGCGTGCAGTTCGTCACCATCCCGCAGTTCCAGGCGATCGGTACCCGTGTCGGTCAGCTGATGGCGGCGATGCTTTCCGGGGATACCAGTGTCGACGAAGCGCTCCAGCAGGGGCAGACCTTCACCGACCGTATCATGCAGCAGACCGGCAAACCGCAGTAAGCGATGCGCCTGTAGACACCGCCGATCGGTTGTGACGATCGGCGGTGTCGCTGTGTCAGCCGACGCTGTGTCAGCCGGCGCGATTCAAGCTGGAGCTGTCTGCTCGGACCAGCGATTGCGTCATGCAATCCAAAGCTACGGGACTCACGCATGAAAGCCATTTCTCGAACCTCTTCGGCCACCGCGCCATCCGCCGAGGTAACCGGTGCGCGCTCGTTCGCCCGTACCACGCGACTGCTGATGGCACCGGCGGTCATCTTCCTGCTGATCTGGATGCTCGTGCCGCTGGCCATGACCATCTACTACTCGTTTCAGCAGTACAACCTAGTCATGCCGATGTACAACGGCTTTGCGGGGTTGAACAATTTCGCGATCCTGTTGAGCGACCCCACTTTCTGGAAGTCGCTGGCCAACACGCTGATCATCGTCGGGGCCAGTCTGGTCATCACGGTGAGTCTCGGGTTGATGCTGGCGCTGTTGTTCAACCGGACCTTCGTCGGCCGTGGCGTGGCTCGCACGCTGGCGGTCGCGCCGTTCTTCGTGATGCCGGTGGTGACCGGCCTGATCTGGAAGAACATGCTGTTTCATCCGGTCTACGGTCTGTTCGCCTGGGTGGCGCGGCAACTGGGGTTGGAGCCGGTCGACTGGCTCGCCCACTATCCGATGCTGTCGGTGATCATCATGATCACCTGGGAATGGACACCGTTCGCGCTACTGGTGCTGCTGACCGGTCTGCAGTCGCTGCCGGAAGATCAGATCGAGGCGGCCAGGCTCGATGGTGCCAGCGCCTGGCAGGAGTTTCGCCATATCGTGATTCCGCATCTGGGTCAGGTGCTGTACGTCGTGGTGATGCTGGAAAGCATCTTCTTCCTGACCTCGTTCGCCGAGATCTACACCACCACCAGTGGTGGGCCCGGTACCGCCACCACCAACCTGCCTTACTACATCTTCCAGACCGTGTTCCAGCAGACCGATATCGGCATCGCCTCGGCGGCGGCCATCGGTGCAGTGATCCTGGCGAACATCTTCGCCATCATGCTGATTCGCTTCATTGCCGGAAACCTCAACGCGGGAGCCGCACGATGAATTCATCTCGTTTCACCAACGGTGTCATGGGCGTGCTCGCTTGGATCGTGGCGCTACTGATCTTCTTCCCGATCCTGTGGCTGCTGCTGACCGCGTTCAAGACCGAGCAGCAGGCCTTCACGGTAGTGCCCAACTTCTTTTTCTCGCCGACGTTGGAGAGTTTCAAGACCGCACTGGCGCAGGGCAGCGGTTACTGGCACTACGCCTGGAACTCCGTGTTGACTGCCGTCGCCTCGACAGTCATCGGCCTGGCACTGGCAGTGCCGGCGGCGTATGCGATGGCGTTCTATCCCAACAAGCGCACCGACTTCCTGCTGGTATGGATGGTCTCGACCAAGTTCATCCCGGCGGTCGGCGTCCTGATTCCGATCTACCTGGTCTACAGCGCGGTCGGACTGCTGGATAACGCGCTGGGACTGACGCTTCTGTTCACGGCGATGAACCTGCCGATCATCGTGTGGATGGTCTACTCCTATTTCCGCGACATCCCCAAGGATATCGTCGAAGCGGCCGACATCGACGGCGCCAGCATCATGCAGACGCTGTTCAAGGTGGTGCTGCCGCTGGCGCTGCCGGGGTTGGCCTCGACCGGACTGCTGGCGCTGATCCTGGCATGGAACGAGTCGTTCTGGAGCATCACCATGACTGACCATAGCGCGGCGACACTGGCGGTCTACATCGCATCGTTCAAGAGCGCCGAAGGGCTGTTCTGGGCCAAGATGTCCGCAGCTTCGGTGCTGGCCATCGCGCCGATCATCGTGCTCGGCTGGTTCACGCAACGCCAGATGGTCAGGGGACTGACCTTCGGCGCCGTCAAATGACCGGCGATCGCGCTGGTACCGAATTTTATCGAGAGGGTTAACGACATGGCCATCGTCGAACTCAAGAACGTCGCCAAACGCTATGCATCACAGCAGGGATCGAGCGGCAGCAACGCCGTCGACAACTTCAATCTGGTTACGCGCGACGGTGAATTCGTGGTGCTGGTGGGGCCTTCGGGTTGCGGCAAGTCGACCACCATGCGCATGATCGCCGGGCTGGAGCGCAACACCGAAGGCGAAATCCTGATCGGCGGCAGAGACGTCAGTCAGGTACCGCCCAAGGAGCGTGACATCGCCATGGTGTTCCAGAGCTACGCGCTCTATCCGCACATGAGCGTGGCGGACAACATGGGGTTCAGCCTGAAGCTGAAAAAACGCCCCGCGGCAGAGATCAAGGCCAAGATCGAGGAAGCGGCACAGACACTGGGAATTGAGCCTCTGCTGGATCGCAAGCCGCGCGAGCTTTCCGGCGGTCAGCGTCAACGCGTCGCGCTGGGTCGGGCGATCGTGCGCGATCCGCAGGTTTTCCTGATGGACGAGCCACTCTCCAATCTGGATGCCAAGCTGCGCGTCGATATGCGTGCGGAGATCGTCAAGCTGCACAAGCGTCTCAAGGTGACCACGTTCTACGTGACCCACGACCAGGTCGAAGCCATGACCATGGGCGAGCGCATCGTGGTGATGAAGGACGGCAGGATTCAACAGATCGATACCCCGATCAATCTCTATGAATTCCCGGCCAATCGTTTCGTCGCCGGTTTCATCGGCAACCCGTCGATGAACTTTCTGCGTGCCAAGCATGCCGAAGGAGTCGTCAGTGGCGACGGCTATCGGCTTGCGCTGGACGACGCCCATCGGAGCTCGATGGCCTCACGTGGGGCGGCGGACGTCTGGGTCGGCATTCGTCCGGAACACCTTCGCCTGGGCGATGCGACGGATACCAATCGTATCGAAGGCAAGGTGGAGGTAGTCGAGACGCTGGGGGCGGTAACCATGGTGCAATTGAGCGTGGGCGAGCACTTCGTTTCCGCGCAGCTGCCCGGCCACCGGAAGGTCGAGATCGACGACACGCTGACACTGGCCTGCGACAGTGACAAGTTGCACCTGTTCGACACCGACAGTGAACTGGCCATTGGCCGCGAGTCCGCGTCGCAGCCTTCGACAGCCGTCGAAGCGTGATCGGGCCTCACGCGGCGCCCAGAACCTTTTTCGGGGCAGTGACTTTTTCAGGAGAAACCCTATGGCATCGTTGAATTCGGCAGCCCTCGACCCACTCGACGGTTCCGTCGCCAAGCCGTCCTACGATCGTAGCCGGGTTACGCCGGGCATCGTGCATTTCGGCGTCGGGGGGTTTCATCGCGCTCATCAGGCGATGTATCTCGACGATCTCATGAATCGGGGCGAGGCGCTGGACTGGGGCATCGTCGGCGTCGGCGTGATGCCTGGCGATCGGCGCATGCAGGCCGCGCTCTCGGCCCAGGATCATCTGTATACCTTGGTGGTCAAGCATCCGGACGGCGAGTACCAGGCGCGGGTCATCGGTTCGATCATCGACTACCGTTACGCGCCGGATGATATCGAGGGCACCCTCGAGCTGCTGGCGGACCCCGAGATTCGTATCGTCTCGCTGACGGTGACCGAGGGGGGCTACAACTTCCACCATGTGACCGGCGAATTCGACCTCGGCAACGCGGACGTGCAGCACGATCTCGCCTCACCCCGGACCCCGAAGACGACGTTCGGCATCGTCGCCGAGGCGCTGGCCCGACGGCGGGAGCGCGGCATCGAGCCGTTCACCGTAATGTCTTGCGACAATATCCAGGGTAACGGCGAAGTCGCTCACAAGATGTTCGTGGCCTATGCTCGGGCGCGGGATGCGGAGCTGGGCGACTGGATCGATGCCAATGTCCACTTTCCCAATTCGATGGTCGATCGTATTACACCGGTGACGACCGAGGCGGATATCGAAGAGATTCATCAGCGCTTCGGTATCGAAGACCGCTGGCCCGTGGTGTGCGAGCCCTTCACGCAGTGGGTGCTGGAAGACCATTTCAACAGCGGTCGGCCGGTCTACGATCAGGTTGGCGTGCAACTGGTCGAAGACGTGATGCCTTACGAGCTGATGAAGCTGCGCCTGCTCAATGCCAGTCACCAGGCGTTGACCTATTTCGGCTATCTGGCCGGCTATCGCTACGCCCACGAGGTGTGCCAGGACCCGCTGTTCGTCGACTTCCTGCTCGACTACATGAACCGGGAGGGCACGCCCACCCTGCGGCCGGTGCCAGGGGTCGATCTCGACGACTACAAACGTACCCTGATCGCGCGCTTTGCCAATCCGGAGATCAAGGACACCCTGGCGCGGCTGTGCGCCGAAAGCTCGGACCGCATTCCCAAGTGGTTGCTGCCGGTGATCCGGGAGCAGCTGGCGCAGGGTGGAGAGATGCATCGCAGCGCGGCGGTCGTGGCCAGCTGGGCACGCTATGCCGAAGGTGTTGACGAGCGGGGCGAGCCGATCACCGTCGTCGACCGGCTCAAGGACGAATTGATGGCGATCGCCAAGCGCAATCGCGACGAGCCGACTGCCTTCATCGAGAATCGTCAGCTGTTCGGCGATCTGGCCGACGACGAGCGTTTTCGTGCGGCCTATCTCGATGCCTTGGAGCGGCTCTACCGCGACGGCGCGCGTGGCTGCGTCGAGCATCTCGTCGCCGGTTGACCCCAGTGGCTGGCGGCGTAAGGTCGGCGTTCGCGCCGGCCTTCAACGCGGTACGGAATCGGAACTGATCAAGGGATGGATACGATGTATATCGGCGTGGATTGTGGCACGCAGAGCACCAAGGTCGTGGTGGTCGATGGTGACGACGGTCGCATCGTAGGTGAGGCTTCTCGTCCCCACCAACTGGAACAGGGCGACCACGGCCGGCGGGAGCAGCGGGTCGAAGAGTGGACCGAGGCATTTCGCGGCGCGCTCGACGAGGCTCTGGGCGATGCCGGCGTGAAGGCAGATGCTATCCGGGCGATCGGTATTTCCGGCCAGCAGCATGGCATGGTGGCGCTGGACGGAGATGGCGTGCCGGTGCACCCGGCCAAGCTCTGGAACGACACCGAGACTGCCGAGTGGAACGCGCGGCTGATCGAGCAGCTCGGCGGCGAACAGGGCTGCATCGACAAGCTCGGGCTGGTGCTGCAGACCGGCTACACCGCCTCCAAGATCGCCTGGCTGCGGGAAACGCATCCTGACGCCTATCGGCGGATCGCCACGCTGCTGCTGCCGCACGACTATCTCAATTTCTGGCTGACGGGTGAGCGGGTGGCCGAACCGGGCGATGCTTCGGGTACCGGCTACTTCGATACACGCACGCGAACCTGGCGCCGCGACGTTTTCTCGATCATCGCGCCGGAGCTCGACGCCGACCTCGTGCTGCCGAGACTGATCGATTCCCGCGAGGCAGTGGGGAAGGTGCGCCCGGAGCTGGCGCGCGAGCTGGGGCTCAGCGATGACGTGCTCGTCTCCAGCGGTGGTGGCGACAACATGATGGGCGCCATTGGCACCGGCAACATCGCGCCGGGCCGGGTCACGATCAGTCTGGGGACCTCCGGCACCATCGCCGTTCACTCTTCCGATCCGGTGGTGCCGGACAACGCCATGGTGGCGAACTTCTGCGCCAGCCATGATGGCTGGCTACCGCTGATCTGCACCATGAACGTGACCTCGGCGACGACCACGCTGCGAGAGCTGGTCGGGCTCGATATCGACGGTTTCAATCGTGCCGTGGCCAAGGCCGAACCGGGCGCCGGTGGCATTACGCTGTTGCCGTTCTTCAGCGGCGAACGGGTGCCGGCACTGCCGCAGGCGCAGGCGAGCATGAGCGGCATGACCAGCTTCAACACCACCCCGGAGAACCTGTGTCGTGCCGCTGTCGAAAGCGCGACATTCGGACTGCGCTACGGACTCGAGCTGCTCGGGCCGCTGGCCAGCCAGGCAACCCAGATCCGCCTGGTCGGCGGCGGCGCGAAGAGCCCGATCTGGCGTCAGATCGTCGCCGACGTTCTCGATATTGAAGTCGTCTGCCCGAAGGTTACCGAGGCGGCGGCGTTCGGCGGCGCGATCCAGGCCCGCTGGTGCGATGATCGCGAGTCCAGAGTGGCGCTGGACGATCTCTGCCAGCACTGGGTGCGCCTGGACGAATCCACGCTGACTCGCCCTCAACCGGAAACCGTCGCCCGCTATCACGGTATCTACCGACGTTACCGGGAGGCGCTGAGCCGCGAGCACGGTATCGCCTGAGACTCTTGCTGGAAGTATCGCCCCGGCGACGTTGAAATCACCGCGGGGCTCCCACATAGAGGGAACGTGCGGTGACTTTCTTGCCGGTCTTTGCTCGCCCGATCTCCCGTGCAACCGTGAACGAGCCTGGCACCGTCCAACTCGAAACTCGATGTGGGTCACGGCGACCGTCACGCATCGGTGTTATGCTTTTAGAATCAGGATTGCGAAGGGATGCAATCACACGCTACGACGATGGAGTGACTCATGACGCAGCAACTCGACTCTCTCAAACAGCTTTCCATGGTGGTTGCCGACACCGGTGATCTGGATGCCATCCGCCGCTATCAGCCGCACGACGCGACCACCAATCCGTCTCTGATTCTCAAGGCCTTCGATCTCGAAGGTTATCAGGCGCTGATCGACGAGACGCTGACCGCGGTGAAGTCGGAAGTGTCCGATGCCGACGCCCGTGTCGAGGATGCGGTCGATCGTCTCTGCGTGGCGATCGGCACCGAGATCACCAAGATCATTCCTGGCCGTGTCTCCACCGAAGTGGCCGCCAAGCTCTCCTTCGACGAGGAAGCCAGCTTCGAGAAGGCCCATCATCTGATCAAGCTTTACGAGAAACAGGGCGTCTCCAAGGACCGCGTGCTGATCAAGCTCGCTTCCACCTGGGAAGGCATTCGCGCTGCCGAAAGGCTCGAGAAGGAAGGCATCAAGTGCAACCTGACGCTGCTCTTTTCCGATGCCCAGGCGCGTGCCTGTTTCGAAGCCGGCGTCTATCTGATCTCACCCTTCGTCGGCCGCGTCACCGACTGGTACAAGAAATCCACCGGCACCGAATCCTACGCGCCAGACGAGGACCCGGGCGTCAAGTTCGTCCGCGGCGTGTGCGACTACGCCAGCCAGTACGGCTACAAGACAGTGGTCATGGGCGCCAGCTTCCGCAACACCGATCAGATTCTGGCGCTGGCCGGCTGTAATCGCCTGACCATTTCGCCGGCGCTGCTCGAAGAGCTCTCCTCCGCGGAAGGGGAAGTGACACGCAAGATCACCGACGAGGGTAGCGGCACCGAGCGTCTCGATCCGATCGGAGAAGCGCAGTTCCGCTGGGAGCACAACGAGGACGCCATGGCGACCGAGAAGCTGGCCGAGGGTATCCGCACCTTCGCCGCCGACCAGAAGAAGCTGGAAGGTTTGCTGGCCAAGCGTCTGGGTTGATAGCCCTTGGGCTGACTTCTCATCGCTGCTTTGAAATGAAAACACCCGGCCATATGCCGGGTGTTTTTTCGTGGGTAGTTAGGATTCTTCTGATTCGCTGGCGGAGAGCCTGTCACTGATCGTGCATTAGCGATCCTCACCGTTGATTGACGAGGGGGCTTAACGCTCGCCCCCTCGCCGCTCCCCTTTATTGGCGTCGCAAGACCGCGAAACCCGGTATGAGAAAGCGCCTGCGCTTCGGGTCGGCGCGCACGGACATCCTTGTCCTGGCGCGCCTCGCGCGACATCCCTGTCGCGCGACCCGGCTTGGCGCTTCTCATCCCGCGCGGTCTTGGAGACGCCGGGAGGCAAATTCTAGCCTCTAGATCTACGACTGTTCAGCAATCAGGCCTTCCATACGTCCGCCAGAATCTCGTAGGACTTCACCCGTTCGGCGTGATCAAAACAGTCGGTGTTGACCATGATCTCGTCGGCGCCGGTCTGCTCGAGCAGGTTCTCCAGTTGCTGCCGCACGCTCTCCGGCCCGCCGACCACGGCGGCCCCCAGGTTCTGAGAGACCATGGCCTGCTCCTGTGGCGACCAGTCGAGGTTTTCCACCGGTGGCAGGGTGCGCGTACTTTTGCCGCGAATCAGATTGAGAAATTTCTGTTGCTGCGTGGTGGCGAGAAAGCGGGCGCGCTCGTCGGTGTCGGCGGCGACCAGTGGAATCCCGATCATGGCGTGGGGCTTGTCGAGCACCCCCGGCTGGAAACCCTCGCGATAGAGGTGCAGTGCCTCGATCATGTAGCCGGGAGCGAACTGCCCGGCGAACGCGAACGGAAGGCCGAGTCTGGCAGCGAGTTGGGCACTGTAGCCACTGGAGCCAAGCAGCCAGATGGGCACGTGGGTGCCTTCACCGGGAATCGCGCGCACGCGCTGGCCGGGCACGCTGTCGCCCAGGTAACGGCGCAGTTCATCGAGGCGATCGGGGAAATCGTTGACGCCGGCGCGCGGGTCGCGACGCATCGCCTGCATGGTGATCCCGTCGGACCCCGGCGCACGGCCCAGGCCGAGATCGATCCGATCCGGGTAGAGCGTGGCCAGCGTGCCGAACTGTTCGGCGATCGCCAGCGGCGGATGGTTGGGCAACATGATGCCGCCGCTGCCGACGCGAAGCGTCGAGGTGGCGCCCGCGATATGGCCGATCAACACGCTGGTCGCCGCGCTGGCGATCCCGTCGATGTTGTGGTGCTCGGCCAGCCAGTAACGGTTGTAGCCGAGTCGTTCGGTCTGTTGGGCCAGGTCGACGCTGTGACGGAAGGTCTCCGCCGCGGTACCGTCGCGCGTGATCGGTGCCAGGTCCAGCACCGAGAGAGGAATGTCGGCAAGTCGTGACATGAGCGTTCTCGTCAAGAAATGGGTGGACGCTCGTTAGCGCCCTCATGATCCCTATCATGAGGGCGCCAGAGACGAATGCAACCGATTCCACCGCCGCCGATCTCCGCGCTGCCTCCGGGTTGCTCGGACGTTCGAACGAGGCGTGCGCCTAGATCTCATTCAGCAGAGCCTGAATGTCCTGACGACGCCCGGCATCGGCCGTCTCCCTGCCGGGGCGCGGCGCTGCTGCCATGGCCTTCTCGATGGCCTGGCGGGCCTTCGCATCGTCGCCCTGATCGTGGAGGAAGTCGGCCCAGAAGTAGTTGCTGTCGATCCCGTCGGGATTGAGGCTCAAACCTTTCCGCAGCAGCTGTCGCGCCTTGTCGTCGTCACCGAAGCTGATGGGCCAGCCGGGCACCTGGTGATAGAGCGTCCCCAGGCTGGTATACGCCGAACCGCTCAGCGTCGTCGGATCGATCGACAGCGCCTGCTCGAACTCGGCACGGGCCTCCTTGACCTGCGATAGGGCGCTTAGACCGCCCTCCGCGCCTGCCTGGGAGCCACGAATGATACCCGCCCAGGTGTGTAGTTCTGCACTTTTGGGTTGTGCTTCAAGTAAAGCCTGAGCGCGCTGATAGAGCTGCTCGAAGGCATCGGCACGCCGCGCTTCCGGCGTCTGGTACTGAATGTTGGCCCAGCGGCTCTGGAGTTCATGCAGGCCCGCGGCGACCGTCGCTGCCGAGACCGCGGTCGATGCCGAAGCCGTCAAAGGTTGTGCCGCCAACACCATGGGGCTGTCGGTAAGCGCGATCCCTGCCGTCGAGGCGAGAACCATGGCGAGAACCATGGCCTTCAAAGAGTGCTGTGCTGTCATGGTGATCTCCCTGTGCGGGTCAGGACGACGTGGAAGGACGACGCGCATGTTGCTGGATCGTTGGAAGCTGCTTTTTGAGCGCGCGATCGACGAGGCCTGGCAGCATGCCGTTAAGCTTGACCAGCAGGCACTCCGGCCAGCCAAGTTGTCGATCACGAGCATGCTTCTCGATGCCGCGGATGACGCTCGCGGCGACGTGAGCGGGTTCGTCCACGTGGTTGCCCAGCGCGATGTTGAGGGCATCGGCGCGGTCACTGTTCATGCTCGTGCGGGTGGCACGAGGCGAGATATGCAGCACCTGGATCGGCGTATCGGCTAGCTCTCGACGCAAGGCCTGACTGAATCCGCGCAAGGCGAACTTGGTCGTGCAGTAGGCGGTATAGCCCGGGTGGCCAATCGCCCCGAAAGCAGATCCGAGGTTGACGATCCAGGCGCTATTTTCGTGCAGCAGTCGCGGTAGCAGCGCCTGAGTGAGCAGCAGGGTGGCTGTTACGTTGAGGTCCACCATCGACGATATCGCTGCCGGAGACTGCTCGTCGAAGAGGCCGAAATGATTCACCCCGGCGGCGTTGATCAGCATGTCGATTCGTGCGCCATCGGCGGCCTCGACGATCCTGCGACGCTCATCTGGTGCCGTCAGGTCGGCGGGGAGCGCACGAATGCGCTCGGGCGCGAGCGCTGCCAGGTCTCTCAGCACGCTGGCGTTACGCCCCACGATCAGCATCTGGGCGCCGCGCTGGGCCAGCAGTGTCACGAGTTCCCGTCCGATGCCGCCACTGGCGCCCGTGATCAGGATGCGGCGATCAGACCAACGCATGGCTCAGGCCCTCATGACTGGCGACGTCGCCGGCAGCCCGCTGAAGATTGCGGAACATGGCACCGTAGAGGCGATAGACCATGTTGGCGGAATCGATGATGGCCTGTAGGTCGGCGGGGTCTTCGAGCCGGTTGATCTGTTCCTCGAAGAACGCCAGATGCCCGATATCGAGGCTGCCGTGGGATTCGAGGTAGCGAAAGGCGTTGGCCGGGAGTCCGGCACCGTCGCGCATCTGCTCGGCGGCTTGGGTGGCGATGGCGGTACTGGTGCCCTCCAGCACGTGCACCATGCCGAAGAAGCCGACTGGGTTGTCGTAGGCTATGACATCACGGATGTAGCGCACCATCAATTCGGTAGCCGGCGCGGGTGTCGCACTGGCGACGGCATCGGCATCGCCCCCAATGGCGCGAATATCGTCCAGAATCCACTCCTGGTGGCCGTACTCCTCCTCAATGTATTCCACCAGCGCGCCACGCAACCATTCGAGGCGAGCCGGCAGGCGCGCCCCGCAGGCCATCATCAGCGGCACCGTCTGCTTGACGTGGTGATAGGCCTGTTCCAGAAACGCGAGATAGATGTCGCGCGTGATGTTGCCCTCCAGCGCCCGGCGAATGACCGGCGTGTCGAGCAGCCATTGGCGATGACTGGCAGTGGCTTGCTGCAGTTTTTCATAGTGGGACATGATGTCGTCTCCTGAGGCGTAAGCGGATGTCTTACACATCCGCCGGTGGATAGACCGGGCTCGTAAGCCAGGTGTGGTAATGGTTGACCAACGCGTCACGGCGCAGTCGGCCATTGGCGGTTGCTAGACCGTTTTGTGCAGTAAAGGGGGCGCTGCGTTGCCACAGTGAGACGCGCGCGTAATCGGGCAACCGGGCATTGGCTCGCGCCACGGCGTCTTCGATTTGGCGATCGTTGACCCAGTCGCCTCGCGGCACCAACAAGGCACGATTGAAGGACTGCGCTTCACCGCTCACCCAGGCCTGGGCAAGCGCGGGTTCTGCGGTCAATTCAGCCTCGACCCAGGCCGGATCGACATTGCGGCCATAGGCGGTGATGAAGACCTGGCGATGACGTCCCTTGAGCCTCAGGTCATCGCCATCCCATTCACCTAGGTCGCCCGTGGGCCAGACCGTGGGCGCCGGGCCGCTGTCACCCAGGTAGCCCAGCATCACATTGCCCCGAACCAGCACCTCGCCATCTTCGGACAGGCTCACCTCCGCATGAGGCAATGGTCTGCCCACGCGACCGGGTCGATGTTCACTGGGACGCGCTTCACCGGGACGATTGAGTGTGACGACGGACGCGCACTCGGAAAGGCCGTATCCTTCGAACACTGGCCAGCCTGCGGCTTCCGCGCGCGCCAGGAGCGCGGGCGACACCGTGGCCCCGCCGACCGCGAAGAAACGGCCAAAGCCGATGGGCCCATCGCCTTGCTGGGTGAGTAACGCCGAAAGCAGTTGCGGCACCACAATGAGACTGTCCGGCGCGTGATCGGTAATGACCTGCCAGCCGAGGGCGCTATCGAAACCACTTGCCCCCAGCCAGCCGATTGCTTCCAAGGAGGGCAGTGTGACGCTGCCGCCCAGCCATAGTGGGGCGTAGATGCCTCCGATGTTCTCCAGCAGCGTCGCCAGCGGGAGTATTGCCAGGTGTCGGCGCACCTCGACGCTAGCGGCGATCTCGGCGAGACTCTCGGCGACGACGAGCTGATTGTCGCTACTCAGGCAGACGCCTTTGGGTGTGCCGCTGGTGCCCGAGGTGAAGGTGATCTTGTGCGTGCCTTCGGGTAAGTCTGGAAGTGACGAGACACCGCGGCGCTGCCAGAGCGTGGCGTCTCTGGTGTTCGTGGAGCCGCTGGTGTCTGTGATAGCCACGAAGCCCGATGCCGTCGCCACGGACGGCGTCCCGATCAGCGTATCCAGACCTGCCTGATCGACCACGTGGGCTAGCTGTGACGGCGCAAAAAAACCGGGTAGCGGCACGCTGACGATGGCTTCCTGCATCATCGCGAGATCCCACAGTACCCAGTCGACGCCATTATCGAGGGCCAATCCGACGCGCTGACTACCGAGTTGACGTAGCTGCTGTGCGCGGGATTCGACGAGCGTCATCAGTTCGCCGTAATCGATCGACCGGGTCTCGTCCTCCAGGGCGACACGGTTCGCGTCGGTCTTCCCCAGCGTCCACAAATGGTCCAGAAAGCGCTCACGCATGATCGGTATCCTTGAGAAGCGGGGCAGCGGCGGGCACGGTGGTGATGATCGTGCGGTCGCCAGCCGGGGCGAGGCGATGCCAAGCGGCAAGCAAGTCGCCACCCATGACCCAGGGGCGGTGCAGGTAATAATTGCCCCAGTCGCCTTGCGCGGAACCCAAGCGGGTCGGGTTGGCCTCCGCGAGACAATGAACGTCTAGGCCAAGGCGTCGAAACCCATTGCGAACGGTTGCCGTTGCGGTGAACGCCAGCCACCGGCACTCCTCGGCGACGAGCGAGGCAACCAGTGCTCGAATCAGCGGGATCGTCATGCCAGGCCGACGAGCGGCCAGATTGCCGATTTCCGCCAATGCCGTGCGATCGACCTGGGTCTCCAGAACGGCGGAGAGGGCCTGCTCGATGGGCGTTTCCAGGTAGTGCTCTAGAAACAGCGGGGATGCGTCGGCTCGACGCACGCCGACGGCAGCCTGCAGTTGATCTTGCTCCCACAGCCCGTATAGACGCGGTGCGAACTGGGCGATCGAAGCGCCATGCTGCTGCCGGTAGGTATCCGCGATGAAGTGCTCGAGCGTGGCTCGCTCCTGACTGTTCCGACTTTCACGCCAGATGATGTTCGCCGCTGGGGCACATAAACCCGTCATCGATAGCCCTCCACCCAATATGATGAGGGCGAGATTGAGGCACAAAGGCTTAACGAAGACTTACGTCGAGGGAACTTTCGTTTGACATCCCGTTGACTCGCCAAGGGCTGCGAGGTAGACCCGGAGCGGCCGCAGAGAGTGGAGGCTTCGTCTACACTGTTGGCGTCAGAGGCAATCAGCACAATCAAAAGGGGACGACATGCCCAAATTCGGCAAGCAAGGCGTATTCATCGTCTCGGCGTTGGTGATAGTGGCGATCGTGGCCGTTGGTGCCATTTTCCCGACGGGATTCGGGAATATCGCCAATTCGGCACTGGGTGCGACCACTCACTACTTTGGATGGTTCTATCTGATCTCCGTATTCGGATTCGTGATTTTTCTGGTGGGGCTGGCATTCAGCAAGTACGGAAAAATTCGCCTGGGTCCCCAGGACAGTAAACCGACCTATGGCTTCTTTTCCTGGGTGAGCATGCTGTTGGCGGCAGGGTTCGGCGTCGGCCTGGTGTTCTATGGCATGGCGGAACCGATGACCCATTACATGACGCCGCCTTATGGCGACGTGGCGCCGGAATCCGCTGAATCCGCGCGTTACGCGATCCAGTACGCGTTCTTCAACTGGGGTATCCACCAGTGGGCGGCATTCTCTGTCGTCGGTCTGATCATCGCCTATTACCAGTTCCGTAAGGGACAGGCCGGCATGGTTTCCAATGTGCTGTCGTCGGTAACGGCCAAACGCCCGAAACTGCGTCGGCTCGGGCCGATCCTCGACATCTTCGCCGTCGTCGCGACGGTGATGGGTGTGGCAACTTCCATTGGTCTAGCCGTTCTTCAGATCAATGGCGGCCTACATTCGGTATTCAATGTTCCCGAAAACATGATGTGGCAGTTCATCATCATGGGGGCGATGTTCGTCTGCTACATGATCTCGGCAACCTCGGGTCTGGACAAAGGCATCAAGAATCTGTCCAACCTCAACCTGATCATCTGCTTCGCATTGATGTTCTACATCCTGTTCACGGGTCCGACCATTGCGATTCTCGAGACCATCACGCTGGGCATCGGTGATTATCTACAGAACTTCATCGGCATGAGCCTGCGGATGTCGCCTTACGACGATAGCCAATGGGCGTCCAACTGGACGATATTCTACTGGGCATGGGTCATTGCCTGGTCACCGTTCGTGGGTACCTTCGTGGCCCGGATCTCGCGCGGTCGCACCATCAAGCAGTACGTTTTTGGCGTGCTCGTCGTGCCGCCGCTGCTGGCCTGTCTGTGGATCGGCGTCTTCGGTGGTGCCGCCATCCAGATGGAGATGAACAGCGATGCCGGTCTGGCACAGGCGACCTCGGACAACATTACCTCGGCGCTGTTCCAGATGTTCGATCTGATGCCGTTCTCGAACGTGCTGTCGGTGGTCGCACTCTGTCTGATCTTCATTTTCCTGGTGACCTCGGCGGACTCCGCGACCTACATCGTGTCGCAGATGACCGATAACGGCTCGCTCAATCCGCCGCTGATGAAGCGGATCATCTGGGGAGTGCTGATCGCCGCGATCTGCCTGACACTGCTTTCGGCAGGCGGCGAGAACGGGCTCAAGGGACTGCAGTCGGCATCGGTACTGGCAGCGTTACCCTTCACGTTCATTCTCTACGGGATGATATTCGTGACGCTGAAAGAGCTTCGTGCCGATCGCAAGGCGATGCTGACCGCGTTGTATCGCCGCCACAGCGATACACCGGTAGGGGCCGATGCCTTCGAAGCCGAAGAACTGGCAGACGAGGACCGTTATCGTCGTGCGCCGGATATCAAGAATCGTCGTATCAACCCGCGCTGACCGATAGCGCTGTCGACCACGGCCCCGATCCGAACAGGATCGGGGCCGTTTTGTGTCGAGGTCGGCCCTCGGTGGCGGGTCAGGTCAGCCAATTTCAGACGTAAGGGTGGAGAAATGGGTCGAAACGACCTAATTTGATACCGGATTGAACAGTCTGCTAACAGACTGGAGACTCAATTTGAGTGGCGTGCCGCCGTTAACACCATAATGACGAATTGCGGAGCCTGCCCATGCCCCCCGCCTTGAAGCCTTCTCGCCAGCTGCACCATGGTGCGACTCGACGCGCGACCGTGCCTCCCGATTCCCGAGTCGACCGCTGGCTCAACCTGCTGGTAAGCGTGTTCGTGACCACGGCGCTGGTCGTCGGCAGCGTGGCGCTGCTCGTCACGCTGCTGTTTCAATGAAGTTGGCGATTGCCGCCACTGCCTGAAAGGCTGGCAGCCCCGCCTGCAGAAGTCCGTGGTTTCGACATGAACCTACTCGCGACCCCTTATCGCTCCTGGCTGCGGCGCTGTTGCAGACGCTGCATCGACGCCACCAGGTCGTTGAACCGTTCGCCCTGGATCTGCACATGCGCCTTGATGGCCGCTTCCGCAGCGTCGGCATCGCCGCGTTCCAGCGCTGCCATGATCGCTTCGTGCTCGTCGAAACTACCGGTGAGGCGGTGGCGGGCGTGCAACTGCAGACGACGATACGGCTTCAGGATGGCGTGCAGCCGCGCCGCTTCACGGGTCAGGAAGTCGTTGTGGCTGGCCTGATAGATCAGATGATGAAAGGTGCCGTTTTCGTAGTAGTAGCCGTCGGCATCGCCAGCCGCCATGCACTCGCGACAGGCGGTGTGGGCATCGCGCAAGGCGGCCAGTTCCTCCTGTGACATGCGTCGTGCCGCCAGGCGCGCGCACATCCCCTCCAGTTCTGCCATTACCTCGAAGCGTTCGACCAGCTCGGTCACGCTGAGCTGAGCGACGAAAGTCCCGCGCTTGGGGAGGACGCGAACCATGCCGGATGCCGCGAGTTGCTGCAGCGCCTCGCGAATTGGGGTACGCGAACAGTCGAACTCGCGAGCCAATGCTTCCGGGTCCAGTTTATCCCCCGGCGCATACTGACCATCGACGATGGCATCCTCGAGCAGGTCGCGAAGCCGCTGGGCATGCGGGGTGCGGGCCATATTAGACTTTCTCCTATGTTGACACCGGGCGGGTAGCGGCATAACTGTTATATATAACAGAGCGATGACATGTATGTTAACAGTCGGTTCCCGGATTATCGGATTCCGACGGTCGCATTCCTCCGCCTCGCTCCGTTCAGCGCTTGCCGCTGCCGCCAACTCCGGTAGTGCAGGCTTCAGCCACAGACCCGAGAGGGCCGGCATGAACGTCAACATGAATTTTCTGCAGGATCTTCTCTCCAGCATCGGCCGCCGGACACGGGGTCAGCATCTTTCCGGCGGCGAGGGCGCCCCGAGTAGTCTGGCGAGGCTCACGTCGGTATGTGAAACCCTGATGCAGCCCGGTGGCGAGGCGTCCCAGATTCTGATCGCCCAAGAGGCACTCGAGCGCTACGCCTCGCTCGGCGACAGCGATCGTGTCGCTTTTTTCCAGTTGCTGGGGGAGCGCTATGCCGCCGAGCCCGACGCCATCCATCAGGCCTATGCGGCGTACCGTGACAACGGAGACAACGCCAGTCTGCAGCAGCTGTTTGCAGCCTGTGAGCCACGCCGCCAGCATCTGTTACGTCGGCTCAATCTCTGCCCCGGCGGGACTTACGAGCTGGTCAAGATGCGTGCGGATCTGTTGCGCTGTCTCAAGACCAACCCCGAACTGGCGCCGCTGGATGCCGACTTCGATCATCTCTTCGCGTCCTGGTTCAACCGCGGGTTCCTGGTACTGGAGAGCATCGACTGGAATACGCCGGCGGCGGTGCTGGAAAAGATCATTCATTACGAGGCGGTACACGCGATCGGCGACTGGTCGGATCTTCGCCGACGTCTGGACCCCGAGGATCGCCATTGCTACGCCTTCTTCCACCCGGCCACGGGCGACGAGCCGCTGATTTTCGTCGAGGTGGCGCTGTGCCGCGGTATCCCCAACAACATCCAGACGATTCTCGAAGGGGGCGACGAGGTGCGTCCGGAGGAGGCCGATACGGCCGCCTTCTACAGCATCAGCAACTGTCAGGCCGGCCTGCGCGGCATCTCGTTCGGCAACTTCCTGATCAAGCAGGTGGTGCAGGAGCTCAAGCGCGAGCTGCCCAATCTCGAAAACTTCGTGACCCTGTCTCCGGTGCCCGGTTTCGCCAGATGGCTGGCGGACGCGCGCGACAGCGGCGCCTGTCAACTGGCAGATGAAACCGCCAAGGGAATCGATGAAGGCCGCTGGCTGGAAGACGCCAAGCTGCGCGACAAGCTCACACCCGAGATACGGGCTTTGGCGGCGCATTATCTGATCGATGCCAAGCGTGACAACGGCCTGCCGCTGGACCCGGTAGCCCGCTTTCACCTGGGCAACGGGGCCAGTCTGCATCGGCTCAACTGGCCGGGCGACAGCTCCGAGAACGGACGCCGTCAGTCCCACGGTCTGATGGTCAATTATCTCTACGAGCTCGATCGTATCGAGCAGAATCACGAAGCGTTCAGCCGCGAGGGCACGGTGGTCTGCACCAGCGAGATCCGTCGTGAGGCCAAGCAGGGGCGTTCGCGCTGCCGCCATGGCTCGCGAACCGATGCCTGACCGGCCATGACCGTTTATCAAAGCAGGAGTGGTGGAATGAATCAGAATCTGTATCTGCAATTCTCGGGCAATTTCGAGCGCCACCCGGACAAGGTGTTGATCGACACCCCGAGCGGCGAGCGGTATCGCTATCGCGACGTGCTTTCCACCTCGCGGCGGATGGCAACGGTGCTGCGCGAAAGCGGCGTGGAACCGGGCGATCGCGTCGTGGTTCAGGTCGACAAGAGCCCGCAGGCGATCATGCTGTATCTCGCCTGTCTGCAGACAGGCGCCGTCTATCTGCCGCTCAACACGGCGTATACCGAAGCGGAAGTCGAGTATTTCCTGACCGACGCCGAGCCTCGGGTCTATGTCTGTCGGCCGCAGGATCTCGAGATCGCACAGCGACTGGCCGAGCGTTGCGGCGTGGCGGTCGTCGAAAGCCTGGGTGCCGATGTCGATGGTTCGTTGATGGAACGGGTCGGCAACGCCGAGGAAGATTCTCGTCTCGCCGACCTCGAAGCCAATGACCTGGCCTCGATCCTGTATACCTCCGGCACCACCGGGCGTTCCAAGGGCGCCATGCTGAGCCACGGCAACCTCGCCGCCAACAGCCAGGCGCTGGCGCAGACCTGGCAATTCACGGCCGACGATCATCTGCTGCACGCGCTGCCGATTTTCCATACTCATGGACTGTTCGTGGCGTGCAACATCATTCTGACCGTCGGCGCCTCGATGACCTTTCTGCCCAAGCTCGATGCCGAGCAGCTGCTGGACCTGATGCCGGGAGCGACGGCGCTGATGGGCGTCCCGACGTTCTACACCCGGCTGCTGGCCAGCCCGCGCCTGAACAGGGAGACGACCGCCAACATGCGACTGTTCGTCTCCGGTTCGGCGCCGCTGCTGGCCGAGACCCATCACGAATTTCACCAACGTACCGGCCACGCCATTCTCGAACGCTACGGCATGACAGAAACCAACATGAACACGTCGAATCCCTACGACGGCGAGCGCCGCCCGGGTACGGTCGGCTTCGCACTGCCGGGTAGCGAAGTGCGCATCACCGAGCGCGAGAGCGGCAGGACGCTGCCGGCGGGGGAGACGGGGCTGGTGGAAGTTCGCGGGCCCAATGTCTTCCAGGGATATTGGCGCATGCCGGAAAAGACCGCCTCGGAGTTTCGCGACGACGGCTTTTTCATCACCGGCGATCTCGGGCTGATCGACGACGATGGCTACTTGCATATCGTCGGGCGCGACAAGGATCTGGTGATCTCCGGCGGCTACAACGTCTATCCCAAGGAGATCGAACAGTGGATCGATGAACTGCCGCAGGTCATGGAGTCGGCCGTCATCGGCGTGGCGCATCCCGATCTCGGCGAAGGGGTAACCGCGGCCGTGGTGCTGAAAGCTGGCGAATCACTGGACGAATCCCAGGTGCTGGCAGCGCTCAAGGACAAGGTCGCGCGCTACAAGCAGCCCAAGCGGGTGTTCTTCATCGACAGCCTGCCACGCAATGTCATGGGCAAGGTGCAGAAGAACGCGCTGCGAGAACGCTACGCCGATATCTATCTCCGTGCCGAAACGGCCAATCCGTAGGCGAAAAGAGGCGATCACCCCCGCCGCGTGGGTAACGCGGCACGACACGCCAAGCTCCGATGACGGGCCTAAGACATAACCATTCTCTATAACAACGCCCAAGAGGTGATAACGATGGTGATTTACGGTGTAGCACTCCTGGCCGGCTGCATGCTGGCCGGGCTGATCATTGGCGACGTACTCGGCCAACTGCTGGGGATCGATGCCAACCTGGGTGGTGTGGGTATCGCCATGCTGCTGCTGATCTTCGTGACCGGCTATCTCAAGGATCGCGGCAGGCTGCCGGAAACGACCGAAAGCGGCATCAACTTCTGGAATGCCATGTACATCCCTATCGTCGTCGCCATGGCGGCGAGCCAGAACGTGGCTGCCGCCTTCAGCGGTGGCATGGTGGCGATCCTGGCCGGTGTGCTCTCGGTCGTTCTGGGATTGGCGCTGGTACCGGTGCTGACCGGCAAGAAGACCGATGACGCGAGTCCGCTCGAGCCGACCCCCACCGCCCCTAGCGGCCACTGAGCGAGGTATTCGACATGAACGATTCCATCGTTTCTCTGGTCGACAAGTATCACCTGATTGCGGCTTTCGCGGTGATCGGTCTCACCATGTACGTGGCCTACTGGCTCAGTCGTCATCTGACCGCCGGGCGACTTCACGGCTCGGCCATCGCGATCATCATCGGCCTGGTTCTCGCCTATATCGGCGGCGTGTCGACCGGCGGCAGCAAGGGGCTCTCGGACGTCACGCTGTTCTCCGGACTTGGCTTGATGGGCGGCGGCATGCTGCGGGATCTGGCGATCATCGCGACCGCGTATGGCGTGCGCTTTCAGGAGATCAAGAAAGCGGGGCTGCGAGGCCTGATCGCGCTGTTCCTCGGCGTCCTCGTTTCGTTCGTGGCGGGGGCAGCCGTCGCGGTGGGCTTCGGCTATACCGATCCGGTCGACATCACCACCATCGCGGCGGGTGCCGTCACCTATATCGTCGGGCCGGTGACCGGGGCCACCCTGGGGGCAAGTTCGGAAGTGATCGCGCTGTCGATCGCCGCCGGTCTGGTCAAATCGATTCTGACCATGATCGCGACGCCGATGACCGCGAAGCTGATCGGCCTGGACAATCCGCGTTCGGCGATGATCTTCGGCGGTCTGATCGGCACGACCAGCGGTGTCGCGGCGGGCCTCGCGGCCACCGATGCGCGGCTGGTGCCCTACGGCGCGATGACCGCGACGTTCTACACCGGGCTCGGCATTCTGCTGGCCCCGACGGTGCTGTTCCTGGCGGTACGAGCGGTGTTCTGATTCCACGCCGTCGAGAGAACTCGCTCGCGGCGCGGGAATCTGACGATCGGCTATCGGCCGATCGTCAGCGTTACAGCGTCGAAAGCGTCGGGTCGTCCTGCGCTTCCGGCCGAGAGGTGGGAACCGGCACGATCGCGACACAGCCCCGGCCGGCCGACTTGGCCTGATAAAGCGCCTGATCGATCTCTTCCAGCAGCGCTTCCAGGGTCTGCTGACGATGCTCGCCCACCCCCGCGGAAAAGCTCACCCGGAGCCCGGCGGCACTCAGAGGGCGGTCGACCAGTTGCAGTAGCACCCGATTCACCGTGGTCTGCGCCGCGAAGCGATCGATGCCGGGCAGAATCATCAGAAACTCCTCTCCACCCCAGCGAATCAAGGTGTCGCTGGTACGCAGCACGCCCGCCACGAAATGACTGAATTCCTTCAATATCGTGTCGCCGACCGCGTGGCCGTAACGGTCGTTGATCGCCTTGAAGTGGTCCAGGTCCAGCATGACAACGGAGATTTTGTCGCCGCAGCGCCTGCTACGTTCCAGCGACTGGCCGAGCATCTCCAGGCCAAATCGACGATTGTGCAATCCGGTCAGATGGTCGCGCGTTGCCAGGTACTCGAGCCGTCGATTTTTTTCCTGCAGACGACGTTCGACGTCGAGACGCTCTGTGATATCGACGAGAAAGGCAATGCGTTGGGGTTGGCCCTCTTCATCGTGGCTGACCGTGTCCTCGATGATCACGCTTCGTGTCGATCCATCCTGTAGCCGGACTTCCACGGCTCGGCGCTGGTTCAGTGCCTCGGGGAAGCCGGAGGCATCATGCTTCTCTGCCTCCGGCTGGTGCCGGGCAGGCAACAGCTTGCGAAAGTGGGCGTTCAGCAGCTCACTCTCTGCATAGCCGAAGAACTCGCAGAAGGCGGGGTTGACCAGGCGCAGATAGCCTTCGGCATCGATGATGCACACGCCCATGGCCAGGTTGCCGAGCATCTGGCGAAGATGCGGTTGTGTCTGTGACAGCAGACTCGGGGTGTCGTCCACGGCGGTGATCTCGCCGATGGCGACCAGTACGTGAATGGTGCCGTCGGCGCCGTCCGCCGTTTCCAGCGCTGATACTTTCAGCTGAAGCGACTGCAGTGGCTGCAATGGCTGACGGATGTGGAAACATTGCCACTGCTGCGACGCATTCGAAGCGCTGGCCATCAAGGCCGGGTGATCGTGGCGTGGGACCGGGCCAAACTGTGCATCGAGCCACTGCCAGGGATCGGTGATGGGTAAACGATCCCCGATCTGCAGCCGAGTTTTCGCCGTCTCGTTGGCATCGACCAGCAGTGGCATGCCTGCTTCGAGCCGATAGATCAGCGCGGCAATATTCAAGGTGTCCAGCCCATCCGGCGTGGAAGGACTCTCCACGACCTGAGGTGAGGAGGGATTTTTCGAAGCAACCATAAGCCAGGATACCGGGGTCAAACGGTGGAAAGAGTTACCGGAAATGCCGCGATCGTCAGTGTTCGCCTCGAACCAGCGCGAAACGAGAATCCGGACAGGCCGGTAGTTGTTCTGCAACCGGTCTGGCAAACCAGTATCCCTGCTGCCTGGCGATACCATGGCGGTAGAGCCAGCGAGCTTCTTCTATCGTTTCGACGCCCTCGGCCACCAGCGAGATATCGAGCTGGCGTGCCAGGGTAATGATGTGGCCCAGAATCCATTGCTGCCGTGGCGCTGAATGGATGCCGCTGACCAGCTGGCGGTCGATTTTCAGCACATCAGGCGTGATATCGATCAGCAGGTCGAGATTGGCGTGGCCGGTACCGAAATCGTCCAGCGCCGTTTTCATTCCCATCGCCTGGTAGCTGGCAACGATGTTCTGGAGGTGGTGACGATCCTTGACGCTTTCGGTTTCGGTAATCTCGAAGCACAGCCGACTGACCGGCCAGCCGACCCGGTTGGCGGCTGCCAGCGTGGCTTGAATGCACGCTTGGGGTTCGTAGACGGCGTTGGGCAGAAAATTGATCGAAAGAAGACCTTCGGCGCTCAGTTCGTGGGCCATTTCGATCGCCTTGACCCGGCAAGCCTGATCAAAGCGGTAGAGATTGGAGCCGTCGACCCGGGCCAGTACTGACGCGGCCGATTCGCCTTGGGTTCCTCGCACGAGCGCTTCATAGCCGTAGACACGGCTTTCCTCGATGTCGACCAGTGGCTGAAATGCCATGGTGAAATCGAAATTCAGCGGTTCATCGCAGCGTCCGCAAACGTTATGGTGTCTGGCGCAACCCGGCATCGTTGTCCTCCTTGACGACAAGCACGGTGAGGTTCGTCCTTGCCATCGATGCGCGCCATGGCGTTCTCGACAAGTCAACCAAGCCTAGAATACATGACTGTGCTCGAATAGCATCGATTTGAAAGGAAAGTATGAGAAGCGGTGTACGGCACGCCTCCAAACACCGATCCGACGGAATCCATGAAGCCATCTCCGCTGACCCTATTCTGCCTTGTGGCGATCGCCGCCGGCATCGCCTTCGACAAGGGCATCTGGCAGATTCCGCCGGCGTGGAACCCCTTCGCGCCGCTGGTGGTGAGCGACCCGGTGACCCCGATCACCCGCTGGAAACTGAAAGCGCTGTCCGGCGATGGTGAGGCGTGTCGAGAAGCCCTGAACACGGCCCCGGATATCGCCTACACCCCGTTGGCCGATTACACCCCGGCGGCCGGTTGTCCGCTGGAGAATGTGGTGCGGTTGGCACATACGCAGGTCCGATTCAACGCCAGCTTCGTCGCCAGCTGCCCGCTGGCGCTGGCATGGACCATGTACGAGCGGCACGAGCTGCAGCCGCTGGCTCGGCGGATCTTCGGCGAGCCCGTGTCCCGCGTTCAGCATTACGGCTCTTTCGCGTGTCGTAATATCTATCACCGCGAGAATGCCCGGCGCAGCGAACACGCCACGGCATCGGCCCTCGATGTCGCGGCTTTTCAACTGGCGGATGGGCGTCGCATCGGCGTGCTCGAGGATTGGGGCGACGGCGGCGATCTTGGCCGTTTTCTCGAGGAGGCGCAGGCGGGCGCCTGTCGCTATTTCGGTACCACCCTGGGCCCGGATTACAACGCCGCCCACGCCAACCACTTCCATCTCGGCATGCGCGGCGTCTCGTTCTGCCGTTGAGCTGGCATCCGCGGCTAGCCGCATTATCCTTCCGCCGAACCGCTTGAGTCGTTCACGCTATCGAGCCAGCCGTATCGTCGATCCCCCGGTTTCCCGTCGTCGCTTGATCATGACAAAAACCGCCAGGGGACCTAAGGTTGTCGTAAATCTCGCGCACGCGCATGCCGGAGGCACCATCGACGGCGTGACGTCGGGAGGGCAGCAACACCCGTTCCAGTTATCGACGAGGAGTGATCCATGCGTTTGACCATCAAAGGTATCGAGGAAGGCAAGCCGATCCCTGCGCCGTTCGCGTTTGCCGTGCCTGATCCCGAGCAGCATATGCGCTTTAGCGACAACCGTAATCCGGAAGTGCGTTGGCTGGACGCACCGCAGGGAACACAGAGTTTCGTGCTGCTGGTGACCGACCCTGACGTGCCGGGCGTGGCAGACGACGTCAACCAGGAGGGCAAGACACTGCCCGCGGAACTGCCGCGCGTCGATTTCTATCACTGGGTTCTGATCGACATTCCCCGCGAGATCAATCTGATCGAAGAGGGCGAAATGGCCGATGGCGTGGTGCCCAAGGGGAAGACGCCGGGACAGACCGCCAAGGGCATCAGCGGTATCAACGGCTACACCGGGTTTCTGGCCGGCGATCCCGACATGGCGGGTGTCTACGGCGGCTACGACGGGCCTTGCCCGCCCTGGAACGACGACGTCATTCATCGCTACACCTTCGGCCTGTTCGCGCTGGACATCCCCACGCTGGAGCTGGCTGGCGAGTTCACCGGCGAGCAGGCCCGCGAGGCGATGAAGGACCACGTGCTGGCCGAATCGAGCGTTACCGGGACCTATACCCTCAATCCGGATCTGCGCTGAACCTGCATGACGCCGCCAGATGATGAAGCGATGCGTGGTGCAATACTGGCCATGGCTCGATCACGCGGGCCCGACAAGACTTTCTGTCCTTCCGAAGTGGCGCGCGAGCTGGCCGCCGAAGCGCAGGAGTCGAAGGCGACATCATCGTCGCAGGGCGATGACTGGCGAGCGTTGATGACGCCCATACGGGACTGCGCCCGCGTTCTGGCTCGCGAGGGATGCCTGCGCGTGACCCAGCGAGGCCGGGAGCTTTCACCCGACGCCCCCTGGCGTGGCGCGGTTCGTCTGCAACGATGCCCTGACAGCGATGAGTGACGACTCGCGCGCGGTCCGTCGAACCGGCATCGGCATGATGGTGCTGTTCTGGATCCTGCTGCTGTTGCTGGCGGGCTGGTGGTTTCGCGGCGTCGAGCAGCAGCGTCGCCACCCCAATGCCGAACTGGCCAGCATCGTCGCCGCCGAGCAGACTCCGGTCACGCTGGTGCGCAACGTCGATGGACACTTCGTCGCCCCGGGCGAAATCGACGGCCATGGCGTGAGGTTTCTGATCGATACCGGGGCCACCTACGTCTCTCTTTCCCGCTCGCTCGCCGACGCTCTGGGGCTTTCTCGCGGACAGGAAGTCACCTTCGCGACCGCCAACGGCCGGGTGAAAGGCCGGCTGACGACGCTCGACAGCGTCAGGCTGGGCGGTCTCATGGCCCGGCAGGTGCCGGGATCGATCCATGCCGGCATTGATGACGATGTCGTGCTGCTGGGCATGAGCTTTCTGGGACGCTTCGATATCCAGATACGCGGTGACCAGATGATTCTGGGACTGCCCGATCGGTGATTGGAACCATGATGGGACGAGCCTGGCGGCTGTGCCCGCGGCCCTATTCGAGAGTGGGAGCGGCATTCGTCGCGCGGATGAAGCGTCTTGCGAACTTGTTGCCCGATTGGCGGGCAGGATAACGAGCTTCCGCTGATGGTCAGCGGTGAACCTTGAGGGAACAAACGATGGTGGCGGGAAATCTTCGGCTGAGCGTGCTGGTGCTGACAATGCTGGTGTTGGCGGGCTGTGAAAGCCTATCGACGGGATCGTTCCAGATGCCCGATATCTTCGATCGCTCCGACAGCGACGAGACGGTGGTGAAACGCAATATTCCCTTCCCGGCCGAAGAGTATGCCAGGCTCGAGAAAAACGGGACCTCTGCGGTCCAGGGTCGTCTGACCTACGAAACATCGGCCGGCCAGACGCTGATCGGCGCTGGCGAGACGGTATCCGTGGCACCGGCGACGCGCTATGCGGCGGAAGCCGCCGACGTGGCGCTTTCGGGTCGCAAGATAGAGCCGGCCGACCCGCGCGCTCGTGAATATACCCACTATGCCAAGACCGATGATAACGGTTACTTTGTCGTCAGGAACGTGCCGGCGGGCGTGTTCTACGTTGCCGGCAGCGTGCTGCTTCCCGGTGGCGAATCCCGCAGTCCGATCATCATCAAGCAGATCGAGCTGGGTAAAGGCCAGACAAGGGACGTGGATCTGAGCCGTTGAATTCAATGACAGGAGAGTCGAGTCGTGCTGACTATCTGGGGACGGCGTAGTTCCTATAACGTCCAGAAAGTACTGTGGCTGGCGGATGAGCTGGGGCTGGACTATTCCCATCGGCCGGCAGGCGGCGAGAAGGGGGGACTGGATTCTGCGGCATTCCTGGCGTTGAACCCCCACGGGAAGATCCCGGTCGTTCAGGATGGCGACCTGGTGGTCTGGGAGACCCACGCGATCCTGCGCTATCTGGTCGCCGAATACGGGAGCGAGGGGTTTCGACGCGCGACGCCTGGTGCGCAGTCGTGGAATGATCGCTGGCTCGACTGGTCGCTCTCCGAGCTGGAGCCTGCGTTTTTCGGCGGCGTTTTCTGGGGTTTCTATCGTACGCCTGCCGATCAGCATGATGATGCCGCCATCGAGCGCTCCCTGGCTCGCTGCGATACTCTCTATCGCCTGCTCGACAGCCAGCTGTCGGAGGCGCCATTTCTGAGCGGCGACACTCTGGGGCTGGCGGATATTCCGGCTGGCACCACCCTCTACCGCTATTTCGAACTCGAGATCCCGAGACCGTCGCTGCCCAATGTCGATGCATGGTACCGGCGGCTCGAGTCCCGGCCCGCCTACCGGCGCCATGTGATGCGTCCCTTCAATGACCTTTATGGACGACTGGCTTATTGAGATTGAAGTGCCGCCCTGAACGCCGATGATTTTCCTCGCGAAGGTCGGCCTGATCATGCCCTCGGCTGAATTTGCCCATTAACTGCGTAGCCTGTGGGCGATACTGGGTTACAAAAGGAACAATTCGGGTATGATGCAGGTTAGTTCGCCATGAGCTCTGCTCAGGCGTGGCATCAGGCATGGTGCTGAATGTGATGGTATTTGAAGACATCAAGGCAGTGATGGTGAGTAATATCGACTTGGCACTTGATGCCGCTTGATACCGTCATTCGCTCAATAATAAATCAGGACCGTGGTATGCAGGGTTTCGAGGCCAACTCAAAGGGATGGATGACAGCTTGGACAGCACTGCACATCAAGATCGCGTATTGATCATCGAAGACGACGAGCGCCTGGCGCATCTGACCCGCGAGTATCTGGAGGCCAATGGCTTTCAGGTTTCGCTCGAGCACGATGGCGCTCACGGGGTGGAACGCATCGTCGAGGAACAGCCGGATATGGTGATTCTCGACCTGATGCTGCCCGGTGAGGATGGGTTGTCGATCTGCCGTCGGGCGCGCCCGCATTATGCCGGCCCCATTCTGATGTTGACGGCTCGCACCGACGACATGGATCAGGTTCTGGGCCTGGAGATGGGGGCCGACGATTACGTGCCCAAGCCGGTTCAGCCCCGGGTGCTTCTGGCACGCATGCGTGCGCTGATGCGCCGTGCCGATAGCCTGGTCTCCACCAGCGGAGCGACACGACTGACGTTCGACAACCTGGTCATCGACAGTGCCACCCGCGAGGCCTGGCTGGAAGAAGCACGTATCGACCTCACCAGCGCCGAGTTCGATCTGCTCTGGTTGCTGGCCGACAACGCCGGTCGGGTGCTGACGCGGGAGGAGATATTCTCCCAGCTGCGTGGCATCAAGTACGATGGGCAGGACCGTTCCATCGACGTGCGGGTTTCTCGCATTCGACCCAAGATCGGTGACGACCCCAATCACCCTCATCGTATCAAGACCGTACGCAGCAAGGGGTATCTGTTCGTGAGGGATAGCTGAGCCGAAGCGACGTCGATGTCGAGTCGCGCCTGGCAGGTCGTTTTACCGGCACTGTCGCTGGCTTCGGTCGATGGCGCCGGTGGCGGTTGTCGCCGGGTTCGATACCTTCGCCGAGCGCTTCGGACCTTTGTCCGAAGCTACGGGTCCTTGTCGGAAGCTTCGGGTCCTTGTCGAGACTGGCGATGGCTTTCGCGATCACGGCATCGGTCGTTGGCCCTTGATCCGCCACGTGCTCGCTCGATATCTTCAGAGCATGGCAACGAGGGGCCGGCGTGGCTTCTGACGGTGCCCGGTTCACTCGACCATCCTTCATCGATGGATTCAGCCTCCGCCTGACATCGGACGACTCTGACCTTCCGAGCCATTCACGAAGCGGATTGCCGCGCGAGATCCAACATGCGTCGTTCCTTTACCGACAGCACCTTCCTGCGATTCTACGTATCGCTGCTGGCGGCGTTGGTCATCACCTTTGCACTGGTCCTGTTCGGCTTTCTGATGGTCGACAAGGTGCGCCAGGAACATTACCGGGAGAATCTCGTCAGCGGTCCGCTGGCGCTGCTTTCCGACCTGGTCTCCCGCCAGCCGCTGGTAAAGCGTGATGACTGGCTGGCATCGATGGCGTCGACGCTGGGCATGCCACTGGGGTTGTTCAAGCTCGACGACCTATCGCTGAACTACTTCGAGCGCGCTCGATTGCGTGAAAATCGACCGGTGATCGAATCGACCGACGATGGCTGGCGATCCCTCTATCAGCTGCCGCACTCCACCTGGGTGCTGGCCGCGCGCATCAACAGTCTCAACGAGATGCAGCTTCGCGGTATCACCGAAGTGTTGCGTAGCTGGTTGAGCGGTGAGCGGGACGATATTCAGGCTCGTCGGCTCGAACGTGTCAAACGACAGTTCCATATTCCGATCGGTCTTTACACCTCGCCACCTACCGGGGTCGACCCCATCCAGGCCACGCGTCTGGACGCGGGCGAGGTGGTGGTTCGGCTGGAGACGGGCCTGAGCGCGCTCTATATTCATGCCCGGGTCGGGCCGGATCGCTGGTTGCGAATCGGCCCGCTGCCCAGTTTCGAATCGATGCCTCTGTCGCTGGCGCTGGCCTTGCTGATCATGGTGTTGACGACGCTGGCGGGGGCGATCTATCTCATCGTATGGGGTGTCGAAGGCCGGGTCGGCCGGCTCGAACGCGCCGCCACGCGAATCGCGGCAGGTCATCTCAACTCGAGAGTGCGAGTAGACAGCAACGACTTCATCGGCCGCCTGGGGATGGCGCTCAACGGCATGGCGGCGCAGGTACAGTCGCTGCTGCGTAGCCAGCAGGAGATGATTCGTGCCGTCTCCCATGAGCTTCGCACGCCGGTGGCGCGCATCCGTTTCGCGGTGCAGATGCTGGAAGATCTGAGCAAGGACGATGTTGCCCAGCGACAGCTGGCGGGCATCGACGAGGATATCGCCGAACTCGATCGGCTGATCGATGAAATTCTCACCTATGCCAAGCTCGACAGCGAGAATGCCCAGGGGGTGACGCTGCAGACCGAAACCCTTGAGTGCCGCGCGGTAGCCTGGCGAGTCCTGGATACCTTGAGCCCGCTGCACCCCCATCTCGAGCTTGGCGTCGCCGATGGCGAGGAGCTGGAAGTGGAAGCGGAGCCACGCTACCTCCAACGTGCGGTCCAGAACCTCGTCGCCAACGCCTGCCGCCATGCCGAGAGGCAGGTCCTGGTGACGGTTCATCGAGAACCCAGGGCCGTGCGTATCGATGTCGAGGATGATGGGCCAGGCGTGCCGGAAGAGAAACGCATTGCCATCTTCAAGCCGTTCGCGCGACTGGACGACAGCCGCACGCGGCGCTCGGGTGGCTACGGCCTGGGGCTCTCCATCGTCCAGAAGATCATGGCCTGGCATGGCGGTAATGTCGTGGTCGATCGCAGTGAACAACTGGGAGGCGCCCGCTTCAGCCTGCTGTTGCCGCTACATGGTCGGGAGGCGATCCGGCCGCTGACGTTCGACGACGAAGAAACGATTTGACGCTCTCCCGCCATGATCGGGTGGTCGCGCTTGCGCGCTGCAGTGCGCAAGCGATCAGGCGTCTTCCGATGTGCCGGCCGGCTTGACGCCACTCAGTACCGCAAACGAGGTATCCCTCGCGGTGCGAATGAAGTCCTCCATCCATGGAAGCTCGAGGTTGTCTTCACGGACTGCCGCATAGAGGGTGCTCCACACGCCTTCCTTGCCCAGCGGCAGGGCCTTGACGTAGTCCCGCTCCAGATACTCCGTCAGCGCCCAGTTGGGCAGCGCACACACGCCGCGTCCACTCGCCACCAGCTGCATCATCATGACCGTGAGTTCGGCGCTGCGGATCTCTTGCGGGCGCACGTTGGCCGGGTCGAGAAACTGCGTGAAGACGTCCAGTCGGGAATGTTCCACCGGATAGACGATGAGCGTTTCTGCCGCCAGATCGGAAGGCTCGACCCAGCTGCGCGTCGCCAGCGGGTGCTGCTTGGAGACGGCGAGCAGGCCTTCGTAGCGAAACAGTGGCGCATAGTGGACGCCAGGCAGCGGCTCGGGGTTGTCGGTGATGACCAGGTCAAGCACCTCGCGGGTGAGGCCGGGCAGCAGGTCGAAGTTCTGACCGCTGGGGATATCGACCTCGACCTCGGGCCAGTGATCGCGAAAATGATCGACCGTCGGCATCAGCCACTGGAAGCAGCTGTGGCACTCGATCGCCATGTGCAGGCGGCCCTGCTCGTGGCCTGCCAGGCGAGCCAGATCCCGTTCCGCCAACCGCAGTTGGGGCAGCACCTGCTCGGCCAGCGTCAGCAGGCGCTCCCCGGCGCGCGTGAACGATACCGGGCGAGTCTTGCGAGTGAACAGCGGCATGCCGAGCCGCGATTCGAGATCCTTGATCTGGTGCGACAACGCCGACTGGGTCAGATGAA
Organism: Salinicola sp. CPA57; assembly: GCF_003206035.1. NCBI lineage: Bacteria > Pseudomonadati > Pseudomonadota > Gammaproteobacteria > Oceanospirillales > Halomonadaceae > Salinicola > Salinicola sp. CPA57. The sequence goes on from NZ_PZJR01000011.1 coordinate 385,538, forward strand.
CGCGCTCCGCCGCCTCGACCAGTGAACCGGTGTCGCGCAGGGCAATCAACGTGCGGAGATGACGAAGTTCGAGCATGCTATGAATGTTGCTCACGTTGAGGATTAGATAAACGCGTTTGATTCAGGATGCGTCGCCGGAGAGACTGCCTGCCAGGCAATGATCTGCTTCATTCTAACCGCTAACCCTGAGAGACCCTACACATGACCACCCTGGTGCACACTCTGGGCTATCCGCGTATCGGCGCGCGTCGTGAGTTGAAGAAAGCTGTCGAAGCGTACTGGAAGGGCGAGCTTGGCCGCGAGGGTCTCGAGCACGAAGGCGCGCGTCTGCGCCAGGCGCATTGGCAGGACCAGGTCGATGCCGGCCTGGATGTGGTGACGGTGGGCGACTTTGCGTTCTATGACCAGGTGCTCAACGTTTCCGTGCTGGTCGGCGCCGTGCCGCCCCGTTTCGGGCGCGTCGACGGTGAGGTGGATCTGGACACCAGCTTTCGCATGGCACGCGGTCGGGCACCCAGTGGTGAGCCGGCCGCCGCCTGCGAGATGACCAAGTATTTCGATACCAACTACCACTACCTGGTACCGGAGCTGTATGAGGGCCAGACGTTCCGCATCGCCAGCGAGCGGCTGTTCGAGGAAGTCGCCGAAGCGAAGGCGGCAGGGCATCCGGTCAAGGTGGCGTTGACCGGGCCGGTCACCTGGCTGTGGCTGGCCAAGTCCAAGAGCGAAGGCCTGGACCGGCTTTCTCTGCTCGACGACCTGGTGTCGACCTACGGCCAGATCCTGAGCCGGCTTGCGGACGCTGGCGTGGAGTGGGTCCAGCTGGACGAGCCGGCGCTGGTGCAGGATCTGCCGAGCGCGTGGCAGCGCGCGTTTGAATCCGCCTACAGCCAGCTGCAGTCGGCTCCGGTAAAGCTGCTGGTGGCGAGCTACTTCGGCGGACTCGGCGACAATCTGGGGCTGGCGTTGTCGCTGCCGGTCGAGGGGCTGCACGTGGATCTGGTGCGCGCACCGCAGCAGTTGGCGACCGTGCTCGATCGCCTGCCGCCCTACAAGGTGCTCTCTCTGGGAGCCGTCGATGGTCGCAATATCTGGCGGGCCGACCTGAGTCATCTTGTCGCCGAGCTGAGAGATGCCAAGGCTCGCCTGGGCGATCGTTTGTGGCTCGCGCCTAGCTGCTCGCTGCTCCACGTGCCGGTGGATCTGACCAGCGAAACCCGGCTGGACCCCGAATTGAAGAGCTGGCTGGCATTCGCGCGCCAGAAGCTCGATGAGGTCGTGACGCTGGCGCACGTGCTCGATGGCACCGAGACGGCGACGGACCGACAGCGCCTGGAGGATGCCAGTCGAGCCCTGGCCGCGCGGCGCGAATCTCAGCGTATTCACAAGCCTCAGGTCGCCGAACGTCTGGCCAGGGTCGGTGCCGCCGACACGCGTCGTGGCAACGTCTACACCGCACGGGCGGTGGCGCAGCGGGAGCGGCTCGGTTTGCCGCTGTTCCCGACGACCTCGATCGGCTCCTTTCCGCAGACGCAGGAGATCCGCACGGCCCGTCGTGACTTCAAGCGAGGCGAGCTCGACGTCGCCGACTACGAAGCGCGCATGCGGGAAGAGATCGCGCTGGTGGTCGAACGCCAGGCCCAACTCGGGCTCGACGTACCGGTACACGGCGAGGCCGAGCGTAACGACATGGTCGAGTACTTTGGCGAACAGCTCGACGGTTTTGCCTTTACCCAGAATGGCTGGGTGCAGAGCTACGGTTCCCGCTGTGTCAAACCGCCGGTGATCTTCGGTGACGTGACGCGTCCTGCCGCGATGACGGTGCGTTGGAGCGAGTACGCCCAATCGCTAACCGACAAGCCGATGAAAGGCATGCTCACGGGGCCGGTGACCATTCTGCAATGGTCCTTCGTGCGCGACGATCAGCCGCGTGCCACGACCTGTCGCCAGATTGCGCTGGCGCTGCGTGACGAAGTCGCCGATCTCGAGCGCGCCGGCATCGCGATCATTCAGATCGACGAACCGGCGCTGCGGGAAGGGCTGCCGCTACGTCAGGCCGAGTGGCAGACGTATCTGGACTGGGCGGTGGAGTGCTTTCAGCTGAGCGCTGCCGTGGCAGCCGATGAAACCCAGATTCACACTCACATGTGCTACGCCGAATTCAACGACATCATCGGTGCCATCGCGGCGATGGATGCCGATGTCATCACCATCGAGACGTCGCGCTCCGACATGGAGCTGCTGGACGCCTTCCAGCACTTCGATTATCCCAACGAGATCGGACCGGGCGTCTACGACATTCATTCGCCGAACATTCCCGAGCGCGCCTGGATGGTCGATCTGATGGCCAAGGCGGCGGAAAAGATTCCCCCCGAACGGCTCTGGGTCAACCCGGATTGCGGTCTCAAGACTCGCGGTTGGGCAGAAGTGGAACCGGCATTGGCCAACATGGTCGAGGCCGCCCGCGAGTTGCGCAAGCGCTACGCGTGAGGCGAGTGCCGAGCGACGAACGGCGTGACCGGGGCGTGATCGGTCCCGCCAATACCGCTGGCATGTTAGGCTGAGCGTTGCGCCGCGAGACGATCTCGCGGCGCTTTTTTGTGACCTGCCATCCCTGGCGGTCACCGTCCGGGCCGTCGCTGCGCGACGTCAAAAATCGCTCCCGGCGACTTTTTGTGACGGCTATTCGTGTTCAGACATCTTTCGGGAATCTTGCTCATGTCCAAAGCGCCTCAGGCTGGCAGAGACCGCCGCGCCCTTCATCGTCATCCCTCACCGGTTCGCTGGTTGGCCCTGTCGGTCGGCGCGCTTCTGCTCGCGGGCTGTGCCGGTGGTGGTCAGCATCAGAGCAGCGCCACCGCGCCGTCGTCAGGCCTGGCTGCGCTCAAATCACCGCTGATGCCGAGTGCCTTCTTTGCGGATGGTGGCGATGCCTTCACCGCCTGGCGCTGCACGCCATCTCAGGATCTGGTGACGACCACGCCCGACGATAGCCGGTTGCGACTATGGACCGCACTGGGTGAAACCGAGCTGCCTCGTGCCGTGGTGGGGGCGGGTTCTCGCTATGAGCTCGGCGGACTATCGTTCTGGCGCCAAGGACGCGATGCGCGTGTCGAGAGCGACAACGGTCGGCTGGTCTGTACCCTTGCCAGTGAACGCAAGACGGCCACGCGCCAGGAACATCCCGACACCATCTTCTATGCCGGTGGCAACGAACCCGGATGGAACGTCTCCCTCGATCGCAACAGCCATTCGTTGACGCTGATATCCGACTATGGCCAGGCCAAGGACACCTTCGATTATCGGGTCGCCTCGGTAACCAACGGCGGTGATGCTGGCATGGTGCTGGTCAGCGACAGCGGCCGATATCCCATGGAGCTCGATCTGCGCGCTGGCGCCTGCTTCGACGACATGAGCGGCAGGCCGTGGCCGGTCAAGGTGACGCTGCGTTACGGTGGCCGCGAATTTCACGGCTGCGGTCAGGGGGTCGAGGCCCGTGACTGAATCGCCAGTCAGCGAGTGGATGGCATCGAATGGATGGATGGTCTCGAGCGGGTGGGTGGCTCGTGAGAGTGAATAGCTGGGGTGATGAGTCGAAATCATCGAATGCTTCGTGCCAATTTTCGCGTTTTTCATTTCAAAAAAGCCAATGAATAATGCTTCCAACATCAGCCGGCAAGCGTCGGCCTGCTGGTCGATTGGCACCCCATATTGGAGGCATATTCATGACACAACGCATTCTTCTCATTACCAGCTCCCTTTTCGGCGAAGGCGGCCAGTCCCGCGCGCTGGCGGAGTCCTTCAAGGCGGCACTGGCCGGGCATGACGTCGAGCTGACCGAGCGCGATGTGGTCGAGCAGGCGTTGCCACACCTTACGGGTGCGGAAATGACGAGCTGGATGACCGACCCCGCCGAGCGCAGTGCCGAGCAGACAGAACTGGCGCGGCATTCCGATGCGCTGCTGGCGGAAATCGAAGCCAATGACGTGCTGGTGCTGGCCGTGCCGCTTTACAACCTGGGGATTCCCAGCCAGTTGAAGGCCTGGTTCGACCGCATCTTGCGCGCCGGCAAGACTTTCCAGTACACCGCGAACGGCCCGGTCGGGTTGCTCGAAGGCAAGTCCGGCCTGATCCTGGCAGCACGTGGCGGCATGTATGCCGGCTCCGACATGGATTCCCAGACACCGCACCTCAAGCACATGCTGGGACTGATCGGCATCAAGGAGGTACACACGATCTATGCGGAAGGCCTGAACATGGGCGACGAGCGCAAGCAACAATCCTTGAAGGAAGCCCGGCAGGCGATCGCTCAGTACGTCGAATCGCGGTTCTGATCGATCGGACGACCCTCGGCCGCCAGCCCAGCACGCCGTTCGAGACTGTCGAGCTCGGGCGGCTTTGCTGTCTGCATTGCGCGGTGGCCGATCGGCTATCGCTGAATCCTGATTCACCGATCGGTGGCCGTGGTCTACCATAGAGTGGTTCAACACACTGACGAATCAGGAAGATTTCCATGGAATACCTTCACACGATGGTTCGCGTCGCCGACCTCGACGCTTCTCTGCATTTCTACTGCGATCTGCTGGGTCTGCAGGAAGTGTCGCGCAAGGAGAGCGAGAAGGGGCGTTTCACTCTGGTGTTCTTGGCGACGCCCAACGACACGCCGCGTGCCAAGGCCGAACAGTCGCCAATGGTCGAACTGACCTACAACTGGGATCCGGAAACCTATACCGGCGGACGCAACTTCGGGCACCTGGCCTATCGCGTCGACGACCTCTACGCGCTGTGCGAACAACTGCAGGCGGGGGGTGTCACCATCAACCGTCCTCCTCGGGATGGCCACATGGCCTTCGTCCGTTCGCCGGACGGCATCTCTATCGAGCTGCTGCAGAAAGGCGACGCGCTCGAACCCAAGGAGCCCTGGGCATCGATGGAAAATACGGGTAGCTGGTAAGCGCCGTGAATCGTTCGATCTTACCCTTCTTCGGGTGGCTGTTGCTGGTAGCGATTGCCGCCAGCAGCGGTATTCTGGCTCCGCCGGGTGAGTGGTATGCCGCGCTCGCCAAACCGCCGCTGACGCCACCTGACTGGCTGTTTCCTGCCGCCTGGACGCTGCTCTATCTGATGATGGCGGTGGCGGCCTGGAAGATCACCCTGATCGTGCCGCGCGACGAGCGCCGAGGGGCGTTGACGCCTTTCGTGCTGCAGCTGATCGCCAACGGTCTGTGGTCGTGGCTGTTCTTCGCGGCGCACTGGATGTTGATCGGCTTGCTCGATCTGCTGCTGATGTGGGGGCTGATCGTGTGGACGATCGTGACGTTCTGGCGCCATTCCCGGTCTGCTGCCGGATTGCTCGTGCCCTATCTGGTGTGGGTCAGTTTCGCCGCCTATCTCAATGCGTCGCTGCTGATCCTCAACTCGCCTTGGGGCTGATGGCTCGAGCCACGGCGATGAACGACGTCTCTTCGAAAGCCAAGGAGGGCTCATGATGCGGCAGGCTAAACCGCTTCCCGCCGACATCGAAGACGCGATGCGTCGAGAAGCGGTCGATCTCGAGCGGCTGGATCGCGAGATCTATCGTCAGTTCGATCGAGATCCGCTGACACCCATAGTCGGCCTGGGCCCCCGCGCGGCGAAGCTCGCCGTCTTCGGGCGCGATCCCGGCAGGAAGGAGGTCGAGATCGGGTTGCCGTTCGTCGGCGCCGGTGGACAGAAGGTTCGGGACGCGCTCTATCGTCACCGTCAAGGGCGTCCGTTGCCGGACTTCGAGGCATCACTGTCGGTGGGCGAAGATCTGTTCTGGATCAACACCGTTCCCTACAAACCGCTCGGCAACAAGGCCTGGTCGATGGCGGTGAAACGGCGTTTCCAGCCGCTGGTGGCAGCGCTGCTGATGCGGCAGTGGAGCGGCGATCAGATCATCACGCTGGGGCGCGAAGCGTTTTTCTGGTTCGGAATCGGCCAGACGAAAGAGATCCGCGACGCACTCGAAGCCTTCTGGTCCCGCGACGACCGTTTCAGCGTGACGCACGTGACCGAGCTGACACTCGACGACGGCGAGCGCAAGCGCTTCGTCCTCGCACCTCTGCCACACCCATCGCCACTCAATCAGCGCTGGTTCAAGCGCTTTCCCGAGTTGCTGGATCGGCGCCTGTCGACGCTCGACGTCTGAGACGGCCGATCCCCGGGGTTCAGTCCGGACGGGCCGCCATGCGCCCGCTACCCAGAAACATGATCGCAAGTGCGCCGAACAGATACATACCCTGGAGTTCCAGCGTCCAGCCGCCCTGACCGTTGAGTGTCCACAACTGGCCCATGTGGACGAGAATCAGTGCCACGATCATGTTTGCCGCCATCAACAGCCCGCCGATACGAGCTTGCCAACCGACGATCGCCATCAACGGGGCGACGATCTCACCGATGAGTACGCCATAGGCGACGAACGACGGCAGGCCCATTCCCGACAAGTGCTGAGCGATGCCGTTGAGGCTGGTGGGGTCCATCAGCTTGCTGATGCCATGAAGCAGAATCAGGACGCCGACACACAGGCGTAGCAACAGCTTGCCGAGATCTTCATTGTGCAGGAAGCGCATTAGCAGAGTTCCGTATCGTTCAGGTTCCGGTGCCGGTTCGGCGCACTCAGGCTACCAGAACTGGCGTTCTTTTCATGGGGCAAATATTCGCGGATCGATTTGTAGTCCTAGGACTACACGATCGATATCTGTTATTACAATGTTGTTTTTTGTCAAAACCGGCGATACTCGGTCTTTGATTTCCGCCCGGCTGATCGACACTTTCATGGAGCCAGCCCGGGAACCGCTCTCGAAAACGGGTCATATCCCAACACAATAACGAGTCGCACATGCGGAGCCTGTTCTTTGCTATTCGGCAGAAATGTACCGAGCTCTGGCGAAGGTGTACCAAGGCGCCCGACGCTCTTGCTGCGGAGCGCCGACGCAGCTTCGAGATCATGGCCGAGATCTATCTGCTGGCATTCTGTCTTCAGGCGGCCGTGGCGCCGCTGATGTTTCTCGTCGATCGCCCGCTGCTCGGCGGACTCAATCTGCTCTGCCTGGCGGCTTATGTGGTGGCTCTGGTGCTGCATCACCGGCTTTTCGTGGCCACTGCCCTGACGATAAAGCTTTGCACGTTTCTCGTCTTCGTCATCGTCGGGGTGGCCGTTGCCGCCAATCAAACCAGCTTGATCTACTATCTGCTGTTTGCCGAAGTCGAGCTGATGCTGGCCGATCTCCGGCGCCGCACCAAGATTCTGGTCACCGCCTGCCTGATCGCGATCACGCTCGGCGTACTCCATCTGCCACCGCTGCACGGCACGGATGCGACGTCATCGGCGGTGGATACGATGCTCTCCGACCTGGGACTGGCGCTTGTCTTCGTCATGCTCTGCGTGGTGATTCTTCGCATGCTGGCGATCACCGATCACCATGAACATCGCTATCGCAGCGATGCCATGTACGACTCGCTGACGCGGGTGCTCAACCGGCGTGCCATCTTCGAACGGGCTTCCGTCCATTGGCGGACGCAGCGCGATTTCGCCGTCGTGCTGGTAGATGCCGATCACTTCAAGGAGATCAATGACAATCATGGTCATACGACGGGCGATGCGGTGCTCTACCATCTCGCCACCCTGTTGCGGGAATCGCTACGCGGTGAAGATAGCGTCGGCCGGGTAGGCGGGGAGGAGTTTCTGCTGCTGCTCCCTGACGCAGGAAAAAGCGACAGCATTGCGGCTGCCACGCGCATCCGCGATTCGCTGGCGAACCATCCCTGCCGCCTCGATAAGGTCGAGCTATCGGTGACGCTGTCGATGGGGATCGCGACTTCCGATGAGGGGCTGCATCTGCGGGATCTGATCGAGCTGGCTGACAGACGCCTTTACGCGGCCAAGTCCGCCGGACGTGACCAGGTGGTGGCCGAGGGCTATCTGGATACCGCCGCATCTCGCAATGCGCAGCGTCTGGCTCAGGGCGTCGAACGTGCGCTGGAGACCGACGAGGCGTAGATTTTCCGACAATCCTGCACCCGCGGCGAGCCTGGTTCACGGGCTCAACGGGCCAGGGGCAGACGTGACAGGCAACGCTGGACGAACCTCGTCATGCCGCCCGCCACCGGGGTGCAGAGGACCCACGGCAGGGCGAGCAGCGCAATGCTGAGCGCACCCATGTAGACGTCGCTGAACCAGTGCGCGCCAACCATGATGCGGGGAGCGCTCAACAGCAGTACGAAGGCAACGCTCCAGCCGGCGGTACGCCGATCGGCGAAGCGCAGCATGAAGCCGGCGAAGATCATCAGCATCAAACCGTGATCGCCGGGAAAGCTGTTCGAAGCGCTATCCTTGGTCGGAATCGAGACGATATCGGTCAGATGGGCCGCGTGTGCGAAGAAACGCGTCGGACTGGGGTGGCCGTAGGTAATCGCCTTGTTGGTCACCACTGCGATCACCCCGGCTGTCAGCAGCATGGTCACGCCGATGCCGAGCCAGCGCCGCCATCGATCAGGCCGCGGATCGCGGCGCATGGCCACACTGAACAGTACGCCCATCACGGCAAATGACGCCGCGTCGAAGAAGCGCGTATTGAGCAGTGCCAGCACGTCATCCCATAGTCCGTTGTCCGGCGTTATCCACTGATTGAAAGTCCAGAAGATCCGATCATCCAGATCGGTCCAGGGCAGCCCGTGGGGCAGGGCCCAGCTCAGCAACAGGATCAGTCCGGTCAGGTTGAAGCCTAGCAAACGTTTCCATTGCACGTTCATGGGTCACTCGCAGGGTGAATCGTCTGCGAGCATTATAATTTAAGCGATTCATAAGGAACAGTGTTTGATAACTGATTCCGAGTACCAGCGTGCAAAACGCCTCCACGGCCTGGGCCGGTGGAGGCGCTTGTCCCGCTCCCCGCCACGCCGACATCGACGCGCTATCCAGTCCGGCGTGATATCGGGTGTGGCGCGGTGTCCATCCTGTCGCGGCGCTTACAGCTCCATGATCTTGGTCCGCTGCTCGACCAGAACCTGGCGGGTGGCCAGATACTCCTTGAGCTTGCCTCGCTCCTTCTCGACCACCGCTTCCGGCGCCTTGGCGGTAAAGCTCTCGTTGCCGAGCTTCTTCTCGATGCCGACGATCAGCTTGTCCTGCTTGTCGATCTCCTTGGCGAGGCGCGCAAGCTCGGCGTCCTTGTCGATCAGATCGGCCATCGGCACCAGCACCTCCATATCGCCGACCCGTTGGGTTGCCGACAGCGGCGCCTGCGCCGGATCGTCGAGCCAGGTCACGCTCTCGAGCTTGGCCAGTTTGGAGAGGAACAAACGGTTGGCGTCGAGACGCTCGCGATCGCCGGTGGCGCCCTTGGTCAGCAGGACGTCCAGCGGCTTGCCGGGGGCGATGTTCATTTCGGCGCGGATATTGCGCACCGCGACGATCACGCCCTTGAGCCATTCGATATCGCGGATCGACTGTTCGTCGATCCGGGAAGCATCCGCCTCCGGCCACGGCTGGGTCATCAGGCTATCGCCTGAGGCATCGGAAATCGTATCCGCCAGCGGTGCGACGCGCTGCCAGATCTCCTCGGAGATGAACGGCATCATCGGATGGGCCAGGCGGAGAATCACCTCGAGCACACGGACCAGCGTGCGGCGAGTGCCGCGCTTGGCCTCGATGGAGGCGTTCTCGTCCCACAGTACCGGCTTGGAGAGCTCCAGATACCAGTCGCAGTACTCGTTCCAGACGAAGTCGTAGAGCGCCTGGGAGGCGTGATCGAAGCGATACTCTTCCAGCGCCTTGGTGACCTGGGCTTCGGTCTGCTGCAGGCGGGAGATGATCCAGCGGTCGGCCAGTGACAGCTCGACGCTCTCGCCGCCGAGGCCGACATCCTGGTCTTCCGCGTTCATCAGCACATAGCGCGAAGCGTTCCACAGCTTGTTGCAGAAGTTGCGATAGCCGTCGAGGCGGCCCATGTCGAACTTGATGTCGCGACCGGTGGTCGCCAGCGACAGGAAGGTGTAGCGCAGCGCGTCGGTGCCGTGCGACTCGATGCCGTCAGGAAACTCGCTGCGGGTCGCCTTCTCGATCGCGCGGGCTTTCTGCGGCTGCATCATGTTGCCGGTGCGCTTGGCCACCAGGGTTTCGAGATCGATGCCGTCGATCAGATCGATCGGGTCGAGCACGTTGCCCTTGGACTTCGACATCTTCTGGCCCTGGGCGTCGCGCACCAGGCCGTGAACGTAGACGGTCTTGAACGGTACCTCGCCGGTGAAGTGGCCGGTCAGCATGATCATCCGCGCGACCCAGAAGAAGATGATGTCGAAACCGGTCACCAGCACGCTGGTGGGGTGAAAGGTCTCGAGTTCCGGCGTTTTCTCCGGCCAGCCCAGGGTGCCGAAGGTCCACAGCCCGGAGCTGAACCAGGTGTCGAGCACGTCGTCGTCCTGGGTCAGCGTGACGTCGGCGGCGATCCCGTGCTTCTCGCGCGCCTCTGTCTCGGTGCGGGCGACGAACACATTGCCCTCGGCGTCGTACCAGGCGGGAATGCGATGGCCCCACCACAGCTGGCGGGAGATGCACCAGTCCTGCAGGTCGCGCATCCAGGCGAAGTACATGTTCTCGTAGTTCCTGGGCACGAACTCGATGTCGCCGTTTTCGACGGCTTCGATCGCCGGCTTGGCCAGCTTCTCGACCGCGACGAACCATTGGTCCGTCAGCAGCGGCTCGATGACGTCGCCGGAGCGGTCGCCGTAGGGGAGGGTGTTGGTAACCGTCTCGACCCGTTCGAGCAGGCCGGCGGCGTCCATGTCGGCAACGATCCGCTCGCGCGCGACGTAGCGATCCAGCCCGGCGTAGGCCGCCGGCAGGGTCGCGTCGATGTCGGGCAGCGGGCGGCCCTGCAGATCGAACACCTCGGCGCGCTCGAGCACCGTGGCATCCTGGGAAAAGACGTTGATCAACGCATGGTCGTGGCGCTTGCCGACTTCGTAGTCGTTGAAGTCGTGGGCGGGGGTGATCTTGACGCAGCCCGATCCCTTTTCCATGTCGGCATGTTCGTCGGCGATCACCGGAATCCGACGACCGACCAGCGGCAGCTCGATGAACTTGCCGATCAGCGAAGCGTAGCGCGGATCTTCGGGATTGACCGCCACCCCGGTGTCGCCGAGCAGCGTCTCCGGGCGTGTGGTGGCAACGACCAGATAGTCCTTGCCATCGGCGGTCCTGGCGCCATCGGCCAGCGGATAGCGGAAGTGCCAGAACTGACCCTGCTGCTCGCGGTTCTCGACTTCGAGATCGGAAATCGCGGTGTGAAGCGTCGGGTCCCAGTTGACCAGGCGCTTGCCGCGATAGATCAGCCCCTCGTCATGCAGCCGCACGAACACTTCCTGCACCGCCTGGTAGAAGCCGTCATCCATGGTGAAGCGCTCGCGGCTCCAGTCGACGCTGGAACCCATGCGGCGTAGCTGGCGGGTGATATGCCCGCCGGACTCTGCCTTCCATTCCCAGATCTTGTCGGTGAACGCCTCGCGGCCCAGATCGTGGCGCGTCTGGCCGGTCTCTGCCGCCAGCTTGCGCTCGACCAGCATCTGGGTGGCGATGCCGGCGTGATCCGTCCCCACCTGCCACAGCGTGTTGTTGCCACGCATGCGTTTCCAGCGCACCAGCGTGTCCATGATCGTGTCCTGGAACGCGTGGCCCATGTGCAGGCTGCCGGTCACGTTGGGCGGCGGGATCATGATCGAGAATGGCTCGCCTTCGCCGCTCGGGGCGAAACGATTGTCGGCTTCCCAGCGTTCATACCAGCGGGTTTCGATCTGATCGGGTTGGTACGTCTTGTCCATGGCGGCTATCGGGCTCGGCAATGAGTGGCGACGACACGCGGCACACCCGGCTTGCGAGGGGCGAGGTGCGGCGTAGCGAAAATGGCGGGGATTATACCCTTTGGCGGCAGGCGGCGTCATGGCGGGAGTCCGCCGGACTCTATTTGGCGGCACCGTTGCGAAACGTTGGCGAGCGCAGCCACTTTTGCTAGGAAACGCTGAATGAATCGACGAGCGGAGTAAAACGCAAGGCGTACGGAGCACAGGAACCGGAGCCTATGGGGTTTAAGGGAGGATTCCTATCGGACCGGCGCCCCGGTACCGCACACCGAAGCGATTTGCCGGGGACGCCGAGTTCGCGCAGACATTTATGCAGTGTTTCCCTAGAGCTTGTGCGCCTCGACCCGATACCCCCGGTCCTTGTAGGTCTTCCAGCAGGCGCGCTTGGTGCGCAGCACGTCCTGATGCTGGTTGATGATCTCGGCGACACGCTCCAGGCGCGAAAACCACTCGGGGATCTCGTCGTTCAGATTGAGCATCGCCTGTACGCCGGGCTCCGGTACGGCCTCCCAGCCGATCGTCACCGGCGGTGGCGGATCCATGGCATCGCCCGCGACGCGATGCGGGACGTAGCTCTCCTCTCGGAACGTCCACAACAGCTCGTCGAGTTCGCGAGCCATGGTTTCGTCCTGGGTGTGGATATGCAGCTGATAACCCTTGCGATAGATCGTCTCCGCCAGTCGGCAGGCGAAGGTCAGCCGGGCTTCCAGCGTGGTATCGGGCAGGATGTAGAAATCGACTTTGGTCATGACATTCCGTTGATGGAGAGCTTCGGGCCAGGGTTACGAGTTACCAATGTTACCCGACTCGATACCGAGCGAGATGAGGGGTCTCAAGCGAACCCGAGCGATTGCGCGAGCTAGCCTCAGGCAAGGCGAATCCAGCCAAGTGAGCGCAGTCGAGGGTTCTTCAATGAGCATCGCGAAGCTGGATTCAGCATCTCGTCACTGAGTCGGCGCCGAGCGAGATGAGTGGCTAGGCGCACGGCGCGTAGGGAACGAGACATAACAGGGGGTTAGGCGAGGCCCGCGCGCGCCGTGCAACAACGCCAATCGCTCGCGCAGGCCCGACCTCTCTTAAACGCCGCCGTCGATGTCGATGAGTGCCCCCGTCGTGAACCCCGCCTCGGCCAGCCACAGAATGCCGTTGGCGATCTCCTCCGGCTCGCCGATGCGACCCATCGGGATCACCGAGCCGGCGATGTCGGGCTTGTCAGGGTTGCCGCCGCTGGCATGAATGGTGGTGCGGATGACGCCGGGCCGGATGGTGTTGACGCGAATGCCTTCGCCGGCGACTTCCTTCGAAAGCCCCTCGGTCATGGTATCGATGGCGCCCTTGGAGGCGGCGTAGTCGACGTATTCCCCCGAGCCGCCGAGGTGGGAGGCCGCAGAGCCGACGTTGACGATGGCACCGCCGTTGCCGCCGTGCCTGGTGGACATGCGCTTGATCGCTTCGCGGGCGCAGATGAATGGGCCGACGACGTTGATCTTCATCATCCGATCGATGCGCTCGAAGCTCATTTCGTCGACGCGGCTGATCTGGTCGACGATGCCGGCGTTGTTGACCAGAACGTCGACCCGGCCCAGCTCGCGGTCGACGGTCTCGAACATGGCAACGATGGCGGCTTCATCGACGACGTCCGCCTGGATCGCGATGGCGCGACCGCCGTCGGCTTCGATCTCGGCGACCACCTTGTCGGCGGAGGCATTGTCGCTGCGATAGTTGACGGCCACGGCATAGCCTTTCTGGGCGGCCATGATGGCGGTGGCGGCGCCGATGCCGCGGCCGGCGCCGGTAATGATCATCACGGGTTTCATCACATCCTCCTTTCGCAAATGGGTCGTCGAACTCTCGAGACGAAGCGACCGCCGGTGGGCGGTCGTTTCGGGTCTACGATCTGAGGCTCGACGTGTGGCACGATGTCAGCGTAGGACGAAATCTTTCCCTTCGCACCGGGCCTATCGCACCGGGTCTATCGCACCGGGTCTATCGCACCGGGCCTATCGCATCAGTCAGATTGCCTCAGGCCGATTGCATCGGGTCAGTCGCGTCAGGCCAGTTGCATCAGCCAGCCGCGAGTGTCTTCGCTGCGGCCGTACTGGATGTCCAGCAGGCGCTTGCGCAGCTTGGCGCTGACCGCTTCGCCTTCGATCGGCGGCGTGACGATGCGGTCGCTTTCGGTCACCAGCTGGCCGATCTGGGTGATGACGGCGGCGGTACCGCAGGCGAACACCTCGACGATGTCGCCGTTGGCAACGCCGTCACGCCATTCGTCGATGCTGATCGGTCGCTCTTCCGGCGTGAGGCCGGCATCGCGGGCCAGCTCCAGGATGGAATCGCGGGTAACACCTTCCAGAATCGTGCCGGTCAGCGCCGGCGTGACCAGACGACCATCGCGATAGACGAAGAACAGGTTCATGCCGCCCAGCTCTTCGATCCACTTGTTCTCCGCCGCATCGAGAAACGCGACCTGATCGCAACCATGGCTTTCGGCCTCGGCCTGAGCCAGCAGCGACGCGGCGTAATTGCCACCGCACTTGGCGAAACCGGTGCCGCCGGGCGCGGCGCGGTTGTAGTGCTGGGAGAGCCAGATCGAGACCGGCTTGCCGCCGCCCTTGAAGTAGGCCGCAGCCGGCGAGGCGATCAGATAGTAGTCGACTTCGGCCGCCGGCTTGACGCCCAGCGACTTGCCATTGCCGATCATGAACGGGCGCAGGTAGAGACTGCACTCCTCGGCCTCGTTCTTCGGCGTCGGGACCCAGTCGACATCCTGGGCAACCAGCGTCTTGAGCGATCCGAGGAAAGTCTCGTCGTCGAGTTCCGGCAGGGCGAGGCGACGGGCGGAGGCGCGGAAGCGTGCCGCGTTCTTCTCCGGGCGGAAGGTCCAGACCGAGCCATCGGCGTGACGGTAGGCCTTGATACCTTCGAAGATCTCCTGACCGTAATGCAGCACTGGAGACGCCGGGTCGATCAGCAGCGGCCCGTAAGGGCGAATCTCGCCGCGCTGCCAGCCGCCGGCCCTGGTCCAGCGTACGTGCACCATGTGGTCGGTGAAGTAGCGGCCGAAGCCCGGGTTGGCAAGAATCTCGTTGCGTAGAGCGGCATCGAGCGGATTGGATGCAAGGCGGGCTTCGAAACCTGAAGTGGACACTGCGACTTCTCCTGACAGTCCATGCTGCCTGACGACTCGAGCGGGACGCCAGGCGGTCGATGACTTCGGTAGGGAACTGCCCGGATCACCGGGCAGCGGACAGATTGAAATTAGCATGCAAAGCGTTGGCTGCGAAGAGGGCGCCCGGGCTTATCCTTCGACGCCCTTCGCGCAGTCTTTCTGCACTGACGGCTTGGCCTGTCCAGATTGACGGCTTGGCCTGTCCAGATTGACGGCTTGGGCTCTCTGTACGGATCAGGCTTCCGGCGTCACCACCAATTCGCTCTCGCGATCCAGCAGGTAGCGGGTCAGCAGGCCTACCGGGCGACCGGTGGCGCCTTTCTGCTTGCCGCTGTCCCAGCCGGTGCCGGCGATATCGAGGTGTGCCCATGGATACTTGTCGGCGAAGCGTGACAGGAAGCAGGCGGCGGTGATGCTGCCGGCCGGCCGGCCGCCGATATTGGCGAGATCGGCGAAGTTGGAGTCCAGCTGCTGCTGGTAGTCATCCCACAGCGGCATGTGCCAGGCGCGATCCCAGGAGGCCTCGCCGGCTTCGAGCAGGTCCAGCGCGAGATCGTCGTCGTTGGAGAACAGCCCGCTGGCATGATCGCCCAGCGCGATGACGCACGCGCCGGTGAGCGTGGCGACATCGACGACGCTGGCCGGCTCGAAACGCTCGGCGTAGGTCAATGCATCGCACAGCACCAGACGTCCCTCGGCGTCGGTATTGAGAATCTCGACCGTCAGCCCCTTTAGCGTGGTGACGATGTCGCCCGGCTTGATCGCGCGACCGTCCGGCATGTTCTCGGCGCTGGCAACGATCGCCACCACGTTGAGCTTCGGTTTCAGGGCGATCACGCTTTTCATGGCGCCGAATACGCTGGCGGCACCACACATGTCGAATTTCATCTCGTCCATGCCGGCACCGGCCTTGAGCGAAATGCCGCCGGTGTCGAAGGTGATACCCTTGCCGACCAGCACGTGAGGCGACTCTTCGGCGTTGTCCGCGCCCTGGTACTTCATCACGATCAGCTTGGAGGGCTCCGCGCTGCCTCGGCCCACGGCCAGCAGCGAGTGGGCACCGAGCGCCTCGAGCTCGGCTTCGTCGAGAATCTCGACATCCAGCGAGCCGGCGGATTCCGCCGCCATCGTCTCGGCCTGATTGGCCAGATAGGTCGGGGTGCAGATGTTGCCGGGCAGGTTGCCCAGCGTACGGGCCAGGTTGACCCCATCGCCCAGTGCCGCACCGATGCGGGCTCCGGCCTTGGCGCTATCGGCCTGGTTCGTCTCGCTGACCAGCAGTTCGATCGTGCGCAGCTGCGGGGCCGGAGATTGCGTCGACTTGCATTGGGTGAAGCGATAGACGGCGCGGGTCGCCGATTCCAGGGTCATCTGCGCGTTCCAGGCGACGTCGCGATCCTCGACCTCGGCGTCCGCGAAGGCGACGGCGGCGCTGTCGACCGGCAGTTTGGCGAGCGTGGTGAAAGCGGCGTCCAGCGACTTGCGCAGGGCGCCTTCATTGAAGGTTTCGCGCTTGCCCAGGCCGACCAGCAGCAGTCGCTCGGCGGCGAGGCCCGGCGCGAACGGGATCAACTGGACATTGGCCAGCTCCGGGGTGAAATCGCCGCGCTCGACCAGTTGTGCGATCAAGCGCTCGCTGGCGTCATCCAGCTTGGCAGCGGCGGACAGCAGATCGCCATCCTGAAACAGCGGTACCACGAGGCAGGCTGTCTCGACCTTGGCCGGATTGACGGTCAGTACGGAAAATTCCATGTCGTCTCCAATGAACGATTGAGCGGACAAGCCTGTCGGTAACAAGACAAGCGAGTGGTGATTCAGGATAATGGCGCCGAACGAATCTGCGCGGCAATGACGGTTGGCGCCTGAATGGGTACCGAAAATGGGTACCAAAATTGAACTCGAAGGCCCAAACTCGCTGCCGCCGACGAAAGGCCCATCGATGCGGCCAGTCTACGCAAAGCCGAAGCGCGTTGCACAAACCGTATCGCCGCCAGGGTGCCTCGGCGGCAACGGGGTAACGATCCACGCCGTCGGAGGGCGTGGCCGACGAGGCCGGTCGCGGCAGGAAGCCAAATCAGGTGTAGATGTTGCCAGGAGTTGAGTTTGATCGTATTCCGCTATTTGACACGCGAGATTCTGCTGACGATGTCGGCAGTGGCAGGCGTGCTGCTGCTGGTGATCATGGGCAGTCGTTTCATTCGCTACTTCACCGATGCGGCTCAGGGCGAGCTTCCGCTCAGCGCGCTGGGCACGTTGATGCTCTTTCACATGCCGAGCTTTCTGGAGCTGGTGCTGCCGCTGTCGTTCTTCCTGGCGATCCTGCTTGCCTACGGTCAGCTCTATCTCAACAGCGAGATCACGGTGCTGGTGGCCTGCGGGATCAGCCCCAATCGGCTACTGCAGGTCACGTTGCTGCCGGCGACGCTCATCGCCGTGCTGGTCGGAGTGTGTAGCCTGTGGCTGACGCCCGCCGGTGCCGCGCACAACGAGCGCCTGATCGACGAACAGCAGAGCCGGCTCGACTTTTCGCTGCTGACACCCGGGCGCTTCCAGGATTTCGGCGATGACCGAACCGCCTATACCCAATCGCTCAGCAGCGACAATTCCCGCATGCAGGGCGTGTTCATCAGCGAATACCAGAGCGGTGGCGATGGTTCGCCGCAGCAGGTGGTGACGCGAGCCGAGAGCGGCTATCAAACCACCGATCCCGATACCGGCAGCCGCTATCTGGTGCTCGAGAACGGTCAACGCTACAGCGTCGACCCCGGCAGCCGGGTGGCGGAGAAGCTGGTATTCGGCAGCTACGGGGTGCGCCTGGCAACCGACGAGCCGACCGAACTCGACCAGGATAGCGAGTTGATGACCACGCCCGCGCTGATCGCCGATGGCGACGACGACTCCATGGCGCAACTGCAGTGGCGGCTATCGATGCCGTTGATGATTCCCATCCTGACGCTGCTGGCGCTGCCGCTGTCGCGGGTCAATCCGCGCCAGGGCCGTTTCGCCAAACTGCTGCCGGCGATCTTTCTGCATGTCAGCTATCTCAGTCTGCTGCTGGCGGCGCAGGACGCGATCGCGCGGGGCAGCCTGCCGGCGAGCATCGGCATGTGGCCGATTCACGCGGTTTATCTCGTGCTCGGTCTGTTCCTGCTGCGACGCGACCAGACGCAGGGAGGCCGCTGATGCTGATCGATCGTCTCGACCGTTACATCGCCCGCAGCGTGCTGGGCGCGAT
This sequence comes from Salinicola sp. CPA57, assembly GCF_003206035.1. Classification (NCBI taxonomy): domain Bacteria; kingdom Pseudomonadati; phylum Pseudomonadota; class Gammaproteobacteria; order Oceanospirillales; family Halomonadaceae; genus Salinicola; species Salinicola sp. CPA57. The sequence continues at coordinate 403,825 of NZ_PZJR01000011.1, forward strand.
GCTGGTCGTTCAGGTCATGGTGCTGGGACTGGATCTGGTGATCTCCTACATCAACGACCTGGGGGATGTCTCCGGCAACTACACCGCCCTGGACGTGCTGATCTATCTGATCATGCGGCTGCCTTGGCGGTTCTACGAATACGCGCCGGTGGCGGTGCTGATCGGCGCACTGGTCGGGCTGGGATCGATGGCGTCCAGCAACGAATTGACGGTGATGCGGGCGTCCGGCCGTTCGTTGGGCCGGATCCTGCTGGGCGTGCTCAAGCCGCTGGTGCTGGTGATCCTGATCACCATGGCGATCGGGGAGTTCGTCGGGCCGGCCACCGAGCAGCGGGCCGAAGCGTGGCGGCTGGAACAGTCCGAGGGCTCGGATGCAGTGCTGTCTCATCGAGGCGGCTGGCAGCGAGAGGGCGACAACTTCTATCGCTTCGGCACGATTCGCGCCGACGATACCTTGATCAACGTCACCTGGTACCGGTTCGACGGTCAGCAGCTGGTCGAGGCCACCCAGGCGGCCCGCGCCGTCTGGAACGACGGCAGCTGGACGTTGGAAGATGTCGAGGTGACCCATTTCGAGGATGGCAGGACGAGTGCCGAAACGTTGCCCACCGAGACCTGGGAAACTGCGCTGACGCCTTCGCAGCTCAATCGACTGCTGCGACCGCTGGACAGCCAGCCGATGAGAAGTCTGTGGCGCTATGCCGATTATCTGCAGGCCCAGGGACAGGAAGCGACGCAGCCACTGCTCTATTTCTGGCAGAAGAGTCTGCTTCCGGTGACGCTGGCAGGGCTGGTGCTACTGGCCGCCTCGTTCGTGTTCGGCCCGCTGCGCAGCGTGGCGGCGGGAACGCGAATCTTCTACGGCGTGATCGTCGGCCTGACCTTCAAGTACCTGCAGGATCTGTTGGCGCCGGCGTCGGTGCTGTTCGGCTTTTCGCCTTCGCTGGCGGTGGTGGTGCCGACGGCCACCTGCTATCTGCTGGGCTTCTGGCTGCTGCGCCGTACCGGCTGAGAGCCTGGCTACGATCTGCTGCACGTCGGCCAAACAGGGTTGAAAGCACTATCGGAATGCTCATTTAGCCCCAGGTAGACTCGTGCGAGAGCCCGGTCCTTTCCTCAAGTGTTTTCGCCTCGTTTGGCTCTGGCTCGCTAGGTCGTGGCCAGGTTCTGACCGACATCATGACAGTGGATCACCGAAACGCCGCGACCCGAAAGGGGCGCGGCGTTTTCGTGTCCGCAGGTCGAATGTCCCGGCGCGAGCTCAGGTTCCGTTAAGCCACCGACGAGTATTCTCGGCGAGATGATTGTGATTCCGGGTTGAAATTGCCTATGCGAATCATTTACATTTGCTATCTCGTTACCAGTGAGGCTTTTCCGTGTACGTCTGTCTCTGTGTAGGGGTCACCGACCGCGATATCGAAAATGCCGTTTCGGACGGCGCTCGCAGCTGGCGCGAAGTGCGCGAGACGACCGGCTGTGCCGGCCAGTGCGGCAAGTGTGCCTGCACCGGCAAGAGCGTCATGCGCGAGGCGATCAGTCAGGAATTGACGATGGATCTGGATCTCGCCTACGCGGTCTGAGCCGGGTTCTCGCGCTCGGCGCCGTGCTTCCCATTGATTCCGCTTGGTTTCCACGTTGGCTGCGACGCCGGGAGTCGTCATTCGATAGCGCGATTCGTTATCAGCCGTGTTCTCATCTGCCAATCGATTGCAGATGAGAGTGTGTCGTAACCCACTGTAATACTTGTTATTTATTCTTCCCCTGAGGGATACTGCCGCTATCGGATCGACGCTGCCAGTTGTGGTAGCGTGATTCATGCGGGAGTGCGTGGCCAAGCGTGCCTCCCATCGCCGACTATCAATCACTCGATCCCAGTGGCTCGAGGCAGTGAGGAGAACACGACAATGAAAGGCGACGCCAAGGTCATTTCCTATCTCAATACGGTGCTCGGCAACGAGCTGGTCGCGATCAACCAGTACTTCCTGCACAGCAAGATGTACAAGGACTGGGGATTCAGCGTGCTGGCCAAGTGGGAGTACGAAGAATCGATCGAAGAGATGCAGCATGCCGACCGGCTGATCGAGCGCATCCTGTTCCTGGAAGGTATTCCCAATCTGCAGGATCTCGGCAAGCTCAACATCGGCGAGAACTGCCAGGAGATGCTCCAGAGCGATCTCAAGATCGAGCACAAGGCCCGGGCCGACCTGCAGGAAGCGATCCCCTACTGTGAATCCGTCCGCGATTACGTCAGTCGCGATCTGTTCATCAAGATCCTCGACGACGAAGAAGAGCACATCGACAAGCTGGAAGCGGAGCTGGGCCTGATCGACAAGGTCGGCATCCAGAACTACCTGCAGAAGCACATGTTCACGACAGAAAAAGAGTAATCCGCCAGCGGTTGGCGAATGCGCAACCGTTGCTGTCGTCAACGACAGGCGCTGGTAGCGATAAGCGCCGATAACGAAAAGCTTCGATAACGAAAAGCCCCGATGTCAGCTCGAGCCGACATCGGGGCTTTTTTCGCGCACTCGCTGCGGGTGTCTCGAACTCAACCCAGATCGTTGACCAGCAGCGCCTCGACGGCCGCGATGCGGGTTTTCAGTGTCTCGTCGTCGCTGGCCAGCACGGTGATATGGCCGATCTTGCGGCCTGGCCGGGGCGCCTTGCCGTAGTCGTGCCAGCGGGTGCCGGGCAGGGCGAGCACGGCGTCGCGCGCGGGGAAGGCGCCGATCACGTTGAGCATCGCGCACGGCGCCAGGCGGTCGGTCTCGCCCAGCGGCAGCCCGGCGATAGCGCGCACATGGTTCTCGAACTGGCTGGTCACCGCGCCTTCGATGCTCCAGTGGCCCGAATTGTGAACCCGCGGCGCGATCTCGTTGGCCAGCAGGCCGGCGGCGGTGACGAAGAACTCGAACGCCATCACCCCGACATAGTCGAGCTCGTTCATGACCCGGCTGGCGTAATCTTCCGCCTGCGCCTGCAGCTGGTGAGAAACCTGCGGCACCGAGCAGTGCAGAATGCCCTGGCGGTGCTCGTTGCGGACCACCGGCCAGTATCGGATCTCGCCATCGCGACCGCGCACGGCGATCACCGAAATTTCATGGTCGAAATCGATGAAGCCTTCGAGAATCAGCGGCACGCCGCCCAGCTCGTCGAACGTCCCGGCGACGTCTTCCGGCCCGCGCAGCACTTTCTGGCCCTTGCCGTCGTAGCCCATGGTGCGGGTCTTGATCACCACCGGCAGACCGATTTCGCTCACTGCGGTATCGATATCGGTCTGGCTGTCGATCCGGGCGATCGGCGGCACGTCGATATCCAGCGTGCGAAACAGTGATTTCTCCAGCCAGCGGTCCCGCGCCGTGGCCAGCGCCGAGGCGGGCGGAAACGCCGGGCGCTGCTCGGCCAGACGCTCGACGGCTTCGGCCGGCACGTTCTCGAATTCGAAGGTGATGGCGTCGCAGGTCGCGGTCAGCGTGTTCAGCGCTTCCGGATCCTGCCAGTCCGCCTGGAGATGCTCGCCGTGCGCAGCGGCACACGGCTCGCTGCCGGGATCGAGGAAGGTAAAGCGTATGTCCAGCGGGGCGCCTGCCTGGGCGAGCATGCGCCCGAGCTGACCGCCGCCGACGATGCCGATTCGCATGGTCACTCCTGGTCTTCGGGTCGAGGATCGGGGTTGTCGAGCACCTTGCGCGTCTGCTCGGCGCGGTAGGCTTCCAGCGCTTCGCGGATGCGCTCGTCGTGATTGGCCAGCATGGCGGCGGCGAGCAGGGCGGCGTTGATCGCCCCGGCGCGGCCGATCGCCAGCGTCGCGGTAGGAATGCCGGCCGGCATCTGGACGATGGAGAGCAGCGAATCGACCCCGGAGAGCGTGCTCGACTTCACCGGCACGCCGAGCACCGGCAGCCGCGTCTTGGCGGCGCACATGCCGGGCAGGTGGGCCGCGCCGCCGGCACCGGCGATGATCACTTCCAGGCCCCGGTCGGCGGCGGTCTCGGCGTATTCGAACAGCAGATCCGGCGTGCGGTGGGCGGAGACCACCTTGGTTTCATGCTCGATACCCAGCTTTTCCAGGGTCTCGACGGTATGGCAGAGAGTCGACCAGTCCGACTTAGAGCCCATGATCACGCCGACGCGTACGCTCATGCTTCCTCCCGTGGGAAATGATTCGCCGGCCCTTGTTGTGGATATCATCGTGTGGATTGTCGGGCCGTCGTTTGGAAAGCAGCGAATTGTACGGGAATCCGGAGAATCGATCAGCCGTAAAATCTTTCTTGCAGGAAACCGTAGCCCGCCGACGGCACTTAGCGGAACGCCTTCTCCAGCGCGAACCGCGACACCGGTTCGTCACTGACGCTGACCTGCTCGCAGAACATGGCGAGCGGGCGCACCCACAAGCCATAGTCGCCGTAGAGCGCGCGGTAGACGACCAGCCACTCCTCGGTCTCGCTGTGTTGGGCCACGTCCAGCACCTCGTAGAGCTGGCCCTTGTAATGGCGATAGATGCCCGGCACCGGCTTGTGGTGTTCACTCATGACGAACTCTCCTGAGTCTCGACTGGCGTTTCGGTCGCGGCGGCTGTTGCTTCCGTCGAGATTGTCCGTGCCGTTGTGCTCGGCTCTGACGTACCAGTTTCCGTGTTCGGCTCTGCCGTCACTGATGCTGTTGCACTTTCGGCCGCTCGCCTGGCCTTGTCGGCCAACCGGGTCAGCACGCGGCCGGCGGCGACGAAACCGAAGGTGCCGGTGACCACGCTGACCGCACCGAAGCCGGCGGCGCAGTCGAGCCGAGTCGCCTGGCCCGGCGTCGGTTTCTGCAGGCAGACCTCGCCATCGTCGCCGGGGTAGACCAGCTGCTCGTCCGAATAGACGCACTCGACACCGAAGCGTCGCTTGGGATTGCGAGAGAAGCCGTGATCGCGGCGCAGTTTCGAGCGCACCTTGGCCAGCAGCGGGTCGTGCTCGGTGCGGGTGAGATCGGCCACGTGCACGCGGGTCGGGTCGCTCTGGCCGCCCGCGCCGCCGGTCACGGTGATCGGCAGCTTGCGCCGGTTGCAGTAGTGGATCAGGGCCGCCTTGGCACCGACGTGGTCGATGGCGTCGACCACGTGATCGGCATCGGCTGGAATCCGCTCGGCGAGATTGGTCGGCGTGATGAAAGCCGCGTCGGCGTGTATCTCGATACCTGGCCAGATCGCGCGGCAGCGCTCGGCCAGCACCTCGACCTTGGGCTTGCCGATCTGGCCGTCCAGCGCGTGAAGCTGACGATTGACGTTGGAAACGCAGACATCGTCCAGATCGATCAGGGTCAGCTTGCCGATGCCGGAGCGTGCCAGCGCTTCGGCACTCCAGCTGCCGACGCCGCCCACGCCGATCACGACCACATGCGCGCGGCGAAACGCGTTGGCCGCACGGGTGCCGTAGAGCCGGCGGATGCCGCCGAAGCGGAAATCGTAGTCGTCGTTGTCTCGAGTCTCGGTCAATTCGGTCATGGGCTCTCGATCATAAAGGGATGTCGATCGGTTCGGCATGCTCGGCGGCGCTGGCGCCATCTTCCCACCGGGCACCGTTCTGCGTCAGATGCGCCTGCCAGCCGAACCGCGTGAGCAGGTCGGAAAAAGAGTCATCGGAGGCCGCTTCCAGCGTCAGCTGACGGCCCTCGAACGGGTGGCGGAACTGCAGCGTGACCGCCGACAGCAGCAGATGCGGGCACTCCAGGTGATCGCGAAAGTAGCGATTGTGAATGCCCTTGCCGTGCTTGGCATCATTGATGATCGGATGCCCGCAGTGCGCCAGATGGCGTCGAATCTGATGGCGCCGACCGGTTTCCGGCCGCGCTTCCATCAGCGAATAGCGCGAGTGCGGATAGCGATCGATCGCCACCGGAATCTCCACCGTCGCCAGCCGCCGGAAGTGGGTCAGCGCCGGATGCGCCGGCATTTCCGCCTTGGGCCGAATGCCGTCTTCCTCGCGCAAGGGCGTATCGACGCTGATCGCCTCCGGACCCCAGCCACGGACCACGGCCAGATAGCGTTTGGTCACCCGATGCTCGGCAAATGCCAGGGTCAGTGCGGCGGCCGCTTCGCTGTCCAGCGCGAACAGCAGGACGCCACCGGTGGGGCGATCCAGCCGATGAACCGGATAGACGTGCTGGCCGATCTGATCGCGCAGCGTCTGTAGCACGAAGCGGGTTTCCCCGCGGGCCAGCGCCGTACGATGGACCAGCATTCCCGGCGGTTTCACGACGGCGATCAGGCGCGCGTCGCGATAGATCACCGCCAGCGGCGCAACAGGCGCGGTTGTGGCAAGCGTCGCGATCATGGATTGACCAGGGAAGTCGGGTAGAGCGCTATTGTCGGGGCTGACGCGGGCGATCTCAAGGGCCGGGCATCAGGGCTGGGCATCAGGGCTGAGTAAGGCTAGCCTCGGGATTGCAAACGAACCACCGGAATGAGCCTGCGTCCATGAGTGATATCGATTTCCCGCATCTGGTCGTGCTGACCGGTGCCGGCATCAGTGCCGAAAGCGGTCTCAAGACCTTTCGTGATGGCGATGGCCTGTGGGAGAACCACCACGTCGAGGATGTCGCCACGCCGCAAGCCTGGGCGCGAGATCCGCAAACCGTGCTGCGCTTCTACGACGAGCGCCGCGAGCAGACCCGCCGGGCGCAGCCGAACGCCGCGCATCGGGCACTGGCCGAACTCGAGGCGGCAGGATTTCGGGTCAGCGTGGTCACCCAGAATATCGACGATCTGCACGAGCGCGCCGGTTCCCGCCATGTGCTGCACCTGCACGGCGAGATTCGGCTGGCGCGATCGTCCGTCGACGCCAATCTGCGCTACCCGGTGGATGAGATCTCGACGAACGGCACCATCGCGCTCGGCGATCTGTGTGACAAGGGCAGCCAGCTGCGCCCGGACGTGGTCTGGTTCGGCGAGGCCGTGCCGCGTTATGCAGAAGCCTGCGACATCGTCGCCGATGCCGATGCGCTGCTGGTCGTCGGCACGTCGCTGGCGGTGATGCCCGCCGCGCTGCTGTTGGAACAGGCACCGTTCGATGCGCCGTGCTGGCTGGTCGACCCTCACGCGCGCGAGCTGGCGCCTGCCGGCGTCAGTCCCATCGCCGAGTCGGCCAGCCGCGGCGTGCCCACACTCGTCGCCCGCTGGCGAACGCAGGGTGGTTTTTCCGCCTGACGCGGTGACATTCCTGACCGGCCACCGTGCCCCGCGCCGCTTCCTGCCTTTTGCCTATTTAGTCGAGGCCCGTGGTGCGGCAAAATAGCGCGCCCGGTCGCTCTCGGATCCGCTTTGGTGTCCGGTTCGACCCCAACAGAGCCGCTCGAGCGGCCCCGGCTCGCCAGATCGGCAAGCCAGACTCTCGCTAGGACACATCATCATGTTTGAACGCATCAACCGGCTGTTCCCGGTCTGGGCCGTTTTGCTGGCCGTCATCGCAGCCTTCGAGCCGCAGTTGTTCGTCGGGCTGAAGGCGGATATCACGACCCTGCTCGTGGTGATCATGTTCGCCATGGGACTGACGCTTAGCCGCGAGGATTTTGCCCGGGTGGTCAAGGCGCCCAAGCCGATCGCTGTCGGTGTCGTGCTGCAGTTCCTGATCATGCCGGCCGCCGCGCTGCTGGTGTCGCGCTTGCTGGGGCTGAGCCCGGAGCTGACCACCGGCATGATCCTGGTCGGCGCCACCGCCGGCGGCACGTCTTCCAACGTGATGACCTGGCTGTCCGGCGGTCACGTGGCGCTCTCGGTGTCGATGACCATGGTTTCCACCGTCATCTCCGTCGTCGCCACGCCGTTCATCACCTGGCTGCTGGTCGGCCAGAGCATCGACGTGCCGGTCGTCGGCATGCTCCTGAGCATCGCCAAGCTGGTCATTGCCCCGATTGCGCTTGGCGTGATCGTGCATCACCTGCTGGGCGCGCGGATCCGCAAGATCGAATCGGCCCTGGCGACGCTGGCCATGGCCGCCATCGTGTTGATCATCGCCATTGTCGTCGCGCTCAACGCCGGCAATCTGGCAACGCTGGGCCCGATCGTGGCGATTGCGGTCATCGCCCATAACAGCATCGGCCTCGCCGCCGGCTACTGGCTGAGCCGCGCACTGGGCTTCGATATTCGCACCGCGCGCACTATCGCGTTCGAGGTCGGCCTGCAGAACTCCGGCCTGGCGGTCACCCTCGCCAATCAGTTCTTCACCGCCGGTGCCGCGCTGCCGGGCGCGCTGTTCTCGGTCTGGCACAATGTCTCCGGTTCGCTGCTGGCGGGTTACTGGAAGCAGCGCGGCGTTCCCGCCAAAGGCGCGACGCCGCAAGCCAGCGAGAGCATCGGCCGCTGAGATAACGTCAGATGTTGTCTCAATTCCGGCGTCAGCAAGGCGGGGCGTAGTGCTAGAATGCGCGCCCCGCTTTTTGTGCCCGAGATAGCCGATCCATGCGTGATGATGCCGAACTGACGATCGAACCCCGGTCGTCGAGCGAGACCCAACAGCCGAGTGCCGACGCTCGGCGCGACGCGGCTGGAGAAGACGCGAACCCGCCGCGCCGTGAGTTCAAGGCGCGGGGCAGCTTCGTCGAACGCTGCGACGGCTGTCGTCTGCCGGTGCTCAACTGCCTCTGTCCGTATCGGGTAACGGCGACGAGCGACGCCCAGGTATGGCTGCTGACGCATCCCTACGAGCACAACAAGCCTACCAACACCGGGCGCCTGATCGCCGATGTGCTGCCGCTGACCCAGACCTTCACCTGGTATCGCACCGCACCGGAGGCGCGCCTGCTCGAACTGCTGGCGGACCGGCGCTACGTGCCGTTCGTGGTTTTTCCCGATGACCAGCCGGACTATCAGCATCGCGTGGTCGACGAGCGTGCGGTGATCGGCGCCAAGCAGGATGGCTTCATCCCGGTGTTCATCCTGATCGATGGCACCTGGCGTCAGGCGCGGCGGATCTTCCGCAAGAGCCCGTATCTGGATGGCCTGCCGGTGCTGCCGCTGCATACGGATCGATTGACGCGCTACCGGCTGCGCAAGCCGGCTTCCGCCTCGCACCTCTGCACTGCCGAAGTCGCCGCCGAACTGCTGCGCAAGACGGGGGATGTCACCGCCGCCAGTGTGCTGGACGACTACTTCGACGCCTTCAACGAGAGCTACGCCGCGAGCCGCTTCTATCACAAGCTCGAAAAGCCCAACGCCGCCATGCAGCGTCTGCTCGACCGGCGAGCCACCGGTTCCACCTACGCCTGAATCGGGCTGACCGTTCTTTCCGGGACCAGGGCCGAGACGGCCGAGTTCTGGCCCCTGATCCTCCTGCCCGCGGTGCGGACGTGGCGGGGCGGCAGACGGCTGTCGTTGTTTTTCTCGTGGCCTTTTCCGTCTCCTTTTCTCGTGGCATGCAGGAATGCGAGGATTGATAAATTGTTATGATATAACGTATTGTGTCGTTGGCAGGTAAGCCCATACGTGAGTCAGAAACAGAGAATCAATCGATGAAATTATTATCAGCGCAGAGCGCGGGCGTGGTGGCGATCGGTTTGTTGGCAATGGGGAGCTGGCAGACGGCGCTCGCGGCGGACCATGATCATGATCACGACCATGAGCACGGCGATCACGGACACAGCCATGCACACGGCCACGACCACGACCACGACCACGACCAGGATATCCACGCAGGCTACTTCGACGACGACCAGGTCGAGGATCGACAGCTCTCCGACTGGGCAGGGGAGTGGCAGTCCGTCTATCTCTATCTTCAGGACGGCACCCTCGACGAGGTATTCGCCCACAAGGCCGAGCACGGCGACAAGAGCGCAGACGAGTACAAGAGCTATTACGAAGAGGGTTATAGGACCGCCGTCGATCGCATCGTGATCGACGGCGACGAGGTCACCTTCTATGAAGGGGACGAAGCGCATACCGGCGAGTACGCCTACGACGGCTACGAGATACTGACCTACAAGGCCGGCAACCGTGGCGTGCGCTATATCTTCGAGCGGGAAGGTGGCGACGAAGACGCCCCGCAGTACTTCCAGTTCAGCGACCACGCCATCGCGCCCACCGATGCGGATCACTACCACCTCTACATGGGCGATGACCGCGAGGCGCTGCTCGAGGAAGTCGTCAACTGGCCGACCTACTACCCTTCGGACCTGAGCGGTGAGGAAGTCGCCGAGGAGATGATGGCGCACTGATCGTCATTTCGGGCCTCGCATCCGAGGCCCGAGCAATGTTATCTTCTGCGCCGTGCGCCCGAATAGCTCAATTGGATAGAGTACCGGCCTTCGAAGCCGTGGGTTGCAGGTTCGAGTCCTGCTTCGGGCGCCAGTCCCTCGCTCCCGCGTTGACGACCTTCCGCAGTGACGACTTTGCTCGCGAGCTGCGGATATGCAGCGATATTCGAGACACTCTCTTCCCCGCCGTTTCTCCACATTCCCGGTCCATGCGATACCCTCGTGGTATAGCGTATGGTCTATGGCCCGTTCGAATTCGAGCGCTATACCAGGACGCCCGTGGCCCCCCGCCAGCTCGAGAAACCCAGCCCGTACCCCGAAGCTCAAACCCTAGGTAAGGCGGGCGTGGCCGGCGCAAGCCACCAAGCGCGGTACTGATGGCTTAGGGGGCCGGCATGCCGGGGGTGGTCAGGCTGAAATGACGGGCCTCGTCGAGCAGCCAGTCGATGAACTCGCGAATCCCTTGCGGCGGCTTGCCGTTGTCGGGGATGACCAGTTCATAACGGAACGGAGACGGCAGCATCCATCGATCGCCGAACGGGCAGGTCAGGACGCCGCTGACCAGGCGATCCGCGACCACCGGCAGGCTGGCGAGGATCAGGCCGCGACCCGCGATGACCTGATCCAGGGCGAGGCCATACAGCGAGTAGTGACGCAGGGTCGGAAGCGGCTGCCCGGCCAGGCCCGCCGCGGAAAACCAGTCTCTCCAGTTCGGAAAGCCGCCACTCCCGGACGTCGACCAGCAGACATCGAACAGGGTGTGTGCCAGCAGGTCGCGTGGCTGCTCGATGGGCCGGTGGTCGAGCAGTGTCGGCGAGCAGACCGGGACCAGTACATCCCCGAACAGTGGCAGCGTGCTGACGCCGGGCCAGGGCGGCCTGCCGTAGCGCAGTGCCAGACGGGCGTCCGTATCGTGCCAGCTGGGTTCGCTAAGCGCCTGGCTGGCGTCGATCGAAATCTCCAGCTGGCGGTGGCGGAGTTCGAAATCGGCCAACCGTGGCAGCAGCCACAGCTGGGTGAAAGAGGGTGGTGCGCTGAGCAGCAGACGGGTGACGTCAGGCGTGATATTGGCGATCGCTTCCATGCCGGCCGCGATACGTGCCAGACCGGCATCGACATCCTCGGCCAAGCGTCTTCCGGCGGCCGTGGTTCTGACACCGTTGGCATGGCGCTCGAACAGCGTCACCGCCAGACGCTCCTCGAGCTGCTTGATCTGACGGCTGACCGCCCCAGGCGTGACACCCAGTCGGTCTGCCGCCACCTTGAAGCTGCCCTCGCGAGAGGCTGCCGCGAAGGCACGCAGGCCATTGAGAGGCAGGCGTTCGATCTTCATGAGTTGAGTTTTCCTGAGCCTGGCCCTGCAAGATAATCGCTTGGCGGCCCAGGCGGCAAATGGTCCACTTCCCGACCTGATTCATCGGATTTCCAGGCACGGCGCAGATAGCGCCGGTGCCTGTGTGAGCCGTATCGAGGGGGGAGGTCCCATGTCTTGTTCTTCCGCATCATCCACAGCCGGCGCGGCGTTACCGACGCGTCGTGCCATCGATGTGCCGGCCGGCGCAGCCATGGTGCTGTTCTGTGTGGCGCTGGGCCTGCAGCAGGTGGCGATCAAATCGGCCGCGGCGGACATTGCGCCGCTGAGTCAGATTGCGCTGCGTTCGATGCTGGCGGCCATTCTCATATGGGGGCTGGCGGCCCTGCGAGGCATCCAGTGGCGTGATTTCGTGGCGAGCCTCGGGCCAGGGATACTGGTTGGCCTGGGTTTTACCTTCGAGTTCGTGTTCGTGGCATTGGGGCTCCACTACACCACGGCATCTCACATGTCGGTCTTCCTGTATACCGCGCCGGTATTCGCGGGCCTTGGGCTGCATTTCCTGGTACCTGGAGAACAGCTGGCCAAGCGCCAGTGGTGGGGCATGGCGCTGGCCTTTGCGGGCCTGGTACTCGCCATGGCGCCCAGCGGCGAGGGCGCGAATGCTGGTGCCATGTTGGTGGGGGATGTCTTCGGTCTACTGGCGGGCATGAGTTGGGCGGCCACGACGTTGGTGCTGCGGCGTACTTCACTCTCGGAGGCGCCGCCGCTGCAGACCCAAGGTTATCAACTGCTGACCGCAGGCGTGCTGTTGTTGCCGGTGGCGCTGTTCAGCGGCGATCTTGCGGCGATACGATTCAGTTGGATCGCCGTTACCAGCCTGGCCTTCCAGACGCTGGTGATCTCCTGCGCGGCGCTGTTGCTGTGGTTCGCGCTACTGCGCCGCTACTGGGCGTCGCAGCTGGGGGTATTCTCGTTTCTGTCGCCCATCTTCGGGGTGATGTTTGGTGCACTACTTCTAGATGAAGCGCTGACCGTCAGTTTCCTGGTCGGCGGAGCCATGCTGTTGGCCGGAATCGTCACTGTCTCACGCGGTTAACCCTCAACGACCCCGTTCGCGGCGTGCTCCAGTCCGCGTATCTCGGTGACTACGCGTTCGGCCCGAGCCAGGGCGAAGGACTGATGGCAGCCGCCGCCTGAGCACGCCCCTTGGGTCGTCAAACCCTGGCGTCGGATGGCCGTGCACAACATGACGAACTGGACTTGCAGCAACTCTCGTCATTCGGCATGTTCTCGGGAATCGAAGGCTTGTTTGCCTTGTCTGGATCCGTGTTTCGCCACGCCACCCATGCCTCGGTCGAGACCTGCCAAGCCGAATGCAGGAACAGCGCCGCAATGGCCAGACCGACCACCACATCGGGCCAGACCGTACCGGTCACGCCAACGGCTATTGCAGCTAGCACTACGCTGGTATTCGCGATGAGATCATTGCGCGAACAGAGCCAGGTCGAGCGCATGTTGAGATCCGCCGAGCGATAGCGCAGCAGCATGATGAAACAGACCGTATTGGCGGCCAGCGCCAGCATACCCATGATCCCCATCGCGCCGGCCTCTGGCACGCTGCCGACCACGCTCTTGTGGATCGCCTCGGCAATGACCGCTAGACCGAATACGAACATGAACAGGCTTTTGACCAGCGCTGCGCCGGCTCGCGTTCGATCACTTCGGTTCAGCGCGTATAGCGTCAGCACGTAGACGGTCGCGTCTCCGAACATATCGAGCGAGTCCGCCAGTAGCGCCGTCGATCCGATCAGCCAACCCGCCACGAACTCGATCACGAACATCGAGCCGTTGATACCGAGTACCCAATACAGCACCTTGGCCTGCGCGCCCCGTAATTGCGCCAGCTCGCCAGCCTTGTTCTCGCAGCAGGAATCCATGCCAGTGCCTCCTCGAATGATTGGCTGATAGCATGAAGGTTCTAGCCGCTATAGGGTCAAGCATCATGGAGTCCCGGATAACCATCGGTCAGCTTGCCAAGGCCACCGACACCAAGGCGGTGACCATCCGTTATTACGAAAGCGCGGGGCTACTCTCGCCGGTGACCAGAACGGAGGGTGGCTATCGCCTCTACACGGATCGTGAGCGGGATCGCCTGATCTTCATCAAGCGCGCCCGTCATCTGGGGTTGAGCCTGGAGGACGTGAAATCGTTACTTGGGCTCGCCGATGACGAAAACGCACCGTGCCGACAGGTCGATTCGATCATCCACGAGCAACTGGAGCGGGTCAGGTCGAGGCTGAAGGACCTACAGCAGCTGGAGCGGGAACTCGACCGGCTCGAGCAATGCTGCCAGGCGGACACGGTGGCCGACTGCAAAATCATCGAGTCGCTCTCGCGGTGACAGCGACGAGTGGGTGACCGCGTCCTTGTGGCCACCATCCTGCCCTTATCTCGCCGCAACCTGCCGGCGCGCTGTCGACTCCCCGCCCCGCCTGCGCGCTAAATGGGTCGGTTTTGATGCAGAGTTGCAGAGGGCGCCAAGCCGCGCCGTTGCTGGGCCGGTGGGACGATTTGCCACCTAAAAAAACGATGCGGAATGATGCATTTTGTAGCGTACTCGACTAAAGGCGGGGCGAGTTAGATAGAGAAGTGAAACTGATTGTGGCAGATTGATACGGAAGGTGTTCTTAATAGCACCTTAGAAGTCTTCCGCGTTCCGGCTCAGAGCGGCTTGGTGGAGAGGGGTGGGAGTTTCTCTCTCATTAGAAAGTGGCTTCACTTACCGCTGAGCATTTAATAGTTTTAATTAAGGAGAGAGGCATGGGAATTAAGCCAGGACCTAAAAGAACTGCTAAATCGACAGGAGAGCCAGATAAGCGTCAACGTGACAACAAAGGCACTCCCGGGAACACGCCATCACTCAAACCCCACAAGCACAAAAAAGGTGATTAGTACAGTGACCGGCAGGTACAGTCCGAGGGTTTCCAAAAGCCCTCGGATAGCTCTAGTTCCAGAGCTATTGATTAATAGCTCGTCTCAGATTACAAGAAAAGAGTTGCGTTCGTAAAGAGGTGTCGACTGACGTCTATCGTTTGTGCTTTAGCAGTCTAGATCTACTACAGTTTATCTAGCCCACGTCGGCTCCTTTTAAGATAATAACATTAACAGAAGTCAGTCCCGTCGAATAATTCTATAAATAATTTTAAGGATGGTGATATGAAGTTGGATGTGAGTTTAAGCAACTGCTACGGGATAGGTGAGTTGAAGTATTGTTTTGACTTCACTAATAGCAGTGGATACGCGATCTATGCGCCAAACGGCTTCATGAAGACTTCGTTGTCAAAGACTTTTGATGATCACGCTAAGGGCAGAGACTCAGAAGATCTTATCTTTCCTGACAGACCCACAACAAGGATGCTCACGGATGATGATGGGGTGAGCATCTCAGCGGATTCTATCTTTGTTGTAGAGCCCTATAATCAGGAATTCTCTTCCGAACAAACCTCGCTTTTGCTAGTGAATTCTGAAATAAAGCAACAATATGATGATGCTCTGAAGCAAATCTCTGATAAGCTTTCAGCATTATTAGGCAAGTTAAAACAACTTTCAGGCTTGACTGGTCGTACAGTTACGCCGGAGACTGAACTCTTAAAGGTATTCGGTTCGAGTAATATTACTGATCTACTGGATTCGCTGAAGGATGATATTGATCAAGCTCGCAGTAGCAATCTTGCCGACTTAGTTTATGCTGAGATCTTCAATGATAAAACACTCGCATTGCTTGAGTCGGGAGCGATCAAGGATCAACTAGAAGAGTATATACAGCGCTATGATGATCTGGTTTCCAAGTCAGATGTCCTTAGTAAGCAATTCAACCATTACAGCGCTAGTGCTATAAACAAACAGCTTGTTGATAACGGTTTTTTTGCGGCAAGGCACAGCGTAAATCTGCACACTAAGGATGGTAAGGAAGAGATAACTTCTTCAGATCAGCTAAAACAAAAAGTTGAGAGTGAGCGGCAAAAGATTTTTGCGGATAAAGATCTTGCAGCAAAATTTGATGCGATCGATAAGAAGATTCAGAATGCTGATTTAAGGAAATTTCGAGATTATCTATATGATAACAAGGAAATCCTGCCTGAGCTGAAAAACTTTAAAGAATTTCAAAAAAACGTTTGGGTTGCCTATCTTGCTACCCAACAAGATCTCTATGATCAGTTCTTGATTCAATACACGGCAAGCAAATCAACTATAGATAGAGCTGTAAAGCAAGCACGGGAAGAGCGGACCCTTTGGGAGCAAGTTGTTGCAACTTTCAATAAGCGATTTTACGTGCCTTTCAAAATGTCTGTATCAAACCAAGAGGATGTAATCCTAAAAGGGATCAAGCCTTCTATTGCTTTCAACTTTTCTGACGGTGACCGAGAAGGCGATGTTCTCCGAGACTCTTTGTTGAAAGTGCTTAGTCAAGGTGAAAAACGTGCGCTTTATATCTTGAATATTCTCTTTGAAATTCATTCTAGGCAAAGTCTTGGGAGGCCAACAATTCTTTTAGTAGATGATATTGCGGACTCATTTGATTATAAAAATAAATACGCGATAATAGAATATTTAAAAGACATAGTTCGTTCAGGAGTTTTTTATTGCATTTTTTTATCGCATAATTTCGACTTCTATCGTAGTGTGAGTGGAAGGCTAAATCTGAGGCGCGAATGTAAACTCACAGCCTTGAAAAAAGGTAGAGATATAAAGTTAGAACAAGAAAGGTATCAGAACAATCCGTTCATTTTTTGGAGGAATAATCTTCAAAATTATTCATGTTGCATATCGGCCATTCCTTTTGTCCGTAATCTTGCGGAATATTGTGGTCATGATAACGACTACCAGGTACTAACTTCACTTCTTCACATTAAGAAGGGTACAGGCACCATCACCCTTGATGATCTATGTCAAATTTATAAAAAAATATTGACTGGTAAAACGGAATTGATATTGTCTCCTCCCGATCGGCCAGTAATTGATGTTATTTTGCAGGAGGCTGACTCGATTTCCGTGGAGGATGGTGAACATGTTGAATTAGAGAAGAAAATTGTTTTGTCAATCGCTATACGCCTACTTGCAGAAAGACACATGATCAGCCGCATCAACAACCAAGCTTGGGTTGATGGTATTACTAAAAATCAAACTATAGAACTCTTGAATGAGTATGCAAGGGCCGAAGCTGGAACACTGGAAGAGATTGAGAAGTTGGATCAAGTGAATCTTATGACGCCCGAGAACATCCACTTAAATTCGTTCATGTATGAACCGATACTTGATATGGGGTCTTCTCATTTAAAGGCGCTGTATTTTGATATGAAGGCTCTTGTGTGAATTAATATTTTCAAAATTTTGATCTTTTTGTATTTAACTGGATTTAGTTCACGCTACCTTCCGCGAAGATATCAACAACTAGCATTAGTGGCTCACTCGTTAGAAATGGGTATGTCGGAGAACTGTTTTCGGAAGCGAGGGGGGGGCGGACCAAGTTTGCAAAACAGACAGCTGAGGGGCTGGGGCCTAATGCGCAGTCTTGCTCGAAATCAACAGTGGAGAGACTACACCCTTTCAGATATGGGAGGCAGGCTCACCCAATCGATAAGCGGTTCTAGCGTGGGCCGCCTTAAGGGGACAAATGTATTCAATATGGAGGGAGGCCCTCCGATTGCATTACCATGGCATATGAAATGGCATATATTTCCTTCAACCTATTTAATTTCTCTATATAAAACATATGCCTAGGCGCTTTTTCTAGTCCTGCTTCGGTCACCAGTTAGCTTTCCCATTCTGACGCGGCGCTATCGGGAAATTAGATGGAGTTAAGACTGCTGCTCAAGCTAGCAGGCGCTTAATAGAGAATCAAACGACTTTAAGTTGACAGTGAAAGCGCGGTCCCACGTTAGCGATGCCTTGTTGCTCCACCTACTTCAGAAGTTCTGACGTTGCAGGAGCAGCGGGACGGGTTGGAGGCCTTCGACAGATCTGATCCATATTCAACGGCTGCTGGTGCAGAGAGTTTTGTCTTTCACCCAGTAGGAATCCCAGCCAGACCCTTCTGTCATCTCCGAACAGTGAGAGTATCCCCCGTGCCAAATGAGGGGGACTGTCAGGAGCGACAACGTACCTCCGACACCGAGGGAACAAATCAGACTCAACGCTACGGACCATTTGAGCGTTTTAGCGAAGAAAGGTTTCATCTCAGATGGAACCAGAACCCGTCTATAGAACAATGTCGACCAACCCGCCATTCCAAGAAAATAGCTTCCAGGTACTCCGCCAAGCAAAAAGAGTGCACCATAGTTAATATTGACGACCGATTTTTGAGTCAATAGTTCGATTAAAGAATAGGCTGCGCGAGGAAAAATTAATACACCGACAACAAAGCAAAACAATGCCATTATTAGCGCGGCTACAGCTTCAAGTATGGTTCTCGATCTTTTTTTTGCATCAAATCTTTGCTGCAGGGAATGTCCCGAGCTATTTTGCTTGAAAAACATCAATCAGTTTCCCATCATATTTTTTAGAAGTCTCATGACACTGTTTGACATCGCTTCGGACTGTATTTGTCGCGAATATGCCGCTCGCCCTAGAACTCCAGCGTCCCCGCTTTTCTCAATTAGTGTCTCCAGCCTTTCATCAGATTGGCGTACACTGGCTGCGAGTCCCCTACGCATATGAGCCATCACTTCATCTAAATTCTGCGACAGGTCATCGAACTGCTCCGCAGTCCAATGGCCTAATGGGCCAGTGTTGTACTCCATCCATTCAAGCACTGCAGCTGTGCCCGCGCGAACTTTGTCTTTCAACTGAAATTCATTATCCAGTATGTTGAGCCCCCAACCCACCGCAGCTCCGACAAAGACAAAAGTCGCGATAGGAGCAAACGCAAAGGTTGCAGTACCAGCAGCAAAGCCGTAGAAAAATGTGGCGAGTCCCGCAGCTACGGCTCCCTTTCCTACCTCGGTGATAATTCCTCCTATCAGATCGGAGAAAGAGTGGTCATCTTCGACTAGCCACAGGAAAACCTCGAGGGCTACACCGATGAACAAGGCAACCTTCATTCCTCCCCAGATTGTCGGTTTTGCCGCTGCAGTCCCGTCTCTACCGATTCCCGCTTCTATGATCTTTGGATTATCAGCTCGGTAGCGCGTCCCGGTTAGTAACGTGCGCTGAGCTCGATCACCCTTAATGATGACGTAGGTTTGGCCTCGGGTTGTTTTTTCATAAACCTCAGTGAACAGGCCGTTCAGCATGCTAGCCGGGCGATACACGTCTCGGTAAAAATCGCGTGCCCCGAGGCCTGCTGGCAGTGCCCAGGAGCTGTTATATAGCGGTTCCACTACGTTGCTGGCCAACCATTCAGGCGCACTGGGCCTGCTCTGCAAAGGCGAGGGAGGCTCCATGGCCGCAGAGACGGGAGTGCGGTTGAGTGGTATCTCGCACATCACTGAATCGAAGTGTTCTTTCGTCAGGATGGAGATGTACTCCATGTTCTGATCCAGTTGCTCGCCAGCAGCTTCGAGTTGCGCTCTGGTAACTGTCATGTACTCGGGCCTGTTTTGGGCGGCGGATATCAGATAGGGTAGTCGAGTATGAGTTATAGTTACACTGTGTATACTCGCCTTCCCTGTCACTTAATGTAATCCAAGTAACAGAGCCTTGAACATGGACCCACAAAGTGTAATTGACGAGGCCGCTGGGCTTCTCGATCCGCAGCACCGCCGACTGATCAAGCTTAACAGTTCACTACCCGATGCTTACGGGTTGAAGGTGGATTCTTTTCAAGGAGAGGAAAATTTCTCACAGCTGTATCGATATGACTTACAACTTTTGTCAGAGAATGCTTACATCGAGCTCAAACAATTCAGCGCTCAACCCTTGCAGTTGGAGATTGAAACCTCGGGGCCAGAGCCGCGCTATATTTCTGGTTATGCTGCCAGCGTTTCGAGCCGAGGGGCGGATGAAGGTCTCGCGCGTTATTCGGTAACGCTCAGGCCGTGGATGTATTGGCTCGCCCAGAGGACCAATTCTCGCATTTTCCAAGATGTCAGCGTCGAAGAGATCATCCGTCGGGTATTCAGTGAATATGGCCCGCTACCGGTCTTCGAATTTCAGCTGCGCAATCCGTTGCCCACGCGATCCTACTGCGTGCAGTATCGTGAGTCGGACCTGCAGTTCGTTCAACGCCTGATCGAGCGTAGCGGTCTGTTCTACTTCTTCGAGCAGTCTGCTGATGGCCACAAGCTGATCATCACGGATTCCAGCATCGATCTGCCCCGGCTCGAACAACAGCCTCAAATCCGATTCCACCGTGCCCAGGTCAATGAAACCGAGGATTCGGTCACGCAATGGTCTGCGACACGGACGGTGCAGCCCACACGGGTCTCGCTCAAAACCTTCGACTACAAGCAGCCGGGTCTCGATAGTTCGGTCTCGTTGCGATCGATCATGGAACAGGGGGACGACGATGCCGGTGCCCTAGACGTCTTCGATTACCCGGGTGAGTATCGCTACTCAGGAAAGGACCAGGGCGAACGGCTAGCCCGACAGCATCTCGAAATGCTTGAAGCCAAGGCGAAAGTTTTCCAAGGCCAGGGGAATGCTCGTGCTTTGCAACTAGGGCGGTGGTTCCAACTGGAAGGCCACTACGATCATGAACGGGACCCCGCAGAAGAACGGCAGTTTCTGGTCACGAGTATCCAGCATTACGGACGCAACAACTTTGGTCAGGCGAACTCGATGCCTGCCAGTTACTCGAATGCGTTTACCTGCATCCGTCTAAAGATCCCTTTCAGATCGACTTACGACACGCCAGAGCCTGTCATCAACGGTCCTCAGACCGCTACCGTTGTCGGCCCCGAGGGGGAGGAGATATTCACCGACGAGCTCTATCGCGTGAAGGTCCGTTTCCATTGGGATCGCTATGCTACCGGCGACGATAAGAGTTCTTGCTGGCTTCGGGTATCGAGTGTCGGCGCCGGCCAGGGGCACGGCTTCGTTCGCATCCCCCGCATTGGCGAGGAAGTCATCGTTCAGTTTTTGGACGGAGATCCTGACCGCCCGATCGTGACCGGTACCGTCTACAATGGGGTTAATGGTGCCCCCTGGTCAGGCGATAGTTCCATCAGTGGCATCATGTCTCGATCGACGAAAGGCGGTACTGCTGATAATGCGT
Organism: Salinicola sp. CPA57; assembly: GCF_003206035.1. Taxonomy (NCBI): domain Bacteria; kingdom Pseudomonadati; phylum Pseudomonadota; class Gammaproteobacteria; order Oceanospirillales; family Halomonadaceae; genus Salinicola; species Salinicola sp. CPA57. Next base: position 424,584 of record NZ_PZJR01000011.1, read on the forward strand.
CCTGGTTGATGATGAAAGACACGCTTGGTGATGAGTTGGTGCATTTACACTCTGAGCGAGTGCTTAACATCACCGTAGAAGCCGACGAGCAGCACCAGGTTGATGGCAGCGAATTCGAAGACATCAAGAAAGACAAAACGGTTCAACTCGCTGAGGGGAACTACACACTCAATGTTGCCCAGGGGAAAGTTACCCTCGTTGCCGCTGAAGAAATCTCCCTGCAGGCCGGGGCCAGCAAGATCACGATGACCAAGGGAGGTGATATTCAAGTCGACGCCAAGTCGTTCAAGGTCAACGCCTCTTCTATTGATCTGGCCTAATGAGGAACCATCATGCAAGACCGCAGCAGCATCTTCGATAACCTTCATAAGCGTAAAGATCTGGAGAGAGAAGAGGAAGATCGCACTGTCCTTGAAGAAGAGGAGATCCCCGATCCAGGCCCCCCGCCGAGATTTCATGCCAACGAGTTGAGCTTCGAGCGCCCCGAGGGGATGCAAGATGGTACTTGGCATGTGCTGAGTGACAATCTAAATGGCCCAGGTTTCTCGATCGTGATTGGGAGAGCACCGGTTCCATCAGATCAGACGCTGGAATCGCTTGCCCAGCAGGTTTTAAAGCAACTCACGGAGAGTGCTGACCCCACTTTCACGAAGCCTCTCTATGAGTTGGACATCGCGTCAGTTCCCGCACGACGCATGCAATTCAGCCGTCGGCAGCAGGGCACGTTGGTTCACCAGGATCAGGTTTTGCTACTGACAGAGGATGAACGACAAACGCCTCTACTCGTTCAGTTCATCGCCACGAGCGCGAACCCGACCGGATTAACATCCGACGAGAAACAACGATTTGAGGACTTTCTGGCCAGTATCGAGTTACGCGATGGAGGCGAAGAAAGCGCTGAGGATATTGAGGGGAGCGAGGACGAAGAGGCTCCATCATGACAGCGGCTGCGGCGCGACTCCATGATCCAATTTCTCATACATCCGCCATGGGTGGCTTGCTGACCGGCCTGGCGATCGGGGCTGGCGTCGCATTGGCTGGAATCGCCATTGCTGGCACGGGTGGCTTGGCGGCGGTTGCCATCGTCGGAGCGAGTGCCAGCGCCGGCGCCGGTATTGGTCAGGTTATCGGGAGCTTGAGCGGGTTCACCAACGAATCGGGCATGATCTCGTCGGCTTCACCAAACGTGCGCATCAATGGCGTCCCAGCTGCAAGAGCGCATGCAGACTACGTAGACTGCAGCAAGCATGACCATGGGCGAAAGGTCATCGCCGAGGGATCCGTCGGGGTGCGTATCAATGGCTATCCTGCGGCGAGAGTGGGTGACAGGACGGCTTGTGACGGAAAAATCAGCAGTGGTTCGTCGAACGTTCGTATCGGCGGTAAGACTGTTCAAACCGACGAAATCAATCCCGAGGTACCGGTATGGCTGGAATGGACGATAGCCGGTGTCGGTATCGCTTCTGCCTTGGTCCTCGCTAGCCCAGCTGTTGTCACTTTGGGTTTGCTGGGGGGATTGGGCGGAGGAGCGGGGGGGAACTGGCTAGGGGGTGAGCTGTACGGGGCAGGCTCTGACGGCCAGAAACTAATGACGCTCGGAGGAGCTTTTGTCGGTGGTCTCGCGGGAGCGAAGGGCGCGCAGAGGATTTCACTTTGGGCTAACCCGAAATCTCATACAAGCACTTTACAACAAACCTCGTCTCGGAGAGCCTATTTGAATGAGAGGTTCAATAGGACCGGCGATTTAAACAAAGATATCAATATCAGGGGAAATAAAAGGATAGCGCTTGATTATTTTGAATCGCAAGGAATTTCAAAGGCCGATGCGAGGAGTTATCTTAACGGGGTCGACCTCACGAAGGATGTCCGTATTGAAACATTGAATCGTGGAAAGAGTCTGTGGCAGTACCAAACTCCAGGTGCGCCTCAAGGAAAATGGTATAGCAAAACGCCTGATATTACGCCAGAGAAACTTGGAATTAATCCTATGGGCGACCATCGGGCGACAGGTACGGTTGTTCCTAAACAGCTGAATAGTTATATTGCCAATGAGAAGGGGCAGGTTCTTAGAAGTATAGCGGCGCCCGCGGATGACTTCTGGTCTGTTAAAGGTGTGACTTACCCAGCCCCTGGTGGCGGTTTGCAATATTTTACAAATAGCTCGAACATTGGGGTGCGTTAGCATGGAGATTAATGATTATATAGCTCGGGCTAAATCAGTCTTGGCTACACGAAAAGCTGAAGTTCCTGGCAGTCCAATGCATGCAGATATCGAAGCTCAGTTGAATTATGTGCAAGCTGTAGTTGATGGGGATGAAAGTGACAAGTCCAGGCTGCATAAGCTTACGTTGGGAGTATATGCAGGAAAAGAATATGATGTTTCAGATCCAGAGTTTGCCAGAGCACTTAGTGATGTGTATTACATAGCATGTCAAATTGCAGATGGGCTCAAGGTTAAACTTCCTTGATCTGGGAAAGTCTTGCAATTTTACTTTTAGACCGTGTTTAAAGCCGTCCCTATGGCTGGTTAAAGCAGATCAGCGAACAACCGATCAACGTCATGGCGTAGTGGATATCGGAACCGCATTTGTCACATGCCTTGTCGGCATGAAGCTTGCGAAGACGATGTCGAGGGCGTCCTCGTCGCCTCCGAAACCCGAGTTCGACAGAGGTAGAAGCGTAACCCACGGATTAGCCTGCATCCGCCGTGTCTTATTTTTGATTTGTAAGTCGATGTGAGTTGAAAGGCAAGTTTTTAATGGTTGTAAGAGGATGTGTGGTGCTTAAAATGATGATTTTAGTGTTGCGTTTTACGGTTTTGATAAATGGCTAAAGCTTCTACGTTAAGCTACGTAAAAAAAGCTGACCTTGATGATGTTTATGTCGTGGTCAAAGAGCCGTCGATTGGTGCGGCGATAATGGCGTTGGGATTCAAGCTTGATGCAACTGACGGACTCTATAAGCTCAATACTCAAGATGATTTGGAAAAAGCTAGCATTTTCGACAAGCTGAGATCGATTGGGTTACCTTTTATGGGCGGATCCGAGTGGTCTCCGGCTGAAGTGTTCGAATATCTTAGGGAAGATTTGCAGTTACTATCCGGACTCTATGAGAAAGCTGTTTGGATACATCCAGGCGCTGCTAAATTGGAAATGTCTTAATCTTCGATTTATGAGCTTTGCAGGTATTGTTGCATCTGCTGGGCAATATCAGCGCCGCCGGAATATCAACATTAGCCGCGTAAAACCAATGCGTCGCCCGACCGGCTTTTCGCCGATTCTTTCCTTGTCTGGCTATCGCGCATCAATTTTTCAGTCAGAGCTTGGCCAACACCTCAACCCCGCCGCAGCAGCGATCGCCACCGCGAGGGCGTCATGCCCAAGGCGCGACCGAAGGCGCGGGTCATGTGGCTCTGGTCGGCGAATCCCGCCGAGAGCGCCGCTTCGCTCAGGCTGATACCGGCGGTGATGCACTGCCTGACGACATCCAGCCGGCGTAGCGTGAGGTAGCGATAGGGGCTGGTGCCGAACAGCGCGCGGAAGTCGCGGGAGAGCGTCCAGCGCTCCTGGCCGGAGATCGACTCGAGATCGTCCAGCGTCACGCCCTCGTGAGTGTGGGCATCGAGATAGTCCCGAACCCGGCTCGCCGCGCGGTAGTCGGGTGTCGCTCGCGAGCGGGCGATCCGGGTATCGCTGTTGGCTTCCAGCACGGCGGCCAGGTCGGCAATGCCGTTCTCCTCCTCGAGCGCATCCAGAGGCGCCTCGACCGAGGTCAGGAGAAAGCGGACGGCCTCTCTCAATCGCGGGTCCGTCGACAGGCCGCCGGCAATGTGGGGCAGGGCCTTGCCGCCCAGCGCGGTCTGGATCAGCGCCGGGGCGATGTAGAGCATGCGGTAGCGAAACCCGCGCTCGTCGCCGGCGTGGCCATCATGGGCCTCGTCCGGGTGGAGCACCATGACGGTGCCGGGCAGGCTGTGCCGATAGTCGCGCCGGTAGTGGAAGCTCTGCACCCCATCCAGCGTGATGCCGATGGCGAAGGTGTCGTGGCGGTGGGTATCGTAGGCATGACCCCGAAAGCGCGCCTCCAGGCGCTCGATGCGAGAAGGCGAGCCCACGATGCACCAGTCGGCACTGTTATCGGACATGGCGGTTCCTGTCATAGCAGCGGTACGACAACGTAATCGAAGAACATTATCACTGCGACCACGACGAGCAGCATCGCCATGATCCGGTTGCAGAGACGAAAGTATCTCGGTTGATGGATTTGCTTGCCAACGATCTTGCCAGCCCAGAAGTAGAGCGCGGGAGCGCCGCCGCCGCCCAGCGCGATGAGCGCCGAACAGCCGATCAACGCCGCGCCGGTGATTTCCCGGCCCGGGAACATCACCGTAGTGATCGGGATGACGACGAGTGAGTTCTTCGGGTTGAGCAGTTCCATGAAGAATCCATTGCCGAAGCTCAGCCGCCCGGAACGGAGCCCGTCCCGATCCCCGGCCGCCGTCGGGGTCGATGTGAATACCTTGAACGCCAAGTAGAGAATATAGGCGCTGCCGGCCAGCGCGATGTAGGGGATCAGGTCCCGGACGATCAGGATCAGGCCCGCGAAACCGATCACGGCGAACCAGCAGAAGATCGCCAGTGCCACGCCGGCGAAGAACCCCCGCGTCTCCCTGAGCGGAGCGCTCAGCCCTTCATTCAGGCTCAGCAGGTTCACCGGGCCGGGGGTGTACATCACGGTGAACGCGTACAGAACGATCTCCATCTCTCTGCCTCATCGATGACCCGATTTCGGTGGGATCGACAGGCTAGAGCGCCGAAGGCGACGAGTCTTGAACGATCCTGCAGCGGATGTTCCCGGAGGGGAGGGCGGGCTTTCGATGGCGCAGCGATCATGGCGCGATTCGAAAAAGTCTTCCCCTGAAGCGGGCAATTCGGCATTGGTCAAATTGTCAGCCCACGAGGCGCGGCGCACACTCTCTGCCCAATCGGCCATTCAGTCCTCCGCCTGCAGGGATGCGTCGTCAATGTCGCAACGCTCGTGAATTTCGAAACGATCGCGATCATCGCCTTTGCCTATCTGGTGGCGGCCTTCGTCAAGGGTGCCACTGGCCTCGGCTTCTCGACCTCCGCGCTGCCCATCCTGGCGCTGGGCCTGGGGCTGAAGTCGGGGATGCCGCTGGTGATCATCCCTTCGCTGGTCAGCAACCTCATCGTGATGCGGCAGGCGGGGCACTTCGGCGAGACGCTGCGGCGCTTCTGGCCGATGTTCCTGGCGACCGTTCCCGGCCTGCTGCTCGGCCTCGCCGTGCTGGATCTCATCGATAGTCTCGTGGCCGGGGCAATACTCGGCGTCGTGCTGATCGTCTACGGGGCGTTCACGCTGTTTCGCCCGGGGCGGCCGTTATCGGATCGGTTGGGGCGCAAGCTGGCACCGGTCTCGGGATTCCTGACGGGACTGGTGAACGGCACGACCGGGTCGCAGGTGATGCCAATTCTGCCGTTCCTGTTGGCGCTGCGGCTCGATCCGAAGCGGTTCATCCAGGCGATCAATATCTCGTTCACGCTGTCGAGCCTGATCATGGCGCTGGGGCTGGCGAAGCTTGGCCTGATGACGGCGGATTCGATCTGGATTTCGCTGGCGGGGCTGGTGCCGGTCTATCTCGGCACCCGGCTTGGCGGGGCCGTGCGCCAGCGGATGGGCGCCGAGTCCTTCCGCAAGGTGGTTCTCATGATGCTGATCGTCTTCGGCGTGGTGCTGGTGGGCAAGACCGCGCTGGCGTAGTCGGCGCCGTGCGGTCCGGTGGGCGAATGTCCAGGGTCGAGCGCCAACGTGGCCTGTCGTCTCGTTCCCTGCGGTGCAAACCGGGCTGCTCTCGCAAGGCCTCCTGGGCGTGAAACCCACGCGCAAAAAGGCTGCCGCCGCCGAGTGTGTCGGCGGCGGCAGCGCTGATGTGTTTGTCGTTTAGCTTTTCAGCGTCGCGTCGCGGCTCTGAATCAGGTTCGAGTAGTGGGGCAGGTGTCGGGTGAGAATACCGCCAAAGCCTTCGATGTCGTTACGCCAGTCGCGATGCAGTTCGCCAGCGACCGAGAACCAGTTCATCAACTGGACACCGGCCTGAGACATGCGGCTCCATGCGGCGTCGCGCACGGTCGTATTGAAGGTGCCCGAAGCATCGGTGACCACGAAGACGTCGTAGCCCGCTTCACGCGCGGCCAGTGCCGGGAAGGCGACGCAGACATCGGTCACCACGCCGGCGATCAGCAACTGTTTCTTGCCGGTGTCCTTCACTGCCTGGATGAAGTCTTCGTTATCCCAGGCGTTGATCTGGCCGGGACGGGCGATGTAGGGCGCGTCGGGGAATTTCTCTTTCAGTTCCGGCACCAGCGGGCCGTTGGGGCCGTCCTCGAAGCTGGTGGTGAGAATCGTCGGCAGGTTGAAGAACTCGGCGATGTCGGCAAGCGCCATCACGTTGTTCTTGAACTCGTCGGGGCCGAAGTCGCGAACCAGCGATAGCAGGCCGGCCTGATGATCGATCATCAGCACGGCGACGTCGTTCTTGTCGAGTCTCTGGTAGGAATAGGCCATCACGCATCTCCTTCTATCTTGGGAAAGAGCGGAATACCAGGCTCGGTATTCCGCTGGGCATCAAGCGATACTGGCAAGTCCAGATCGTCCCGGCATCGCTCGAATCCTTCACGACGCCGTGTCGACTTGTTCTGCTTGAAACTGCCCGGCCTGGAACCGGCGCATCGAATCTTCGATCTCTTCGCTAGAGTTCATGACGAACGGTCCGTACCCGACGACAGGCTCATCGATCGGCTCGCCGGTCAGCACCAGCAGCTTGGCTGCGTTATTGGCTTCGATCCGGATCTCGCGGCCCGCTCGCTCAAACAGGGCAAGCTCGGCATCCCGGGCGATCTCGGTGCCGTTGAGCTGCACGGCGCCGCTGAGCACGACGATCATCGTGGTGTGGCCTTCCGGCACGCCGAGCGTGGTAGAGCCGCCCTGGTTCAGACGCAGATCCCACACGTTTATCGGGCTGAAGGTCTGTGCCGGGCCGCTCGCGCCGGCGTATTCCCCGGCGATCACCGCGAGTTGACCGGCGCCTTCGGCCAGTTCGACGCGCGGTATCTCCGCGGCCTTGAGCGACTGATAGCCAGGGGGAACCGATTTGTTCGTGGCCGCCAGATTCACCCACAGCTGAACGACTTCGAAACGCCCGCCGCGCTCGGTGAAGGCCGGGGAGTGAAACTCCTCATGGACGATGCCGTTGCCAGCCGTCATCCACTGCACGTCTCCCGGGCCGATGATGCCGCCGTTGCCGGTGGAATCCCGATGCTCGACTTCGCCTTCGTAGACGAGGGTCACGGTCTCGAAGCCGCGATGCGGATGCGCGCCGACGCCGCGTGGCTTGGTCGCCGGGGTGAAGTCCTTCGGCCCGGCGTAGTCGAGCATCAGAAACGGCGTGACGTGATGCGCGCCCATGCGGTCGTAGGTGAACAGCGAGCGCACGGGGAAGCCGTTGCCGACCCAGTGGGCGCGAGGCGCGGAGTAGATACCCGTGATGTTTTTCATTCTGCCCTCCCGCCGATCGCTCGGCTTTGATTGATGAATAGAGCTTATTGACAGGACGAAGGGGCGATAAGATGGCAATAGATCAACGCTGCGTCTTATATATAGAACGATCTCATTCAGGAACGATCTGTTCAGGGAGCGTGGACATGCAGGATCTCAACGATCTCTACTACTTCGTCCAGGTGGTCGAACACGGTGGCTTCGCCCCGGCGAGCCGGGCGATCGGGGTGCCGAAGTCCAAGCTGAGCCGGCGCGTGGCCGAACTCGAAACCCGTATCGGCGTACGCTTGATTCATCGCAGTACGCGTAGTCTCGCCGTTACCGATCTGGGGCGTGCCTATTACGATCACTGTGCGGCCATGGTGGTGGAGGCCGAGGCGGCACAGGAGACGATCGACCGTTCGATCGCCGAGCCCCAGGGCCTGGTGCGCGTTAGCTGCCCGCCGGGCTTGCTGTGCTTTATCGTCGGGGACCTGCTCACCCAGTTCATGGCGATGCATCCGCAGGTTCGAATCGAGCTGGAGGCGAGCGGTCGGCGGGTCGATGTGGTGCGTGAAGGGTTCGACCTGGCCATTCGGGTGAGATTTCCGCCGATCGAGGACAGCGACCTCAGCCAGCGCCTGCTGTCGCGCAGCCCGCAGCGTCTGATGGCGTCACCGGCGCTGTTCGAGCGTTTCTCCCAACCGAGCGTGCCGGGGGATCTCAACGGCTTGCCGTCGCTCGATTGGGAACGGCCGGGCGCGAGTCATACTTGGTGTCTGGAGGGGCCGGATGAGGTGAGTACGCGTATCGATCACCGGCCACGACTGGTTACCGATGATCTGGTGACGTTGCGACGCGCGGCGCTGGCGGGGCTCGGGATCGTGCAACTGCCGATGCTGGTGGCCGGGCCCGATATCGCCAAGGGCCGGCTCGTCGATGTGCTGCCGGACTGGGCGCCACGCGACGGCGTGGTGCAGGCGGTATTCCCCTCGCGACGCGGCTTGTTGCCGGCGGTACGTACGCTGATCGATTTTCTGGCCGACAACTTTGGGCAGGAGGATTTCATGACGGATGTCGGTTCGGCGCATCAAGAGTGACGGTCAGTAGGCTAGGGGAAAATCAGAAACGAGAGGTGAACGCATGCACGACGCCATCACGATCAGCCTCACGGTCGAGTGCCCGTGGCAGTCTGTCTATGAAGCCTTCTGGCGGCCGGAGGCCTTTCCTCTATGGGCTTCCGGGCTCAGCCAATCCCGGCTCAGCCAACAGGGCGAGCGTTGGCTGGCGAAGGGGCCAGAAGGATCCGTCCTGATTCGTTTTACGGGCCACAATCCTTACGGCGTCATGGATCATTGGGTCGAGCTGGCGTCGGGCGAGGTGGTCTACGTGCCGTTGCGGATCATCGCCAACGATGGCGGGGCGGAAGTTCAGCTGACCCTCTTCCGACGACCCGGCATGGACGAGGCAACATTCGAGCGGGATACCGATTGGGTTCGCCAGGATCTGCTTGCGCTTAAAACGCTCTCCGAAACATCGATCTTGTCAGGCTAGCGTTGGCGGGGGGGCCGGCAAGGGCAGGATTGCCAGCTCCTGAGGCGCGGCACACACTTTCTATTCCTATCTATCTGACCGCGCGAGCTCACTTCCAGGCGATCAATATCTCCTTCACCTTATCGAGCCTGATCATGGCGCTGGGCCTGGCGAAGCTTGGCCTGATGACGGTCGAATCGATCTGGATGTCGCTGGCGGGGTTGGTGCCGGTTTACGTCGGCACCCGGCTTGGCGGCATCGTGCGCCAGCGAATGGATGCCGAGGCCTTCCGCAAGGTAGTGCTGATGATGCTGATCGTTTTCGGTGTGGTGCTGGTCGGCAAAACCGCACTGGCCTGGTTTGGGCACCGCATCCGGTGGCTGAAAGGCGGATATCGCCCAAGGCGAGCGTCGTTGCGGGCGTAGCGCCAGGCGGGCGCCAGCGCGGTACGCGACCTCCCAAGCTATCGATCGCGCCTGGCAGGGCGGGGGAGATCGGCATGCAGGCTGCGAAACCAGGGAAGAGAGGCTATGATCTCTGTGTGGGCAAAATCCGGTCTGCCGATCGGATGGAAAGTTTTTAGCTTTTCGATGAACACGGGGGTTGACTCGCTGCCGGTGAGAGAGCAAACTGAATGCCTAGTTGGTTAGCAAGTCGCATATTGTCAGTTGCACTCGAATCATTCGGTAGCCTGGTTATATCCCCTTGTTTTACCCACTATATCGGGTAGCACCCGGCAATCGTAATTAAGCGTTAAGCGCATTAAAGGAATTCGTAACATGGCAACTGGCACAGTTAAGTGGTTCAACGACACTAAAGGCTTTGGCTTCATTTCTCCGGCAGACGGTGGCGATGACCTGTTCGCACACTTCTCCGAGATCCAAGCCGACGGCTTCAAGTCTCTGCAGGACGGTCAGGAAGTTTCTTTCGACGTCACTCAGGGCAAAAAAGGTCTTCAGGCTGCTAACATCAAGCCGCTCTAAGACTTTCGGTAGATCCTTCGCCCCAGGGCGATAGAGATTCCAGCACCAAGGCCCGCTAACGCGGGCCTTGGTGTTTTTGCGCGTCAATAAATAAGTTCCAAACGAAACGCGCCGGCATCGATGATGCCGGCGCGTTGTCGTGGGTTTCGCTCTCGCTTTCGTGAATCCCGCTTCAGCTGTTGCGGCGCGCTGCGATACTGCCGAAACGACGCTTGAACTGTGCGGCACGGCCTTCGGTGCCGACTTCGCGCTGCTTGCCGGTGTAGAACGGGTGCGACGCCGAGGAAATGTCCAGTTGAACGAGAGGGTAGGTGTTGCCGTCTTCCCACTCGATGGTTTCATCCGACGTCATGGTCGAGCCGATCTTGAAATACTCGTTGACGCTGGTGTCGTGGAAGATGACCTGACGATAGGCGGGGTGGATGCCTTCTTTCATGGGGAAGCTCCTTTTGGTTAATTTTGTTATGTTATTACATAATTGACGGTTGGCGCAATCCGCCAGATCTTATCTGCCGAACGCGACCTTGCCCCTGTGCGAAGAGATTCGGCATCCGTTATCATCGCGTATCCTCTTTCTGCCAGATAACGATTCTACATGCACAACCTCTACATTCCCGTCGTCGCCATTCTGGTGGCTTTCGCCATCATCTTCGGCGGGCAGGCCGTCTTGGACAGCCAGGTCGATGATGACATCGAGTCGTTGATTCTGCGGCAACTCGATGTCGAGGGCGACATCGAGTTGCAGGCAACCAAAGAAGTTCAGAAAGGCTACGGTGTGTGCGGGCTGTATCAGGTCGTCGGTCAGGACCAAGGCGCGCTGCCTTTCTACTATAGCAAGGTCAATGAGCGCGTAACGCTGGACGCCGAATCTGAGCGATATCGGCGTCACTGCGATAGCTGAGCGGGAGCTTGGTCAAATCTGTCGGAATCGGTCGATGCGCTCGCGAATGGCGTTTTCGGGGCCGATGAGGCTCTGCAGATCCGATTCGGTCAGGCCGATGTTCTCATGACCGCGTACGATCGATGTGTAGTTTTCCCCTTCCCGGATCGCTTCCTCGACCAGCAGCGAAAGCTCCTTGCGATCATGAAGCGAGGCTGGATCGTAGCTCTGGCGCGAACGCTGAAACTGGTTGGCCTGCTCTCTGCGACAACGTTGCAGCAAACTGTCGGTGATGAACGGTGTGCTTTTCATGGGCCGTATTCCTCCATCGGCGAAATCCCTCTTGAGAGTAGAGCCGATACGAAGGCGGCCACCATTGGCATTTCGGTGTAGATCGAATGGTTTACCGGCCGATCGGATCATGGATCACCACGGGGCCGCGTCGCCAGCGTCAGTTTTCCTCTCCGTAGCGCGATAATGAATTTGCGATCTACGACTAAGGTCGGTAGTGTGGCGCGCTTCATGCCTAAAGAACCCTCTCCCTGATATGACCTCCGACACCAACGTGCCATCGACGCAGGGTGGCCGCTTTGGCGATCCCGTCGTACTTGTCTTGACCATCGGTTTCATCCTGATCTTTCTGGCGGCCTCGGCGATGGCGCCGGATACCGTTGCGCAGGTGATCGATGTCGGTTTTACCTGGTCCGCCAAAACCTTCGGCAGCCTCTTTCAGCTGCTGATGCTGCTGACGTTCTTCATCGCGATCGGCGTTGCGGTGTCGCCGGCCGGGCGCGCGCGCATCGGATCTCAGGATCGGCCCGACATGAGCACCTTCCGCTGGGTGTCGATCATCCTGTGTACGTTACTGGCGGGTGGTGGCGTGTTCTTCGCCGCCGGCGAGCCGATCTATCATTTCGTGGTCACGCCGCCGGCCTTCGACTCCCAGCCCGGTAGCGCCGAGGCCGTGCCTAACGCGCTGGCACAGGCCTTCTTCCACTGGGGCTTTACCGGCTGGGCGATCCTCGGCACGCTGCCGGTCGCGATCCTGTCGCATCAGCATTATCAGCGCGGTATGCCGCTGCAGCCGCGAACGCTGTTGGCGCCGGTACTGGGAGATCGCCTGGTGCGCGGTTTCCTCGGCGGTGTGGTGGATGCCATCTGCGCGATCGCCGTCACCGCAGGTACGGTCGGCCCGTTGGGCTTTCTGGCGACTCAGGTCAGCTTCGGCCTGCACGATCTGTTCGGCTTCCCGCGGGGCTATGAAGTGCAGCTGGGAATTCTCGCCGCACTCGGGGCGATCTATGTGACGTCCGCGGTGACCGGTATCGATCGCGGCATCCAGGTACTGAGTCGTCTGAACGTCATTCTGGCGATGATCATCGGTGGCATCATTCTGCTGTTCGGGCCGACGCAGTTTCTGGTCGACAGCTGGTTCCAGGGCTTCGGCACCTACCTCGGGAATTTCTTCGAGATGTCGACGATGACCACGGTGACGGCGGCGCCAAGCTGGATGAAGTGGTGGACGGTGTTCTTCTTTGCCTGGTTCGTGGGTTTCGCCCCGCCGATGGCGATCTTCGTCACCAGGATCTCGCGCGGGCGGACGGTACGCGAGATGATCATCGCCACGGCAGTGCTGGCGCCGATCGTCACCACGGTCTGGTTCACCTTGCTTGGCGGTTCGGGCATCTTCTATGAACTGCAAGGCGTGATCGATCTCAGTCAGCCGTTGCAGAACTTCCAGTTCGACGTGGCCACGTTGACCGTGGCGCAGGCGTTGCCCGGCGGTGTCTGGATGGCGCTGGCGGTACTGGTGCTGACGACCGTGTTCGTTGCCACGACCGGCGACTCGATGAGCTATGCCGTGGCCGTGGTGTGTGCCGGTAACGATAATCCGGGGTCGGCACTGCGGGCCTTCTGGGGCGTCATCTTTGCGTTGATGGCGGCGATCCTGCTGGGTATGGGTGAAGGTCAGGTCAGCGTGCTGCAACAGTTCCTGGTGATCCCGGCCGTGCCGGTCGCGCTGGTGCTGATCCCGACCCTGTGGCACGGGCCCAGGGCGGCCTACGCGATGGCGAGAGCGCAGGGCGTGCTGGACGATTCGAGCACGCTCCAGACACCGCGCTGACCCTCCAGGCTTCCCTGGAAAGACGACACCCCCGACNNGTCGGGGGTGTCGTCGTCTGGTCAGCTGCCATCGGCTCGACGGCTGGCCGTCACGCGCTTCAGGCAGTGACTGTCTCTGCGCTCGATTGCGTCTCGGTCAGGCGGCGCTGGCTACCGTTGATCGGAATCTGGCGCGGACGCTGCTCTTCCGGTATCACGCGGAGCAGATCGACGATCAGCAAGCCGTTCTCCAGCCGGGCGCCCTGGACTTCGATGTTCTCATCGAGCCGGAACGACAGCTTGAAGGCGCGCTGGGCGATACCCTGGTGCAGATACTGCACGCTGTCGTCGTCCTGACGTTCGCCCTTGCCGGCGGTGATGGTCAGCACGCGTTTCTCGACATTGACGTCGAGCTCCTGCTCGGCGAATCCCGCCGTTGCCACGGCGATACGGTAGTCGTTGTCGCCATGTTTCTCGACGTTGTAGGGCGGGTAGCTGGGCACGTCGTTCTGCAGCGAGGATTCGAACAGGTCGTTGAGACGGTCGAAGCCCACGGAGCGACGGAACAGTGGGGAGAGTGACAATGTGTTCATAGGTAACCTCCTGATTGACAGCGAAGTCAGGAAATACGCTAGGCACGCCTGCGCGGGCAGAGCTGTATTTCCGTGGTCATGCAGACCCGCTTGGCGGCATCTGCCGTCGAGGGAGGCGATGCACCGAGGCGCCATCGCTGTGAGTCCATCTCGACGTTATGTTAAATAGGGTCGCCGAATCCGTTTTCAAGCGATCGAAATGCCAATTCATGAAATTTTTCGGTGCGCCCGAAACCGGCGTGGTTGACGGCCTCAGGCGCGATATGGAGTCGTTTGCGCGGGATTCAAGCGCCGACCGGGTGGACGGCGCACTCATCAGTCGGATCGATCAGCCGAGCAGTTGCCCGGCGATACGCAGCCCGGCGACCCAGGTCGCGATGGCGGAACCCACGCTCGATAGCAGGAAGACCAGCAGGGTACGGGCGACACGATTGCGCCACCAGCCGCGCCAATGGCTGACATCGCTGCGAAGCTTCGAGAAGTCGCCGACGGTGGGGCGACGAAGATAGAGCTCGACGCCGGCGGTCACGAAGCCGACGCCGATCGTCGGATTGAGCGAAGTCAGTGGCGCACCGAAGAACGCCGCCAGGATCGTCAATGGGTGCCCCAGCGCGATCAGTGCGCCCAGGGCGGAGAAGCTGCCGTTGATCAGTACCCATTCGCCGACCAGTGACCAGCCGAAGGCGGTATCGCGGCTGAAGCCGATGGCGAAGCCGGTCAGCACCAGGGCGACGATCACCCACGGGATCGCTTTCCACCAGCGCGAGCGGGGCGCGGCTGACTCCAGATTGGCGCGTTCCTGCATCACGGCGTCGAGTGGCGGCCGCTGCTGATCCAGGGTCTCCAGATGCGCCTTCATGCCCTTGAGGTGGCCGGCACCGATCACGACGAGCACGCGCCGGGCGCCGCCGTCCGGCAGCTCCTCGATCAGCTTGAGCGCCATGTAGCGATCACGTTCGGTGATCAGGGGTTCGTAGAGCGTCTGAGACTGTTCCGCGAATTCGGCGAAGGTGGATTCGAGCACGTCGCCCTGCTTGAGCTTCTCGATCTCTTCGCTGGAGACTTTCTGGCGCGACAGCACGCTACCCAGCAGCCCGGAAATCAGGCTGAAGCGCTTGTACCACGGCACGTTCTGATAGATACGCTTGAGCGTCACGCCGATCTCGCGATCGATCAGATAGAGCGGCAGGCCGGCGCGCGTTGTCTCCTTGACCGCGGCGCGCATCTCCGCGCCGGGTTCGATCCCCGACTGTTCGGCCACGCGCTGCTGAAAGGCGCCGAGGGCGAGACTGGCGGCCACCATGCCCGCCTTGCCCTGCTTGAGCACCTGAAACAGGTCGAGCTTGGCCATGGCATCCGGCTGTACCAGGCTCTGGTGGCGGGAGGCACAGAGCTCGATTGCGACGGCATCGAATTCGCCGGAGCGAATCAGTTCGCTAACCTCATCGGCACTGGCCTGGGAAACGTGGGCGGTGCCCAGCAGCGTCAAGTGGTGGTCGGCGAGGTCGACGATCTCGCGAGGTCCGGCGGCGGTGTCAGACATCTAGGGGCGTTCCAAGACTGAAAGGACTGAAGGATAGTCGCCCCATATTGCACGTCACGCCGCCAATTCCAAACCGTGGATACCGAAAACGGCTCAAAACGGCGGCGCCGACTGCGGTTGCCGGTCAGTCATTCCCGGCGAGACGAGCCTTGGCGCGGGGAGAGCGACAGGCGGCGGCGGTAAACAGCACGTCGGTCGAGGAGTTGAGCGCGGTCTCGGTGGAGTCCTGAATCACGCTGATGACGAAGCCGATCGCCACGACCTGCATGGCGACATCCGCCGAGATTCCGAACAGGCTTGCCGCCATCGGGATCAGCAGCAGCGAGCCGCCGGCCACGCCGGAAACGCCGCACGCGGCCAGCGCCGAGACGACACACAGCAGCACCGCAGTGGCGAAATCCACATCGATTCCCAGCGTATGGGCGGCGGCCAGCGTCATCACGGTGATGGTGACGGCCGCGCCGGACATGTTGATCGTGGCCCCCAGCGGAATCGAGACGGCGTAGGTGTCGGTGTGAAGATCGAGCCGTTCGCACAGTTCCATGTTGACCGGAATGTTGGCCGCGCTGCTGCGGGTGAAGAACGCGGTGATGGCACTGCCGCGCAGGCAGGTAAATACCAGCGGGTAGGGGTTGCGACGGGTGTAGAGAAAGACGATCAGCGGATTGGTCACCAGCGCCACGAACGCCATGCAGCCGAGCAGCACGATCAGCAGCTGGCCGTAATCGGCCAGCGCGCTCATTCCCGTCGAGGCGAACGTCGTCGCGACCAGGCCGAAGATACCCAGCGGTGCCAGCCGAATGATCCAGCGCACCAGCCCGGAAACGGCATCCGAGAGATCAGCCAGTGCCCGGCGCGTGGTGTCGTTGGCCTGACGCAGCAGCAGCCCGAGTCCCACGGCCCATGCCAGAATGCCGATGAAATTGGCCTCGCTCAACGCGCTGATCGGGTTGTCCACCGCGCTCATCGCCAGATTGCGCAGTATCTCGGCGATCCCCGCCGGCGGCGTGCCACTGGCCCGAGGCGCGTCGATGATCAGTGACGTCGGAAAGAGAAAGCTCGCCGCGACCGCCACCAGGGCGGCAACCAGGGTGCCGATCAGGTAGAGCACCAGCACGCCGCGCACCTGGGTCGGTTGGCCACGCTGGTGGCTGGCTATCGCCGCCATGACCAGTGCGAAGACCAGAATCGGAGCGACCGCCTTGAGCGCTCCGATGAAGAGATCGCCGAGAATGGCCACCGAAGGGGCGAGGGAGGGCGCCAGGACGGCAAGGGTCAGGCCCGCCGCGATGCCGATCAGGATCTGTGGAATGAGACCGATGCGAGGCAGGCGCGAGAAGACGGTTCGGGTATCGGAGCTGGCGGACATGACTCTCTCTTGAAGTTACCGAGATGGCAGTGGCGACGCGTGCCACGAGGGGCGGCATTCTATCATCGCTGCGCGCGCGGCACGCGCTGGAAGACCTGTCTTTCGATCAACCTTTGGTGGCATTGACTGCCGGCATGTCAGTTCTTGGAATTTTCGACGAAATCAGGCGGTTTTCAGCGTCCGTTGGCAGCGTCGGGGGAGTGGGTGTCGTCAGCCGTCGCGTCGTCAATCCTCATAAGGCGCCATCGGCCGTTGACGAGCGTTCAGCGGCGCCAGAATGCCGGTGTGAACAGCACCAGGATGGTGAATATCTCGAGGCGGCCGAGCATCATCGCCAGTACCAGAATCCACTTGGCGGTGTCGGGAATGTCGCCGTAATCGGTGGTGACCTCGCCCAGACCCGGGCCGAGATTGTTGAGCGCGGAGCCGACCGCCGACCACGCCGTTACCTGATCGAGGCCGGTGGCGAGCAGGGCCAGCAGCATCACCACGAACAGCATCATGTAGACCGAGAAGAATCCCCAGACAGCCTCGGCCACGCCCTCCGAGATGCGCATCTTGCCGACCTTGACGGCAAACACGGCATTGGGGTGAATCAGCCGATGGATCTCGCGGATGCCCTGTTTCAGGATCAGCAGGATCCGGATCACCTTGATGCCGCCGCCCGCCGACCCCGAGCAGGCGCCCACGAAAGCCGCCATGAACAGCATGATCGGCAGCACGCCGGGCCACAGCGTGAAATCGGCCACGCTGAAGCCCGAGGTGGTTGCTACCGAGACCGCCTCGAACAGGCCATGACGGATCCCGGTGGCGTCGTGATAGGTGCCGGTGGCGAACAGCGTGATGATGGTGATCGCGATCAGCAGGCCCAGAAACGTCACGAAGAAGCGGAATTCCGGATCGCGGATGTACTGCATCAGGCGCCGTTCGCGCCACACCGCGAAATGCAGGCCGAAGCTGACCGAGGAGACGATCATGAAAAACGCACAGATCATCTCGATCATGGCGCTATCGAAGTGACCGATGCTGGCGTCATAGGTGGAGAATCCGCCGACGGCCACGGTGGCGAAGCTGTGGCCGATGGCATCGAACCAGTTCATGCCGGCTACCCAGTACGCCAGCGCACAGACCACGGTCAGAATCACGTAGATGTACCACAGCGCCTTGGCTGTTTCGGTGATCCGCGGTGTCAGCTTGGAATCTTTCAGCGGCCCGGGGATTTCGGTGCGGTAGAGCTGCATGCCGCCGATGCCGAGCGTCGGCAGGATCGCCACGGCCAGTACCACGATCCCCATCCCGCCCAGCCACTGGAGCTGCTGGCGGTAGAAGCGAATCGAGGCCGGCAGATGCTCGATGCCGCTGAGAACCGTCGCCCCGGTGGTGGTGAGACCCGAAAAAGACTCGAACAAGGCGTCGGTAAACGACATCGACGGCGCTTCGGAGACCATGAAGGGGATCGTTCCGAACAGCCCGAGGACGCTCCAGAACAGCACCGTGATGATGAAGCCGTCACGGGTGCGTAGCTCGCGTTTGGCGTGGCGGTTGGGCCAGTAGAGCAGGGCGCCGGTGACGATGGATATCGCCATGCCGGCCCCGAAGGCATGCCAGTTGCCGTCGTGGAAGATCCGGGCGATGACGATCGGCGGCACCATGGTCAGGCTGAACAGCATCAGCAGCAGCCCGACGATGCGCAGAATCACCAGCAGGTTCACGGAAGGTCGCTCCCAGCCGGCCGAAGCAAGCGGGTCGTGCCGAAGGCGTGATGCATCAGAAGAAGGTCAGGCCGACTTGGAATAGCCGCTCGACGTCGCGAATGCGGCGCTTGTCGATCACGAACAGGATCAGGTGGTCGCCGCTTTCGATCATGACATCGTCATGGGCGATCAGGACTTCCTTGCCCCGGACGATGGCACCGATGCTGGTGCCGCTGGGCAGATCGACCTCGCTGATCGTGCGCCCGACCACGCGGGAGGAGCGCTTGTCGCCGTGGGCGATGGCTTCGATCGCCTCGGCGGCGCCACGGCGCAGCGAGTGGACATTGACGATATCGCCGCGGCGAACGTGCGTCAGCAGGCTGCCGATGGTGGTCTGCTGCGGCGAGATGGCGATATCGATCTCGCCACCCTGAACCAGATCCACGTAAGCGGCGTTGTTGATCAGCGTCAGTACCTTCTTGGCGCCGAGACGTTTGGCCAGCATCGACGACATGATGTTGACCTCGTCGTCGTTGGTCAGCGCGCAGTAGATGTCGCAATCCTCGATGTTCTCTTCGAGCATCAGCCGCTTGCTGGTGGCGCTGCCGTGCAGCACCACGGTGCGGTCGAGCTTTTCGGAGAGCGCGCCGCAGCGGGTGAGATCATGCTCGATGATCTTGACCTGATGCTTGTGCTCCAGCGTCTCGGCCAGGCGCTCGCCGATATTGCCACCGCCGGCGATCAACACGCGCCGGAAGTCGCGATCGACCTTGCGAAGCTCCCCCATCACGGTGCGGATATCGCGCCGCGCGGCGATGAAGAAGACTTCGTCGTCGGCTTCGATGACGGTATCGCCGGTAGGAATGATCGGTCGGTCGCGGCGGTAGATCGCCGCCACGCGGGTATCGATGTTCGGCATGTGGCGGCGCAGGAATCCGAGCTCCTGGCCCACCAGCGGGCCGCCGTAATAGGCCTTGACCGCGACCAGCTGGGCCAGGCCACCGGCGAAATCGAGCACCTGCAGCGCGCCGGGATACTCGATCAGACGACGGATGTGGTCGGTCACCACCTGTTCCGGGCTGATCAGCACGTCCACCGGGATCGCATCGTTGGAGAACAGGCTCTTGCGCGTCAGGTAGGCCGTCGAACGTACGCGACCGATCTTGGTCGGCGTCCGGAACAGCGTGTGCGCCACCTGACAGGCAACCATGTTGATCTCGTCGGAGCTGGTCACCGCGATCAGCATGTCGGCGTCTTCGCCACCAGCCTGACGCAGAATGTTGGGGTAGGACGCGGTACCGATCACCGTGCGGATATCGAGGCGGTTCTGCAACTCGCGCAGCCGCTCCTCGTTGATATCCACCACCGTGATGTCGTTCTCTTCATTGGCCAGGTGTTCGGCCAATGTGCCGCCGACCTGACCGGCACCCAGAATAATAATTTTCATGCCTAACCGTCACGGAAATACGGCGTACCGCCTGCCAGTTTACCCGGCGCCCGGAAGCCGGGACGAACCCCGCCGGGCGCCGAAATCAGCGCGTAGCATAACGAGCCGGGCGGCCGAATGACAGGACCGTGGACGACATCTCTGCGGCCGGCCCTGACCTTCGCCGCAGGCGGCGTCGATCAATCCAGCGTGACGCCGACCTTGATGGTCACCTGCCAATGAGAAAGCTGGTTGTCCTCGAGATGGCCACGGGTCTCGGTAACCTCGAACCAGCGCATCCCGTGCAGCGTCTTGCTGGCCTTCTGCAGCGCGTTCTGAACGGCATCCTCGATGCTGGTGGTCGAAGAACCGGTAAGTTCGATCTGCTTGTAGACGTGGTCGCTCATGATGAAACTCCTGGGGTGAACCGTGGTTATGGGTCCCCGGCGGTCGCTTCCGGGGTTCCGGAGATATTCAAGGACCTGAAAGCCGAGAGGCTCAGATATCGACGATGGCGATACCCAGATCCGAGAGACGCTGGCGGGTATCGTCGTCGGTCTCGTAGGTGACCGGTCGCGTCAACGACCACAGAAAATGCGTCTTGAAGCCGGCCGCCACGGCGTCCTCGGCAGTCCACAGAACGCAGACATCGCGCGCCAGGCCGCAGACATGGACATCGGTGACCCGACGATCGCGCAGCCATCCGGCGAGCCCGGTGGCGGGGCGATGACCGTCGGGGCCGATATTGTTGCGAAAGGCGCTGTAGGAATCGATGCCGGGATCGGTGCCCTTGCGAATGATCGCATCGCAGGATGCCCAGTCGATCGCCGGATGCAGGGCCGCGCCCTCGGTGCGCTGAATGCAGTGATCGGGCCACAGGGTTTGAGAGTGACCGTAGAACTCCAACGCTTCGAACGGTTGATGGGGCGGGTGCTTCGAGGCAAACGAGACGTGTCCTGCCGGGTGCCAGTCCTGGGTCGCCACCACATGATCGAACGCATGCTGGGCCAGCAACCACTCGAGACCCAGCAGGATCTCGTCGCCTCCGGTACAGGCCAGCGCGCCGCCGGGCATGAAGTCCGGCTGCACGTCGACGATGATCAGGGCGCTATGCGGGTTGATGCCACCGAGCGCCAACCCGGCGGGCTGCATCTCGGTGCGTGGTGGACTATCGATAATATCGGTATCAGGCACGGCGAGCGCCCCTCGAGTGACGGATTCCCGTTCAGTATCGGAGGCGGGCGGGGATGTCGCAAGTGAGGCGGCCGCCAAGGCGGGGAGCTCGCATGTGGGCGCCATCGACGGCATCGATGCGCGCTCGCCTTGACGCGATCAGGCGTTCTTGCGAAGCCGGGCATAGAAAAAGCCGTCCTGACCTGCCGGCTGGGGAAACAGTTGGCGCCCGTGGCCGGCCGGCTGACCCCAGTCGAGATCGTCAGGCGTGTCGGCAACGGCGTCCGCTGTACGGGCCAGGAACGTTTCGATCTGATTCGCGTTTTCCGCCGGCAGCACCGAGCAGGTGGCGTAGAGCAAGATCCCGCCCGGTGCCAGCTTGGCCCACAGCGTGTCGAGCAGGCGTCCCTGCAGCGCGGCCAGTTCGGCGACGTCACTGTGGCGGCGGGCGAGCTTGATGTCCGGATGGCGTCGAATGACGCCCGTGCCGGAACAGGGCGCGTCGAGCAGGATGGCATCGAAGGGCTCACCGTCCCACCAGGCGTCGTCGGCGCCCGGGGCGCTGGCATCGCCCGCATGAAGCGTGGCTTCCAGCCCCAGCCGCTGAAGGGTCGAGGAGACCCGCTTCAACCGCGACGCGTCGACGTCCAGCGCGGTGAGCCGAACGTCGAAACGCTCGAGCAGATGGGCCGTCTTGCCGCCGGGCGCACTGCAGGCATCGAGAACGCGCTTCTCGGCGTTGTCCGCCAGTGCCGGTGCCAGCAGGTCGGCACACAGCTGAGCGGATTCGTCCTGGACGCTGACGTCGCCGTCGGCGAAGCCGGGCAGCTGGGTCACGTCGCAGGGCGTTTCCAGCTGAATGCCGTCTTCTGCAAAACGGCAGGGCACGGCGGCCAGTCCCGCGCTCTCCAGACGCTGCAGATAGGTATCGCGGGTGACCCGGCGACGATTGACCCGCAGCGTCATCGGCCCCGCTTCGTTGTTGGCCTCGCAGATCGCGCGCCAGGCGTCCGGCCAGGCATCGCGAAATTCGAGCAGTAGCCAGTCCGGATGCCACAGGGCGACCGGCGCTGCCTTGTCGACCTTGGCTTGCAACGCGACCGATTCACGCTGAAAGCGACGCAGGCAGCCGTTGAGCACACGGGTCGCCCACGGTTTGCCAAGCGCCCGCGCGGCACCCGCGGTCTCGCTGACGGCGGCATGGGCCGGCACGCGCATGTGCAGAATCTGGTACAGGCCGATCAGCAGCAGTGCCTGAACGTCGGTGTCGCGCTGTTTCATGGGCTCGCGCAGCAACTGCCCGGCGAGTGCTTCCAGACGCGGATGCGCCCGGCAGACGCCGAAGCAGAGCGCCTTGACGAAGCCGCGGTCGCGCTCCTTGATCACGCTGGAGGCCAGGTCGGCGTCCAGGCTCGACAGCGAGCCTTTGCCGTTCAGCACCGGCACCAGCAGTTGCGCGGCAAATGCGCGGGTATCGCCAGAGTTCATTGGGCGGCTTCCTTGGATGACTGATCGTGGCCTTGTTCGGAAGATGGGCCGGAATCTTGACCGAGACGCTGGCCGGAGCGAAGGCGAGGGTGATTGGCGTTGAGCAGATCGCGTGCCGCGAGCGGCTTGCCACCGGGCATCTGCAGCTGGGTTACCCGCAGCACCTCGCGGCCGTCGGCGCCGCAGGCGATCCGCAGCGCGTCGGCGGCGGATTCGAGCAGCGTACCCGGCTGTGGCGCGGCGGAGCTGACCCTGTCGGAGGGCATCGTCTGGTCATCGGTTTCCGGCAGCGCCAACCACAGCCGCAGTGGCTCGCCGTCGAGCCGAGTCCAGGCCACCGGCCACGGGTTGAAGGCGCGAATGCGGCGTGACAGCGCGACCGCCGAATGATGAAAGTCGAGCTCCGCTTCCGACTTCGAGAGCTTGCTGGCGTAGGTGACGCCATCGTCCGGCTGCGGCGTGGCGCTCAGGCCGTTCCCGGCCAGCGCGTCGACGCCCTCGATCAGCGTCTGGCCACCGAGCTCGGCGAGACGATCATGCAGTGCGCCGCCGGTCGTGGTGTCGTCGATCGGCGTGCGCTTGATCAGCAGCATGTCGCCGGTATCGAGACCGGCATTCATCTGCATCAGGGTGATACCGCTCTCGCTGTCGCCCGCCTCGATGGCGCGCTGGATCGGCGCCGCACCACGCCAGCGAGGCAGCAGCGAGGCGTGGACGTTGAGGCAGCCTAGCCGAGGAATATCGAGTACCGCCTGTGGCAGCAGCAATCCATAGGCGACGACGATCATCACATCGGCCTCGAATTCGGCCAGCCGACGTTGGGCGTCCTGCTCCCTGAGACTGAGCGGCGTTTCCACCGGCAGCGCGTGCTCCAGGGCAAGGCGCTTGACCGGGCTGGGCGTGAGCTTGCGGCCACGACCGGCGGGGCGGTCAGGCTGCGTGTAGACCCCGACGACCTGATGACGGGAGGCGAGCAGGGCCTTGAGGCCTTCGGCGGCGAAATCCGGGGTGCCGGCGAAGACGATCCGCAGCGGTTGTCCTTCAACACGGTGGCTCATTCGCTAAGTTCCTGATGTCCGCTAAGTTCCTGATGCATGCTGCCGGAAAATGAATGACGAAAGGCCGGCGTCGCGAGGACCGCCGGCCTTTGAGAGCCTGGGGGTGACGTGGGCGATCAGGCGTCCTGCTTCAGGCGCTTCTGCATCTTCTTGAGAATCCGGTCGCGCTTGAGCGGCGACAGATAGTCGACGAACAGCACGCCTTCGAGATGATCGCACTCGTGCTGGATGCAGTGGGCCAGCAATCCGTCAGCGTCCAGTTCGTAGGCATTGCCGTCGCGATCGGTGGCCTTGAGATGAACCCGTAGCGCGCGCGGCACCTCGGCGTAGTAATCAGGGATCGACAGGCAGCCTTCCTGCAGCGGCTCGCGTTCGTCATCCAGCGGCTCGTAGCTCGGGTTGATCAAGACCAGCGGGCCATTGCGGTCGTCGCTGACGTCCATGACGATCACACGCTGATGGACGTCGATCTGGGTCGCGGCGAGTCCGATGCCGGCGGCGTCGTACATGGTTTCGAGCATGTCGTCGACCAGCGTACGGATGTCGTCGTCGACCTGGGCGACCGGTGCCGCTCGGGTGCGAAGGCGCGGATCGGGATACTGGAGAATGGTTCTGATGGCCATATTCGTTTGCGTGCCTATCGGCATGTTTGACGTGATCTCCCTATTGTAGAGCGCCAGCGTCGACGGGGGAACCGCTTCACGGGGATCGCGTGTGCCGCCGCTTGCGTGTCCTGCCCTCAAGTCCAGCCTGTCAGCGCCGATCTAGGACGTTATAGGTCGGTGGGTTCACGCTGGGGATGACAACGGCAATGATCAGTTTGGAAGGTTGGCGAGCGCGCCGCCCGCGCTGTCGTGGCGTGGCGGCGCGACTGCTGATGTCGGGCGGGCTGGCCCTGTTGGCGGCGCTGCCCACGTCGGCTTGGGCGCTGTCGGCGCAGGCCGATTCGCCGTCGGCTCGGTCCACTTCGCTGTCGCTTAGGGCGGATGCGCCGGCCAGTTATACCGTTCGCCAGGGCGATACGCTCTGGGGCATCGCCGCCCGCTTTCTCGAGGCGCCTTGGCGGTGGCAGAAACTGTGGCAGCGCAATCCGCAGATTGGCTCGCCGCGCAGCCTGTATCCCGGTGACGTGATCTCTCTAACGACGCGGGCCGGCACGCCGGGCCTTTCCCTCGAGCGCGGCCGCGGTCAGCCGGTTCGGCTCTCTCCCGGCGTGCGCCGCGTACCAGCGCGACAGGCGGTGCCGGGGCTGCCGCTGGCGCGTATCAAGGTCTTTCTCGAGGCCTATCAGATCGTCGATCCCGGCGTGATCGAGGGCGCTCCGACCGTCCTCGCCGGGCAGGGCCAGCGGCTATTGAGCGGTGCGGGCGACAGGCTATACGCCCATGGGTCGCTGCCGGCGGTCGGGGCCACGCTCGGCGTCTACCGTCCAGGCAACGATTATCGCTCCCCCGCGGCATCCGATGACCTGGCAAATAGGTCGATAACCGGATCGACACCGACACCGACACCGAGATCGACAACCACGTCCAAAGCGACGTCGACAAACACGCCAGCCCAACGATCGCTGGGGCTGGAGTTGCGGCGTCTCGGTCACGTGCGGGTGAGTCGAAACGTGGGTGATGTCGGCGAGCTCGAGGTGCTGGACGCCGTGCAGGAGATTCGCAATGGCGACTACCTGCTGGCACTGGACGAAGGCGGCATTGCCACCCGGTTTCTGCCGCGTGCGCCTGAAACGCCGGTGGTAGCGACGATTCTTTCGGTGCCGAACGGGGTAAGATTCATCGGCCGTCATGATGTCGTGGCGATCGATCGAGGTCGCGCCGACGGACTCGAGACCGGCCACGTGCTGCAAGTGATGCGACAGGGCGAACGCGTGCATGACGACAGTCGCGACGACTGGGTGACGTTACCGGATACCGAAGCCGGCGCGGTGATGGTGTTTCGCGTTTTCGATCATCTCAGTTACGCCCTGGTGATGCGCGCTTCTCAGGTGCTGGCGGTGGGCGATCGATTGGTCGTGCCGCGCGATCTTCGCGAGACTCTGGCCAGCGGAGGGGCATTTTGACGAGTCTGCTGACGAGCATTGGCGGTCAGGGGATTGCCAGGGCCGATCGTCGTTTCGACAGCCCTCATCGCCGCGGGTGTCGGCCATGACGCCGGGACTGCGAGACTGGCTCGCGCTCGACGCGCTTCCCGGGCTGGGGCCGGCCAAACTGGCACCGTTGGTGCGACGCTGGCGCGAGGGTGACGATCTGCACTGGCCTCAGGGTTGGCTGGCAGCGTTGCCAGCCAGCCTGGCCCAGCCGCTGCGACTGTGGTTGGAGCATCCGGCCCGAAGCCCGTTGACGCCTGCGATCGACGCCGCGATCGGGTGGGAGCGCGCCGACTCACTTCATCACCTGCTCCATCCCGGGCATCCGGCCTGGCCCGAATTGCTGAACCAGCTACCCGACCCGCCGACGATACTCTGGGCCAAGGGCGACCTCGCGATCCTGTCGCGCCCCGCCATGGCGATCGTCGGTACCCGGCGGCCCACGCGGGAGGGGCAGGACAACGCCGCGCGCTTTGCCCGGGCGCTGGTCGAAAAAGGATTCTGCATCGCCAGCGGCATGGCGTTGGGCATCGATGGTGCGGCCCAGAGAGCAGCGCTTCAGGTCGGCGGCGCCACCATCGGCGTGCTTGGCTGCGGGGTGGATGTGATCTATCCGCCTCGTCACGCCTCGCTCTACCGCGAATTGCTGGCCGGGCAAGGGCTGCTGCTTTCCGAGCATGCGCCGACGACGCGAGCGCATCCCCGCTTCTTCCCGCGGCGCAACCGCCTGATCACCGGGCTATCCCTCGGCGTGCTGGTGGTGGAGGCGGCGGAGAAGAGCGGGTCGCTGGTCAGCGCGCGTCTGGCGCTGGAACAGGATCGGGAGGTCTTCGCGATACCGGGATCGATTCACAACCCGCAGTCTGCCGGTTGCCTGCGCCTGATTCGCCAGGGGGAGGCGGCGCTGGTTCGCGACGTCGACGACATGCTTGCCGATCTGTCGACCTGGCAGGTGGCGGCGCTCGATCCGCTGTCGAAGCCGTTGGATCGGTCGCTAACCGCAATGGGCGCCCCGCTCGATGATGCTGCGAACCCTCCAGCTTCGACGCCATCTTTACTCTCACCGTCACCGTCGTCACCGTCGTCTCCGGCGTTGGCCGTTTCGCCCGTGGCGCCGGAGTCGCCGCTACTGGCAGCGCTCAGCGACGCCCCGACGCCGGTGGACCTGCTGGTCGAGCTGACCGGTCAGTCGGTGGCCGAATTGCAACTGGGCCTGCTCGAGCTCGAGCTCGATGGCTGGGTGGCACAGACGACCGGCGGCTGGGTCCGAAGAGGGCGATGACGCTCGCTTCGGCCCCGCCTGCCTTGACTCGCTCTTCTACCGCCAATCTCTCGTCTACCGAGTCGCCGGTCCGCCCCACACTTCCAGATGGTTGCGACGGGCACGTGATTTTTGCTCGTCGCTCAGGCTCCAGTCGCCGCCGTAGATCGCTTCCTCCCAATCGCCGTAAGCCGGGTTGGGCAGCACGATGTATCGGCTGCCGAAGGCGTCGGCCTGGGCATTGACGGCGGCACGGCGAGCGGCGGCAGTGTCGCGATCGAAGCCGGCGGAAAAATCGCCGAGGTTGTCGCCCATCAGCAGTACGACCCAGTGTGATTGCGCCACGCGCTGGCGTCGTGCGGTCTTGTCGCTGGAATCGTTGCGCGGCAGGAAATGCTCGCTGTCGGCATCGGGAAAACCGACCTGCTGCAGGTTGCGAAGCGTCGCTTCGGTTTCGCTGTCGCGGCGATTGGTGACATAGAAGACCTCGACCCCGCGCGACGCGGCGTAGTCGAGAAACGCCTTGGCGCCGGGTATCGGCACGGCGCTGGCTTTCTCCACCCATTGATGCCAGCTGTCGCTGGCGTAGTTCTCGCTCTGGGCGATCAGCCAGGCTTCGTAGGGTGAGTTGTCGAGCACCGTCTCGTCGACATCGACGATGATCGCCGGCCGGCGCTGTTGGCCGTTGGCGGGTGCGGAGAGCGCACGGTCCAGATTCATGCGCGCCAGATTGAAGGCTTGATGGCTAAGCGCGGCGTATTCGCCGGAGGACTGCATCCAGACCGTTGCCATCACCAGTTCGTCGGCAAGAGACACCGGAGGGCCTAGCGGTTTCGCCGGATGCTGGGCGCAGGCGGAGAGTCCGCCGGCCAGGATCAGCGAGAGCAGAGACAGAGAGAGCGGGGAACGGGGCATGATCGGTTTCCTGGTCGTTTTGCCGTGAAGGAGTGCGTTGCCGATAGGTCAATATGGTCGGCGAGAGGCGGTCTTGCCAGTCGGAACAGGGAGCCGGGTGCGACGTTCAGGCACGGCAGGATGTGGTCCGGCCATGCTAGAATTCGTCCCCATTCAGCGCTGGGTTGGCTTGCGACAGAGAGATCGGGAACATGCAGGAAAAGGCAGCGGCCGTGGCGTCACTCAAACGAGGCGGCATCATCGCGTATCCCACCGAAGGCGTCTGGGGGCTGGGTTGCGATCCGGACAATGAGCAGGCCCTGGCAGCGTTGATCGCGCTCAAGGGGCGCGCCAGCGACAAAGGGCTGATTCTGATCGCCGGTGACATCCGGCAGCTGGCGGACTGGCTCGCGGGGGTCGATGAGGCGGCAATGGCCCGGCTGATTGACAGCTGGCCCGGCCCCAACACCTGGTTGATTCCCGACAACGGTCGTGCCAAACCGCTTCTGCGCGGTAACCATGTCACGCTGGCTGTGCGCGTCAGCGATCATCCGCTGGTACAGACTCTGTGCGCCGCCTGGGGCGGGCCGCTGGTATCGACCTCGGCCAACCGTGCCGGTGAGCCGCCGGGGATGAGCGCCGAACAGGTGCGCCAGACGTTCGGCGATGCGGTGGACGTGATCGTCGATGGCCCGCTTGGCGGTCGCGACCGGCCGAGCACCATCCGCGATCTGATGACCAACCGGACGTTGCGCGCTTGAGCGCGCCAGCGCTTCCGCGGCCGCAATCCCGACTCACGCGCTGAACCCTATTCTCCGGACCTGAAGGAACGACGATCGTGGCACACCCCCATCTCGAACGCGTCAAGGACTACCTGCTCACGCTCCAGGACAGGCTCTGCGAGTCGCTGACCGCGCTCGATGGCGGCGGATGTTTTCGGGAGGAGACCTGGGACCGTCCCGAAGGTGGAGGCGGGCGCTCGCGGGTGATCGAAGAGGGCGCGCTGTTCGAAAAAGGCGGCGTCAACTTTTCTCATGTCTACGGTGCGGCGTTACCGCCCTCGGCGAGCGCGGCGCGCCCCGAGCTGGCAGGGCGCAGTTTCCATGCGGTTGGCGTGTCCTGGGTACTGCATCCCCGCAATCCGCACGTGCCGACGGTACACGGCAACGTCCGTTTCTTCATCGCCGACAAGCCCGGCGAGGCGTCCGTGTGGTGGTTCGGCGGCGGCTACGATCTGACGCCCTACTATCCCTATCTCGAAGACGTCCAGCATTGGCATCGCGTGGCCAAGGCGGCCTGCGATCCTTTCGGAGACGATGTCTATCCGCGCTTCAAGGCCTGGTGCGACGAGTACTTCTTTCTCAAGCACCGCGACGAGACCCGTGGTGTCGGCGGGCTGTTCTTCGATGATCTCAACGCAGGGTCGTTCGAGGAGTGCTTCGCCTTCCAGCGCTCGGTCGGCGACAGCTTCCTCGAGGCGTTCGAGCCGATCGCCCAGCGTCGCCGGGCGGTGCCGTTCGGCGAGCACGAGCGCGAGTTTCAGGCCTATCGTCGCGGACGCTACGTCGAATTCAATCTGGTGTGGGACCGCGGCACCCTGTTCGGCCTGCAGAGCGGCGGGCGCACCGAATCGATTCTGATGTCGATGCCGCCGCTGGCACGCTGGCAATATCAGTGGGCGCCGCAGGCCGATACCGTCGAGGCTCGCCTGAACGCCTATCTCCAGCCCCGTGACTGGTTGAGCACAACGCAGGAGCCGCAGCCGAAATGACTGATCGCTACGCCGTTTTCGGCAACCCCATCGGACATTCCCGATCACCGCGAATCCACACTGCATTCGCCGAGCAGACCGGCGAGGCGATCAGCTACTCGGCGATCGAGGCGCCCGTGACCGATTTCGCGGTTGCCTGGCGCGCCTTTGCCGAGGCCGGTGGCCGCGGTGCCAACGTGACCGTGCCGTTCAAGCAGGCGGCCTTCGCCCTGGCGCAAGTGCTGTCGCCGCGGGCCCAGCTGGCCGGGGCGGTGAACACCCTTTCTCTCGGCAACGATGGGCTTCTGCACGGCGATACCACCGATGGTGTCGGTCTGGTTCGGGATCTGCAGGCCCATGCGGCCCCGCTGGCCGGCGCGCGGGTGCTGTTGCTCGGCGCCGGTGGCGCGTCGCGTGGCGTGATCGAGCCGCTGCTGGAGGCGGGTATCGCGTCGCTGACGGTCGCCAACCGCACCGTGTCCAGGGCCGAGGAACTCGCTTCGCTGTTTGCCGCCAGAGGCGAGGTCTCCGGATGTGGCTTCGAAGACGTCGCGGGGCCGTTCGATCTGGTGATCAACGCCACCAGCGCCAGCCTGGCCGGCGACCTTCCGCCACTGCCGGGCGAAATCTTCGCGGCGCAAGGGCTGGCCTACGACATGATGTATGCCGCCGAGCCGACGGTCTTTCTCCGCTGGGCGGCCGAGCAGGGTGCCCGATCGGTCGACGGACTCGGCATGCTGATCGAGCAGGCGGCGGAATCGTTCTGGCTGTGGCGCCAGGTGCGGCCGGATACCGCGCCGCTGCGGGAGCTGCTGAGGCGGGAGCTGTAAGCGCTCCAGCGGGCAGGGTTTCGCCGTCATGCGACGTCAAGAAAGGGGAGCGCGAGGGGATCCCCCTCGCATTCACGAGCAACAGGGCGGTTGACGCGACGTCAGTGGTCACTCGAACACCTTCGAATATGTTGCCCTGATCCCAATCAAACCTTGCAGTTGGGCCGCTTGCCATTGGCCTTGGCTTGCTCGTAGCGTGGCTGGGCTTCGTTGAGCCGATCGTGCAAGCCTTCCATGCGCTGGCTGTTGCTGGGATGGGTGGACATCCAGGCCGGCGGTTCGCCCTGGCTGTTGGCCGCCATGTTTTCCCACAGCTTGAGACTGGCGCTGGGGTCGAATCCGGCATCGGCCATCAGATCCAGCCCGACCAGATCGGCTTCGGATTCCTGCTTGCGCGAGAACGGCAGGATGACGCCGTACTGGGCGCCAGCACCCAATAGCCCCATCACCTGTTCGCCTCCCGCGCCTTGCAGGCCGGCGACCGTTTGCAGTACCGAAAGCCCGCTCTGGGTGGCGGCCTGGGTGGAAACCCGCTCATTGGCGTGATGCGCCAGAACGTGTCCAACCTCGTGGCCGATGACTGCAGCCAGCTGATCCTGATTGGTGGCGACGTCGAGCAGCCCGGTATTGACGCCGATATAGCCCCCCGGCAGCGCGAAGGCGTTGGCGGTGTCGTCCTTGAAGAGCTTGACCTCCCAGTTGGAAATCCCCTCGCTGGCGGGCACTTCGGCAGTGATCGCCTTGGCCACGCACTGGACGTAGGCCGCCTTGGCGCCGCCGACAGTGGGTAGCTCCTGTTCATACTGGGCAAAGCTCTGCTCGCCCATCTGTGCCAGTTCATCGTCGGAGTAGAACGCCAGCTGGTTGCGGCCCAGCGGAGAGGTGCTGCAGGCGCTCAGCAGGACGGCAACGCCGAGGGCGCCAATCAGCCGGGTCGAGGGTCTTGCCGACATGCAGGGTTTCGAATCTTCCATGAGGGTCTCCGGAGCTGCCTGAAACTGTATCGTCGCGGCGATTTGCCGGGACTGGTTATGAATCCGCTCAAGATACCCGGCCTGGCGGAGCGGTCAACCCGAGGGCTTGTCTCTCGCGTCCCCCGCGGTGTTTTCGGGTGCGCTCTCCTGCGGGTTGTCTGGCGAGATCGTGGCCGGCTCGCCGACATCCAGCGTCAACGTCGGCGCGGTGACGATGCCGTCGAGCGCCGCCGGTAGTGTCGGGGTCAGCGATAGCTGGCTGCCTGCCGGCAGTTCGCCGCTACGACTGAGCTGGCGGGCGAGGGAGAGCAGCGACGAGACACGCTCGGCCTTCGAGCTCAACGCATCGATCCCGGTCGGCTCCAGGGCCACCGGCAACGTGACCGTCGCCGGCTCGCCGCCCTGCAGTCGAATGGTCTCGTCGATTTCACCGGCAGTCGGCTCGGCGCCCGGTACCTGCAACTGCCAATCGAAGCCCTGAAGTTCGATCGGGGGAGCGCCGGCAGGCAGCGTCATGGCCAGGGGCAGATCGATGTTCACCGGTAGCCCGGCCAGTGCCAGGCCGGAGCTCAGCAGCGAGAGTTCGTCGATACCCTGCAGGCCGGGCGAGAAGTGATAATTCCCGATCCGCACGTTCTCCACGCCCATCGACGACAGGGCGATCCGCCCCAGCATGAAGCCGACCTGAGGCAGCGCCAGGCAGCCGCCCAGCAGGGCCACCGACGCCAGTGCGATGAACGGACGGTAACGAGACGGCATCGCCTCTCCTTGCCTGAGACAGCTCGAGATGGACGGCAGAAGCCCAGCGCAATGGCACTGTCGTCAGCGGCCGATTCGACGACTAGCCTGCGGCCGATTCGACGACCAAGGGCACGGCGATGGGCTGCAACTGGACCCGCGGATTCAACCGGCACAAGATACGCTGTTTCCGGCAATCCGCAATCGTTACTGATGAGGGCCTTTAGTGTCCACGTCATAAGGCTGGTGGAGCTGTCTTGTCACGCCCGTCCTGAGGGCACGAATATCATTACGGAGAGAAAAATGCGGTATGGAGAGTGGAAAAGGGGAGTCAACGATGGACGCTGATCTGGCGCAACGTTTGAGCCGGCTGCTGGATCGGGTCGAAAGCTGGTTGCCCGAGCAGCCGCCGGCGGTGGACTGGAGTCGCGATATTGCGGCGCTGTGGCACTCCCATCCGATGGGCGGTCAGTTGGTGGCCGTATTGCCGCGCGACGGCGTTCGACTGGACGATCTGATCGGCGTCGAGCGCCAGAAACACGCGCTGCTGGAGAATACCCGCGCATTTCTGAAGGGCTATCCCGCCAACCATGCATTGCTGTGGGGCGCTCGCGGCAGCGGCAAATCCTCGATGGTTCGCGCCCTGCTCAATACCCTGGCGCCCGATGGACTGCGGCTGATCCAGGTCGATCGTCACGACCTGGTGGCGTTGCCGATCCTGGTGCAGCGTCTGCGCGACCGTCCGGAGCGGTTCGTGGTCTATTGCGACGATCTCTCGTTCGAAGGCAGCGACGATGCCTACAAGGCACTGAAAAGCGTGCTTGACGGTACGCTGACCGGTCCGCCGGACAACGTGCTGCTGTACGCGACGTCCAACCGTCGTCATCTGCTGCCGGAATCCATGGCCGACAATCAGCAGACTCAGCTGGTCGATGGCGAGCTGCATCACGGCGATGCGGTGGAAGAGAAGATATCGCTGTCGGATCGGTTCGGCCTGTGGCTAGCGTTTCATCCGTTCGGCCAGCAGGCCTATCTCGAGACTTGCCAGCACTGGGTTGCCCATCTGGGA
This sequence comes from Salinicola sp. CPA57, assembly GCF_003206035.1. Taxonomy (NCBI): domain Bacteria; kingdom Pseudomonadati; phylum Pseudomonadota; class Gammaproteobacteria; order Oceanospirillales; family Halomonadaceae; genus Salinicola; species Salinicola sp. CPA57. The sequence goes on from NZ_PZJR01000011.1 coordinate 457,592, forward strand.
GGAGAGAACGCCTGGAACGAGGACGCCCGCGCCGAAGCCGTTCGCTACGCCACCTTGCGCGGCGTCCGCAGTGGTCGGGCGGCGTGGCAATTCGCCTGTCTGTGGGTCGGTTCGCAATCTATTCAACGCGCCACAACGTAAGTAAATGGTTTACCCTCATGAAAAAGCATGAGTTCTTCCACTCATGCTGACTCTTCATGAGGGAAGGGACTGGTGAAACTTTCTCGCTTACCGATATGGCTGATTCTGCTGGGTAGCACCTTGCTGACGGTGTTCTTTGGCTGGATGCTTTTGCAAGCGCTGCACAATGATCGTCAAGCTTTCTTTCGGGATCTGGATTTTCAGTCACAAGAGCAGGGGATCACGGTCGGCGCTTCCCGAGCCGGGCTCGAGCGACGTGTTCGACTGTTGGCAACCACCCTAGTCGCAGCCCCCGCCGTTCGCAGTCTCATGGCGCAAGCCGCCAATCCGAACTCACCAGAGAGACTCCAGGCGATCCGAGGTCGACTGCGCGGTAATCTCATGCCCTATTGGGAGGCGCTTAAGGCCGGTAATGCACTGGAGCTCAATCTCTTTCGGCTGAGTGACAGTGAGGCCAACCCTTTCCTGAGCTTACGGCCTGCGGATGCTGGCACGCCATCTTACGGGGATAGTGATCACCTGTTACACCAGAGCTTGATGACACGAAAGCCAGTGCAAGGTATTGAGTTCGACGGTCAGCGAGCATCCACGGCCGGTATCGCGCCGATCTTTGCCCCGGACGATGAAAAGAACGATACGCTCGTCGGACTGTTGGAAGTCGAGTTTGCCGTCGTGCCAAATATCGGCAGGCTTTCCGAGCAGTTGGAGAGTGGTGTCGCGGTCCTCTCGCGCCAAGAGAAAGGCAGAGGCGCCGGGCCGTCATGGCAGATAGCCGAAAGCTCAGATTCACTGATCAGCGGTTGGCTGTCGCAGCAGCAGTCGCCTGACGCTCTTGAACGACCCGATTGGTCGGTAGTGAAGGAAAGCGGCGGGCGCGGGTACCTGCTGACGCTAGTGCCTCTGAGGCAATCCGGCGATAGTACGATGCGGACGGTAGCCGCGATAGCTGTCTGGAAGGACATCACCGCACAGCTTGAGCACCGTGATTCGTTGGTCATCAGTACCTGGTTGCGGTGGGGAGTGGCCTGGTTGATCGCAGAAGCATGTCTGCTGCTGCTGCTGTGGGGCACTCGTCGTGCGACGCGTCATGCCATGCTAGAAAACCACCGGCGATTGCAAAATCAGAAGGAAGCTCTCCAAACACTCAACGATATTGCCGCACTGGAAAAGACGTCATTACTCGAGCTCATCGAAGACGCGTTGAAAGTCGGGTGCGAGTATCTGGACATGCCAATCGGCATCGTCAGCCATATTAATGATCAAGTCTATCGCGTCGAATCAGCGCACTCGCCGGACGGCAAGCTCGAACGGGGGCAGTGCTTCAATGTTAAGGACACCTTCTGTGAGTTGACACTGAAGGCGCAAGACGTGGTTTCATTTTCTAACGCAGAAGAGGCCGGATATGGAGAGCATCCCTGCAGTGTCATTTATGCGTTCAAAAGTTATGTCGGGGTACCGCTTTGGGTTCTTGGTAAGCGTTACGGCACTTTGGGTTTCAGTAGTGATTCGCCCCGTTCCAAGCCCTTCGATGAAGCCGAGCGTGAATTCGTTAGACTAATGGCCAAATGGATCGGGGCCACATTGGCTAGATGGCAGGAGGTAGAGGCTCGAGAGGAACTGAGCCAGCGCTTGAGCAAGATAGCCTCTCAAACGCCGGGTATGATCTATCAGTATCGGGTCGACGCAGAAGGAGGGGCCTCGTTTCCTTATGCCAGCGAGGCAATCAAGACGCTTTACGGCATCACGCCGGAACAGGCTGCCGAAGATTCCTCTGCCGTGATCGAGGCGATTCTGGAAGAAGACCGGCCCAAGGTTCTCCAGTCGATTACCGAGTCCCTGGAAAATCTGACCCCATGGCACTGTGAATATCGCATTCGGCATCCTGATGGTCGTGTCATTTGGTTGGCGGGTCAATCGATCCCGGAACGTGAGGCGGACGGAGGGACTTTATGGCATGGGTTCCTGCACGATGTGACCGAACGCAAACGCGACGAACGTCTTAAAACGGAGTTTATTTCGACCGTCAGTCACGAGCTGCGGACACCGCTGACATCGATTTCCGGTGCGCTTGGGTTGATCCAGGGTGGTGCGCTGGGCACGCCCCCGGAATCCATGCGCGGCATGCTGACCACTGCCCATAATAACTCGCAGCGTCTGATCATGCTGATTAATGATCTGCTCGATATGGAGAAGCTGGTCGCCGGCAAGATGACGTTCCAGATGCAGGATCAGCCGTTGATGCCGTTGATAGACCAGGCCGTCGAGTCGAATCAGGCCTATGCGGATCAGTTCCGTGCGCGTTATCTGGTGACCGAGCGGCTGGATAGTATGGGCGTTAATATCGATGCCATGCGTTTTCAGCAGGTCATGAGCAACCTGTTATCCAACGCTGCCAAATTCTCCCCGCCGGATACCGAGGTCGAAATCCGCGTCGAGGCGATCGCCGACCGGGTCCGTGTCAGCGTGATCGATCACGGACCCGGGATTCCCGTCGAGTTTCACGACCGGATCTTCCAGAAGTTTTCCCAGGCTGATGGCTCGAGCACGCGAAAGCAGGGTGGTACAGGGTTGGGACTGGCGATCACCCGCGAACTCGTCGAGCGCATGCGGGGCTCGATCAATTTCTTCTCGGAAAAAGGGCACGGTGCTTGCTTCTTCGTGGAGTTGCCATGTGTCGACCTGCCACCAGATTCAGCGGTTCCATCGGTGGCACTGCCGGTGGTTGCTGTTGACGAGGCGGCGGGTACCGATGCCTCAGGCTCGAGGTTACTGATCGTCGAGGATGACCCGGATACCGCTGTGCTAATGGCCACGCTGGTTCGGCACTGGGGATATCAAGCCGAGATCGCCCATACCATGGGTGATGCACTGAAATGGCTGGAGCGGCGCAGCTTCGACGCCATCACTCTCGATCTGATGTTGCCCGACGGCAACGGTCTGACGTTGTTGCGCCAATTGCGGGAGCAGCCACAGACACGTGAACTTCCCGTGCTGGTGGTATCGGCGAAGGCGGAGGAGGGGCAATTGGAGATCGGCGGACGTCTGGAGGCGGTGGACTGGCTGGCCAAACCCTTCGATCAGAAGCGGCTGGCTGGCGCCCTGCACAGCTCGTTGAGTCTGCGGCCGCATCGCGAACGCATCCTGCATATCGAAAGCGATGCTGAGTTGTCTCAACGGGTTGCCGAGCAGATCGCACCGAGCATGATGCTAGACGTGGCTCGATCGCTCCAGGAGGCACGTTATCTGCTCGATAGTCACGAATACGGATTGATCTCCATCGATCTGACTGCTTCTCAGGGGCCTGGATGGGAAGTCATATCGTTATTGAGTCAACTGGCTCGGCAGCCTGCCGTGGTCATTCTCTCTGAGGAAGCTCTGGCGCCGACGTTGCTTGGCCGTGTGAAGACGGCGATCGCCAAGCCAGGTCTTTCCGCAGAGGCTTTGATGGACGCATTCGACCGCCAGCTTCATGCTGCCAAAGTATCAACGGATGACGGTTCCGAGGGCGATAAAAAAGGCGATAGAGAGGAGCGAGACTGATATGAAACCCCTTCAACGGATCCTGCATGTCGAGGATGACGTCTCGATTCAGGAAGTGGCCAAGGTGGCGCTCGAGATCGTCGGCGGCTTCGAGGTCACGAGCTGTGACGATGGCCAAACGGCGATATCGAGAGCCGACGAATGGCAGCCGGACCTGATTCTGCTCGATGTCATGATGCCCGGCATCGACGGCCCCACGACCCTGGACAAATTGCGAGAGCAGGCGTCGACCCGGGAGATTCCGGTGATCTTCATGACCGCCAAGGTCCAGCCCAGCGAGATCGAGCACTATCGCACCATTGGCGCTCTGGATGTGGTGATCAAACCCTTCGACCCCATGATGCTGGCAGAGCAGCTGCGGACGATCTGGGAGCGCTCGAATGTCTGATATTGACGTTCAGGCCCGACTGGCCGCGCTGCGCGAGCAGTATAGCCTTCGCCTGAGTGACGACTTGCAGACATTGATGGCGCAGGCCCGGGAGTTGAGTGCACGCCAGAGCGCGATCGGGCTCGACGCTCTGGAGACGCTGCGTCAGGGCCTGCATCGCATCGCGGGTTCTGCCGGCACCTTCGGCTACGCCGCGCTGAGTCGAGACGCGCGCGAAATGGAAGTCTGGCTGCAGACGGTGATCGAAAGCGCCGCGCAGCCGAAGCCTCCGACGCTGGTGGTGCTGCACGATCGCCTGCAGGAGAGTTATCGGGATCTGGAGCTCGCGCAGACTTCGGAAGTGGTCGAGCCCGAGGGCAGTTACCATCTTGCCAGCGGCGACCGGGGGATTCGCGTGGCCGTACTGGCCGACGGTGATACCGATACGCTGATTCGCGCGCTGAGCGGCTTCGGCTACGAGTGTCGCAGCCTCGACGACCAGGCGACATTTCCCCAATGGCAGCCGGATATCGCCATCGTCGATACGGCCAAGGTGGCGGATGAAGTCTGGAAGCCGGCGGTGGAGGCGGCTCCCAAGGCGGCGTTGATTCTGCTCAGCGGCGCCGGCGATTTCGAGACGCGGTTGAAGGCCGTTCGCAACGGTGCTCAGGGCTTTTTCACCCATCCGGTGGACGTCCCTTCGCTGGAGCATCGTCTGCGCCATTTGATCAACCTGCCGCAGCAGGATCCCTATCGGGTGCTGATCGTCGACGACGACGTCGATCTGGCCGAGCATTTTCGGCTGACACTGAAGATGGCCGGGATCGAGTCCCGAGTGATCAGCGACCCTCGCGATGTCCTGAAAGGCCTGCGGGATTTCGTGCCCGATCTGGTGCTGATCGACATCAACATGCCCGGCTGCTCCGGGCCGGAGCTGGCACGGATCATCCGATTCGACGACGACTGGCTGAAGATCCCGCTGATCTATCTCTCTGCCGAGTCGGACGCTCATCGTCAGGCGCAGGCGTTGGCACAGGCGGGAGACGACTTCCTGGCCAAGCCGATCACCGATGTGGCGCTGGTCGCCGCCGTTACCGCGCGGGCGCAGCGTTCGCGTCAGCTGAGTCTGGCGCTGGCTCGCGATGGCCTCACTGGGTTGATCAAGCATCCCGCGATAAAGGAACTGATCGAGCTCGAGGTAGCGCGTGGTCAGAGAACCGACACGGGGGCTTGCGTGGTGATGATCGACATCGATCGCTTCAAGTCGATCAACGACACCTATGGTCACGGCACCGGCGACTACGTCATTCGTCTGCTGGCCAACCTGCTGCGGCAGCGACTTCGCCGGGTGGATCACGTCGGGCGCTATGGGGGGGAGGAGTTCGTTGCCGTGCTGCCATCCTGTTCGCTGGAGAATGCCCGAGACGCCATCGAGCGGATTCGCGTCAGCTTTTCCGAACTCGAGTGCGTGGCGGACGACAAGACGTTTCACGCGACTTTCAGCGCCGGCGTCTCCTGCACCCAGGATTGGCGGGATGCCGAGACGCTGCTCGAAGCCGCCGACAGAGCGATGTACGCGGCCAAGCAGGGTGGCCGCAATCAGACGCGGATCGCGGCTTCACGGCAGTGAGCGCCAAAGTCCCGCTCAGCGGCGGCTCTTGCGGGCTTCGCGACTGCGCCCCAGCTCGCGTTTCTTGGCCTTCTCGCGGTCGCTGGCGCCGGCGTCCGGATTGTAGGGGTTGTCGCCAGAGCGGAATTCGAAACGAATGGGCGTGCCGCGGACCTTCAACACCTTGCGGAAGGTGTTGGTGAGGTAGCGCTTGTAGGCTTCCGGCAGTGACGCCGTCTGGTTGCCGTGGACGACGATGATCGGCGGGTTGCTGCCGCCCTGGTGGGCCATGCGCAGCTTGATACGTCGACCGTGGATCATCGGCGGCTGGTGCTCGCTGACCGCGTCCTGCAGGATCGAGGTCAGGCGGTTGGTCGACCAGTGGCTGTTGGCGCTGTCGAACGCCTTGTCGACCGATTTGTAGAGATCGCCGACGCCGGTGCCGTGCAGTGCCGAGATGAAGTGTAGCTCGGCGTAGTCGGCAAAACCCAATCGGCGCTTGATGTCGGAGCGCATCTTGTCCCGGGCTTCGCCTTCCAGACCGTCCCACTTGTTGACCGCCAGCACCAGCGCACGACCGCTGCTCAGGACGTAGTCGAGCAGATGCAGGTCCTGCTCCACCAGTCCGGTGCGTGCATCCAGCACCATGATGGCAACGTGGCACTCCTTGATCGCTTCGAGCGTCTTGATGATCGAGAATTTCTCGGCGATCAGGCTGACGTTCTTGCGACGACGCACGCCCGCCGTATCGACCAGTACATAAGGCTTGTCGCGCCGTTCGAACGGGATCTCGATGGCATCGCGGGTGGTGCCGGCCTCATCGAACACGACCACACGCTCTTCGCCCAGCATGCGGTTGACCAGGGTCGACTTGCCCACGTTGGGACGGCCGATGACACCGATATGAATGCCGGGATGGTTGCCGGCCGGGCCGGCATTGGGATCGCGCTCGGGAAAGGGCGCCAGCACTTCGTCGATCAGCGTGGTGACGTTGCGACCGTGGGAGGCGGCGATGGGGCGCGGGTCGCCCAGACCCAGGGCCCAGAAATCGGCCATTGCCGTCTGCTCTTCGAGCCCGTCGGTCTTGTTGACCACCAGCCAGGTCTTTTTCTGGTTCACGCGCAGGTGGTTGGCGATCGCCTGATCGGCCGGCATCAACCCGGCACGGGCATCGACCATGAACAGCACGATGTCGGCTTCATCGATGGCGGTGAGCGACTGCTCCGCCATGGCCGCATCGATGCCCTCCTCGTCGCCGCTGATACCGCCGGTATCGATTACGGTGTAGGTCTTGTCGCCGAGCTGGCCGCTGCCGTATTTGCGGTCGCGTGTCAGACCGGGGAAATCGGCCACCAGCGCATCGCGGGTGCGTGTCAGGCGGTTGAAAAGCGTCGACTTGCCGACGTTGGGTCGGCCAACCAGGGCGATAACGGGATTCATGGCGATTCGCAAAAGGGCGGTGACAAGATGGACGATCGGAGGGAGGGGTCGGATAACCCAATACGATCGATGCTGATAGCTCGGCATTCTAGCATGTGACAAGCGCGAAGTCCGAACCTCTCGAGGTTCTAGAGCCGGGACGCAATCGGCCCCGCCGAAGCGGGGCCGATGGTGAAGCCGACGATACCGATCAGTTCTGGTCGGACATGCTCTTCACGTCATAGGCCACCAGGGTGCCATCGTTGCTCAGCGCATAGAGACGCTGGGTGCCCGTCAGCAACGGCAGGGTCAGGCCATCGCCACCGATATGGGTACGACCGCTCATTTCGCCGGTCGAGGCGTCGATGAGATGGATATAGCCCTGATAGTCGCCCACGGCGATGTTGCCATCGACGAACGACGGTGCGGTCAGCGAGCGACCTTCGAGAGCGTCGGAATCCCACATCACGCGGCCGGTGTCTGCCTCGATCGCGATGACATGGCTGGCGGCATTGACCGTGAACAGGTAGTTGCCCACCACCAGTGGCGTCAGGTAGCTGGATTCTTCATGCTCCCACAGTACCTTGCCGGAGGTGGCTTCCAGCGCCAGCAGGCGTCCGTTGTAGCTGGTCACGAACAGGCGGCCGTCCTCGGTCAGCACCGGCTGGCCATCGAGGTCGACGAGCTGGTCGACTTCGGTACGTCCCTTCGGCACCGCGACGCGCATGTCCCACAGCGGCTGACCGCTACGGTTGTCCAGGGTGACCAGACGACCGTTGGCGAATCCGGCGAAGGAGACCGGTTCGATGACACGAGGCGCGCCAGTACCACGCAGCGTCAGCGCCGGCTGCGAGCTGGAGTAGACCCACTGTTCGTTGCCGTCCAGACGATCGAGCGCCGTGACCGTGCCATCGACACTCTGCACGACGACCAGCTGGCTGTTGACCTGGGGCGCGGCCAGCACTTCGCTGGAGACCCGTGATTTCCAGTCGATGCTGCCATCTTCGCGATTGACGGCCAGGACTTCGCCGTTGCGGGTGCCGATGTAGAGACGCCCACCGTCGGCACCGATGCCGCTGGAGATCGGCGTGCCCAGATCGACGTCCCACTGGGTATCGCCACTGTCGGTGTCGATCGCGCGCAGGTCGCCGGTCTCGTCGACCGCGTAGATCGTGCCGTTATCGATGATCGGCGTCAGCGGATAACGGGCGCGACCCAAGCCGTCACCAATACCCTGATCCCAGCGCTCGTCGAGGCTGACCTTGGGCGTGAAATCCTTGAGTTCCTTGGGCGGATACTGCGGTTCGACGCTGCCGGCACAGCCGGCCAGCAGTGTCGCGGTCAGCCCCAGAGGCAGAAGCAGGTGAGTCAGTTTCATCAGGTGGCATCCTCCGCACCGAGATCGTCTAGCTTGAGCTGCAGGCCGTAGATGGTCTGGTCGGCATCCTGCGCCAGAGTCTGCGCCTGTTGATAGGCATTACGCGCGTCCTCGGGTCGCTCGAGCGCGGTATAGGCGTCGCCGAGCACGTTCTGACGCTGCGCTTCCAGGGCGCCGGGAACGCTGTCCCCGAGCGTGTCGAGCGCCGTGTCGGGGTCGTCGCTGGCAATCTGCAGGCGAGCCAGATCGATGCGCGCCAGACCTTGCATGTAGGGGCGGTCGCTGTTGTCGATGACATCCTTCAAGGCCTTCAGGGCGCGATCGTTGTCATCGGCGTTGACGGCGATCTTGGCTTCCAGCAATCCGGCCAGATCGGCATACAACGTGCCACCATGATCGCTCTGCAAGCCGTCAGCGAGGTCGAACGCCTGGGTGCGGGCGTTGTCATCGAGAGTGTCGCTGCTGGCAATCGCGATCAGCTGCTGATAGGCATTGGATGCCTCGGCAGACTGGCCTTCCTGGTAGCGCTGCCACGCCTGCCAGCCGAAGACGCCGGCCGCGGCGATGACGATGCCCACCAGCAGGGCGCTTCCGTTGGCCTTCCACCACTGCTTGATCGCGTCCAGCTGCTCTTCTTCGGTCCTAAGCTCCGCCACGGGCGGTCTCCTTCTGTATTCAAGACGGCAATCGGTATTCAACACGGCAATCAATGGGAAACGTGTATGTCTCCCCGTTGCCGGTCAGCCGCTCAGGTTCAGGCAAACTGCTGGCCGAGCCAGGTGATGGCGTCATCCAGTTCGAGTGTCCGTTGTTCACTGCCGTCGCGCAGTGGCTTCAGCGTCAGGCGGCCATTGGCGATCTCGTCCTCGCCGAGAATCAGCGCCACCGTCGCGCCACTGCGATCGGCACGACGGATCTGGCTCTTGAAGCTGCCGCCGCCGCAGTGTACCTGAAGACGCAGCGTGGGCAGAACGTCGCGCAGACGCTCGCCGAGCAGCAGCGCTTCGCGCTCCGCCGAATCACCCATGGCCAGCAGGTAGGCGTCGGCGCCGCCCTTGGCTTCTTCGGGAACCAGGTCGAGAGTGTCGAGCAACAGCATGAGACGTTCCAGCCCGATGGCAAAACCCACGCCGGGCGTGGGTTTGCCGCCGAGCTGTTCGACCAGGCCGTCATAGCGCCCGCCACCGCAGACGGTGCCCTGGCTGCCGAGGGCGGTCGTCGTCCATTCGAATACGGTGCGCGAATAGTAGTCGAGCCCCCGCACCAGCCGGGGGTTGATGCGATAACCGATGCCGGCAGCGTCGAGCGTCGACTTCAACTGTTCGAAGTGCGTGCGGGACTCCTCGTCGAGATGCTCGAGCAGCTGTGGCGCGTCAGAGAGCATCTCTGCCATGGCCGGGTTCTTGGAATCCAGGATCCGCAGCGGATTGGTGGTCAACCGACGCCGGGAGTCCTCGTCGAGAAGCTCGTGATGGGATTCGAAGTAGGCGACCAGTGATTCACGATAGGCCGCGCGGGCTTCCGGCGACCCCAGCGAATTGAGCTCGAGGGTCACGTGCTCGGCCATTCCGAGCTGGCGCCAGAGCCGCGCGGATAGCAGGATGATCTCGGCGTCGATATCCGGCCCGGTCATGCCGTAAGCCTCGATGCCGATCTGGTGGAACTGGCGGTAGCGGCCTTTCTGCGGACGCTCGTAGCGGAACATCGGGCCCATGTACCACAGGCGCTGCGTCTGATTGTGCAGCAGGCCGTGCTCCATCGCCGCGCGCACCACCGCCGCGGTATTTTCCGGGCGCAGTGTCAGACTCTCGCCATTGCGATCGTCGAAGGTATACATCTCCTTCTCGACCACGTCGGTCGCTTCGCCAATGGAGCGGGCGAAAAGGGCGGTCTGCTCGACGATCGGGGTGCGGATTTCACGATAATCGTAGCGGTCCATCAGCGAGCGCAGCTGTCGCTCGAGGTATTGCCACGCAGGCGACTGATCCGGCAGCAGATCGTTCATGCCGCGAATGGCTTGTAGTTTGGTACTCAACTGACACTCCTGCCTATACGGAAACGCCACAGGCGGCCTGCCTGGGCGTTCGTCGGTGATTCACGGGTTGTCTTGGGCGGCGACGCATCCGGGTTCGCGTTACCTTACCGGGCTTCCCGCGATCCGGGCCTCGCGCCGATCAGGCTTCGCGGGCGATCAGATCGTCGGTGCGGCTCTCTTTCTCTTTGGCCTTGGCGCGGATCAGCGCTTCGAGATCGTCGACCAGATGATCGTTTCGCAGTTTGCTGGCCGGCTTGCCGTCGATATAGACCAGGTTGGCCGGACTGCCACCGGTGAGGCCGATATCGGTTTCCTTGGCCTCGCCGGGACCGTTGACCACGCAGCCGATGACCGAGACGTTCAGCGGCGTCATGATGTCTTCGAGGCGCTCCTCGAGGGCATTCATGGTCGCGATGACGTCAAAATTCTGACGCGAGCAGCTGGGGCAGGCGATGAAGTTGATGCCCTTGGCGCGCAGCTTCAGGCTCTTCAGCATGTCGAAGCCGACCTTGATCTCCTCGACCGGATCGGCGGCCAGCGAGACGCGAATCGTGTCGCCGATGCCATCCATCAGCAGCATGCCGAGTCCGATGGAGGACTTCACCGTGCCGGACCGCAGGCCGCCGGCCTCGGTAATACCCAGATGCAGCGGCTGTTCGATCTGCTTGGCGAGCAAACGGTAGGCGGCGACGGCCATGAACACGTCGCTGGCCTTGACGCTGACCTTGAAGTCGGGGAAATCGAGCCGGTCGAGGTGGTCGATATGGCGCATGGCGGATTCGACCAGCGCCTCCGGCGTCGGCTCGCCGTACTTCTTCTGCAGATCCTTCTCCAGCGAACCGGCGTTGACGCCGATACGGATCGGGATGCCGTGATGGCGAGCGGCGTCGACCACCGCGCGTACACGATCCTCGCGGCCGATATTGCCGGGGTTGATGCGCAGACAGTCGACGCCGAGTTCGGCCACGCGCAGAGCGATCTTGTAATCGAAGTGGATATCGGCCACCAGCGGTATGCTGACCTGGCGCTTGATCTTGCCGAACGCTTCAGCAGCGTCCATGTCCGGTACCGAGACGCGCACGATATCGGCCCCGGCCTTCTGCAGGCGCTGGATCTGATCCACGGTAGCGGCGACATCGTTGGTGTCGGTATTGGTCATGCTTTGCACGCTGATCGGCGCGCCGCCGCCGATGGGTACGTCACCGACATGGATCTGTCGCGAGACACGGCGGGTGATCGGAGAGGGCATTTGCATGGCGCTTCTCAGTCTCCCAATGTGAAGCGGGCAACGTTGTTGCCACCCGCGTATTGACTCAGGTCGATCGGTTCGCCGCGGTATTCGAGCGTCACGCCACTGGCGTTGCCGACGGTCAGGCGGAAGGGTGGTTCGCCTTCCGCGGTTGCCTGACTGCCGGCGGACTGCAGGCCGCTGAAGATCCGGTCGTCGTTGGCATCATAGATCTCGGTCCATGACTCTTCGTTGAAAGTCAGGGAGAGCGTATCGTCGCCGGCCGCAGCTGCCGTCGAGCCATCCTCTGTCGAGCCATCCTCTGTCGAGGCGGTCGACGTGACATCATCCGCCGCCGATCCGATCTGCCCGGCCTGGCGCGCGTCGTCGTCCGGCGTCGCCGATTCCGCCGATGCGGAAATGCCCGTGCCGTTGCCAGTGTCAATCCCGCCGCCCGTGAGTGCAGAACCGCTCGTCGAAGTCGGTGTGCCGTCACCGGCCGATGGCGTGTCCCCCTGGGTGGCCAGCGGTGGCAACTGGGTATCGGTATTGGGGGCCATCGCGCCACTGTCTGCATCTGCGGCGGTGGACGCAGTGCTGTCGTCATCGCCGTTCAGGCGGTCGACCGCGATCGGACTGTCATCGCTGCCACCGCCGAAGATCTCGTTGCCTTCTCGGCTCTGCCACCACAGCAGTGTCAGCGAGATCAGTCCGACGATCACCAGCAGCGTGAACAGGCGGAATATCCAGGCACCGACCCGCGAGGGCTGATGTGAGGTATGAACCGGTGCCAGCTTGCGATCCATGTCGCCACGCCCGTGGGTGGCATCATAGGCGGCGACGACGCTGGTCTCGTCAAGACCCAGCAGGCGCGCATAGGCCCGCACGTAGCCCCGTCGGTAGGCGGCGATCGGTACCTGATCGAAGCGATCCTCCTCCAGGCCGGTCACCACGATCGGGCGCAGGTTGAGCTGCAGCGCGACCTCTTCGACGCTCAGTCCCTGGCGCTCGCGCTCGTTCTGAAGCATGTTGCCTGCCGTTTCACGAGAAGGGCTGGGCGCATCGTATTGCTTGGTCGAGGGTTCTTTCATTTCGCTCATGGGCGAAAATCCTTCTGATCTCTTTCCCGAGCCGAGGCTCGAGTACGGGGTCTGTTAGCCTCAGGAGCCGCCGAGCTGCCGGCGATAAAAGGCAGCACGCGTCGAGTCGCCTTGCGCGCTGGCGATATCGCTCGCCAGGTGCAGGCTCTCGGCATCGGTGCCGGCCACGGTGAAATAGCGCTGCAAGCGCTCCCAGGCGCGTTCGTTGTTACCCTGCGTGTGATCGATACGAGCCAACGCCAACAGGCTACGCGCATTGCGCGGATCGATGTCGAGTGCGCGCTCGTAATATCGGCGAGCGGCGGTCTCGTCGCCGTTGGCAATCTGGCACTGGCCCAGATTCGCGAAGAGCTGTGCTCTGTTGGTATAGGTGATGTCCTGACTGGCGACGTTCAACTGATCGCACGCCTTGGCGTACTCGCCACGCTGATACAGCAGCGCCGCATAATTGTTGCGAATGCGCGTCGCGTCGGGCTCGGCTTTCAAGGCCTGCTGAAAGAAGTGGTCAGCCTGGTCGAGCTCCTGCTGACGCTGATACAGCAGCGCCAGCCCCTCGAGCGCGCCGCCGTCGCCGGGATCGAGGTCGATGGCGTGTTCCAGAGCCTGCTGTGCCCGCGGGAGATTGTTCTCGGCAAGATAGGCCTTGCCAAGCCGGGTATAGGCCGCCGCTGCGTCCTCGGGACTGTCCTGCTTCGGCCCGTTGGAGGAAACCGCCGTGGCGCAGCCACCCAACAGACACACCACACCCATGGCGATACTCAGCGACCGTATCGAAGAAGGGCGAGATGGGTGGGTCATGCACGGCTCTCCCACGTTAAGAGGCTGCGACGGCCGATACGTCGCGTCCCGGACAACTGAAAACAAAGCGGTTTTGGGGTTCCCATCAAAGCGCTGCACCGTGGTGAAGTCAAGGTGACGGCTATCCGATTCGCTGTCGGCGTTGCCACGGCCCACCGGTTTTCGAGGCCAGGGGCGGGTTGCAACAGCGGCAACCGCCCAGACTCAGTCGGCATCCAGCTGGATCGACTGGATGTAGCGTTCGTGGCGTTTGGTGCGATCCTTCACCTTTCCTACCAGCTGACCGCAGGCGGCGTCGATATCGTCGCCACGCGTCGTGCGTACCATCGCGGTGTGGCCGAGTTCGTAAAGCCAGCTCTGGAAGCGCATCACCTGGTTGCGGGATGGCTTCTCGTACCCGGAATGGGGAAACGGATTGAACGGGATCAGGTTGATCTTGCACGGCAACTCGTCGAGCAGTGCGATGAGCTCCTGCGCATGCACCTGCTGGTCGTTGACGTCCTTGATCAGGGTGTACTCGATGGTGATGTGGCGCGCATCGCCGCATTTGGCCAGGTAGCGCTGGCAGGCATCGAGCAGCGTGCGGATGTTGTACTTGCGGTTGAGCGGTACCAGTTCGCTGCGTAGTTCGTCATTCGCGGCATGCAGCGAGATCGCCAGGCTCACGTCGATGTCGTCGCCGAGCTTATCGATCATCGGCACCACGCCGGACGTGGACAGTGTCACCCGGCGCTTGGACATCCCGTAGGCGTTGTCGTCGAGCATCAGCTTCATCGACGGCAGCACGCTATCGTAGTTGAGCAGGGGCTCGCCCATGCCCATCATCACCACGTTGGTGATCGCGCGGCGTCCATCCGGGGCGCTCATGCGGCCACCGGCACGCTGCTGGGCGACCCAGACCTGACCGATGATCTCGGCACTGGTCAGATTGCGCTGAAAGCCCTGCTTGCCGGTGGAACAGAAACTGCAGTCGAGCGAACAGCCGACCTGGGATGACACGCATAGCGTCCGCCGTGCGCCATTGTCGGCCGGGATCAGCACGGTTTCGACGTAGCTGCCATCCTCCACCTCGAGCACCCACTTGCGGGTACCGTCGCTCGATGTGCCTTCGTAGACCACTTTCGGGCCCCGGATCTCGGCACTCTCTTCCAGTCGGGCACGCAGCGGCTTGGAAAGGTTGGTCATCGACTCGAAGTCGTCGCAACCTTCCTGGTGGATCCACTTCATGACCTGGGCGGCGCGGAATTTCTTCTCGCCCAGAGAGACGAAGAATGCCTCCATCTGCTCGCGGGAGAGCCCCAGTAGATTGGTGCGCGGAGTATCGGTAGCAGCGCTCATGGCAACGGAATCGGCTCGAGGGTGGCGGGGTGTCCGGGAACGGGGATGAACGACCGGCACGAATGGCCGGTCGGTCGACGAATCAGCCGCGGGGGCAGAGTTCTTCTTCCTTGAAAAAGTAGCTGATTTCGCGGGCGGCGGATTCCGGTGCATCGGAACCGTGCGCGGCATTGGCATCGATGGACGAGGCGAAGTCGGCGCGGATGGTGCCTGGTGCGGCTTCTTTCGGGTTGGTGGCACCCATCAGCTCGCGGTTCTTGGCAATCGCGCCTTCGCCTTCGAGAACCTGGACCATCACCGGACCGGAGGTCATGAAGCTGACCAGGTCGGCAAAGAAGCCGCGCTCGGCGTGCTCGGCGTAGAAACCTTCAGCCTGCTCCTTGGAGAGGTGCAGCATCTTGGCGCCAACGATCTGCAGGCCGGCTTTTTCGAAACGGCTATAGATGTCGCCGATCACGTTCTTGGCAACGGCATCGGGCTTGATGATGGAAAGCGTACGCTCGGTGGCCATGACTTCGGTCTCCTGGCTGTAGTGAATCGATCGCGATTATCGCGAGCGGAAAAAGATCATGAGATACGAGACGACGCGCCTCTGATGCTCGTGCATAGATTAGCGCGCCGTCCGAAATCATCGTGGTCGTGGGCGGAGCCGATCACGAACGGTGATCGTCCCTGCCGAAAAATCGCGCCATTGTAGCGCAAGCCCGCGCCAGACGCATCCCGCGGCTGATCGGGCCGATACCCCTCGAACCGGGGCCGGACGTGGCGAGATCGGTACGGAGCGAAGCTCAGACGTTGAAGCTTTCGCCGCAGCCGCACTCGTCAGTCACGTTGGGGTTGTTGAAGCGGAAGAAGCGGTTGAGCCCTTCGCTGACGTAATCGACTTCGGTGCCATCGAGAACGGCCAGCGCTTCCTTGTCGACCAGCACCTTGACGCCGCGCTCCTCGAAGGCGACGTCGTCTGCGCGCAGGTCGTCGGCGATATCGAGCACATAGCTGTAGCCGGAGCAGCCACTCGGCTTGATCGCCACGCGCAGCCCCAGGCCGCTGCCGCGCTCCTCGAGGACGTGACGGATCTGAGTGGCGGCGGATTCACTGATGGTGATGTTCTGCATGGCATTTCTCCTTGCCAAGGAGAATGGCGATGACGCCATCCCCCTAACGATGATTCGTGGCGGCTTTCGACGGCTGGCGTAGCCCGCTCAGGGCGCGGCGTATGTCGGCTGCGGCCGCATCGATCTCTTCAATGGTGGTGAACCGGCCAAAACTAAAGCGGATCGACGAAAGCGCCTGTGAATGAGGGATGCCGATTCCCTTGAGCACGTAGGATGGCTCAACGCTTGCCGAGTTGCAGGCCGAACCGGTGGAGACCGCCAGGCCGCGCAGTGCCATCAGCAACGACTCGCCGTCCACGCCGTCGAAGGCGAGATTGACGATATTGGGCACGCAATGCTCGAGCGGCGAATGGTTGTGAATGCCACCACAATCGGCCAAGCCGTCGAGAAAGCGTTGGCGCAGCGCACGAACGTGCTCGCCGTCGGCCTCACGTTCATCGCGTGCCAGCGCAAACGCCTCGCCCATTCCCACGATCTGATGCGTGGGAAGGGTGCCCGAACGCATGCCGCGCTCGTGGCCGCCGCCGTGAATCAGCGCTTCGATTCGCAGATCCGGATCGCGGCGAACGTAGAGCGCGCCGACTCCCTTGGGGCCGTAGGCCTTGTGGGCGGAGAGCGACATCAGGTCGATGCCCATCGTCTCCACATCCAGCGCCAGTCGGCCGGAGGCCTGCGCGGCGTCGACATGAAAACGTGCGCCGAATTCATGCGCGATGGCGGAGAGCGCGGCAAGATCGTTGACGCTGCCCAGCTCGTTGTTGACCGCCATCAGCGAGACCAGCGCGGTGTCGTTGCGCATGGCCGCGCGCAGTTGCTCGGGGGCGATGCGGCCATCGCTGCCAGGCGTCAGCCAGCTGACCTCGAAACCTTCCGTCTCCAGCGAGATCGCGGTGTCCACGATCGCCTTGTGTTCGATGATCGATGTGACCAGGTGGCGCCCGCGGCCGCGGTTGGCGCGCATGAAACCGATCAAGGCCAGGTTGTCCGCCTCGGTGGCGCCGGAGGTCCAGACGATCTCGCGCGGGTCGGCGCCGATCAGATCCGCAACCTGACGGCGGGCATTCTCCACCGCCTGTTCGGCCAGCCATCCGGGCATATGGCTGCGCGACGCCGGGTTGGCATAGACCCCATCCAGCGTCAGGTGGCGCATCATCTGCTCGGCCACGCGCGGGTCGGTCGGGGTGGTAGCGGCATAATCGAGATATATCGGAGCGCTCATGGCACGGCAGATCTCTGGCAATCGATCGAAATGAATTCAGGCCCGTTACGATCAAGCGTCGTCGCGGCAATCATCCGGTTAGTGTGACGACACCGTGATCGTGGCGACATCGTCAGCGAAAGTGCGTGTCCCGGATTCGGCTCGGGTGGCGGTGCGAGCCTCCTCCCGGCGCACCAGCTCCTGCAGGCTGATGTCGCTCAGGAAGCGCTGGATCTCGTCGGAAAGGTCGCACCACAGATGATGCGTGATGCACTTGCTGCCTTGATGACAGTCCGCCTGGCCCTGACAGCGCGTGGCATCGACGGATTCGTTGACCGCATCGATCACGCCGGCGACCGAGATCTCGGAGGGCGCTCTTCCCAGCAGATAGCCGCCGCCCGGGCCGCGCACGCTGCTGACGAGCTTGGCGCGGCGCAATCTGGCAAACAGCTGCTCGAGATATGACAGCGAGATGTCCTGACGTCTGGAAATATCCGCCAGACAGACCGGACCCTGACCGGCATTGAGGGCCAGGTCGAGCATCGCGGTAACGGCGTAACGCCCTTTGGTAGTCAAACGCATCGGCGGGTATCGGCTGTCGCTGCATCGGTGACGCCATTATGGAAAAACCCAGTAACACGGTCAACCATTCTGGCGGCGTCCGATTCGTCGATGTGTCGATCGCGATCGGGCTTCCGGTCGGTACCTGCGGCTTCAGGACCTTTCCCGCAGCCGCTTGTCGATGGTGCCGAGAATGCCGCGCAGGATATTCATCTCCATCGAGTCCAGATGCGCACGCATGAAGAGCCGCCGCAGTCGCGCCATCAGCTGGCGGGGATTGTCCGGGTCATGGAATTCGATCGCCGTCAGCGTGCTCTCGAGGTGGACGAAAAAGCGCTCGAGATCGGCGTGCGTGGCAGGCGGATTGTCCCACTCGACACCGAAAGGCTGCTCGCTCTCGCTGATGGATTCGCCGGAAGATGCCTGCAAATCGGAATCCAGAGCCAGAAATGCCTGGCGGCATTCGTAGGCGAGTACCTGGACGGCGGCGGCCAGATTCAACGAGCTGAAATCGGGGTTGGTCGGAATATGCACATGCTGGTGGCAGCGCTGCAGCTCGGCATTGGTCAAGCCGGTATCCTCGCGGCCGAAAACCAGGGCGACTCTCGCCTCGGCCGGTGCCAGAGCCTGCGGCAGGCTCTCGGCCAGCGCGCGCGGGGCGACCATCGGCCACGGCAGGTGGCGCGATCGTGCGCTGGCGCCGACCACCAGCGTGCAGTCGGCAACGGCTTCTTCGAGTGCGTCGTATTGCCGCGCGGCGTCGACCAGGGTGTTGGCACCGGAGGCGCGCGAATAGGCCTCGCGATCCTTGGGATCGCAGCGGGGCGTGACCAGCGCGAGGTCCTCGAGGCCCATGTTGCGCATGGCGCGAGCGGCGGCGCCGATGTTACCGGGATGGCTGGTACCGATAAGGACGATACGGATACGGTCGAGCATAAGGAGGCGATTGTCAGTGCTGTGGCAAATGGGAAAACGCGCAGTCTAGCATGACTGCGCGGGCCCGCTTCTGCTAGACTGCGCGGCGTTCTTTAACAGCCCCCGACACCCCAAGGCCAGATCCATGCATCCGATGGTTCAATATGCGCTGCGCGCCGCTCGCAGTGCCGCTGAGCAATTCGTTCGTATCCGTGACCGTCTCGAGGTCAATCACGACGAGCAGGCAACCGCCAGTCTGCTCGAGGATACGGCGCGCAACGCCGAAACGCTGATCGTGCATCAGCTCACTCGCGGCTATCCGCAGCACGGTATTTCCGGTCGCTATACCCCTTATCGCGAAGGCAAGGGCGCCGACAAGGAAACCGTCTGGCACATCGAGCCGATCCACGGCGAGTCCAACCTCGGTGTGGCGAACCGGCAGTTCGCAATCTCGATGGTATGCCTGGTCAAGGGGCGTCCGGAACATGCGGTCATCATCTCGCCGTTCAGCGATGACGAGTTTTTGATCAGTCGTGGTCGTGGCGCTCAGGGCAACGGCAAGCGCATGCGTGTCTCAAAGACCGTGAGCATCAGCGGAGCCAGAATCGCGCTGGCCTGGCCGACGCAGGAAGCACGTGCACGCTGGTTGCCCCAGTATCTCACCGTGGCCGAGCGCCTCGGGCCGCAGATCGACACGCTGACCGGTAGCGGCTGTGCGCTGCTCGACATGATCGAATTCGCGTTCGGTCGTGCCGATGCGGTCTTCGTGCTGGGCCTGGAAGAGCAGGACCGTCTGGTCGGTTCGCTGCTGCTGAAGGAAGCGGGCGCGCTGACCGGTGCCATCGACGGCTCGCCGAGTGTCGAAGATGGCGGCAGCCTGATGGCCGCGGGCCCGCGCCTCTACAAGGCGCTGGCGCAGCAGCTCAAGGCTGGCGCCTGAGTTAGTCGGCATGTGAAGCGCGGCTCGCTCTGTGTTGCGGGTCGACAACCAAGAAGCGCCCTGCCGGGTCATTCCGGCAGGGCGCTTTGCGTTGGGGTGTTCCCCCGCCCTGGATCAGGGCGTCGAAGAGGCTATCGAGTGGGGGCGAGTGAGCAGGCTACCCGCGATGAACGCGATCATGCTGGCGGCAAGCCCGGCATAGATCGGCGAGTTCGCGAGCAAGCCATCTTTCAGCATCAAGACGATAACCCCCGCGCAGCCGGCCAGCATGCTGGCAATGGCGCCGGTGGTCGTGGAGCGCTTCCAGAATAGTGCCCCCAGCATCGGAATCAGCATGCCCCCAACCAGCAGGTTGTAGGCGACCGTCAACGCGCCGATGACATCGCTCACGTTGATCGCGATGATCACGCTCACGACGCCGATCAGCCCCGTGCAGAGCCGATTGATGCGGACGTCGTCGATCTCTCGGCCACCGCGCAGTGCCGGCAGAATATCCTGCGTCAGCAGTGTCGACGAGGCGAGCATCCCGGCGCTGGAGGTCGACATCATCGCGGCCATCGCGGCGGCGATGATCAGCCCGCGGACGCCGTCCGGCAACGCCAGCTGCGCGATCGCGGCGAAGGCGTTGTTGGCATCTTCGAGATTCGGCAGCAGGATGCTGGCTGCGATACCGACCAGCGCACCGATCGCGCCGTAGAGAATGCAGTAGATGCCGGCGAATGTGCCGGCACGGCGGGCAACGCCACTGGAGCGTGCCGTAAACACTCGCTGCCAGATATCCTGACCGATCAGAATGCCCAGAAAGTAGATGACGAAGTAGGTGATGATGGTGTCCCAGCCGATGGCCGTCAGCGAGAAACTGGTGGCCGGGGCTTTTTCCAGCAGCGCATCCCAGCCGCCTACCGAGTGGATCGTCATCGGCAGCAGCAGCGCCACCATGCCTACCGTCATGATCACGAATTGGACGATATCGGTCAGCGTCAACGACCACATTCCGCCGATGGTCGAGTAGATCACCACCACGATGCCGCCGATGACGACTGCCTGCCAGGCCGGCATGCCGAAGATGACGCTCAGCACGGTGCCGATCCCGATCGTCGAAGTCACGGCAAGCATCAGGTCGTACGCAAACATGATGATCGAGCTGATCAGCTTGGCCGCCGGAGTGTAGCGGCGCTCCAGGACCTGAGTCACGGTATAGAGTTTGAGCTTCATCAGGGGCTTGGCCAGAACCAGGCTCAACACGATCAGCCCCAGACCCAGCGAAGCACAGAGCCACAGCCCGGAGAGACCGTAGGTGTAGCCGAGCTTGACCGTGCCCACGGTCGAAGCGCCGCCGAGTACGACGGCCGACAGCGTACCCAGGTACATGCCGGGGCCAAGGCGGCGTCCTGCAACGAGATAGTCTTCCCGGCTGCGGGCGCGTTTCATGCCCCACCAGCCCAGGCCGAGCATGCCAAGCGCGTAGAGCGCGACGACGAAGAGATCCAGCATCATGATGTTTTGTCCTTCCGCTGCATCAGCGGCGATTGTTATTGTGGAACGACGGTCGACGGTGTTGACGATGGGGTTGTGGCGGCTTCTCAGCGACGTTTGACGCCGGGCAATATGCAAAGCATCTCGAACAGCAGGTTGGCCGCCACGACGGCGGTCTGGCCGTGAGCGTCGTAAGGTGGAGAGACTTCGACCAGGTCGCAGCCGACGATATCGAGTCCGTGAGCGCCGCGAATGATCTCCAGCGCCTGCGGGATGGTCAGCCCGCCGATTTCGACCGTGCCGGTGCCCGGGGCATAGGCGGGGTCGAGACTGTCGATATCGAAGCTCACATAGACTGGACCGCCGCCAACCTTGTCACGGATTTCAGCCATCAGCGGGGTCAGGCTTTGGTGCCAGCACTCTTCGGCCGGCACCACTCGGAAGCCCTGTTGGCGCCCCCAGTCGAACTCTTCCGCGGAATAGCCCGTGCCTCGCAGACCGATCTGAGCGACGCGGTCGCAGTCCAGCAGACCTTCCTCGACGGCGCGGCGGAATGGCGTGCCGTGCGCGATGGCTTCACCAAACATGTGCTCGTTGATGTCGGCGTGGGCGTCGACGTGGATCAGTCCCACCGGACCGTGCTTTTTCGCCATGGCGCGCAGTATCGGTAGCGCCAGCGTGTGATCGCCACCCAGCGTCAGCGGAATCACATCGTGGGTCAGCAGCTCGTCGTAGTAGCGCCCGATGATGTCGACGCTCTTCTTGAGATCGAAGGTATTGATCGGAACGTCGCCGATGTCGGCGACCTGCAGGCTTTCGAACGGCGCGGCGCGGGTCGCCATGTTGAATGGGCGCAGCATGCGCGACTCGTCCCGGATCTGGCGCGGCCCGAAGCGAGTGCCGGGGCGATTGGACGTGCCGATATCCATGGGAATGCCGACGAAGCAGGCATCCAGCCCTGCGGCGCTCTTCTGCGTCGGTAGCCGCATCATGGTGGCCGGTCCGCCGAAGCGGGGCATCTCGTTGCCACCCAGCGGCTGGTTGTACGACGGTTGCGTGGGCATGAAGACTCCTGACGTTGTGATTGTGGTGAATGACGCGCAGGAATCGTGCCAACCGATAAACCATTGAAGTTGTTGAACAATAAAATCCGGCTGATGCGTTTTTGTATCGCCAGATGGATTTGAATGATCCATTGATGTATCAATGATTCATTTATGTATCCGTGCAGCAGTAGAGGGACGCGTAATGACACATCCGATGTCGACCGAGGAGACTGCGCAGTTGACGCTGGAGACGCTGATCCAGACGGCTCAGGATCACGTGTTCATCGTCGATGGTGATGGTCGTATTCTTGACGTGAGCCCCGGCAGCGCGGCGGTCTACGGGCTGCGTCGAGAAGCGCTTCGGGCCACCACCGTTCAGGCGCTTCAGGCCAGCGGCGTGCTGTCGCCCTCGGTCTCCCTGGAAGTCATCCGCACCGGTCAGCCTGCGCAGATCATGCAGCGTACCGGCACCGGCCGGCAGGTCATTGCCGAGGCGTTCCCGGTCTATGCCGACGGCAAGCTGATCCGCGTGATCAGTCGTTCGCGAGACCTTACCGACCTGAGGCTGTTGCAGGACGAATATGCGCTCCTTCAGCGGCGCTTTTCCGAACATCTGAAGCGCCATCATGATCCCGAGGTCGATAGCGATGACGCGCTCGGCGAGCTGGTGGTCAAGAGTCGGATCATGCGGGAGATGGTCCACTTGCTGAAGCGCAGTGCACCCACCGATGCCACCGTCCTGATGCTGGGCGAGTCGGGTGTCGGCAAGACGGCTTTCGCCCGGCAGCTGCATCGCTGGAGCCGAAGGCAAGAGGGCGATTTCGTCGACGTCAACTGTGCGGCCATACCGGAGTCGCTGTTCGAGTCGGAGATGTTCGGTTATCAGCCCGGCGCGTTCAGTGGCGCGTCGCGCCAGGGCAAGGCGGGACTTCTCGAACAGGCGCATGGCGGCACGCTGTTTCTGGACGAGATCGGCGAGCTGCCGCTATCGATGCAATCCAAGCTGCTCAAGGTCATTCAGGATGGTTCGTTGACGCGGCTGGGGGATACGCGCTCGCGCCAGGTCGATTTCCGGCTGGTGGTGGCGACCAATCAGGACCTGGCCAGACGGGTCGAGGAGGGCGCTTTCCGACTCGACCTCTACTACCGACTCAACGTCATTCCCGTGACGTTGCCGCCACTGCGAGAGCGCCGCGAGGATATCCGCGGGTTGGCCGAGCGCCATCTCGATCAGCTCAACCGCCGCTACGGAGCAGAGAAGGTCCTGCATCCCGGGGTATGGGCAACGCTGATGAGCAACGACTGGCCGGGCAATATTCGCGAGCTGGAGAACTGGCTGGAGCGTGCCTGGCTATCGGCAGAAGGCGGCGTGGTGGGGGCACCGGCCCCGAGAGGGTCGTTGCCCGGTAGAGATGCGTTCGCTGACGATTCGAACATTGCCGAGCCCGCCCGCGAAGCGGGGCAAGCATTTGGCATTTCGCTGGCACCGGGTCAGACGCTCCGATCCGCCATGGACGACCACGAGCGGGCGATTCTGGAAACGTTGGCAACGACGCACCGTACGACCTATGCGCTGGCCGAACGGCTGGGCATCAGCCAACCGAGCGTCGTGCGCAAGCTCAAACGTCACGGTCTTCAGACAGGCCGCTGACTCATCGGCTGATATCGGCATTCGTGTCGTCGTTGGTGCTTGCCGTCGTGACACCGTTTCTCGTCGACGCCTTTCCGCTCGTGGCGCTGGAGGACCTCGAAATCGAGCGGGAGATCGCCGTGCGCTTGCCGTATCCCCAGCGTTCGGCTTCCGACGGTGCGTCCGGCGCGCTGTCGTCGTGCAGCCATTCGCGCCAGCTTGCGACCAGCAGCGCCATCAGCACCGGGCCGACGAAAAGACCGACGATCCCCATGGTTTTGACGCCACCGACCAGACCGAAGAAGGTCGGCAGGAACGGGAGCTTGATCGGGCCGCCTACCAACCGTGGGCGCAGGGTCTTGTCGACGACGAAGAGCTCGAACGCGCCCCAGATGAACAGGCCGATGCCGTTGGCCATGTGACCGGTCGCCAGCAGATAGAGCGACACCAGCGTGAATGTCAGTGGCGCGCCGCCGGGAACCAGCGCCATGAACGCGGTGATCACGCCGAGTACCACTGGCGATTGAATGCCGGCGATCCAGTACGCGGTGCCGAGCACCAGACCTTCTCCGAGCGCGATCAATCCCATGCCCATCACGGTCGAGCTGATCGTGGCCGGGACCACGCGCGAGAAGCGCTGCCAGCGCGCCGGCAGCACGCGCTCACCGACGATATCCAGCTGACGCGCCATGCCGGCGCCATCCCGGTAGAGAAAGAACAGCGTGATCAGCATGAACAGCAGGGTCAGCGCCAGATGCAGCGCATTGCTTCCCAGCGCCAGCACCCAGCGCGAGATGTTGCCGATGTGCTCGCCGCCCACCAGCTGAATCAGATATTCCGGGGCGTGGGGCTCGGCCAGATATTCCTGCCACTGTACGGCAAGCCAGTCCCCTATGCCCGGAAGAGGTTCGACCCAGGTCGGTGTCGGAATACCATGCTCGTTGGCGACCATCAGCCAGCCGACCCAGCCCTTGAGCTCCTGGAAAGCGTAGGAGCAGGCGAGGACCATGGGGATCACCAGGCACAGGATGATCAGGCCCAGCGCAATGGTGGCCGCCAGCGCTCGGCGCTGACCGCAACCTGCCAGCAGGCGTCGATAGATCGGCCAACTGGCAACGCAGATGATCAGCGCTGCCAGAACGGGAATCAGAAAGTCGATGAAGAAGTAGACGCCGGCGACCATCATCAGCACCAGCAGCCAGCGGGCGACGCTGCTATCGGCAAAGATTGGGGCCATGAATCACTCGTGAACGCGACGGATGAAACCGGATAGACCGGGCGAAATCGAACGGCATGCCAAGCGGCAGCGAAGCATCATACCCCAGCGGGGTCGATCCGCGGTTATCGCGGCGGTGGAAAGTCTGCGATGTCCGCGCCGATGCGGGAATGTCAGGCGCGGCTATCAAAAGAGGCGCCACGAAAAAGCCCCTCCAGCAAAGAGGGGCTTGAAGGCCGGGCGGAGTGCCCGCGGAGGGCGCTCTTGCCTGCGGGCTGGGATCAGGGCGTGTCGTCCTCGATTTCGCCTTTCTTCACCGGGATCAGATCCTGGCGCTCCAGCTTGAAAACGATCAGCAGCGCCGCGGCGACATAGACCGAAGAGAAGGTGCCGGCCACGATCCCCAGGATCAGCGAGATCGCGAAGTTGGGATCATGTCACCGCCGAGGAAGAACAGGGCGAGACTACAGATTGAGGCGGGTTGACTTGCTCAGCGAGCTACGGAAGCGCCATGTCATGATCGTTGCTGACTGGGTCTATGGCATAGGATAATGCAATGTTGCTCCTGGCCACTGTTCGACGCCTATATTCTCTTGGAGAAAGCCCCAGTTTCTTGCGGAAATGGTGTCGCATCGCAGGTAGGCTACCAAAACCGCATTTTTCGGCGATGACTTCCAGCTGTAGTTCGGTCGAGTTCTCAAGAAGATTGCAAGCCGCGCGCAGACGCTCATTCATGATCCAAGTGCTTGGCGGCAAGCCTGTCATGGCCTCAAATCTGCGTTGGAAGGTCCGGACGCTCATGCCGACCTCGGCGGCGAGGTCCGATAGGGCATGACCCCTGGCCAGATCCTTGCGCAATGCGTCGATGAGATGCCCCAGACGGGATGACTCACGCGTCCGCGCGACAGGCATGGGGATGATTTGTGACTCCCCGCCATCGCGATGCGTCGGCATGACCAGGCCCTGGGCAATGATATTGGCGTGCTCCATGCCATAGTCCTGGCGGACAATGTGGATGCAGAGGTCCATCCCCGCGGCGCTTCCGGCGGCGGTCATTACATCTCCATCATCGGTGTAGAGCACATCTGGATCGAAGGTGATCTCCGGATAGGTCCGACTCAGCTCCTCGGCAAATCTCCAGTGTGTCGTTGCGATGCGATCGTCGAGCAGCCCCGCCGCGGCCAGGACCGCGGCGCCGGAGCAGAGCGAGGCAATGCGCGCCCCGCGGCCGTGCGCGTCACGCAGGGCATCGATGACTGCTTGGGAGACGGGCGCTGTGAGGTTGGGCCAGCCCGGTACGACGATAAGATCCGCCTTTTCGAGGGCTTCGAGGCCATCCTGGACAAAGACCGGGAGCCCGCCACTGGACTTGATGAAGCCTGGTGTGACGGCTACGGAACTGAAGCGGTACCAGTCATCTCCGAATTCCGACCGAGGCAACCCGAAGACTTCGTAGGCGATGCCAAATTCAAACGATAGCAGCTCATCCGATATCAAGCAGACAACGTTTGGACCGCTCTTCGTGTCGTAAACCACCATCACTTCCTCCGAGGCCGCGATTTCGCTCTTCAACTACGGTAAAGTGAAATTTCGGTTTCGCCAAGTCACCTTTGAAGCACGCCCCCGGGACTGAAATTGGCTCGAGCCGGGGGCCTTCCGCTCGATAAGTCATGTCGTTTCAAGGCGGTCCCCACGTACAGAGGGGCGTTGAAGCCGACCTAACTCATCGACTGGTTTCCATTCTTCCTCGAATTCACGATTGCCGACTCTGCGGGCCATACCGGGCAGAAAAACTTTCTGCTGACCGCCGTGTGGGTTCTTGTTGTCATACCAGCGATTGTCGCGAGCATCGCTTGCCAGCTGGTAGCGCGTATCCGAAGTCAGGCGGCACCGGTTGATCGGCGAGCGGTTGTCAAGCGAGGCGTGGACCAGGCGGACATCGAAGCACAGGATGTCGCCGGCCTCGAAGGCAGAGGTCAGCCAGCGGCCGCCGATGGCTTTCTGCACCCCGATCGGGTTCTCGCTGAGCCAGCCCACGTGATCCTTATCGGCATCCTTGCCCCAGTATTCCTTGAGCTTGGAGAACTTGTGGCTCTTCTCCAGCAGCACGATGGGGCCCTCGTCCAAGGCGACATCGCCAATCGGGATCCAGGTGGTCCAGACGTTCTTGGCACCGCCCGAGACGTAGATGTTGTCCGAGTGGATGCCGGTGCCTTCGCCGGGGCGCACGAAACGCGGCCACTTGAAGTCGAAGGTGCGGACCGGGCCGCCCAGCAGCTTCTCGTAGACCCCCATCAGCCGGGTGTCCTCGGTCAGGTCTTCATAGGCCGCACCGCGGCGGATGCTCTCGGTGAAGGCGATCAGGTTCACGTTCGCGATGAAGCTCTGCTCCTGCAGGATGGCATCCATGACGTCGTTTTTCATACCGTCGATCTCACCGATGATGGCGTACTTCAGCAGGATTTCGCGACGTGCCTTCAGGACTTTCTCGCGGTTGATCAGCCTCCGGAAGAACAGGTATCCGTCCTCGGCCATGGGGTCTTTGCGACCTGGCATTCCCAGCACTTGTGGCAGGTCTCATGGACATCGAGGAAGGTGATGACGTCGCCCTTCCGGACCGGGCGACCGTCCACGGCCCGCACATCGCCATTCGCCTCATCGACGACGCCGACCGAGAAGTGGCCGGGGATGATCGGGTAAGGAACGCCGTCAAGGTGCCCGTTCTGGATATGGACATCGGTACCACAAACCTCCGACAGGAGCGTGCGCATGATCACCTCGCCAGGGCCCGCGGCTATGATCGGGAAGGACCGGATCTCGACCGGTCGATCCGCACCGGGGATGACGGCGGCACGATAGGTCGTGCCGGCCGAAACAGCCGCGGAAGGATGGCGCTGGGCGATGGTGTTCATGACCAGAGCACCATCTCATCGTCCGCGGTCCGCCCGATTGCCGAGGTGAAGGCGACGCGTTCGCCCTTGGTGGGTTCGACGTAGTGGAAATTGCGGGTGTTGAAGATGACGATGTCACCGACATCGGGTGAGAAGCTGGCTTCCTCGCAGCGATCCACCACGCTCTTGTTGTCGCCGTAGATGCCTTCCTTGCGATCATCGTCGGAGGGCTGCCATTGCCGGTTGAAGACGTGCGTGCGGCCGCTGTTGGTATCCGAAACGCGCAGATAGAGGTTCCAGACCAGCTGCTCCTTGATCGAGGCGATGTCCCAGTCGGGCTGCTCGCCGGGCGCGTAGTCGACGTGGAGCTGCGTGCCCTTTTCGATACGGCGCATCAGGCCAGCGTAGTAGTCTTGCCCTTCGGTGTTGCTGGCTACGCCCACCGCCGTGCCGGTGCGGGCCCGGAGCAGCTCGAGAAAACGCTCGAGCGGGTTGAAGGACTTGGCGAACATCCGGTCCTGCACCGCCTTCAGGGAGAGGTTCTTTTCGAAGTATTCGTGCTTCGAGATGCTGTTGTATTCGAAGACCGTGTTGCCGATCCTGTTGATCACCGGCTCGACGCCGCGGTAGGCGCTGAACCCTTCGGCCACTGCGGCCTGGACCAGCGCCTCGCATTCCTCGGGCGTGGCGAAATTGCGGATCCGAATGAAGGGGGTGACCCCTCGGAAGAGGTGACACATCGCGCAGCCAGTAAGCTTCTCCTCGGCTTTTTCGCTCCAGGCGATGCGGGGTTTGACGTTCATGTTCATGGTCATGGTCAGTCCTCTCTGTACTGCTGGGGAGCCGGTTGGCTTGGCTTCAGGTGGTGGGGCAGGGGGATTTGCGTCGACGCGTCATGGCAATCACCCCCGGGGCTGCCATGCCTGCTGCCATAGCGAGCAGACCGATGATCTGGATGACGGTGAGCGGCTCGCCGAGCAGGAAGTATCCGCCGATCGTGGTGATGATCGGCACGCTGGGCATGAAGAGCGAGGCACGCTGCGGGCCGATTTCCCGGACGATGAAGGTGTAGATCACGATGGCGGCGACCCCGGCGAGGGCGCCCTGAGCGACCGCCTGGAAGACGATCTCCTGCCAGGAAGCAGCCGAGAAGCCGGTCTCCACAAATCCGTGGGTGAGCAGCGCCGGAATACCGGAGGCCAGGGAGATAGCTGCTGTCCCGAGGATCGGGTCGACGTTCCAGCGCTTGATGAGCACGCCGTAGAGCGAGAACATGAATCCTTGGAGGACGAAGAGGGATGTCCCGAGGGAGGAGAGGCTCGCGACCAGAAAGGTGTTGTAGACGAACAGTCCGATACCGATGCAGATCAGGGTCGTGCTGATCACGCCAGACCGGTCCGGGAGGGTGCGCAGGATCGCGAGCGGTAGCAGGAAGGAGAAGAGCACGATCGACCCAGGGCCTACTGTGGCGACGTAGCCCGCCGAGGTCAGCGAAATGCCGGTGTTGATCACCATCAGGTAGGGGAAACCCGCCAGCACCGAGAGAATGAAGATCCGCCCCAGTCCCAGGCCCGCCAGCCGCGCCATATTGCCCTTGACGAACAGGTAGGGGATGAAGATGGCCGCGGCGGCGAAGAAGCGCAGGATCGTCAGCCCAACAGGGGTGATGGTCGACTGCAGGCTCGCGCGGGCACTCAGGAATTGCAGTGCGTAGATGAGGATGAGCATGACACCTGCGCCGGCCACGTTTTTACTAGTCATCTTTCTCCCTCCGCCTATTTTTGATGCCTTGTCATCCCTGGCGGACACTTCGTGCCGCCTCGAGCATCGAAAACCTCTCCCAGCGTTTTTTAGTCACATCCCCGAACCGGCACAGGCCGAACTAAAGTGATTACGGTATGAAGCCAGTGTGGGGTGAAACGCCAGCAGGGCATGAGACGTGTCGACGCCAAAAAGCGTACAACTAACGCCATTTATAACGCTGCTTAGGCGAGACGACGGCTCGAGATGACGGCTTCGGCGTCGTGCGGTGATTAATCTTGAAGAATCGGAATAGTGGCGAAAAACGACGCTCATCGAAGTCTGTCGGTGTCGAACAGATTGATGGGCGAGTTTTCGGTGTCAGCAGTCACAGAGAGCGGTTTTTGACGGTGCGTAGCGACGGCCCATAGGGTGGCCGCCAGGGACGGCTGGCCACAAAAAAGGCCCCTCGCCGTGCGAGGAGCCTTGAAGACGAGATCGAAACGCTCGCGTTACGGCGTGTCGTCCTCGATTTCGCCTTTCTTCACCGGGATCAGATCCTGGCGCTCCAGCTTGAAAACGATCAGCAGCGCTGCGGCGACATAGACCGAAGAGAAGGTGCCGGCCACGATCCCCAGGATCAGCGAGATCGCGAAGTTGTGGATCATGTCACCGCCGAGGAAGAACAGGGCGAACAGGACCAGCAAGGTCGTGCCGGACGTGGCCAGGGTGCGCGACAACGTCTGGTTGATCGCTTCGTTGAAGATCTGGGCCAGATCCTCGCTGCGCGACAGCCGGATGTTTTCGCGGATTCGGTCATAGACGATGATGGTATCGTTCAACGAGTAACCGATCACCGCCATGATCCCTGCCAGCACCGTGAGATCGAACTCCCACTGAAACAGCGCGAACAGACCCAGCACGATCAATACGTCGTGCCCCAGCGAGATGATCGCACACAGCGCGAACTTGTACTGGAAGCGGAAGGCGACGTAGACCGCGACGCCGGCCAGGGCCACCAGCATGCCCAGGCCGCTCTGATCGCGAAGCTGATCGCCGACCTGGGCGCCGACGAACTCGGCGCGAACCAGATCGATCTGGGCGCCGCCGCTGCTCAGGGCTGAAACGACCTGATTGCCGACATCGTTGCTGAAGGTCTGCTGCAGGCGCACCAGGATCTCGTCAGTGGCGCCGAAGGTTTGTACCGAAAAGTTCTCGAAGCCACTGTTGGCCAACAGGGTACGGATATCGTCGAGCGACGGCACCGCAGCGTAGTGGAGTTCGACCACCGTACCGCCGGTGAAGTCGAGACCGAGATTGAGGTTCAGCAGGGCGAGGGCCGCCACCGACACGATCGTGAACAGGATCGAGACGATGAAGGCGATGCGGCGCTTGCCCATGAAGTCGAATTGGCGCATTGCTCGTCTCCTAGATCCAGAGTTTCTTCACCGGCTTGCCGCCGATGGAGAGGTTGACGAGAGCACGCGACACCATGATGCCGGTGAACATCGACGTGAGAATGCCGAGTGACAGCGTCACGGCAAAGCCTTTGATCGGACCGGTGCCGATCGAGAACAGCACGACCGCCACCAGCAGCGTGGTCAGGTTGGCGTCGACGATCGAGGTGAAGGCACGACCGTAACCGGCGTGAATCGCCTGTTGCGCCGGAGTCTTTCGCCTGAGCTCTTCTCTTATGCGCTCGTAGATCAGCACGTTGGCATCCACCGCCATGCCCAGCGTCAGCACGATACCGGCGATGCCGGGCAGCGTCAGCGTGGCGCCCAGCATCGACATTGCCGCGATCAGCAGCACCAGGTTGACCGCCAGTGCGGCATTGGCGATGACGCCGAACGCCTTGTAGCGAATCAGCATGAATGCCACGACCAGCAGACCACCGACCAGCACCGAGAAAATCCCGCGTTCGATGTTCTGCGCGCCCAGGCTTGGGCCGATGGTGCGCTCCTGAACGAAGTAGATCGGCGCGGCCAGCGAACCGGAGCGCAGCAGCAGCGCCAGCTCACTGGCTTCGGTCGGAGAATCCAGGCCGGTAATACGGAACCGGTTGCTGAGCGCACTCTGCACCGTCGCCAGACTGATGATGCTGCGGCTTGTCGTCGGGATGCGCTCCTGAACCTGCCGTCCATCCTTGGTGACCGTGCGCGTATCCGTGCTGTGGTCGATGTACAGCACGGCCATGTTGCGACCGATATTGGTGCGCGTCGCCTGATTCATCAGCGAACCGCCGGTACCATCGAGGTTGATATTGACCTGCGGACGGCCATTCTGATCGAAGCCCTGGCTGGCGCTGGAAACGCGATCGCCGGTGATGATCACGTCACGCGACAGCGTCGCGCTGCGCTGCGGGTCGTTGCGGAACGGGAAGGTCTCGGTCTCAGCCTCCGGCGTATCCGGACGTGCCTCGAGACGGAACTCGAGGTTGGCGGTGGCGCCGACGATACGCTTGGCCTCGGCGGTGTCCTGCACGCCGGGTAGCTCGGCCACGATGCGGCTCGGCCCCTGACGCTGGACCAGCGGCTCTGAAACCCCGAGTTCGTTGACGCGATTGCGGATCGTGGTCAGGTTCTGCTGGACTGCATAGTCCTGAATGTCCTTTATCGACTGCTCGGTCAACGTCATGTCGAGGAACGCGCGGCGGCCTTCTTCGCGGTCTTCCAGCTGAAACTCGCGGAAGGTCTGGCTGATCTGTTCGCGCGCGGCATCGCGGTCTTCGCTGTTGGCGAATTCGAGATGCAGGGCGTTGTCGTCGACGTCGGTGGACCGGTAGCGGATGCGCTGGTCGCGAAGGTCGGCGCGAATGGCGCTCGCCGTGGCCTCGAGACGCTGTTTGACGGCGGCATCCATATCCACTTCGAGCAGGAAATGAACCCCGCCACGTAGATCGAGGCCGAGTTTCATCGGCGCCGCAGAGAGGCTGGTCAACCAGGAGGGCGTGGAATCGGCGAGGTTGAGCGCTACGGTGTACTTGTCGTCGAGCGCCTTGTCGACCACTTCGCGTGCGGGAAGCTGCTGTTCGGCGTCATCGAGCCGAATCAGGGCGGTATTGGTGCCAGTCATGGCTGCTGATTTGACCTGGATATCGTCGTCGGCCAGCGCCTGGGTGACACGGTCGAGCTGCTGGCTGTCGAGAGAACCGTTGGTCGTGCTGATCTGGACGGCGGGGTCCTGTGGGTAAAGATTGGGTAACGCGTAGATGACGCCGACAACACAGACAATGAGTATCAGCAGATACTTCCACAGGGGGTAACGATTGAGCATGGAAGCCCTGTCCTTTCAATCAATGACGATCGGGCAATGACCGTCGTGCGAAGAGTGTCGCAGGAAGAGATGGCTGCCGATGGGGACACCGGCAGCCAGGAGAGTTACAGCGACTTCAACGTGCCTTTGGGAAGGACGGAGGCCACGGCGCTCTTCTGAACGCTGACGACGGTGCCTTCGGCAATCTCCATGCTGATGAAATCGTCGGTCACGTTGGTGATGCGGCCGAGCAGCCCGCCACCGATAACGATTTCATCACCCTTGGACAGGTTGGTGACCAATTTCTTGTGCTCTTTGGCGCGCTTGGACTGCGGGCGCCACAGCAGGAAATAGAAGATCAACACGAAGCCGACCAGCATGATGATCTGGGCTATACCACCGCCGGCAGGGCCGCCCGCATCCTGGGCATGAGCCGCGGGGATGAAAAAGTCCAGCATGGATGTATCTCCGAAGGTTGTGTAAGGAAGTGGTTATGTAATGAAATCGTTACATGGATGAGGCTGACGAAACGGTTCATCGGTCGACGGTCGGTTGAATCTCGTCAGTCGACCCCGGGCGGCACGGGCAGTCCGCGTCGCTGGTAGAATTGTGCTACGAAGTCGGCCAATGTACCCGCTTCGATAGCCCCGCGCAAACCCGCCATCAGGCGCTGGTAGTAGCGAAGATTGTGAATCGTGTTGAGCATCGAGCCGAGCATTTCGCCACACCGATCCAGATGGTGCAGATAGCCGCGAGAGAAGTGCTGGCAGGTATAACAGTCGCAATCCGCTTCCAGTGGACGGGTGTCGTGGCGATGGGTCGCGTTACGAATCTTGACGGTGCCGTCGGCGGTGAAGAGATGGCCGTTTCGCGCATTGCGGGTCGGCATCACGCAGTCGAACATGTCGATTCCGCGCCGCACACCCTCGACCAGGTCCTCGGGCTTGCCGACGCCCATCAGATAGCGCGGCTTGTCTTCCGGCATCCAGCTCGGCAGGTAATCCAGCACGCGGATCATCTCCTCTTTCGGCTCGCCTACCGACAGTCCGCCGATTGCCAGCCCGTCGAAGCCGATCTCCAGCAGGCCTTCGAGCGAACGCTTGCGCAACTCCGGATACATGCCGCCCTGGACGATACCGAACAGCGCCGACGGCGAATCGCCGTGGGCGGCGCGGGAACGGGCCGCCCAGCGCAGCGACAGCTCCATCGATTTCTGCGCCTCGGATTCGGTCGCCGGGTAGGGCGTGCACTCGTCGAAGATCATTACCACGTCGGAGCCCAACGAGCGCTGCACCGCCATCGATTCTTCCGGCCCCATGAACACCTTGGCGCCATCCACCGGCGAGCGGAAATGCACGCCCTGCTCGGTGATCTTGCGCATCGCGCCGAGCGAGAACACCTGAAAGCCACCGGAGTCGGTCAGGATCGGCTTGTGCCACTGAGAGAAGTCATGCAGATCGCCGTGGGCCTCGATCACCTCGGTGCCCGGACGCAGCCACAGATGAAAGGTATTGCCGAGAATGATTTCGGCGCCGATCGCCTCGACATCCCTGGGCGTCATTCCCTTGACCGTGCCGTAGGTACCCACCGGCATGAAGGCCGGTGTTTCCACCGTGCCACGCGGGAAGGTCAGTCGGCCGCGACGGGCGCGTCCTTCCTGGGCCAGTCGCTCGAATTTCATGAAGCATTCGTCTCGCATGGTGTCTCTCTTCTTTATCAACGCGCCCGAATCCGCGCGTAAAGCCCATGGCATGGACGCGCCCGAACCCGCGCGCAACGCGTTGGTGATCAGTCGGGTTGGCGAGTCAGATACATTGCATCGCCATAGCTGAAAAAGCGGTACTGCTCGGCGACGGCTTCCCGATAGGCACGCATGACGGCGTCGTAACCGGCGAACGAAGAGACCAGCATCAGCAGTGTCGACTCCGGCAGGTGGAAGTTGGTCACCAGCGCATCGACGCAGCGCCATCGATAGCCGGGATAGATGAAGATATCGGTTTCGCCACGATACGGTGTCAGCTCGCCATTGCCGCTCTGGCTGGCGGTTTCCAGGCAGCGCACGCTGGTCGTGCCGACGGCGACGACCTTGTTGCCGGCGGCGTGAGCGCGATTGACCCGCTCGCAGACCGATTCGTCGACCTCCAGCCACTCGCTGTGCATATGGTGTTCGCGGATGTCGTCGACGCGCACCGGCTGAAACGTGCCAGCGCCGACATGAAGTGTCACGAAGGCCGTCTCGACGCCCTTGGCGCGCAGCGCTTCCATCATCGACTCGTCGAAATGCAGCCCGGCGGTCGGGGCGGCAACGGCACCTTCGCGGCGGGCGTAGACCGTCTGATAGCGCTCGCGGTCGGCCAGCTCGTCTTCACGGGTGATGTATGGTGGCAGCGGCATATGGCCATGCCGTTCGAGCAGCGCGATCAGCGGCGTCTCGCCCAGAAAACGCAGCTCGAACAGCGCATCCTGACGCCCCTCGACCACGGCGCGGATATCGCCTTCGAAAATCAGCTCGGTGCCCGGTTTCGGCGATTTGCTGGCGCGTAGATGCGCCAGCCCGCGATGAGCGTCCAGCGGCCGTTCCAGCAGCATTTCCACCTTGCCGCCGCTCGCTTTCTGGCCGAACAGGCGCGCAGGAATCACGCGGGTATCGTTGAACACCACCACGTCGCCGGGGTCGAGTCTTGCCAGCAGATCGGGAAAGCGAGCATGTTCCAGCGCGCCGGACTCGCCGTCGACGCATAGCAGGCGACAGTCGGTGCGCTGTTCGGAAGGGTAACGAGCGATCAGCTCGTCGGGCAGATCAAAATGAAAATCGGCGCGCTGCATGGCGTAGGTCGCGTATCGGTTCGAATCTGGATGGACGAGAGGCGTTTGGACGGGCGCCATCATAAAGCACCCGCTCGATTAAGTCAGCGCGATGATTGACGCCGGGCGGGGCGTCCGTATAATGCGACTCCGCTGCCGGCGTGGCGGAATTGGTAGACGCAGCGGATTCAAAATCCGCCGCTGGAGACAGTGTGTCGGTTCGAGTCCGACCGCCGGCACCATGCTTTTCAATGACTTAGCGTCATTTTCCCCCGCATTACCCCTTACGGTTTCTCGTCAGTGTCCACACTTTGTCCATCGACCTTTGGCGCGTATTTAATGGCGTCTGCCAGGTGGTCGGGCGACAGATGGGCATAGCGCATTGTCATCGTAATTGTCTGATGTCCCAGTATCTTTTGCAGCGTTAATACGTCACCGCCATTCATCATGAAATGGCTAGCAAAGGTGTGGCGTAAAACGTGCGTTCGCTGTCCCTTTGGTAGCTGAATACCCGCTTCCTTTATGGCCTCCGAAAATGGGTTGTAGCCCGTGGTCGGAAAGAGACGGCCTATGCATCGACCGTGCGCAACGAGCGTCTGGTAGAGCCCCTGGGGTAGTGGGATGGTGCGATTGCGCCCGTTCTTGGTGCCGGTAAAGGTGACTCGGCCGTCACGCAGCATTTCGGCTCGGAGATATTGCGATTCGGACCAACGTGCACCGGTAGCGAGGCAGAGCCGGGTGATAAGCGCGGCATCCTTGTTGGCGCGGCGGTCGAGTATCGCGAGGAGGTCGCCGATCTGCGATTCGGTGAGGTAGCTCAACTCGGTTTCGTCGATCCTGAGAGGCTGGATACCGGCGAAGGGGTTGGGTAGGTGCCACTCCCCGAGCTTGGCCACGCGATTGAACACGGCTCTCATGTGGGCTTGATCGTGGTTGGCGGTGGTTGGGGTGAGGCCGTCGGCGAGACGCTGTTGCCGAAACCGGGCGGCATCCATCGGGGTGATGGTCCTGGCGACGGGGTTACCCATCTTGTGAGCCAATGCCAGGAGCTGCTGATAGCGACGCTTGCCATCCTTGAGTGAGACGCCGTGGAAGTCGTACCACATCTGGACGAGTTCGGAGAGACGGCGGTTATCGCGCTTGGTGGGCGTGTAGCGGCTGCCATCGGCGACCTGGGCGAGGATCTTGTTTTCGAACCGACGTGCCTGGGCCTGAGTCTTGAAGGTACGGCGAACGCGCTTACCGTCTCGACCATTCGGACGAACGTCTACCTTCCAGCCAGAATCCGTTTTCTTGATCGCCACTAGGCAGCCTTCCCCAGTAATCGCCTTTCGACGAGCCGTTGCGAGATGAGTAGTCGTAGCTGATCGGCGTCTATCCCCCGTCTCCGGTAGTAGTTGGCGATGTCGTCCCAGGCACCGCAGCGCGTGAGGCCGTTCATGGCTTGTTGGGTGGTGAAGCCCTGGCGTGCGTAGAGCGAGATAAGGTTACCCACGACCAGGGCGACGTTCTTTTCGTTGCCGAGCCCAGGGGCCTTGCGGGCCCGTTTGTAGAGAAAGTGCGGTTCGTGATCGTAGAACCGGGCGTCTTCCTGGAGCAGTTGCCAGGCGCTGTCGATGAGGTTGCGGGAGTGGTCGAGGCGGTACTTGCCGAGAGCGGTCTGCCAGAGGCCGGTGAGGTGGGGCACGGTGTCGATGAAGCGCTTGAATCCGTGGTCCATATCCAGGCATTCGCCGGTGTCGACGTTGCAGGGGACGCCCTGGGCAAACTCCCGCAGCACGGATTGATGGAACCGCATCTCGATACGCCACACGTCGCGGTCGGGGTCGTAGTCGGAGACGGTGGGGTCGTCGCTGGAGGCGGTGTTCCAGATGCTTTCCCAGAAGTGGATCTTGTCGCGGGCGTGGGCTTCCTTGGTCTTGTTGTAGATGCAGCACTGGAGCGCACTGGCGGTGCCGAACATGAAGGTTTCGGCGTTGCCGTAGGTGGTGGCGATGGTGCCGTGGTTGAAGCTGAAATCGTCGATGCCGTCGATCTTGGTGACCTTTTTGGAGCGGGTGACGAAGCGGTCCATGAAGTCTTTCGGGGGCTTCCAGCCCTGGACGTCCAGGGCGAGGTGGACGGCACAGCCCATGGGCTCGACGTGGGCCAGCAGTTCCTTGGCGATACTGTCCAGGTAGGTCTGGATATCGGCGGTACTGCGCTCGTGGATGAAGTGGGGTGACAGCTCGATCTTGAGGTGGGTACCGATGTCTTCGGCCTTGGTGTGCCGGGCGTAGAACAGGACGATGACGCCAAGCTCGTTGTTCTGGAGCCGGTAGCGGAAGCCGCTGTTGGTGTTGCCGGCGCCGACGATCCAGGTGGTGCCGAACAGGTCGATGGTGGCGCCACGTCCTTCGCGGTACGTCTCGATGATCTGATCGAACAGGTGCATGCACGGCTTGCCGGCGTAAAGCTGACGTACGGTGTCGACGCCGGTGTGGAGAAGCTTGATGTTCGAGAGATTGCGCTGGCCCTTGGGACTGATGAAAAGCGAGCCCCGTTTGTCCTGCTCGTCGCGTGCCAGTGATTCGAGTGAATAGCGTTCCCAAGTCTTCATTTCATAAAACTCCAAAACTGTACGGTGTGAGCCGAAATGGTCGGTTCGTTATTTGATCTGCGAGACGTGTTACAGGGAGGGTCTCGCCGAGTGGGATGGCTGGATGATCATTTATGAGGTGCTCCCCCGTAAGTACCTGTTCCGATATGTGCATCGGGTTTTGCCAATGACATGTAATGACACGCAGTGAACCAGTGGTTTTTCCTGTTATGTCGTGTTGGGCATAACGTGCTTTGACTCCCGTTGATCCACGACAGATTCGCCCAGGCTCACTAGTCATGGATCCCCGGCAGTCCGTGATGAAGATGCTCATGGCGTGATTCCCCAGGTGATGACGGCAATAGTGGCGAGGTGCAGCGGATACCAGGAGAGCCGGAGCGGGCGCGGGATGGCTGGGATCGGAACGTCGAGGCGCAGCGAGCCGTTGGCCAGCAGGACGAGCGTCATGGCCGTGGCGGTGCTGATCAGCATGTGAAGCGGTGTTCCATTGATCATGGCGGCCAGGAGCAATGCCGGGATCGCGGCGACGGTGCGGTGTGGGTAGCGATAGGCCAGTACGAATGCCGGCACCAGGAGCAGGCCCAACAGGCCGTATTCGACGTAAGGGCTGATCGAGAGAGCCAGGATGATCAGGACGATACCGATGGCGGCCTGGAGGGTGCGTTCCTGGATCTGCTGCAGGGCGATGATGGCGAGCGTGCCTAGGCCGAGGGTGAAGCAGACGTTGAGCTTGTCCGGCGTGATCACCAGGGCATAGGGCAGCTGCGCCAGGGAGCCGACCCAGAGCAGCCGGAGGCCGTAGCGAGCCGGTCGGCGGGTGTTGTGGAGAAGGTGCCAAGCCACCATGCCGGCGAACAGCGGGAAGGCGATTCGGCCGAGAGCGATGGCCCAGGGCGTGAACGCGGCAGCCGGCCAGAGGAACTTGGAGACGTGCTCGACCGTCATGGTCAGGATCGCGAGCCATTGGGCGAGCGGTACCCAGGCGTTGGATAGGGGCTGTCTATGAGATCCACCGCGATCGTCGCGGGAAAAGCTATCGATAGCCGTTGTCGAGGTCATGAGGCGGTTTCCTGAGTCGGTAGCACGGTGGCCTGGAGCAGCACATAGAGATTGCTGGTCTGGCTGCTGGTCGAAGTCGAGCGGAACAGGCCACCGATGACGGGGATGTCGGAGAGCACCGGGACCGAGTTGTCCTGGCGGCGGTTTTCCTCGGAGACGAGGCCGCCCAGGAGCACGGACTGGCCGGACTGGATCTGAACCGTGGTGGCAATGCTGCGCTGGTTGGTGATGATGTCCGAGGCCAGCAGCGAGTCCGTCAGGCTGTCGGCGGCGGTGTTGACGTCCATGACCACCAACCCCGAGGGCGTGACCACCGGGAACACGTTCAGGGTGATGCCGATGTCCTTGCGCTCGATGGTCTGGAACGGGTTTTCGATGTTGGCCGCTTGGCCGGTGATGCGCCCGGTGATGAACGGGACGTTCTGGCCGACGCTGATGGTGCCGCGCTGACCGGAGAGGGTGAGGATCTGCGGGGTGGAGAGCACCCGGGCATTGGAGTCGCGGCGGATGGCGTTGACGGCGAGCGCGAGGGTGTCGCCATCGAAGATCCCGAACGATGCCCCGGGCACGGACAGCGCGTTCCCCAGGCTGGAGGTGTTGAAGCCGCCGGCGGGGTTGCTGCCGTTTCGGGCCCGTCCGAAGGCGACACCGAGATCGAAGGTATCGCCGTCGCTGGTTTCGAAGATGATGGCGCGGATGAGGACCTGGGCGCGGGTGACGTCGATCTGGGGCAGTAGGCGTTCCAGGTCATCGACGCGATCCGCCGGGCCGTTGACCAGGAGCGCGTTGGACGCGTGGAGAACCTGGGCGTTGGCGGTCGACAGGCTGCCGGTGGTGGTCTGGGCCAGAAAGGCGTTGACCAGGGGCGCGAGATCGTCGGCCCGGAGATGGGTGATCGGCAGCACGCGGGAGACGGTGGGTTGCTGTGGTTCCGGGGTGCCGATCTGGCCCATGAACGTCTGTTGGGCGCGGGCGGGTACCAGTGTCGGCGGGTTGCCGGGGACAAGCTGGTAGCCGTGGGACTGCATCACGCCCTGGAAGAACTCGGGGAGCTGTTCCGGTGTCACGTCCGGGGCGTAGACGGTGAGCGTACCGTCGACGCGGGGATCGATGGCGATGGGCGTGGCGGTCTGCTGGGAGTACCAGTGGACGAACTCCCGCACGTCGGCGCCCTGCATGTCGATGGGCATGGCGTGAGCGGGAATGGCAACGAACGAGACGGCGAGGGTGATCGCGGCCAGGGCATGTCTAGCAACCGATGTCAGCATGTTGGGCTCCAGATGCGAGGCGGAGGTGACAGGCGCCCATCGGCACAACGGTGAGCCCTTGGCGCTCGAGGTCGTGGCTGGTGGTGGGCCGGTTGTCGCCGTCCAGGAGTCGATAGGTGGTGAGGTCGCCCAACTGGGCATACCCGGTGATCCGCGCCCGTCGGTAGGCCGTGAGGTCGACCGTCGGGGCGGAGGTGTCGGGCGTGGCCTCGGTGTCTGCTGTGCTGTTGCGGGCATCGACTTGATCGATGACCAGCACGGACGTGGTGAGGACGATTCCCAGAACGAAAGCGGCGACCGCCATCAACGGTCGGTTGAAGCGTTTCCAGTAGATGCGGGTCAGGCGCATATAGAACCTCGCGTCGCGGGGTACGCGGAACACGCCATGGGTGAGCCACGGCGGCAGCATGGAATAGGTCTGGTGGGGATAGGCGTCGGAGAACGCCTGTTTGGTGTCATAGGCCGGATAGAGGGAGCGCCCGGTGTAGGTCCAGCGTTCGACGACGAGGCTTTGCGGAGAATCGCCGTACTTGACGATGCCGAGGTGGACCTTGGGCATCGGCAGCTTGCCGCCGGCGAACATCGACCACAGCGAGCCGATGAACGGGATCGAGAGACGATCCAGGCGGCGGCAATAGACGACGTGTTCGGCCAGGGCAACGCGGGCCTGCTTGTCCATGATCGAGAGATCCTGGATCAGGAAAATGATGTCCCAGCCCAATTTGCGAGCGTGGAGAAACCAGTCGATGACGGCCTGGCGTGACTTGTCCGCCCAGGAGCGGGAGTTGAACCAGGTACCGCACTCGTCCAGCACCAGGAGACCGTTCTTGTGCTCGTCGTAGCTCTCGTTACCCCTGCCGATCGCTTCCAGGTCGGCCAGCTGGGGCTTGTCCGGGATGCGATAAACGCGGGTGTTCCTGGCTTTCTCCCCGATCAGCTTGTTCAGCCGGAGATCCAGGTTGGTAGCTACCGGGCAACCGCGGTTGAGCTTGTCCTTGATCTTGCCGACAGCGACCAGGGTTTTACCCGCGCCGAGTTTGCCGGTGACAACGTAGACGGCCATCAGAAGTCACTCAGAAATAGCGAGATCAATTTGGTGTAGATCGCGAACAGGAACGCGACTGCTTTAACACCGATGATCGCGGAAAGGCAGGCGATGAAATTGCCCGGCAGAATACGCTCGATGCCCTGGCTGAGCATGGGAGGAAGTGAAACCGCGATAGTGCTGAAAAGATCGTCGACCGTGGTGTAGAGAAGCGAAATCACCAAGACGATGGCACCAACCTTGATCAGGAAAAGGCCGGTGCGAAGGACCATCTTGATGCTGAATATCTCGACGTGAGCTTTAAAAACGCCCTGACTGATAACTTGAACGGCTGCGGCCCAGATGGCGGCAGCGGCGGCGATAGGTGCGGCCATGAAAATCTCCTTAAGCGGGGCGGCTGGCGAACATGGTTGAGATCATGATCCAGGCCGTGAAGGCGTAGAGAATCCACGCGAGCGCAGCGCGGATGAGTTCGAAAATTTCGCATTCGATGGTGACGCTATAGACCTTGCCGGGAGCGAAAACGAGAGGGGAACACGAAGGCGAAGGCACATCGGGCAGGACAGATCCGGCCAGACTTTCCATGCTAGAGACGAGGTTGGAAAAAGTGGAATCGCTGCCGTCGATATAGTCGGTGAGCGTGCTACCGGCTCCGTCGAGAGCTTCCTGCATCACCCCCTCGCTATTGCCAACCAAGGCTTCCAGATCGGCCTCGGTCGGGCCGGATTCAGCAAGCGCCGAGAAACGATCTTCGGCAGCCTGATTGCCTTCATCGACGGAGGCCTTCACATCATCCACGGAGTCGGTGACGCCGTAGACCTTATCGACGAGTCCCTGGAAGCCATCGTTGATGGCCTTGCGTACCCCCGCTATGGCATCGAGAACGGCACCTAGACCGTCGCCGTCATCGTTACCGCTGTCACTGTCACCACCGGAACTGCCACCGTCAGAGCCGCTATCGCCACCGGTCGAGCCACCTGACCCACTACCGCCCCCTGACGAGCCGCCACCGCTAGAGCCGCCGCCGCTGCCGGAATCACCACCGGTTGAGCCGCCGTCGGAACCACCGCCCGATGAGCCGCCACTACCGCCCCCCGATGAGCCGCCACCGCCACCGCCAGAGCCACCACCGCTGCCGGAATCACCACCGCTGCCGGAATCACCACCGGTTGAGCCGCCGTCGGAATCACCACCGGAAGAACCGCCGTCAGAGCCGCCAGTATCGCCAGAGTCGCCGCCTGTATCGCCGCTATCAGAGCCATCGCCAGTTTCGGAATCATTTGAATCAGGTACAGGGTATTCATGAACGGGTGACGCCGTACCGTTATAACAATAGGTTTTGCCGGCAGAGGTATATGAACCATTCGAGCAGCTGGACGGATCATCCGTTAACGAGAATTTAGTATCATAAACACGACCCGTAACATCGCCATTCATCTCGCCTGTGGACTCTGCCATCCAATAATTAGAACATCGTTGAGTACCATCATCATTATTAGTGCAGAATGTGACCCCCGGAGTAGGGTAAAGACGACACGCACCTGTATCTATAGCAGATGTATTAGAAATATCAGCATTAGCAGGAATAACTATATCCCGCATGACGCCACCGCCATACGTATCCTCACATTGCTGATCGGTATACACTAAATTATAAATAAAATGATCAGTGTTGTTGCCGGTAGGAATTTCAGAAAAAGGATCATCTAGATCAATAGTATGAGCCCCATATGTTGGAGGAAAACCACGGGTAGACCATGAGATATAATAGGGAGTCGCACCACAATCGCGAGCAGAAACCTCCTTTATTCTCTCATAGGAGGATGCCTGAGCGCATGTTGTAGATGCAAAAGCCTTTACAGGAACAAACGCGAAAATAAATATTATAAAGAACAAGTAGCGCATAAATCACCAACAAAAAAGGAGCCCCGGAAGGCCCCTTGAGTCACCGGCCCCGGTGTACGCCCAGGGCGGAGATCGGGGCCGGTTGAACCACCCAATCAGGTGGCTTTGTTGGCGAACTTCTTGAACAGGCCGATGGCGAGCAGCGAGCCGACGATGGCGGTCACGACGGGCCACGCTTCGC
The DNA here is from genome assembly GCF_003206035.1 of Salinicola sp. CPA57. Taxonomy (NCBI): domain Bacteria; kingdom Pseudomonadati; phylum Pseudomonadota; class Gammaproteobacteria; order Oceanospirillales; family Halomonadaceae; genus Salinicola; species Salinicola sp. CPA57. The sequence continues at coordinate 501,390 of NZ_PZJR01000011.1, forward strand.
TGGCCATGCTGCTGGCCTGGCTGGAGAGTTCGGAGAACGCGGCAGAGGCAGCGGAACCGCCTTCGGACGCCATGGCAGCGGTGGTACCGCCGATCATGGTGAGGGAGACGGCCGTTGCCTTGCCGGCGACGTTGCGGAGGGCGAAACGGGTACGGACGACAGCGTTTTTCAGTTGAGTTTTCATAGTGTTTTTTCCATGAATTGCTTGAACGCGAGTGTGGACTTACCCCACGCCCAACCGAGGGCGTAGGCTCCTAGCAGGTAGCCGATGAGGGTTGCGGAACTCATCGCTGGCCACCTTTGATTGCACCGAGCCCGAATGAGACGACGAGCGCGGTACAAAACGTGAGGAGCCACAGTTGATCGAACTGTTCAGCGGTCATCGGTGGCTCCTCGTTGTTGGGAAGACGTCTGGTGATGAATCAGGTGTGGCGTTACGCCTTGGCCGATTCCGGCTTGGCGTTGCTGGCCGGTGCCGATCCGGCGCCCTTGGGGCGGCGGGCAGCAATCACGTGCATCGAGGTGGTTTGCTGCTTGTTCTGGCCGGCGCGAACCATGCGCAGCTCGATATCGAGTTCGAGGTTGCAGGGCAACTCGACCCCGGCGTTACGAATCTGATCGACGATGGAGAAGTCGGCGGACATATCGGAGTTCTGCATGCCGATCTGGTTGTCGTTGTCGGCGTCGACTTCGTTGATGATGCTGACCTTGCCGCCTTTGCGGCCTTCGAATTCGTAACGAGAGGCACCGGAAACGCGAGCGATGATGGTGTTGATCATGGACATGGTGGATTCCTTGTTAGCGTTGGTACTGGGTTGCCAGGGTGTGGCAGTGGCGAGCGAGTACGACTAGCTCAGAGAGGTCGGATGACTCGGGATCGAGCATCCGGGTTAGGTGTTCCGCCTGGGCGTAGAGGAGCGCGGCGTGACCGTAGGCGCGCCCCTGGAGACACCGCCGGGCCCGCTCCCTCAGAACTCGGGGCTCCGGGCAGGCGTCTGCCCACCCGACACCGCGCGCCATCGGTCGTGATGCACGGCGGCCGATCCCGCCCCCCCCGTCAACCCGTGCTGCGCAGGGTATGACGGGGGGCACGGTTCCGGCCTGGGAGGCCGTGCGACCGATGGGCGACGGGTGACGGGCAGGCAGGAACATGATTAGCGCCCCGGTTCCGGGCGGGCCGGAGAAGGGTCACCTTCCAAGACGGAGCGGTCGCCGCGCTCGAGTTGGGCAAGGCCATACTGAAAGAGCCGTTCGCCCAGGGCGGAAGGTGTGAGTTGGTTCATGCCTGCCTGAACCAGAAACCGAGAGTGATCGGTCTGTTCCAGGAACACGCGAACGGGTTGCTTCTTCGCGGTGGTCATTGGGTGTTCCTCGTGTGGGTGGGTACTGCATGACTGCGATGCGCATTCAGGAGTGAACGCATCATCGCTGTGGGGAGAAAAAAGGCCCGTGACGCTGGGGCAACCTGCCGGGATGGGATAGACGAGCAGGCGGAAGCGCCACGGACCAAAGGGAACGCGGTTGAGGCGGAAATCGGGGGCAAAAAAAACGGCCCGGTCAGTGTCATCGGGGAGATGAGGGACTTAGGGGCCGGAAAAGATCGCTTCCCCTGGAAGGCGACCATGAACGCGATGAAGGCAGAATCGAGTAATGATGACTCAGGCCTAGTAAGGAAAGTGTCGTCGATAAGCGTCGCCCGGGCAATTAAAAAAACCCGAGAAATCAAGAATAACGCGGTTTTTGGCGATACTTTAGTCGCACAAATAAGAGCAGCTAATATCGCGCGATAGATCGCGATAAAAGTTTGTAGATATGTAATGAGAGAATTACAAAAAAACCGCACTGGATATACGGCTTGATAGCGCCATAGGCCAGTGCGGGCGAGTGTTGCGTCAACTGATCGAGTCAGGACGTCGTTTAGGTAATAGCGCTGTTCATGGTCGCTATAGTTCGGTGCAAGCCTATTAATGGCTCTGACGGACTTGAGTTCGGAGGAACGGGCCGAGGAACAAGAGACCGTTGCACAGGCTGATGCTAAACCGACTTTTAGAAGAAGAGAAATAACCTTCGTTAAATAAATTGATGTAGTGATATACAGCTTTTGGGTGATGCCTGATTTTGCTGCAAAAAAAACCCGGCTATGGGAAGCGGTCGGGATAGACCGTTTGCCATACCGGGTTGAAGCGGTCGCGGGGAAGCAACCAAAAGTCGATTTTTTGGCGTTTCTGACAGGTCGGGGTTCGAGGTCGCCTGTAGCAATCGAAAAGGGGGCACGGCCGTCTTGTTCAGCCGTGTTAACGCATGTTAACGACAAACGGCGCGAAAAATGAAGGCCTTGGCCTAAATAAATTTTGGAAAGTTGGGTAGGAGATCGACGATTCATGACCAGTCCTCCGACTGGAGGCATTCGGCGGTCAGGAGAGCGATGTTGACCATGCGGCGACGGCCGATCTTGAACAGCGGAAGGTTGCCGAGCTGTAGCTGCCCTTTGATGGCGCTGTAGGACATGCCGGTGAGCTCGGAGAATCGCTCGATGGTCATGACTGGCACGGTGGCCGAGACCTGAGGCGCGTTATTCTTTTCCATTGTCGTATCGGCTCGTTTTGGCTCGCTGTGGTAAGTTCTGTCTGTTGTCACGTGCTGACGAAAAGACAACAGTCGCTGTTCCTCGTTATGGGTAGACTCATAAATGAGCACAGCTTAATTCGGAGTGTACCCAGAGATAGGCACATGTCAAGCGACCTTGCGCAAAAAATTCGTCTCATCCGTGAAACAGAGACGTCGGGCCGTGCAGAGTTCTCAGAACTTGTTGGTGTGCCGAAAAAGACTCTTATTGGGATCGAGCAGACGGGAAGGGTCCCGAAAGGGGACCTACTGGCTTCTATTTGCCAGCAATGGCCGAAGTACACGCTGTGGCTGATGACCGGGCAGGTCAACGAAGCAGCGGGGCAGGTGAGCCCGGAGATAGAACGGACGAGAGATCGGCTCAAGCCGACAGGAACGGATACCGGGTCGCGAGGCGAGTAGCCGAGCGCTGGTACCGGTGAACAGGGAACGAGTGATGGGCGGGGAAAGGGAAAGGGCGCGCTAGACGCTCAAGAATCCCAAGGATCTACCGATGAACCTGGAATACAGATAAGAAGCAGTACCGGGCGTCGGGGGAACAATGCAGTTAAACGACCTGATCGCGTACGCCGCGATTACCTTCCTGGTGGTTGGCGTTTTGTGTGTCGCCTTGCTGGCAACGCTGAATGGCCTATTCAGAAGGATTGTTTACTGGGCCATCGTTAGCGGTTTCAAAAAGGGATATCGAGGCAAACCCACCAGACAGCCAACGAAAGTCACGGCGGCCGAGTTGATCGAACGTGGCGATGCTTATGTGAAGAAGGGTCGCTTGCTCACCGAGCCCGAGCAGGTGCTATTCAAAGTCCTGCAGCACAAATATGGCGACACTCACCGCGTGTTTTGCCAGGTCCGCGTGGTCGACGTCATCCAGCCGAATACCGCTCTCTATAAAGAACGAAGCCGTGAGTGGATGGCCCTGTTTCGGCAGGTGTCGCAGTGGCATTTCGATTTCGTGATTTGTGATAAAGAATCGATGGAAGTGGTGAGAGTGATTGAGTTGGATGATGCTAGTCACAAGAGAAAAGATCGGGTGGGACGCGATAGAGTTTTAAATAATGTCTGTAAAGGCAGCGGTGTGACAATAGAAAGAGTCGATGCTGATTGGTTGACTGGGAGTAGGCTATGGGGCTGATGGCCAATGGACAGGTGTTTTTTTAAAAGACAAGTTTAGAATAAAATGGGAGTCGGGTTTTGAACTCTATAGTTGATTGGTTTGAGGGTTGTTACTCAAGGTTTAAGAGGTTCTCAGAAAATGAGAGGGCTAAGTTTTCATTGATAGTAGCCTTGTGCGTGATGTTGGCAGCTTTAATCGGATGTGGCGTAGGTGCTTTTTTTGAGTTTGGAGGTACACCGCCGCGTGTGGCTGGTTTCGTAGTTGCTGCGCTTGTTGCGGCTGCTGTGGGGCTCTTCGTCAGTGAGTCGAATAAAGAGAATGAAATTGGAAAGCTTAGAGAAAAATGGCTTAATGAGCTTAAGCATTGTTGTGCAAATTATGCAAGTGGAATCGAGGATGTCTGTGATATCTTACTTCAAGAGGTAGCAAAAAGTCGCGAGCGGCCTAGTACTATGATGGGAGGTGTTAAAGGTGGTGAGGTTCTGAAAGATATCGAGGAAAGAGCTAGGGTTGTTAATAAGAATTTTCATTTGCTGGTGTTGTATGTTGCCACAGATGAAGATAAGCCAGAAGCTGAAGTCTACAAGCTGGCAGTGAATTTGAAATGGAGGTTGTGGAGGATTTTGGCAAACATGCGAAACTGTTTTGATGAATTTGGGCGGCTTGAAAGTAAGTTTCTATCCTTTTCAATAGAGGGTAAGATAAGTAAAATTAGTCAGGATCAAGTTGATGGATTTGTTAGATTTGTAAAAATGTATGTTGACGATGAGTGGAAGACGATCAAAAAGGGTCACTTTACATATAAGATAAAAAGAATGATTTTTGCTAGCGTGTTAGCATTTTTAGCTTTTTCTTATTTTAGTTACACCGTCAATTATTATGAGGGGGCTGCGCAAGACGTTAAATCAAATCTGGAGGGCAGTATAGACCCACGGATAGCACAACCCATTGATTCGGCTTGGTAATTGTCACTGAGGACCAGAGTTGATTTGCTCATGATCTTTTGACCACAAACTGTCCACCTCAAGTGGGCAAATCTAGCCTTTGCGAACCAGCGTAATGAAGTTAATCGACTGATTTCTATGGAAACTAGCTCTACTGAACTCCTGGGAATTCGCTCTCATAATCCCTTGGCCACATAGCGTCCACATTAACCGTGCTTGCCTAGCCACTGTGGCCTCAAGTTATCACGGTAATCGACTGATTTTTATAGAAACTAGCTGTAGTGAGCCTGTTAGGCTTCGCTTTCAAAATCCGCCGCTGAAATAGTGTGCCGTTTCGAGTCAACCGCCGGCACCATCCTCGAAACCGGTACCTTGCCTTTATTTCCGCTCTCTACGCTAGAAGTGTATCCAGAAAAGCTCGAACGGCGGGTGCCATTCGGCGTTGACGTTCATAGCAGAGAAAGAAGCCTGGAAAGCTGGCGCTCCATTCTTCTAAAACCGGGACAAGTCGCCCGGCGGCGATGTGATCTTTGACGGTATCTTCCACACAGAAAGCGATGCCGATCCCGTCGAGGGCTGCCCGGATCGCGACTTCCCGATCGTTGACGATCACGGGGCCGGTGACCCGGACCTGGAACCAGCGTCCGTTCTCGAAGAATTCCCACTTGTAAGGTTGGGCCGTGTCGGGCCACCGCCAGCAGATGCATGCGTGTCCGGGAAGATCTCGCGGGGTAGCCGGTGCGGGATGGCGTGCGAGATATTCAGGGGCCGCGACGGCAATCTGGCGGAGCTCGTCACTGAGCTTCATCGCAATCATATCCTGCTCTATGACTTCACCGATGCGCAGGGCGAGATCGAACCCGCCTGCGATGGGATCGCTGAGACTGTCATCCACCGAGAGATCGATCGTCACATCGGGATATCGTGCATTGAACCCCGCCAGCCTGGGGGTGATGAAACGCTCGGCCGCCGATCTGAAACTGATGACTCTAACGGTCCCCGCCACGCGAGAAGCCGCGTCCCGACTCTGGCGCAAAGCCTGGCCGATGTCAGCGAACGCCGGGGCTATCTTGGCTTGCAGACTTTCACCGGCTTCTGTCAGCGACACGCTACGGGTCGTGCGATGAAACAGCCGTGCGCCAAGATCCTTTTCGAGAGCCTTGATGGTCTGACTGAGCCCTGAAGGCGTGATGCCCAAATTCCCCGCTGCTCGAGAGAAGCTCAGGGACTCGGCCACGGCAAGAAACGCACGCAACTGGGTGAAATTGGCAGATGACACGGACATGAGCGTCTCAATTACGTAGTTTTTCTAACAAGGTGGATGAAATATCGCCGTATTATCATGGTTATTTTTACCTATTAGGATGCTTCCTGACAATTGACAGGAGATTGATTCATGAAGCATTGGCTCCTTGCTGGCTTGGCGCGTGACCCCGATAGGGGCGTGCTGGCGCTGGCGACCGGACGAACAACAAAACGTCATTACGCGTTGATCGCTTGGCAAGACTTGGCCCTTTCGACCGATTTCAAGGAGATGCCCGATGCGTGATCCTCAACCACCCGGATCATGGGACTTGACCGGGAAAGTTGCCCTGGTGACTGGCGCCGCGCGTGGGATTGGCGAGGCGACCGCCAAGCTACTGCGACAACGTGGCGCCAGCGTCGTGGCTTCAGATCTGAGCGCCGCCGTCACTGATTTGGAGGGAGACGGCCTCGTCACGATTGTCGGGGACGTGAGCAGCGAGGACATGGCAAGGCGCAGCGTGGCGTTGGCGCTAGAGAGCTTCGGCAGGCTCGATATTCTCGTCAACAACGCGGGCCGCACGCTCAACAAACCGTTGCTCGACACGAGCCTCGAAGATTGGCAGGCGCTTTTCGATGTCAACGTGTCGGGGACGTTCCTGCATTCCCGTGAAGCGGTACGCGCGATGCTCACGTCGGGTGGCGGCACCCTTGTCAATCTGACCTCGATCGTGGCTCGGGTCGCGATGAAGGAAACCGCGGCGTATGCGGCGTCCAAAGGTGCGATCGCACAGCTGACCAAAGTGATCGGTGTCGAATACGGTGATCGCGGTATCCGAGCCAACGCGCTGGCGCCGGGGGTTGTCGAAACCGACATTCTCGAGGGCATCGTCGACGATAGCCGCGCGACGCTCGCAAGTTACGCCTCGGCACATCCGCTTGGCCGCGTGGGGCAGCCGCAAGACATTGCCGAAATCGCAGCATTCTTGGCCTCTCCCGCTTCATCGTTCATGACCGGCGCACTGGTCATGGCCGACGGCGGCTACACCGCACTTTAAGACGGAGACAGTGATGAGCCGGTCTATTCTTATTATCGGAGCCGAGCGCGGTCTGGGCCTGGGCCTTGCACGGATTTTCTTTAACAGCGGCTGGAACGTTACCGCGACCGCGCGCGCGGGAGACGACTGCGCTGGCCTGGTCGCCGTCGGTTCCCGTGATCCCGCACGTCTGAGCGTCGCCTATATCGATGTCACCCGCGCGGAACAGATACCCGAATTCAAAACCCGCTTGGGCGATAGCGCATTCGATATCGTCTTTCTCGTTGCCGGTATCTATGGGCCACTTCACAACAGTGTGATCGAGGCCAGTGACGACGAATTACTTCACATCATGCTGACCAACTGTTTCGGGCCGGCGCGACTGGCGCGTCATCTCCTGGATCGACTGATTTGCCCGGGCGGTACACTGGCGTTCATGTCCTCGCATCGGGCGAGCATCGAAATGAATGTGGAGCCGAAACTCCCCCTGGAGCTTTACCGCGCCAGCAAGGTCGCGTTGAACATGCTTGCCCGAGGTATTTACGCCGACCATGCCGCGGAAGGCGTAACTGTCTTGTCCCTTCATCCAGGATGGGTTGCTACCGCCATGGGCACTCTCGATGGCACGGTCGAGGCGGAGATCGAAGTCGAAGAGAGCGTCAATGGGCTTTATCGAGTTCTAGACCAGCATGCCGGCAGTGGAAGGAACCTCTATCTCGACTGGACGGGTGCCACGCTCCCCTGGTGACGAATCTTCATTCCCGTTTCCGGGCTTGGTGGTAGCTTAGCCGCGCTCAGGGGCAAGAGGCGCGTTGTTGATCGATTCGATCCATGCTGGTGGCAAGGTCGATACGCCAACGTCTCAGCGCGTCTTCCGGTGCCCGATCGAAGGCGCGATTGCGATAGCGCTACTGCTGGGTGGCGGGATCGTCGAAAGCCGGTGCTGATGCGCCGGCTTTTTTGTAGTCATCGCGCGTTTCGGGGAGGGAACTGTGATCTTCAGAAAAAGCCATCGAAGCCGCTATACCCGTCGGCAACGGGAAGCGAATCATCGTCATAGAGGGGAGAAATCAATAGGGCGATACGCTGGTGCCCCCAGCAGGATTCGAACCTGAGACCTGTCCCTTAGGAGGGGACCGCTCTATCCAGCTGAGCTATGGGGGCGAGGCGGGATGGCGTCAATACGGGTCGACGCGAGCGGCGCATAGTATAAGCGTCGGATTGCGCGAGATAAACCCGCGTTGACGCCTGCGCAGCGACGCTGCCGGGACGCGTCGCCTTGGCGTTGGTACAATGCCGGCTCTCGAATTCGACCCTCCTCGGTACTTCATGCCTGCTTCTGACGATGCTTCGACGATAAACGCCTCACGCGCCCGACACGGCAACGACGTGCCGGTGGATCGTGATCGCGTGTTCGACGGTCTGGCGGACAAGTTCGCGTCGAGCCTCTATGCCACTGCTCGCGGCAAGATTCGCCTTGCCGTGCTCGACGAGATTCTGTCCCGCGAGCTGCCGGCGGATGCCTCCGATGTATTGGACGTGGGCGGCGGCCTCGGTCAGATGAGCCAGTGGCTGGCCGAGAGAGGTCACCGCGTCACGCTGGCGGAGCCATCCGAGGAGATGTTGAGCCGGGCAAGAGTCAATCTGGGCGAGTTGCCCGTTCACACGTTGCAGGCGTCGCTGCAGGCATTGCCCGAGGTGGCGCCGGGGCCGTGGCCGCTGATCGTCTGCCATGCGGTGCTGGAGTGGCTGGCGCAGCCGCGCCAGGCGCTATCGGTGTTGAAGACCTTGCTGGCGTCCGATGGTCGTTTGTCGCTGATGGTGTTCAATCGAGACGCGCTGCGTTTTTCCAATGTGGTCAAAGGCAATCTCGACAAGGCGCTGGAGGATCGGCTTTCCGGCACCGGCCAACGCCAGCGCCTGACGCCGATTTCACCATTGACCCACGCCGACATCGAACGCTGGTGCGAAGAGGAAGGGCTGGTGATCGAGAGCGTCAGCGGGGTACGGATCTTTCACGATTATCTGCGTGAACGGTCGCCCACCGAGTCGCAGCTCGAGACGATCATCGAACTGGAAAAACGCCACTGCCAGAACGATCCGCACTGGCGGTTGGGACGTTATCTGCACTATTTGATTCGTCCCGAAGCCGACGAGCCGGTTCGTCCCGACACCCACGATGCGATGCATCCCGTTTCACAGAGAGAGAAATCATGACGGCGCAGACGCCTTCGTGTCAGTTGATGGCACGCCAGGATGCCGACTACCGCGGCTGGTTGTGGGTCGCGCCGCCGCGAGAGAGCTGGCTCGAGTCCGGCGAGGGCAGCGTGTGGAGTGCGGATCTGGATGTCTGCGAGGCCTGGCGCAATGCCGGACGCCCGGCCTACGGGGCGCTGACCGCACCGCCCGCCGAGGTACCGGGGGCGGTGCTGTTCTGGCCCAAGAGCCTCGCGCTGGGGGAATGGTGGCTGAGCGCGCTGAATACGGCGCTGCCGGCGGGCACGCCGATTCAGATCGTTGGCGAGAACCAGGGCGGCATCAAGCGTGTCCCGAAGATACTGGAAGGCTTTGAGCAGACGTGCCGAAAGCTGGATACGGCGCGTCGCTGCACGCTGTTCGCGAGCCGGACGGTCGAATCCGAACGCGACCCGGATGCCGTCTGGCAGACGTTCACGGCAGAAGAGCTGACGCTGGCGAGCCATCCTGGCGTCTTCGGCCATGGCAAGCTCGACGACGGCACGCGGCTATTGCTGAAAGCATTGGCGCAGTCGCCGTTGCCTTTGCCGGCGCGCGGTAAGCCGCTGCGGGCGCTGGATGTCGGCTGTGGGGATGGCATTCTGTCGGCGTGGTTGGCGAAGCAGGGCTCCCAGGTCACGGCGGTCGATCTCAACGCCTTCGCGGTCGAGGCCACGCGGCGCACGTTAGTCGCCAATCAGCTGACCGGCACGGTCATCCAGAGCGATGTCTATCGCCAGCTGGAGGGGACCTTCGAGGCCATCGTCAGCAACCCGCCGTTTCATCAGGAGCGCTCGATCGATTACGGGCCGACCCAACGACTGATTCGCGAGGCGCCGGCGCATCTCGTCGATGGCGGCAGCCTGACCCTGGTCGCCAATGCGTTCCTGCCGTATCCGGATTGGCTGCAGGAGACGTTCGGCAGCTTCGAAACCCTCGCCGACAACCGACGCTTCCGCGTCTATCGTGCGATCAAACCCCGGCGTTGATTCGCCGTGCACGCCCGGCTAAGTTCTTCGGAAGTCGGCGCTCAGGAGTTCGGCGCTCAGGAGTCGGCACCGCCGTGCATGACCTGCGGTCGCGCCAGATAGTAGCCCTGGAACAGGTCGCAGCCGGCGCGCTGACAGCAGCTCAGGTCGTCTTCCGTTTCCAGTTTTTCCGCCAGAATCTTGAGCTCGGGATAGTGAAGGCGTAGCTGTTCGACGATGTACTTGAACGTTTCGTCGCAGTAATACGGGTATTCGAGTTTGACGATATCCACGAGGGACAGGTAGGGATGCTCGACGTCCACTTCGGCATAGTCGTCCAACGCCAGAGTGAAGCCTCGCTGGCGCAACTGCTGCAGGCAGTCACGGATGGTGTCGTCGACCGGCGTATCTTCGAGAATTTCTACTACCAGACGTGAGGTATCGAACGGCAGATCGATACTCAGCATGTCGGCGGTGAAGTTGATGAATAACGGCTTTCCCTCGCTGACCGTCTCCAGCTCGCCCTGGCTGAACGCATTCATCAGAACCGTGCTGGTGGCCCGATTGCCATCGAATGGCATCGGCCTTGGGCCGCCATCCGTCGGGCGATAGAGTAGCTCGTAGGCGACGATTTCCAGGGCGGTGTCGAAGATCGGTTGCCGAGCGAACAGTATCGACGATGAGGGCGGATCGATGGCATTCGGCATGGGCTGTCCTCGAGGGCTCGTTCATGTCAGCGACGGATAACGGTCTTTCCACGCCGGTTCGGCGGGCGGTCTGATCCGCACTCCCGGCCCACTTCTGGGTCTGCGGCTTCAGCTTTCGGAATCGACATAGGCGATATCGGTCACAATGTAATGGGTCTCGCCGCCCGGGGCCGCGACGACGACATCGTCATCCAGCGCCTTGCCCAGGAGCGCCTGCGCCAACGGCGCATCGATGCTGATCCAGTGCTTGTCGGTGTTGGTTTCGTCGTGGCCGACCAGGCGCACCTGCAGCTCTTCTCCATTATCGTCTTCCAGCGTGACGCTGGCACTGAAATAGATCTTGCCGGTATCCGCCGGCAGGCGATCGACGACCTGGAGCTCGTCCAGTCGCTTCCGCAGATAGCGGATCCGGGCAATGACGCGGTTCAGCTCTTTCTTGTTGTAGGTGTAGTCTGCATTTTCGCTGCGATCCCCCAGTGCTGCGGCTTCGCCGACCTTCTCCGACAGCTGCGGGCGTTTGACCCGTGACAGATGGTCGTGAATGCCCTGTAACCGATTCCATCCCTGCGGCGTGATCAGGTTGCTCTTCTTCTCCTGACGCGGATCCGTCTTGGGATCGCGCCAGCGCGTCATGTTGCGGCCTTGCATAAGAAGATCCTGTTACGCTCATCGAAGGCGGAGCGTATCGTAATCCGGTGTCTGGCGGCCATCTCATGCGATTAAAACCGCGTCTCTTGCGACTAAAACCCTATAGTGATGGATTCAAACGCTCGTTAGATTGCTAGCACGATTGATTATTAGCACGATCCCCCAGGAGAGATGTCGATGCGACAGCAATGCCAGTGGTCCCCGTGCAGCCGTTTTCGACTGATGTTAATGCTCATGATGTTGGCCGTGGCGTCCAGCGGCGTTCTCGGTGCGGCTACCGCGATGGCGCAAGCGCCGGACTCCTCCCTCTTTTCCCTCATGCAGCGGTGGGGCAATGTCGAATACCAGATGCAGGGCGATGCCCAGTTGCGCGCTTTCGAAGATCTCGCGGGCGAAGTCGACATGTTGGCCAGGAGCGAGCCGGAGAATCCCCATATATTGACGGCCCGGGGCGTGATTCTGGCCTCGTACGCCAAGGCCAAGGGCGGCCTCGGCGCCCTGGATCTGGCCAAGCAGGCACGCACGGCACTGGAGAAGGCGATCGCCATCGACCCGCAGGGCGAAGACGGTTCGGCCTACGTGACGCTGGGCGCGCTCTATCAGCACGCGCCGGGCTGGCCGATCGCCTTCGGTGATGACGACAAGGCCCGGCAACTGCTCGAGCGCGCGGTATCGATCCGGCCTGCCGGTATCGATACCAACTTCTACTACGCCCAGTTTCTGGAGGATCAGGGTAAGGACGACGACGCCTTGACCTACGCCCAGCGCGCCGTCGATGGCCAGTCGCGGGCTGGCCGGCCTTCCGACGAGGCGCTGCGGAAAGAAGCTCGAAACTGGTTGGCCGAGCGACGCTGAGCGTCGTGCCCGCTCGGATTGGGAACTATCAATACAGGTTGGCCTTGAGCAGCGGCTTGAGCAGATAGTCCAGCACGCTGCGTTCCCCGGTCTGGATGTCGACCTGGGCGATCATGCCGGGAATGATCGGCAGCTCTTCGCCTCGATGCGTCAACGAGCCGCTGTCGGTGCGGATATAGACCTTGTAGTAGGATTCCGTGCCGCGCGGCGTTTCCTCTTCGATGGTGTCGGCACTGATCTGCTCGACGGTGCCCTCGAGATCGCCATATATGGTGTAGTCGTAGGCGGTGATCTTGACGCTGGCGGGCATGCCCGGTGCCAGGAACGCGACGTCCTGCGGCTTGATCTTGGCTTCGAGCAGCAGTTGATCCTCCAGCGGAATCACCTCCATGATCGTCTCCCCAGGTGGCACCACGCCGCCCTGAGTGGTGTAGTTGATGGCGTTGACCCGGCCATGGACCGGTGAATGCAGCTCGGTGCGCTGATACTGGTCCTGTCGCTGCACCAGCACCTGCTCCAGCGAGGAGAGTTCGCCTTTCTTTTCGGTCAGTTCGGTGTAGGCATCCTGCACATAGCTGTTCTGGATCTCGGCGCGTTTACCCCGAAGCGATGCCATGTCCTGCTGAAGCTGCAGCGCTTCCATTTCACTGACGGCCTTACGCGCCACCAGTGGCTGGATCAGATTCAGCCGACGCTGTGCCATCTGAATTTCGTGACCGAGCGAAGCGGTTGCCTCGCGGAGTTTTTCGCGGCGGGCATGGAACAGTTCGCGCTCGGACTGGGCCAGCGAACTTTGCGCATCGACGTCTTCCGGGAACGTGATGCTGTCCTTCTCCAGCACCTCGGCCTGGAGCCTGGCAATGGCCGCGTCCAGCGCCTGTACCTGATTTTCCGTCTCCTGATAGGCGCTGCGAAACCGCGTGCCGCTGAGTCTGACCAGCAGTTGACCCTGGACGACGATATCGCCTTCGCGAACCTTTATCTCGTCGATGATGCCGCCCTCGAGGCTCTGTATCGACTGGATACGGCTGACCGGAATCACGCGGCCCTCGCCATGGGTGACCACCGCGATATGCGCCCACGCCGACCAGCCGATGAAGGTGACCAGGCAGATCAGGACGGCCCAGACAACCGGGCGGGCGAGCGGGTGGCGCAGATTGGCGCTCGGGTCGCCGAGCTGGCGTTGCAGTTCCTGATCGCTGAGTGTCGTGGCCATCTAGCGTCTCTCTCTAGAATTTGAACCGGGGCCAGAATTTGAACCGGGGCCAGAATGGGAACCGGGGCCAGAATGAGGGCCGAGGCTGGATCTGGGGCTGCCGGTAGCGGCGACCCGGTTGCCGTTGACTACCTGATCGAGATTGCCCTGCATCGCCAGCTTGCCGTCGCGCAGCACGATGGCGCGTTCGGTCAACTCCAGCAGCGGCTTCTTGTGGGTCGAAACGATCAAGGTGCGGCCTTCCATCCACCGCTTGAGAAAGGCGACTGCACGCTTTTCGTTGTTCTGATCGAAAGCGGCGGTGGGCTCGTCCAGTAGCACGATGCGCGGATCCTGCAGTATCAGTCGAGCGAGGCCGATGGCCTGGCGCTGCCCGCCGGAGACACTGTTGCCGGAGGCGATCGGTAGCTCCAGTCCTTGCGGATGCGAGCGCACGAAGCGGCCCAGGCCGACCCCGCTCAGGGCCTGAAATATCTCCTCGTCGTCGTAAGCCGCGCCGTCCAGGGTCAGGTTGTCTCGCAGCGTGCCGTAGAACAGCGCGATATCCTGGGGGAGATAGCCGATCGCCTGACGGCGGTCTGCCGACTCGATCTGGGTGATGTTGACGTCGTCCAGCATGACCCGGCCGCCGGTCGGTTCGATAAAGCCGGAGAGCAGCCGCAATAACGTCGATTTGCCGGCGCCGTTTCCGCCCAGCAGCGCGATTCGCGAGCCGGCTTCGATCGTCAGCTCGTCGATCTGCAACGCCGCCGGACCCTCCTCATGATGACGAACCACCACCTCTTCCAGTTGATAGTCACCCTGGAGCCGAGGCTTGCGAACCTTCTGCCCGGCGCCCTGTTCGTTAGGTGCCTGCATCAGTTCATCCAGACCTTCGACGGCAGCCTTGACGTGCTGCCAGCGGGCGAGCAGGGCGCTGGTCTGGCCCATCGGGGCGATGGCCCGCGAGCCGAGAATGGAGCAGGCGATCAACGCGCCGATCGTCATGTCGCCGGCGCTGATGCGGTAAACCCCGACGATCACGATGCCGACGTAGCCCAGTTGCTGCAGCAGAGACGCCGAGTGGGTCAGCATGCTGGTGACCGAGCGCAAGCGGATCGATGCCGTCGACAGCTGCGCCGAAAGCGACTCCCACAGTGCCAGGTTGCGGCCCTCGGCTCGTGTCGCCTTGACCGTCTCGAGCTGATCCAGCGACTCCAGCAGCACGCCGTTCTTGACCGCGCCTTCGCGCAGGTTCTCCCGCGCCAGTTTGGCCAGGTAGCGTTGCAGCAGCAGCCCCGGAATGATCATGCCGGCAATGGCTGCCACCGGCACCCAGGCCACCGGCCCGCCGATCCAGGCGATGATCAGCACGAACAGCGCCACGAAGGGCAGGTCGCTGATCGCCCCGGCGGTGGCAGAAGTGAAGAATTCGCGCACGGCCTCGAACTCACGAACCTGACTGGTAAAGGCGCCAGTGGAAGGCGGCTTCGCGGCCAGGCGCAAACGCACCGCCTGTTCGAACAGCTTCGATGACAGTTCGAGGTCCAGGCGCTTGCCGATCACCTCGAGCAGGTGGGCTCTTAGCCCCTTGAGCAGAAACTCCAGCAGCACGGCGAGCGCGACGCCACTCGCCAGTACCCATAGTGTATCGAAGGCGGCGTTGGGGACGACGCGGTCGTAGACCTGCATCGCGAACAGCGCGGTAGAGATTGCCAGCAGGTTGGCGGCCAGCGCGGCGACGCCGACTTCGGCATAGGCGGGCCAGCACGCGCGAAGCGGCGCCTTCAGCCAGTGCTTTGGCGCGGCCTTGGCAAAGTTGCCAGCGCGATCATCACTGCTGGGAATCGGGCGTGCGAAGATCGCGATGCCGCTGTAGATCGCTTCCAGCGCCTCGCGGGTCATCACTTCTTCGCCGCCATCGGTCTCCGGCAGCACGAGAGTGGCCTCCTCGGCAGTCAGCGACTCCAACAAGGCGGTATCGCCGTCTTCGAGAATCAGCAGTGCCGGCAGCAAACGGGAGGAGAGCCGTGTCAACGGACGGCTGGTGACGCGAGCACTGACTCCGGCCCGGCGCAGGGAGCGGGGAACTTCCCTGAGCGGAAGCCTGCCGCTCTCCAGCGGCAGGCCGTCACCCAGCTCGGCAACAGATGTGGGGCGATCCAGGCGCCTACAAAGCAGCGCCAGGCCATCCCGGAGCGGATCGACGCGGGATTCGGCCGGATCTGGATAAGCGGTCTGATCGCGTTCTGGAGCGGAAAGGCTCATGGGGCGTCACCTCTCAGGCGACCCGTGATCAACGGGTTTATCAGTCCCAACTGCGAGGCTGCGCGATATTGAATGCGCTTTTGCTGGCTCTCGAGATCGACCAGCTGGCGGCGGGCCGAGAAGGCCTCCTGGCGGATCGTCAGCAGATCGTTGACGTCGCGAAGCCCTACCGAGAATTGATCGTTGTAGAGATCACCCACGGATTGCGCTTCCTCGACCTGATTCGTCAGCGCTTGCTGGCGTTGGCGGTAGACCTCGGCGTTCTCGATCAGCGTCAGCACGCTGCGGCGAATCTCGCGGCGCTGATCGTCGATGCGATAACGGGCTGCCTCGAGTCGCTGCCGCGCGGCGTCTGGGCGCTGAAAGCTGGCCAGGCCCTGCAGCGTATCCATGCGCAGGCGAAGCCCGATGACCGAATCGTTCTGCAGTTCACCGCCGATCTGACGACGTTCGAGCGATCCCTCGAGATTGAGCTGAGGCTTCAATGCCGCCTGGGTTTCATCCAGCTCCGCCTGAGCCTGCTCGGCGCTTGCCACGGCCTGACGATAGGCTGGCGCAGCGACGATCCAGTCATCCAGTGCGGTGTCGGCTTCCAGACGATCCGTCAGTTCGTTGGGGGTCGGGTCTTCCAGCTCGCCCGGCGAGACACCCACGAGAACCCGAAACTGACGGCGCGCATCGTTGAGCGCGCCACGCTCGGTGGCCAGATCTCCCTGGGCCTGAGCCAGGTCCAGGGCCACGCGGCCTTGTTCGCTACTATCGGTATAGCCGTTACTGCCCCGATCCACGGTCAGATCCCGTAGATTCTCGAGGTCGTCGACATATTGCCCGGTCACTTCCAGCCGGCGCTTCGCGGCGAGTACGTCCAGATAGACTTCCGCGATATCGAGTGCGGCTTCCTCCTCGGCCACGCCTACCGATCGACGCGCTTCTCGTTCGGCCGCATCCGCACTGGCGACCTGGCTGTCGACGCGGCCCCAGTCGTAGAGCATCTGGCGGGCCGAGGCGTCGTAGCCGAACTCACTGAACGGAAATTCTTCCGGGCCGGCGGAGAGATCGACGGTGGGAAAATAGCCCCACTCGGCGATATCGACTTCGGTGCCGGCGGCATCGGCGTCCGCGATGGCGGCGCGCACCGCCGGGTTGATCGCCAACCCGCGGCGGATGGCTTGCTCGAGCGGGAGTGGTGCGTTTCGAACGGTTGACCGACCAGCCGTCGTTACCCGATCAGCAGCCGATGGCTGAACGCCGGTCTCGCTGAATCTCCTGTTGGAGTCGGCCGCCGGCGACGCGGTCCATCGAATCGCGGGCAGATCCGTTCTAACCTTTGGGCCAGCCCCGTGATCCACGGCGTCCCACCAATGGCGTTCCTGACCGTGGGCGATGGCAGGCGCCAGACAGACGACGATTGCCAGCATGCGTAGAGACCACCTTTCTGCGTGTTGGAGTGAGTCGTCGATGACCGTGTTTCCTTGTGTCTGCGTATCCTCGGAGGCGACCTGAGGCGCCCGCCCTGGTGAGTGAGGGAAATGGAAACGGCCATGAGTCCGATGCATCGGGCTCATGGCCGTGCCGATCAGGTCTCTACCTGAACGGTGTCCTGCTCGACTTGAATGGCGGTATCCCCAAAGGTGTATTGGTCGTAGGCAGTGCCTCCCAGCGTAACAGTGCCATCGGATGTCGCCCCTTGAATATTGAGCGTGTCCTGTTGGTCGCCGGTGATCTGCAGCACGTTGTCGTCGTCGGTCATGGCATCGACGTCTTCCGCGCTCAACGTAGCCGTGCTGGCGTCATCTCCTTGGCCCAGGTCCAGCCGTTCGACATTGCCGATAGCCCCAACGTCGCCATTGACCATGTCCAGATCGATGCCACCGTCGAGCAGCAGGGTATCGAAGCCATCACCGCCGTCGATCGAGTCGAAGTCGGTGCCGCTGGTCACCAGCAGGTCGTTACCCGCGCCGCCGTCGAACGTGTCGGCGCCGTTGCCGTCGATCAGCAGATCATTGCCGGCACCGCCGTTCAAGGTGTCGTCGCCTGCACCGCCACGTAGCAGATCGCTGCCGTCACCACCGTTCAGCGTATCGTTGCCTTCATAACCGTAGAGGCGCTGGCTGCCAGTGTCGCCATCGAGCGTCTCGTCTCCGCTGGTGCCCTCGATGATGTTGTCGTTGTTACCGAGCAGCGTGGTCAACGCATCGAGATCGGCCAATTCGCCAAGCGAGTCCGTTGCCGTCCGGCCGTCGCTATCGGTGGCGGTGATGGAGGTAGCGTTGAGTAGCGAGAGCTGAAGATTGGCGTCGAGCCCCAGCAAGCCGTCGATATCGGCGAACGCCACAGTTCCCAACAGTTCGTTGATGGCCAAGTTGTCGATCGTGCCGCCGTCAGCGGCCGTAATGGTGACACTCGCAGAGGGCGCCACCAGCCCGAGCAGGCCGGGATCGTTATCGAAGGCCAGGCTCAGCCCCAGTTCGTCGGCCATTTGTTGCGAGGCAGTGAATTGAAGCGCGGTAAGGTTCACGCTAAGCAGAGGCTGATAGGCGACCGTCACCGATTGCAGGTTGCCGTTGGCGTCTGCGGCGAACAGATCCTGGTCTCCTCCGATATCGATCAACCCCAGCAGATCGACACCGGCAATGCCGAGCAGTGATGCCGAGTTCGCCTGCACTACTGGCGCGACGTTGTCGGGATCCGGGGCCGGGGCGGTCTGGCCCGTGCTATCGAACTCCGCGCTAGTACCTGCGGTATCGCCATCGTTATCCGAGATGACCGCCCCGACCTCGGTGGAGACGCTACCGGAAAGATCGGTATCGGACGTCGCGTCGTCGACGAGCAGGTTGCCGTTGGTCAGGAGCGTTTCGATGATCGCCATGTCGTTAGCGCTACCGGCGGTTAGATCGACGTTCTGCAACGTGATGATCTGGTCGGCCGCCGCCTCCTTGGCCGAGGCATCGGTGATGCCTTGGAACGCTCCTGCGCTGCTGATGTAGATCAGAGTGGCGGTGCCCACCAGCGCGAAATGCAGGTAGTTGGTCAGGTTGCCGGCGTTCTTGCCGATCTTGCCTTCGCCTTGAAGCAGGCTACCTAGGTCGAGAACGTCACCACCGTCAGAGACGCGACTCGCATTGAAGTCGGTGATGTTGTCATTGGCGGGCGTGCCGACGCTACCCTGATGGCCTTCCTCCCAGCGGAAGACATCATTGCCGGTGCCGCCGGTCAGCGTGTCGTTGCCGGTGCCACCAATCAGCAGGTCGTTACCGTTGCCGCCGTTGAGTATATCCGCGCCCGCGCCGCCGCGAAGCAGGTCACTGCCGCCCCGCCCGAACAGGACGTCAATGCCGCCGTGGCCGTAAATACGATCAGCATCCGGTCCTCCCTCTACAAGGAAATTATTACTGTCCGTATCCTCTATTAGGTACGAGGGGTAATTGCTTTGGAGTAAGCCAAGACTCAGTAAGTCGCTACTGGATGCCGTCGTCGTGTTGTTCTCCGCATCGGTCGCGGAGATCGAGATCGTCGAGGCGAGCCCCAGATTCAGTACCGAACTGCTGAAGTAGACCGAGCCCAGAAACTCATTGAGGGCCTGATTGTCGATGGTGCCGCCGTCGTTGGCGGTAACGGTAATCGAGGCATTTAAGTCCAGCAGTGCCAGGTTATCGACGCTATAGCTCAGGCCAAGTTCGTTGGCCATGGCTTGGGAGGCTCGGAAGCCGGCGCCTAAGCTGACATTGATCGCCGTCAGCGAGATTGTGACGGAGCGGATGTCGTTATTGGCGTCAGTCGCCGCGAAGGCCTGATTGTTACTCAGGTCGATCAGGCCGAGCGCTTCGACGCCAATGAGTCCCAGCAAACTGTCGTCGTCGCCGAGCGCCACGACCGGTGCCACTTCCTCTTCCGGATCGAGTAGATTGGCGCCGGAAGCATCGTAGTCGTAGTCGCCGGTCTGCATATTGACGACCAGCGACTCGCCCTTGACGGTCTGGATTGTCAGCTCTCCAGAGGCGCTGTCGTAATCGCCTTCCTCGAACGACACGACCAGCTCGGAGCTACCGGTCGTGGAGACGCTGTCCGTCTCAGGGTCGTAGTTGAACGTATAGCCATCGAGGGTGAGTTCGGAGACGTAGCCCCCATCGGCACCGTAGCTGTCGACGAAGCTGCCGGAAGCCGTCGCCGAGTCGGTATCGATCTCGAATAGCGCCGGCTGAGCCGCGACAGGGAGATCATCGGTCAGATTGACGGTCAGCTCGCCGATGGTCTCGTTACCCAACCGGTCGCTGGCGGTGACATCAAAGCCCAGCGCCAGAATGTCGGCGCCGGCCAGCGGGTGATCCAGCGCTTGCGACTGCGTGAATGTGTAGGCGCCGGTGGTGCTGACGCTCAGCGTTGCCACGGTCGTGCCATTCGCCGTGCCGGTCAGGGCGTAGGTGTCGTTACTGAAGCTGCCGCTCCAGTCCACGGACTCGCCGTCGGCAGTCACGCCATCCGGGCCGCTGATGCTGATCGCATCGACCCCCGTACCGCTGTCAGCGATCGCCATGGTGCCGGAGACCGCAGTGCCAAGATTCGCCTCGCTGGCGCTTGCCGCAGCGTCGTCGATCGTTGGGGCCAGGGTGTCGAGCGTGGTGGTGTCGGTGATTTCACCGCTGTTGCCGGCGGCATCGGTCAACCCGAGGGTGGCGGTCAGAACACCGTCGTCCAGCGTGCTCAGGTCCTGCGCGGCGACGCTCACGTTGCCATCGGCATCGACGCTGATATCCGCCGTGTCGACAGTAACGGTATTGCCGCTGGCGTCACTGATAATCAGCGAGCTCACGGTCGCATCGCTTTCGAGGCTGCCGCTCAAGGTGACGTTGCCGGCCTCATCCGGGGCCAGCACCCCGTCCCCGCCGTCGTTGAACTCGATGTTGTTCAGGCCATCATCGCCGCTCGGCGGAATGCCGTCGACGATTGCCATGGCGGGCTCACTGGTATTGCCCGCCGCGTCCGTGGCCGTGGCATTGATCGTGTCGCCATCGGCGAGCGGATCGTTCGGCGTTACGCTCCAGTTGCCGTCGCCATCGACGAGGGCCGGATCACCGATCGTGTTGCCCGCATCGTC
>NZ_PZJR01000012.1:0-276 GCF_003206035.1 Salinicola sp. CPA57
CGTCCGGTGATCGGTGGCCCGCAGAGCGCCACCGTGGTCGGCCCCGCCAACGAAGAGATCCATACCGATCACCTCAACCGGGTCCGCGTCCAGTTCCACTGGGACCGCCAGGGTCAGAACGATGAGAATTCCAGCGTCTGGCTGCGGGTCTCCCAGCCCAACGCCGGCGCCGGCTGGGGTGGCGTGTTCGTCCCGCGCATCGGCCAGGAAGTGCTGGTCGACTTCCTCGAGGGCGACGCCGACCGGCCGCTGATCACCGGCCGGGTCTACAACGGC
>NZ_PZJR01000012.1:329-162332 GCF_003206035.1 Salinicola sp. CPA57
CTGCGCACCGACGCCTATGGTGCGATACGCGCCAACCAGGGGCTCTACCTCTCAAGCTGGGGCCAGCTCGGCGCCAGCGGCGACCAGCTCACGGACACGCTGAGCCAGAGTGCCCAGGATCACAACGCCGACGCCCTCGACAGCCGCGAGAACCTCAAGCAGGCCGGGGATGACGCCGACGACCGCTACGGCAATAGCGAACAGCTCGTCGATTCACAAGGTCAGGCCAAGCAGGACAGCGCCCGTGGCGCCTCCGACAGCGGCGGCCGCGGCGAAGCGGCGCGGATGAAAGCGCCCTGGCTGCATATGGCCTCGCCGGCCGGCATCACCCTGAGTACCCCGGAATCGACCCACCTGGCCCAGGGCAGATCGCTAAGTCTCTCCAGCGGCGAGGACGCCAATATCGCCACCGGCAAGAGTCTGGTGGCGTCGATCTCCGAGAAGCTCTCGCTGTTCGTGCAGAAGGCGGGCATCAAGTTGTTCGCGGCCCGCGGCAAGGTGGAGATGCAGGCGCAGTCGGACAATCTGGAAGCCACCGCGCGGCGGGATCTCGGGGTCACCTCGACGGAAGACAAGATCGACTTCGCCGCCGCCGAGGAGATTCTGCTGGTCAGCGGCGGCGCCTATGTCCGTATCAAGGGCGGCAATATCGAGCTGCATGCGCCGGGCAAGGTCACCGTCAAGGGCGCGACGAAGAGTTTTGGCGGGCCAGCGGAGATGTATGTTGGCAAGCCGGCATTGCCCGAGGCCGATGAACCCATCTGTGTCAGTTGCTGGTTAAAAGCACTGAAGGAACAGCGAGCCCTGGTCAAGGTGCAGTCATGAGCCTAAATGATGAAGCGCTGAAGTCACGTGTTTCTGAGTATGTGCAAGAGCTGAAGGATACCGACCGGGGCACCGTCTCCGTTTGCGCCATCATCGAAACCGGGCTGCTGAATGAGGATGAACGCAAGGCGCTGTGGCAGCGCTTCCAAGGCCAGCCTTGGCTGCAGCAGCCTCAGTTCCAGGCGTTGAAACCTTTGGGGCCTTGGCTGTTCGACGGTGATATCGAGACACTGCTTTCCGATGTGTACGTCATGGCGGAGCGTGGTTTTCATGGGGTGCTGATTACCCACCAGCCGGTGGCGCAGGAAGCCGTGAAGTTAGGAGAACTCTGCGTCGTGAAAGACGCCAATGGCGAAGAACAGCTGCTACGTTTCTATGCGCCCAACGTCATGCCGGTTCTACATCGCTTTTCGGATATGCCTTGGTACGACCGGCTCTTTGGCAGTGTAGGCGCGTGGTGGCTACCCGGACTGGACGGCTGGGAAGAGTTCTCGGGAGGTTGGCAAAGCCACGAGTCTGCGGTCGATAGCGAGGAAACGATCACATTGACGCCCGCGCTACTGCAAGCCCTCGGCAGCGATCCCATGACCCATCGAATATTGGGCGAGCTGGAGCAGTCTTCGCCAGCGTTGTTCAATACGGCATGCCCTGGTCTACGTCTGGCGATGGTGGATAAAGCCATAGAATCGGCACGCGCTTCCGGCTTCGATGATATCCAGGACTTGAGTGTCTATGTTGCGTACTGCGTGGCTCACGGGATGCAGGTATTGAGTGAGCCAGGTTTTTCCCGGGCGGTCGACATGTCCGTGCAAAGGCCGCGTTCATTGGCGGAGAACCTGAAGGCGGTCGCGTCACACAGCGTTAATGGGGAGCGTCATGGGTAGTATTCTCGATCCTTTGAGTGTGGGTCAGGGCATCGGTGACAGGCTCTCGGCGATGCCGCAGGCCGATGACGACGGCACGGCGGTCGACTGCAAGAAATCGGTCAACGTTCTGCCGCTGCGCTACAGCGCCGTGTATGGCGAAGACGACGACAGCGCGGCTTTTGCCAGTGTGCCTGAGTATCAGGGCGAGCCGGTAGCCGGTATCGGCCTGTCTCAGGCCAAGTACACAGCGCGCTTTCTGCGCGAGGGCTATCTTTACGTGCTGGTCAACCGGCTGGGCACCTACCGCTGGGAGCACTGTTATTACGTCTCCGCCGATGCCTTGCTCACTCGGATCAATCCCTATGAGCCGACGAAAGAGAGCGGCGGCATCAACTACTTCTCGATCGATGATGTGGAGGATGTGCCCGAGGCGTACATGCTCTTTCTGCCGGACCCGCTGAGTGTGCGGATGCTCGAACGGCTCAAGTCGGAAGCTCGGCTCAGGGAATCCTTGCAGCGCTTCGCCATCGCCGAGCTGGCCCACAGTTGCAGCGGAGAGAGTGTCATCCCGCCAACGATGCTGCAGTCCGAGGTTGCCGAATTCGTCGGCTATCAGGATGAAGGCGTTGGCCACCTGTTGCAGAAACAGGCTTTTCCGTCGTTGACCGATCCGTTCGAAGAGAACGCCCAGCCGGCCGATCTGACAAACTACGGGTCGCGTTTCGACAGCCTGCAACGTGCCTTGGATGACCTCCAGGGCTTTGCGGTCGTCCTTGGTGATGCCATTGGCATTACTCAGGAGTTGAACAACCATCGTAACGATGCACTAGAGCCGCTGCGGGACTGGATGGAGAAAAAGGATGCGGACGGCCTGACCAACGAGCAGCGCTTCTACACCGCGGAGTTGATACGCGATCTCCGCGAGAACTACGTCAAGGGCCGCGTCAATGCCTTTGCGCAGCGGGACGTGACGAGTTTCAGGTCGCGTGCTGGGTTGCGGTACATGCCTCACGTGCGGGCGGTGGGCGAAGCGGAGATTGGCGGCAATAGCCAGCCGACGGCGCGCGACTACGAGCTGGCCGAGGAGTACGAGGAGCGGCAAGCGGAGATTCTCGAATCGAGCTCCCAGCGAATCACAGTGGAACGTGGCGCGGAGTTTCGCCAGGAATACGATAGCCAGTATGCGCCGCTGCTGGATCAGAACGCACGGCAGGCTTTCGACGATCGCATGGCCGAGCAGTCCCGGCGCCAGGAAGCCCTGATGGCCCCCCGGGTGTCTGACCACCTCGCCTGGCTACGCGGCGCACCCTTTCTCGATGCGCTGGATTACTACGACTCGCGTGACCCGATCTGGGGCTGGGCCTACAGCATTCAGGTCGTGCAGGCCACGGTGGGGATGGAGGGCACCGAAGCGGGCGCCGCGTTGCTGGATCAGTGGTGGCGCGACATGAACATGAACGACCGTTCGAACCTGGCCTGGGCGGTCTACTGCCTCAATCAGTACGATATCCGCCGCGCCGGCCAGCAGGATATCGGCGCGTTTCGTGCCAAGGACGCGAAGGTCGCCGACGCCGAAGACGACAGTTGGATAGGGCCTGAGCCGCAGAACATTCTGCAAGGGTTCAAGCAGCTCATCGCGGCCTTCAACACGGCCAACGCGGCGCTGGAGGGCGAGACACCCGACTGGTTCCGTTCGAAGCAGCTGGGCGTGACCATGGCCTGGTATACCCAGTTCATGAAAGGGTTCTTCGAAAAGGCGCGCAGCGAGACCATGGACCGAGCCACGCTGCGCATTTCGCTGGGGTTAATGCGTGCACAGCTCGCTCGGCACGCCGCTAAGATCGGCGTCAATCGCCGTTGGTTCAGCAAGGGCTCGGCACGTGAACTTGCCAAGGCCAAGCGCTTCCTGTCACGCGATATGCAAACAGCGCTGGAAGGCAATGGCAGCCAATTCATGCAATTCCGGTTGGGTGTGGCGGTGGCGATCATTGAAAGCTATGCGCTCTATCAGACGCTCTCCAAGCAAGACAAGGACACGCGTGATTACACCAAGATGGCGGGCGCATTCGTGCTCGTGGCCAGCGCCATCGCGGATACGGCAGCCTCCAGCATCAATATGGTCATGGTGATGGGGAAATACCATGCGACCGATGTCGGCAAGGCCGCTCAATTCCGTCTGGGCGGTTTCTCGTTCTGGGGTGGGATGCTGGCGTCGGTAGGGGCGCTGTTTTCAGCGGTAGATGATGCATTTGAGATTAGTAGATCTGTTCAGAGAAGAGACGTCTTATTGACGCTCGCTTACGGAGCAAGATTCTTGGCGAACATAGGTGTTGCTATTTTAGGCACGGCGGTGACATTGGCATCTTCGACGGCCTTTTTATCCCGTGTTGCGGAGCAGGGCAAAACCGCGTTGGCGCGCCAGTTGGCCGGCTTACTGGCGCCACTGGCCCGCACCCTGGCGTCGGCTGCCATCCGTGGCGTGCTGATGGCCAGTTTTGCCGTGGTCTCTTGGGCTGGCATCATTCTGACGATCGGATTCTGGGTTTTTGGCGACGATGCGCTGGAGGCGTGGTGCAAACGCTGTGTCTTTACCACGGAAGACGCCCCCGACTATTACGCCGACTACGCCGAAGAAGTCGGCGCCTTCCACCAGGCTTTACAGGACGTGACCTGATGTATTTTATCGAATGGCTGATGCGCCGCACCCTGACCGCGAGCAAGAAGGATATCACCGGGTTCGAGGGTGATATGAAGCAGTTCGAGAAGGCGACCGAGAAGTACGGCAAGCAGTACCGGGGGATGCAGGAGCGGCAGGTCAGCGACGCGCCATCCGATGCACGCTCCATCTACCGCATGAACG
This sequence comes from Salinicola sp. CPA57, assembly GCF_003206035.1. Taxonomy (NCBI): domain Bacteria; kingdom Pseudomonadati; phylum Pseudomonadota; class Gammaproteobacteria; order Oceanospirillales; family Halomonadaceae; genus Salinicola; species Salinicola sp. CPA57. The sequence continues at coordinate 4,881 of NZ_PZJR01000012.1, forward strand.
ACACCTATATGGATGTTAGAACCTTCTTCGATGAATGGAGGGGGGGGGTGTTGTTGGGATTATCACCTTTACTGCTGGGGCTGATTATCTTTCCTGTCCTTGTTCTTCCTGGTCTGACCAGTATTCTTTTTACTGGTGTTGTTGCTGAAGCGGGGCGAGCAGCAAGTTTTGGAGATTACATTGGTGTTGTGGGCCTTTGGTCTATTTGGTTTGTTATGGTGGCGGCATTTATCTATCTTTTCTGGATATTCCGTATGGAGTGTCTGGTCCAGCGTCATATCGTGGTCCGCTTCAATCGCAAGACGCGCAAAATCTATATCAACCGGCCCAATTTCGCCGGTGGCAATCGGGTCTATGATTGGGACGACGTGGTGGCTTCGGTCGATCCCGACGATCAGGTGGTGACCAAGAAGCGCAAGCGCGAAATCCTCATGCTGTTCTTGTTCAAGCAACGCACCGGTGCCGAGTATCACGATGTGGTCTTTCTCGGCGCGCCGCTGCGCAGCGATCACGAACTCTATGCGCTCTGGGAATACATCCGCCGCTATATGGAAGAGGGGCCGGCAAGCCTGCCCAATCCCAAGTGCATCCCCAGCTTCCCCTGGCCGTGGCGCTCGCTGCTGGCCCCCTGGAGTTTTCTGGAGAACAAGTGGGCTGCCGCGCCCTGGAGCCCGGGGATGATCGCGCTGGTGATGATCGTCTCGCCGCTCATGCTGATTCACGCCGTGGCCCACTGGTGTTCGCTGCTGCTGTGCTGGCCGACGTACTGGCCGCGTCAGCTGCGTCGGGAAAGCACGGCCTCCGGGCCGGTATGAAGGCGTTGCCGCGAATCACGGCCGGCGCGTGCTGGAGGGCGCGCCGGGCGATCTCAGCCGAGTGGAGCCTGCATGTACTTCGTTGAATGGCTGATGCGCCGGACCCTGACCGCGAGCAAGAAGGATATCACCGGGTTCGAGGGTGATATGAAGCAGTTCGAGAAGGCGACCGAGAAGTACGGCAAGCAGTACCGGGGGATGCAGGAGCGGCAGGTCAGCGACGTGCCATCCGATGCACGCTCCATCTACCGCATGAACGACACCTATATGGATGTTAGAACCTTCTTCGATGAATGGAGAGGCGGCGTAACTATCGGCCTTTCGCCATTGCTCTTAGGGCTTTTGAGTTTCCCTTTTTTGTTTTTGATTCCACTGTTGGACGTGTTTTTTTATGGGGTTTGGCCCGCAACTGGAGATGTGGCCACAAATGAGAGTTATGTGGCCGCAGTGGGGATGTGGGTTATTTGGTTTGTTATGGTGGCTGCATTTGTTTATCTCTTCTGGATATTTCGCATGGAGTGTCTGGTCCAGCGCCATATCGTGGTCCGTTTCAATCGCAAGACGCGCAAGATATACATCAACCGGCCCAATTTCGCCGGTGGCAATCAGGTCTACGACTGGGACGACGTCGTGGCCTCGGTCGACCCTGACGATCAGGTAGTGACCAAGCAGCGCAAGCGCGAAATCCTGATGCTGTTCTTCTTCAAGCAGCGCACCGGTGCCGAGTATCACGACGTTGTCTTTCTCGGGGCGCCGTTGCGCAGCGATCACGAGCTCTATGCGCTCTGGGAATACATCCGCCGCTATATGGAAGAGGGGCCGGGGAGCATTCCCGCGCCCAAATGCATCCCTCGCTTCCCCTGGCCGTGGCGTTCGCTGCTGGCCCCCTGGAGCTTTCTCGAGAACAAGTGGGCTGCCGCGCCCTGGAGCCCGGGGATGATCGCGCTGGTAGTGATCGTCTCGCCGCTCATGCTGATTCACGCCGTGGCGCACTGGTGTTCGCTACTGCTGTGCTGGCCGACGTACTGGCCGCGTCAGCTGCGTCGGGAAAGCACCGCGACAAAGAGATTGTGAAACGGAGCATTCCTCTTCTATCAAACAAAAGCCCATGGCCTTGGCCATGGGCTTTTGCATTGGGGCAGGGCTGGTTTGCTAGGCAGTGCCGACTCAGGCTTCGTCCAGCTTCTGCTTGAGCAGGCCATTGACCTGCTGTGGGTTGGCGGTACCGCGAGAGGCTTTCATCACCTGGCCGACGAAGTAGCCGATCATCTTGCCGCGTTTCTCCGGGTCGGCGTCGCGGTACTGGGCGACCTGCACCGGGCTGTCCGCGATGACCTGGTCGATCATCGCTTCGATGGCCCCGGTATCGGTCACCTGCTTGAGGCCGCGAGTGTCGATGATCTCGTCGGCGCTCGCACCTTCGTTGTTCCACAGCGCGGCGAAGACCTGCTTGGCAGCCTTGCCGTTGATGGTGTCGTCGAGTACACGCTGGATCAGGCCGCCAAGTTGCTCTGGCGTCACCGGGCTGTTGGCGATATCGATGTTCTCGCGATTGAGGTGCGCAGAGAGTTCGCCCTGAACCCAGTTGGCGGCTTGCTTGGCATCGCCGCAGACGGCCAGCACGGCTTCGAAATATTCGGCCGTGGGGCGCGTCGCGGAGAGCACGCCGGCGTCGTAGACGGAGAGGCCGAGGCTGGTCTCGAAGCGGTTGCGCTTCTGGGTGGGCAGCTCCGGCAGCGTCGAACGCTGGTGCTCGATGTAGGCGCTATCGAGCATCACCGGCAGCAGGTCGGGGCAGGGGAAGTAACGGTAGTCGTTGGCTTCTTCCTTGGTCCGCATGCTGCGGGTTTCGTCCTGGTCCGGATCGTAGAGCCGGGTTTCCTGAACGACCTTGCCACCGTCTTCGATCAGCTCGATCTGGCGTTCGACCTCGAATTCGATCGCCCGTTCGACGAAGCGGAAGGAGTTGACGTTCTTGATCTCGGCGCGGGTGCCCAGCGTCTCCTGGCCCTTGGGGCGCACGGAAACGTTGACGTCGCAGCGCAGAGAGCCTTCCGCCATGTTGCCGTCGGAGATACGCAGATAAGTGACGATGGCGTGAATCGCACGGATATAGGCGACCGCTTCCTTGGCCGAGCGCATGTCGGGTTCGGAGACGATTTCCAGCAGCGGGGTACCTGCACGGTTGAGATCGATACCGCTCATGCCGTGGCCCCTGCTGTTGGAAAAGAGCTCGTGCAGCGACTTGCCGGCATCTTCTTCCAGGTGCGCGTGATGGATGCGCACGCGCTTGCGCACGTCGTCGTCCAGCACGAGCTCGACTTCACCCTTGCCGACGATGGGCTGGGCCATCTGGCTGGTCTGGTAGCCCTTGGGCAGGTCTGGATAGAAGTAGTTCTTGCGCTCGAACAGCGAGGTCTCGGGAATGTCGGCGTCGATGGCCAGGCCGAACTGCACGGCCATCGCCACGGCACCTTCATTGAGTACCGGCAGCACGCCCGGCAGGCCCAGGTCGATGGCGCAGGCCTGAGTGTTGGGCTCGGCGCCGAAGGCGGTAGAGGCACCGGAGAAGATCTTGGACTGGGTCGCGAGCTGGACGTGGACTTCCAACCCGATAACGGTTTCCCACTGCATTAGGTTGTCTCCTGGTTGCTCGGGTGCCGACGATGCCAATCCGTCGCCTGTTGGAACTGGTGCGCCACGTTGAGCAGCTGGCTCTCGGCGAAGTGCTTGCCGAGAATCTGAAGGCCGATCGGGCGTTTGCCAGCAAAGCCGGCGGGGACGCTGATACCGGGAATACCGGCCAGGTTGATGGCGATGGTGTAGATATCCTGCAGGTACATCGAGACCGGGTCTTTCTTGGCGCCGAGATCGAACGCCGGCGTGGGTGCGGCCGGGCCCATCAGTACGTCGACTTCCTCGAAGGCGTCCATGAAGTCCTGACGGATCAGGCGCCGAACCTGCTGGGCCTTGCGGTAGTAGGCGTCGAAGAAGCCTTCCGACAAGGTGTGAGTGCCGATCAGGATGCGGCGCTTGACCTCGTCGCCGAAGCCCTCGGCGCGGCTGCGCTTGTAGAGGTCTTCGAGATCGACGGGGTTCTCACAGCGGTGGCCGAAGCGCACGCCGTCGTAGCGAGAGAGATTCGAGGACGCTTCCGCCGGGGCGATGACGTAATAGGTCGGTACCGCCAGATGGGTATGCGGCAGGCTGACCTCACAGACTTTGGCACCGAGCGATTCGTAAACCTTGATGGCGTCGCGAATGGCGCTTTCGACTTCCGCGTCGAGGCCATCACCGAAGTACTCCTTGGGCAGGCCGATCTTGAGGCCGGCCAGCGGCGTATCCAATTCGGCGAGATAGTCCGGCACTACGCGGGCGACGCTGGTGGAGTCGCGCAGGTCATGCCCGGCGATGGCGCCGAGCAGGTGGGCGCAGTCTTCCGCGCTTCGGGCCATCGGACCGCCCTGATCGAGGCTCGACGCAAATGCGATCATGCCGTAGCGGGAGACCCGGCCGTAGGTCGGCTTGAGCCCGGTGATGCCACAGAAGGCGGCCGGCTGGCGAATCGAGCCGCCGGTGTCGGTGCCAAGCGCCGCAGGGGCGAACCCGGCCGCGACCGCGGCGGCGCTGCCGCCGGAAGAACCGCCGGGGACGGCGGTACGATCCCACGGGTTCTTCACCGGGCCGTAGAAGCTGTTTTCATTCGACGAGCCCATGGCGAACTCGTCCATGTTGGTCTTGCCGAGGCTGATCATGCCGGCAGCTTCCAGCTTCTCGACCACCGTGGCGTTGTAGGGCGCCTGGAAGTTGTCGAGCATCTTCGAGCCACAGCTGGTACGAATGCCCTGGGTGCAAAAGATGTCCTTGATCGCCAGCGGCAGGCCGGCGAGCGGCCGTGACTCGCCCTTCGCACGGGCCTGGTCGGCGGCGTCGGCAGCGCTGAGCGCCCGATCTCGGGTGATGGAAATGAAGCTGTTGATGTCGCCATCCAGGCGCTCGATACGGTCGAGCAGGCTGCTGGTCAGCTCTCGGCTGGAAAAGTCGCCGGCCTTGAGGCCCTTGGCGAGTTCCGTGAGCGTCATATGATGCATGGGGTCGCGGTTCCCTGAGTCAAATCGCTGTGCGCGAGGGCTGCCATCGGTTTGTCGTGGCGCCACATCGCAAAATCGGTACCGAACGGATTCGGCGCTAGTACGCATCAGGCGAATTCATCGGCTGAATTCAGTCATTCATGGGTTCGAACGCACTGTTCTTGCCATCAACATCGAACTTATTCGACGACGCGCGGTACCAGATAGAGGCCTTCGGCCGTTTCCGGCGCGCAGGCCTGGAAAGTTTCACGCTGGTTGGTTTCGGTCACTTCGTCGGCGCGCAGGCGCTGAGTGGCGTCGAGCGGATGCGACAGGGGCGCCACGCCGTCGGTGTTCACGGCTTGCAGACGGTCGACCATTTCCAGAATCTGGGTCAGGTCGTCGACATAACCGGCCGCTTCGGCGTCGCTGTTGAGGCCCAGGCGAGCCAGATGCGCTGCGCGCAGTACGTCCGCGTGTTCGATTGCCATGTGTTGAGGGTCCTGTAATGGGGACGTCGCGTCGTGGATTGCCGAGACGTCGCTTCGTTGAGTGTCGAAACGTCGTGTCATAGAAGTTGCGGTTTCTGAAACGCTCGTCGCGCAAACTTCGCGAAGGTTCGTCACTTGAATTCGTCATCCCGATAAATGGAGGAAACATTATCATAATCACGGCCCATCTGGCAGGCTCGAGCTTGCTGCTTTACCCCCACGGTGATACCGTTTGCGTCCGCACAGGGTTCCGGTCTGGACTAGGTAAAAGTTTCCATGTTTAAACGTTTACGGGGGCTGTTCTCGAGCGATCTGTCGATCGATCTGGGAACCGCCAACACACTGATTTACGTCCGCGGTCGCGGTATCGTCCTGGACGAACCCTCCGTAGTGGCGATTCGCCAATCCGGCAACATGCGCAGTGTTGCGGCCGTCGGTCTCGACGCCAAACGGATGCTGGGGCGCACGCCCGGTAACATTACCGCCATCCGTCCGATGAAGGATGGCGTGATTGCTGATTTCACCGTTACCGAGCAGATGCTGCAGCACTTCATTCGCAAAGTTCATCAAAGCACGTTTTTGACGCCCAGCCCGCGTGTGCTGGTCTGCGTTCCCTGCATGTCCACGCAGGTCGAGCGCCGTGCGATCAAGGAATCCGCCGAAGGCGCCGGGGCGCGCGATGTCTATCTGATCGAGGAGCCGATGGCTGCCGCGATCGGGGCTGGCCTTCCGGTCGAGGAAGCGCAGGGGTCGATGGTCGTCGATATCGGTGGTGGTACGACCGAGATCGCGATCATCTCGCTCAACGGGGTGGTCTATTCCGAATCCGTGCGCGTGGGCGGTGACCGCTTCGACGAGGCGATCACTTCTTATGTGCGCCGCCACTACGGCAGCCTCATCGGCGAAGCCACCGCGGAGCGGATCAAGGAAGAGGTCGGGTGTGCCTATCCGGGCGGCGAACTGCGCGAGATCGACGTGCGTGGCCGTAACCTGGCCGAGGGCATCCCGCGCAGCTTTACCCTCAATTCCCACGAGATTCTCGATGCGCTGCAGGAGCCGCTGGCGTCGATCGTCTCCGCGGTCAAGAGCGCGCTGGAGCAGTCTCCGCCGGAGCTCGCTTCCGATATCGCCGAACGTGGCCTGGTGCTGACCGGTGGCGGGGCATTGCTACGGGACATCGACAAGCTGATCGCCGAGGAAACCGGCCTGCCGGTGATCATCGCCGAGGATCCGCTGACCTGCGTGGCACGTGGTGGCGGCAAGGCGCTCGAGATGATCGATCAGCATACCTTCGAGTTGCTCTCCAGCGATTGAGGCCGGCCGTGACGGATAATGCCGCCGCGCGGCGTCTTCCGTCCTCGGTAGGTGGGAGTGAGGCCTATCAAACCGCTGTTTTCCTACGGTCCGATCCCCACGTACCGCATGCTGTTGTGTGCGGTACTGGCGTTCGGGCTGATGTTTGCCGAACACCGCTTCAGCGCGGTGGAGACGGCACGTTCTCATTTGACCTCGGTCGTTGCCCCCATTCAGTGGCTGGTATCGCTGCCGAGTGAAGGTGTGCGCTGGAGTGCCATGGCGATCTCCGATCAGCAGGCGCTGATCGACGAGAATGGCCGCCTGCGTGAGCAACTGCTGACGCTCTCCAATCGCGTGCAGCGGATGGCGAGTCTGACCGCAGAGAACATTCATCTGCGCGAGCTTCTGAACGCGCCCAATCCTGCCGACGTGCCCTATATCACGGCAGAGCTGCTATCGCTGGATTCCGACCCGTTTACCCAACAGATGGTGATCAATCGCGGTCGGCGCGATAGCGTCTATATCGGCCAGCCGGTCATGGATGCGTCGGGTCTGATCGGTCAGGTGGTTTCGGTCTCCGCCTATACCAGCCGGGTGCTGATGGTGGCCGACGCCAACCATGCCGTGCCGGTAGAGATCAATCGCAACGGCTTGCGCTTCATCGCCCAGGGCACGGGTCAACTGGATACGCTCAACATTCCCAGCGTACCGGCCACCGCGGACATTCGTGAAGGCGATCTGCTGGTGACATCCGGGCTGGGCGGACGCTTCCCGCAGGGCTATCCGGTGGCTCGGGTCGACGAGGTCAAGCGTGAATCGAGTCAGGCATTCATGGAAGTCTCGGCCGAGCCGATTTCCCAGCCCGAGCGTTCGCGCTATTTCCTGCTGCTGTTTCCCCCCGAGCGTCCCGAGGAAAATCTGAGTGGGCCGGAGCGCATGGCACGCCAGGTGGTATGGCCGGGCGATCCGGCACATCCCGATGCCCATCGCATCAGCGAAGAGGCGTTGACTGCGGCGCTTGAGCTGCAGTCGGCGGAACAGGAGTAGACATGGGTCCGTTCGGTTATCTCTTCGTCTGGTTCACGCTACTGCTGGCGTTCTGTCTGCAGGTGATGCCGCTGCCGGATGCCTGGCTGGTGTGGCGGCCGGACTGGCTGGGCGTACTGCTGGCCTACTGGTGCGTTGCCACGCCGCAGCGCGTGGGGGTGCTTCACGGCTTCGTGCTGGGGCTGATGCTCGACCTGATCGAGGGGGCGCCGCTGGGGCAGAATGCGCTGGTACTCTCGCTGCTGGCCTATCTCTTTCTGCTGCTTTACCAGCGCTTCCGCGTCTACTCGATCTGGCAACAGGCGGTGCTGGTCTTCATTCTGCTGGGCATTGCGCAACTGGTGGAACAGTGGCTTCGCACGATCTACGGGCCGATCTCCCTGAGCCTCGAATTTCTGCTGCCCGCACTGATCGGGTCTCTATTGTGGCCGTGGCTCTTCACCATGATGCAGGCGGTGCGTCGCCGGCTGGGAATCGGTTAAGCCCGGCCTAACGTCCCGTTCGCGCGCGCTTCGACAGGCTCGCTTCTCCTCCGGTCCACGGTTCGATATCGCCGGCCGACAACTCAACATCCGCTCACAGGGTTCACGATGTCTTGCCACGCTCATCCCGATCGCGATTCCCATCCCGTGCTGCGTCTGGCATCGGCCTCGCCGCGCCGGCGTGAGCTGCTCGCGTCGATCGGCGTGGCGGTGGAGGTCGCGCCTGCGGACATCGACGAGTCGCCGCGTAAGGGGGAATCGCCCGAGCAGTTCGTCTCCCGGTTGGCTCGCGAGAAGGCCAAGGCCGGCCACATCGGTAGTGCGTTGCCGACTCTGGGGGCGGATACCGTGGTGGTCTGCGGCGACGTCGTATTCGGCAAGCCCAGGGACGAAACGCATGCCCGCGAGATGCTGACGGCGCTATCCGGACGAGCGCATCGCGTACTCTCGGCCGTGGCGGTGATCGGCGCTGGCGGGATGCGTGAGTGCCTGGTGGCGACTCAGGTTGTCATGCGTCGAATCGAGGAGGCGGAGATGGCCGCCTATTGGGCAACCAAGGAGCCGGTCGACAAGGCCGGCGGTTACGCGATACAGGGCCGCGCCGCCATCTTCATCGAGCGCCTGGAGGGAAGCTACTCCGCGGTGGTCGGCTTGCCGCTGAACGAGACGGCATCGCTGCTACGGGCCCACGGCGTCGCGCTCTGGGATGGCGCGTTGAACGATGTCGCCTCTGACGCCCGCTGAGCCTGCGCCTTAGGAGAGACCGATCGCCTGTGCCATAATTGTTGCGCGGCCAACCCCGCCCGCCCCGGTAAGGGATGTCGCCGGCGTGCTCGACCAATCTGCAACAAGGATGCCCGCATGAGCGGTGAGGTACTGATCAATCTGACGCCGATGGAGACCCGGGTTGCCGTGGTGGAAAACGGTGTGCTGCAGGAAGCCTTCATCGAACGCAGCCGGCGTCGTGGCATCGTCGGCAATATCTACAAGGGCAAGGTGGTACGCGTTTTACCGGGCATGCAGGCCGCGTTCATCGACATCGGGCTCGAGCGAGCGGCGTTCATTCATGTCAACGAAGTGCTGCCTCCCGATTCGCCGCACGAAGAGCCGGCTTCGATCAGTCATCTGCTCCATGCCGGGCAGGCACTGGTGGTGCAGGCTACCAAGGACCCCATCGGGTCCAAGGGCGCGCGGTTGACGACCCATCTCTCCATTCCTTCCCGCTATCTCGTCTACATGCCGGACTCGCCTCACGTCGGCGTTTCGCAACGGATCGAGGATGATGCCGAGCGCGAGCGCCTGAAAGCGCTGGTCGAGAGCGGCAGGATTGCCTTGCCGGACAAGGATTGCGGCGGTTTCATCATTCGTACGGCGGCGGAAGGCGTCGGCCAGGAGGAGCTGTTCGCCGACATGGTCTTTCTGCAGCGGCTGTGGCAGAAAATCGCCGAGCGCCGTGTCACCGCGGAGATCGCGACGCCGATCTACGATGATCTCCCGCTGTTCATCCGCACCCTGCGCGACGTGATGCGCGATCAGATCGAGAAGGTGCGCATCGACTCCCGCGAGAACTACTTCAAGCTCAAGGAGTTCGCCCGGGAGTTCATGCCGACGATGGAGTCGCGGATCGAGTATTACCCCGGCGAGCGGCCGATCTTCGATCTCTACAGCGTCGAGGACGAAATCCAGAAGGCGCTGGGGCGCAAGGTGCAACTGAAGTCCGGCGGCTATCTGGTCATCGATCAGACCGAAGCGATGACCACCATCGACGTCAATACCGGTGGTTACGTCGGGCACCGCAATCTCGAAGAGACCATCTTCAAGACCAATCTCGAAGCCGCGACCGCCATCGCACGCCAACTCCGGCTGCGCAATCTGGGCGGCATCATCATCATCGATTTCATCGACATGGAAGAGCTGGAGCATCAGCGTCAGGTGCTGCGCGTGCTCGAGAAATCGCTGGAGCGGGATCACGCCAAGAACAAGCTGACCGGCGTCACCGAACTGGGGCTGGTGCAACTGACGCGCAAGCGCACGCGCGAGAGCCTGGAGCAGACGCTGTGCGAGCCTTGCCCGACCTGTCTTGGGCGAGGATCGCTGAAGACGCCGGAGACGGTCTGCTACGAAATCTTCCGCGAAATTCTGCGTGAAGAGCGGGCCTATGCGCCGGAAACCTACATGGTGCTGGCATCGCAGTCCGTGGTCGATCGACTGCTGGACGAAGAGTCCGCCGCCGTGGCCGATCTCGAGTCCTTCATCGGCAAGACCATTCGTTTTCAGGTCGAGGCCCACTATTCCCAGGAACAGTACGACATCGTACTGATGTGAGCCGATGAGTCGTCTGCAAAACTCTCGTTTGCGTGTGACGGGGCGCTGGCTACTGACGCTGGTCGCCCTCGTTGCCATCGTCATCGCCGTTCTCGTCAGCGGCGTCCGGCTGGCTGCATGGCAGATCGACCGGCTGAGTCCGTGGCTTGTCTCGACGCTGGAGAGCCAGCTGGACGCGCAGGCAGGGCTCGGCCATGTGTCGCTCGCGGTTCACCGCTGGAATCCCCACCTGGCGCTGGATGATCTCCGCCTGACGAGTCGCGGCGGACAGCCGCTGCTCAGTGTCGATCATGCCGCTGGTCGCCTCGAGACGCTGGCGAGCTGGCGCCTCGGTGCGCCGGTCATTCGGGGCGGCGACATCGAGGGCATGACCCTTCATCTCTATCAGCGGGACGACGGTCAGTGGGCCTGGCCGGATGGCGCCGGTAGCCGCTGGTTTGGCGGCCCCGAGGATTCGACGTCGTCGCGACAATTGCCCGGTGTCGATGACTGGTTGCAGATCCTGATGCGACAGCAGGCGCAGCTCGAGGATGTCACGCTGGTGCTGCATGGCCAGCGCGAGCAGGCGCGGGTTTCGATATCGCAACTGACGTTGGCCAGCCGTGATGGCGAGGCGTCGATTCAGGCAAAGCTGACCGCCGGAAGCCACAACGCCGGCCAGCTGCACGTGACGATCCAGCGTGATGACCCAGAGAACGATGCTGCTGGTGATGCCGGTCACCCCGAGGCCCGCTTCGTCGGCGAGCTCGATCTGGCTGCACTGTCACCGTCGCTGGCCGCAGCGAGTTCGGGCTGGCCTAAGGCGCTGGGCGAGATCGAGGGACAGGCTTCGGTGGCAGGAGCGTGGCGTGATTCCGGGTTGCGGCGTGGCCGACTGTCACTGGATGTCCCCCGTTTGCAGGTCAATGACACGGCGAACGAGGTTTCCGAGACGCTGACGAACCTGGGGTTCGATGCAGGGCTGGATCGCGACGCCAGCGGTCGCTGGCAGGCCTGGGTGAATGATCTGCGGCTATCTCATGACGGACTGTCGGTCATCGACTGGCCGCAACAGCTGCAGGGGCAGTCCACCGATAGCGGCTGGTGGCTGCGCAGCGCGCCTTTCGATCTGGCCGGCGTGACCGATTATCTCCGCTATCTGCCGCTGCCGTTCGAACTGTCCCAGACGCTGATCCAGCTCGATCCACGCGGTCATGTCGCGGGTCTGGAAGTCGGACGGGATCACGGAGAGTGGTACGCGCAAAGCGCCCTGGAGAACGCTTCGGTGACGGCCTGGAACGAGATTCCCGGCGGCGGTCCTGTCGATGCCTGGGTCTCCTATCGCGGTCGCGGCGGTACGGTGACCTTCTCAGGGGGCGAGGGAACCGAATTCTCGATTCCCACCGTCTACGCCGATCCGCTGGATCTCTCTCACGCCAGTGGTCAGGTCGACTTCGCATTGACGCAGCAGGGCGCGGTGCTCAGTGGCGAGAATCTCGAAGCCGGGTGGCGAGGTGCCAGCGCCGAAGGGCGATTCGGTCTGACGCTCTACGATGCCTCGGACAAACCCGGCACTTTCATGCTCGATCTCGATTTCGCCGATGCCGATGCGCGAAACTCCCGCTTGCTGTCGTGGTTACCCACCCGCGTGATCGATGACGCGCAGCTGCGTGAGTGGTTCGGCGGCGACATCGGCGGCATCGTCAAGCAGGGCAAGCTGGGGCTTTCGGTCACCCTGAGCGACAAGGAGGCGCCCGAGGGCCAGATGTTCGTCAATCCGGACGACTACTTCACGCTGTCGCTGGACGTGGCCGACGGACGTCTTCAGTACGCCCCGGACTGGCCGGCGCTGGAGCGGGTCTATGGCCATCTGCAGATGCAGAACATGGATCTCGATGCCGAGATCGATCATGCCACCAGCCACGATCTCACCACTCGAGACGCCACGGTCAAGCTGGCCGACAAGCAGTTGACCGTCGATGGCGATATCAGCGGCAGCACCGCCGGCGTGCTGGATTTTCTCGCCCACGCCCCGCTGGAGACCATGAGCGAGACCTTCGGGCTGTGGCAGAGCGAGGGAAGCGTCGACGCCAAATTGCACCTCGACATGCCGATGGATGAGGAGAGCGATGCCGAGACCGATATGAAAGTCGATGTTCAGGGCCAGGTCGATGCGAGATCGCTGACCTTCCCCGAGCTGAAGCTGACGCTCGATGACATAGACGGTGGTCTGCATTATCGCCGCGAACGAGGCGAGGACTACGTCAATGGCGACCTCGACGCGCGCGCCTTCGATGGGCAGACGAAGGCACACTTCAACGTCGGTGGCTATCAGCGTGGCGCCAGCGGTATCGCACTGGAGGGGCAGGTGCGGGGAAGCGGTCTACTGAAATGGGCGGGTGTTTCCGGTGTCGACGGTCTCCTCGATGGTTCGTTTCCCTATCAAGCCAGCATGAATTTCGACGATCAGAACAACGTCAGCCTGACCCTGCGCAGCGAACTGCAGGGATTGGGCGTATCGCTGCCACCGCCATTCGGCAAGGCGCCCGATGCCAGGGAGCCGCTGGCGATCGATGCCGATATCGCTGCCGGTACGGGGGCGGTGACATTGGCCGACTGGGGCCATGCGCGCTGGCGCACGATCGAGGATCAGGCCCAGGGGCAGGTGTGGCTGGAAGGCTGGCCGGGTGAGCAGGCCGCCTGGCCCAGCGAGCCGGGTTGGTATGTATTGTGGCGCCCCAACCGGCTGGATACGCAGCGTTGGGTGCAGGCGTTGACCCAGCTCAAGTCTAGCGATTCGACGTCGACGCCTCGAAGCGATGTCGAGACCACGCTGGAAGACGATGTCGTCGACCCGAACGCGCTGCCTGTGAAAGACGGTGGAGGGCTCAAGCGAATCGCGCTGTCGACGCCGTGCATTCTGGTGGATGGCCGCTGTCTCGGTGGCCTGCAGGCCGATGTCGCGCCGCTCTCCAACGGCTGGCGTCTCTCTCTCGACGGTGAGATTGCCGCCGGCCAGGCGAGCTGGCAGCCACAGGACGAGATGCCGATCGACGTCGATCTGACACGACTCAATCTGGATGCGTTGACGCCGGACGAAAAGGACGAGAAAGGACAGGGCGAGGCCGCAAGCCTGATGGAGCAGATCGAAACCGCGCCCCATCCGATTGCACTGCCTTCGGGGCTTGCCAAGGTGCCGGCGGGGCAGGTGCGTGTTGCCGAGTTCGAGCGCAAGGGCGAGCGGTTCGGCCCGCTGGAAGCCACCTGGCACGCTGACGATCGGCATCTCACCGTCGCTCCGTTGACGCTGTCGCTGGGTGAGTTGGATCTCGCGGGGTCCCTCGACTGGGAGGCCTCCGGAAGCGCCAGCCTGAGTCGGGCTCAGATGAAAGTCAGTGGCGGTGATGTCGGTAGTGCGTTTCGTGTGCTGGGCCAGCAGGTCCCGATCACCAGCGACAATGTCACAGCCGATGCGCAGCTCTCCTGGCCGGGTGCGCCGTGGCAGTTTGCCCTGCCGCTATCGACGGGACGGGTTCAGGCGACGCTGGGGAAAGGGCGATTGCGCCAGATTCATTCATCGGGGGCCAAGCTGGTGGGGCTTTTCAATCTCGACAATATCCTGCGCCGCCTGCAGCTGGACTTCTCCGACGTGACCAGCGGCGGGACCTCTTTCAATCGCCTCAACGGCAGCGCTACCCTGTACAACGGGCGGCTGCAGACCGAAGGACCGATCGTGATCGACGGCACCGCGACGCGCTTCACTCTGGCCGGCAGTGTCGATCTCAACCGTCAGACGATGGATCAGCGGCTCGGGATCACCGTCCCCGTCAGTCAGAACCTGCCGTTGGTCGCGATCATGGCCGGGGCGCCCCAGGTCGGCGTGGGTCTATTCGTGTTCGACCAGCTGTTCGGCCGCTGGCTGGATCGTGCCACACAGATTTACTATCGCATCGAGGGCCCCTGGTCCTCGCCGAACATCAACTTGGAAAGTGCCCAATGACTCAGAGCCCGATGAGACAAACGAGTGATGACGCCTTGAAACAGGCGTCGACGCTGTTGCTGGCCCCCGGGGGGCTGGACGTGGAGTCGCTGGATGTCGGTCTGGGCCACGCCATGGGCGCCGGCATCGATTACGCCGATCTCTTTTTCCAGCGTACCTGGCACGAGATGTGGGTGCTGGAGGACGGGGAGGTCAAGGACGCCAGTTACAGCATCGATGGCGGTGTCGGGGTGCGCTCGCTCTCCGGCGAGAAGACCGGCTTCGCCTATTCCAGCCAGATCAGCCAGGACGCGCTGCTGGATACCGGCCGCACCGCTTCCGGTATTGCTCGCAGTGGGGAGCGGCGCAAGGCCGCGCCGATCCAGCTCGCGGCGGCGACGTCTCGCTATCAGGGCGTCGATCCGCTGAGCGGACTGAGCGCGGAGGACAAGATCGCCATGCTCAAGCAGGCGGATCGCGTGGCGCGGGCGTCGGACCCTGCCGTGACCCAGGTCAGCGCGTCGTTGACCGGCGTCCATGAGGTGGTGCTGGTGTGTGCCAGTGACGGCACGCTCGCGGCCGACATTCGTCCGCTGGTGCGTTTCAATGTCAATGTGATCGTGGCAAAAGAGGGACGGCGCGAGCGCGGCAGCGCCGGCGGGGGCGGTCGTTATTCCATGGAGCGGCTGCGCGACGAGAACGTGGCCGATGTCTATGCCAAGGAAGCCGTGCGCCAGGCGCTGGTCAATGTAGACGCGGTTGCCGCCCCGGCCGGCCAGATGCCGGTGGTGCTGGCCAATGGCTGGCCGGGCATCCTGCTGCATGAGGCGGTGGGTCATGGCCTCGAGGGTGACTTCAACCGCAAGGGGAGCTCCTCCTTCGCCGGCCGACTGGGTGAAAAGGTCGCCGCCAAGGGGGTCACGGTGGTCGACGACGCGACGCTTGCCGATTGCCGCGGATCGCTCAGTATCGACGACGAGGGAACGCCGGGCCAGTACACGCCGTTGATCGAGGACGGAATCCTGACCGGCTACATGCAGGACAAGCTCAATGCCAGGCTGATGGGCATGAAGCCCACCGGCAACGCGCGCCGTGAATCCTATGCGCACGTCACCATGCCGCGAATGACCAATACCTACATGCTGGCGGGAAGGGACGATCCGGAAGAGATCGTCAAAAGCGTCAAGCGTGGCCTCTATGCGGTCAGTTTCGGTGGCGGCCAGGTGGATATCACGTCCGGCAAGTTCGTATTCTCGGCTTCCGAGGCGTATCTGATCGAGGACGGCCGGATCACGGCGCCGGTCAAGGGGGCCACGCTGATCGGCAATGGTCCCGAGGCGATGTCGCATGTCTCGATGATCGGCAACGACATGGCGCTGGATAGTGGCATCGGGATCTGCGGCAAGGAAGGGCAGGGCGTGCCGGTCGGCGTGGGCCAGCCGACACTGAAGCTGGACGAGATCACGGTCGGTGGTACCGCATCCTGACGCCGACGAGCCTGTCCTTCGGCCGCGCCGCACCCATCCGGTGCGGGCGGCTCAAAGCCCGGCGGTGTCGCGGATCAGCTGGAACAGTTTGCGCGAACTGGCGGGTGGCTTGCCGCGCTGCTTCTCGCTGCGCGCGTTGCGAATCAGCTGGCGCAGGGCTTGGCGATCGACCTGGGGATGCGCATCGATGAACGGCTCCAGCGCGTCGTCATCGTCGATCAGCCGATCGCGTTGCTGTTCGAGGCGGTGGAAAGCGGCATTGCGCTGGACATGTTCCTGGTCGATCTCCTCGAAGGCGGCACGAATCGCCTCGCGATCTTCCTTGCGCATGACCTTGCCGACATACTGCATGTGGCGGCGGCGCCCTTCGTGGGAGCGAACTCGGCCGGTTTCCTCGACAGCCTCGCGCATCTCGTCGGACAGTGGCAGCCGGGCACGGACGGCGGAGTCAAGCGCGATGATACGCTCGCCTAGTGCCTGCAGCTCCTGCATCTCTCGTTTGAGCTGGCTTCTACTGGGAGGCGCGTCGTCCTCGAAAGTCATCTCGTTATCCGATTTTCTACCCATGTTTCTGACCAAAGCGACGAATGAGGGCTGCAGTATATCAGTGCGATTCGTCTCGCCAACGCCTGTTGTCCCTTTGGCGTGCGACCGATGGTCCACGGCATCGATGATCCGCGCTGTCAGTGGGCCGATCTTTGCCATCGAGCCGCACGGCTCAGGTGTTTATATTCCAAGTTCTTATGTTCGAGTTTCATGAATCAGGAGTCTGAGATGAGCCAAGCCTTCAATGCCGAGGCGCAGCAGTCGCGTCTCGAAGAGCGTGCCAGCATGGCGCTGGAACTCGCCAAGAGACTGGGTGCGGACGCCTGCGAGGTCGGCGCCAGCGTCGACCAGGGGTTGGGTGTGAGCGTGAGACTCGGCGAAACCGAGACCGTGGAGCTGTCCCGCGATCAGGGCATCGCGGTTACGGTCTACGTGGGCAATCGCAAAGGCAATGCGTCCTCGTCCGACGCCGGCGATGCGTCCATACGCGCAGTGGTCGAGAAGGCGATCTCGATTGCGCGTTATACCGGTGAGGATCAAGCGTCGGGACTCGCCGATGCTGCGCTCATGGCCACCGACCAGCCGGACCTGGATGTCCATCATCCGTGGGCGCTGAGCACCGACGAGGCGATCGAACTGGCACTGCGCTGCGAGAGCGCGGGGCGTGAGCGGTCGGGTATCACCAACTCCGAAGGAGCGAGCCTGTCCTCCTCGGAAGTGGTCACGGTCTATGCCAACAGCCATGGCTTCCTGGGTAGCAAGCGAGGCACGCGCCACTCGCTCTCCTGTCTGCTGATCGGAGGAAGCGGTGATGCCATGCAGCGCGATCATGACTTCACCACCGCTCGCAAGGCCAGTGACCTGGCGAGTCCGGAATCGGTGGGTATCAGCGCCGCGGAACGGACCCTGAGTCGCCTGGGCGGACAGCGCCCCAAAACCGGGCGGCTGCCGGTCCTGCTGGCGCCGGACATGGCGCGCGGACTGGTCGGCAACCTGCTCAACAGCATTGCCGGGGGGGCGCTCTACCGCGAGTCTTCGTTTCTCTGCGACCAGCTGGGCGAAACGCTGTTCCCCGAGTGGTTCTCGCTCGGCGAGCACCCGCGGGAGATGGGTGGCATGGCGAGTGCTGCGTTCGACAGTGATGGCGTGGCCACGCGTGACAACGTGTTCATCGACCGGGGCAGGCTGGCGAGTTACATGCTGGCGGCTTACAGTGCCCGCCGGCTGGGACTGCAGACCACCGGCAACGCTGGCGGTGCGCGTAACGTCCGCATCCAGGCACCGACGGTCTCGCTGGAGAGCCTGATGCAGCAGATGGGCACCGGCATCATGGTGACCGAAATGATGGGGCAGGGGCTCAATCCGGTTACCGGTGACTATTCGCGGGGCGCGGCAGGCTTCTGGATCGAGAATGGCCGGATCTCTCATCCGGTAGAGGAGTTCACGGTGGCGGGCAATCTGCGCGAGATGTTCGCCGGTCTGCAGGGCGTGGGCGACGATGTCGACCGGCGCGGAAGTGTTCAGACCGGAAGCTGGCTGCTCGATTCGATGACTATCGCGGGGCAGTAAGCGCGATCAGGAGCGAGAACGAGAGCCAGCGACAGTCGCCAGTCGTCGCTGGCTCTCCCGTTGCCAGTGTCGGCGTGCGGCGCCTCCGGATTCCGCGCCTTCGGCTTCAGCCGTCGAGCCGATCCCTGATATAGGTGATCTCGGTGCGACCATGCGGCGCCGGGGTGCCGTCCTCCCCGAGATTCACGAATACCATCCTGTCGATGGTGAGGATGCTCTTGCGCGTGATCTTGTTGCGCACGTGGCACTCCAGCGTGATCGAGGTGTTGCCGAAATGAGTGGCGGTGATGCCGAGTTCGATGATGTCGCCCTGGCGGGCACTGGAGACGAAGTTGATCTCGGAGATGTACTTGGTCACCACCTGGGCGTTGCCCAACTGAATGATGGCGTAGATCGCCGCCTCTTCATCGATCCAGCGCAGCAGACTCCCGCCGAACAGCGAACCGTTGGGATTGAGGTCTTCGGGCTTGATCCATTTGCGGGTGTGGAAGTTCATGTGAGGTTCCTCGCTGACCAGAGCTGCTTGAAGGGGCGCTGAAGGGGGCGATGTCCCGCTACAGATAGAAGACCGTCGCCAGCCCCAGAAAGGCGACGAAACCGACCACGTCGGTAATCGTTGTCAGCAGGACGCCGCCGGACAGCGCCGGATCGATCTTGAATTTCTTGAGCATGACCGGAATCAGGGTGCCGGCCAGCGTCGCCACGGTGAGGTTGATGACCATCGCCATGGCAATGATCTGGCCTAGCCGGATATCGTCGAAGCGGAAGACGGACATGGTGCCGACGACCACCGCCCAGATCAGGCCGTTGGTCATGCCGACGAGCAGCTCGCGGACCAGTAGCCAGCGGACATTGGCGCCGGAAACGTGCCCGAGCGCGATCCCGCGAATCAGCACGGTCAGGGTCTGTGAACCGGCGATGCCGCCCATGCTGGAGACGATCGGCATCAGTACTGCGAGTGCCGCGATCTGCTGAATGGTGTCTTCGAAGAAACCGATGGCGATGGAGACGATGGTTGCCGCGATCAGATTGATGCCGAGCCAGAACGCGCGGCGACGGCTGGTCTTGAGCGCTGGCGCAAAAGTGTCTTCGTCCTCGTCGAGACCCGCCATGCTCATGACCTGGTGCTCGGCGTCCTCGCGAATGACGTCGACCACGTCATCGATAGTGATTCGGCCGAGCAGCTTGCCGTCGATACCGACCACCGGCGCCGATATCAGATCGTGCTTCTGGAACAGTGTCGCGACATCACTATCCGAGGCGGTGGCCTGGATCGCGTGGAAATCGGTCTCCATCACCTCGCGCACCAGCACCGAGATATCCGAGACCAGCAGCCGGTTGAGCGACAGGATGCCGATCAATTCATCGCGTCGAGTGACGACCAGCAGGGTATCGGTAGCATCCGGCAGTCTTTCGTGACGGCGCAGGTAACGCAGGACGACATCCAGCGTGATGTCCGGGCGGATGGTGATCGCGTCCGGGTTCATCAGGCCGCCGGCGGTGTCCTCCGGGTAGGAGAGAACCGCTTCGACCCGCTGACGCTCCTGCGCCTCCATCGACTGGAGGACTTCCTGGATGACCTTGTTGGGTAGCTGCTGCAGCAGGTCGGCGAGGTCGTCGACGTCGAGGCCTTCGGTTGCCGCCAGCAGCTGTTCCGCGTCCATGCGGTTGAGGAATTCGATCTGGACGTCGTCACCCAGATACTGCAGCACGTCACCGTGCAGCTCGGGATCCAGCAAGCCCCACAGGATCTCACGCTCTTTGGGTGGCGATGACTCGAGCAGGTGAGCGACGTCCACCGGTGCCAGACCACGGTTGAGCATGCGCCGCGCTTGATCCAGCGCGCCGCTCTCCAGCGCTTCGTTGAGCTTGGCCAGCCGGGGCTGCAGCTTTTCCGGATTGTTGCTCATCCTGAACGGTCATCCTTGAACGACTGGCGATAGGCCGAACATTCTACCATCGTCGGAGGAAATGACGAGGATGGAAAACGCTGTTCACGAACGATGCCGATGGCTGTGAGCGTCACTCGTCCTCGTGGAAACGCGCTTCGAACAGGCCGACGATCGCATCCATGGCAGCGTCGGCATCGTCGCCTTCGGTCACCACGGTCAACTCGGTGCCGCAAGGCGCGGCGAGCATCAGAAGGGACATGACATTGGCGGCATCGGCCTGGCGTTCGCGATGGTGGACGGCAACGCGAACGGCGAAGGGTTGGCAGCATTGAACCAACTTGGTGGCCGCGCGGGCATGTAGCCCGCGGCGGTTGGTCAGGCGAAGTTCACGTGTCGGCATCGCGCTTGGGGGATCCTGCGTTTTGTAGTGGTGCATCCTGCAACGCTGTCTCTCGCGGCCTCGATGCTGGCGAGAGGGCGGTCTGGATACCGAGTTCGCGATGACGAAGTCGGATGTCCGCGGATTCGTGATGAAAGTGGCGAGCCAGGCGCTCGATCAGGTAGACCGAACGATGCTGGCCGCCGGTGCAACCGATGGCCACCGTCAGATAGCTGCGGTGGCTGGCCAGATAGGCCGGCAACCAGCGATCCAGCCAGGCATGGATATCACCGGCCATGGCGTGGACGTCGGAATAGGACTCGAGGAATTCGACGATCTGGGGATCGCGGCCATCGAAGGCGCGCAAGCCCGGGTCCCAGAACGGATTGGGCAGGCAGCGGGCGTCGAACACCATGTCGGCGTCCAGCGGAACGCCTCGCTTGAAGCCGAAGGATTCGAAGGTCAATGTCAGACGACCGCCGGTATGCCGCGCGACCTGCTCGCCGATTCGCGCACGCAGGTCATGCACCGAGAGTCCTTGAGTGTCGATCACCAGGTCGGCCATGCGGCGAATCGGTGCCAGGTACTCCTGTTCGTGATCGATCGCTTCGGCCAGTGTCATGTCGTTGCCGCGAGTCAGCGGATGACGACGGCGGGTGGCCGAGTAGCGCTCCAGCAGGATCTTGGCATCGGCGGTGAGATAGACGACCTGAGTGTCGATTCCGCGTTCCCGTACCGCGTCCAGCAATACGGGGAAGCGCTCGAGCGCTTCCGGCAGGTTCCGTGCATCGATGCTGACTGCCACGTTAGGGCGCGTTGGCGGCGCGCTGCGAAGTTCATCGATCAGTGGCGCCAGCAGGTTGGCGGGAAGATTGTCGATGGCGTAGTAGCCAAGATCCTCCAGTGCCTGCAGGGCGATCGACTTGCCCGAGCCGGAGCGACCGCTGATGATGACCAGTTGCATGCGTAATGTGTCCCGATATCAGCCGTCGTCGCTGGGCTGGTGATGACGAATGGCCTCGCGCAGGGCCTCGTGCAACGCCTGCTGTGATTCGGCGTGGCGCAGCTGCTGCCTGACGCTGCTCTGATTCATGATGCCGGCGACCTCTGCCAGCAATGAAAGGTGCGTGTCGTCCGCTTCTTCCGGGACCAGCAGCACGAATACCAGATCCACCGGCTCGCCATCGATCGCATCGAAGTCGATGGCATCTTCCAGGCGCATGAATCCCGCGATCGGCACCTTGCAGTGCGGGCTGCGGGCATGGGGAATGGCAACGCCGTTGCCGATCCCCGTGCTGCCCAATCGCTCGCGACCGATCAGGCGGCTGAAGACTTCCTGGCTATCCAGGCTGGGTGTGTTTTGGGCGACGAAGGTGCTGAAGAATTCCAGCAGACGTTTTTTGCTGCCCCCCGTGACCCCGTAAAGGGTGCGTTCGGGGGGCAGGATCTTTTCCAGTGTCATCATCAGGCGTTAACGGGCGCCGGCGCCTTGGGCGCGGGCTTGTGCCTTCTCTTTGTGTTTGACCAGTTGGCGGTCGAGTTTGTCGGCGAGCGAATCGATGGCGGCATACATGTCGGTATCGCTGGCGTCGGCGTGTAGATCGGCGCCGGCGGCATGCAAGGTCCCGGCGGCCTGTTGGCGCTCCTTCTCCACACTCAGGGTAACCTGGACATTGGTGATGTTGTCGTAGTGACGCTCCAAACGAACGAGTTTTTCTCCGACGTAGTCTCGGAGGGCATCGGTCAGGTCGACATGGTGGCCGGTAACGTTCACTTGCATGACACACTCCTGTTGCGGCAGATGGCACTTCTGATTGTAACCCTTTTCAGGGCACTGCAAAGGCATCGTGATGGATCGGGATCGGATTGGCGAGTGCCAATCGATGCGTCTCGCCGAATCGGCGTGACGATAGTATGACGTCAGGACAGGCGTTTGCGTTCACTCGATGAGGGAATGCCCATCGCTTCCCGGTATTTGGCCACGGTGCGCCGGGCGACGCAGATATCGGACTGGGCGAGCAGTTCCACCAGTTTGCTGTCGGATAGTGGTTTCCTGGGGGGCTCTTCGCCGATGAACTTCTTGATCCGGGCGCGGATCGCGGTACTCGAATGGCTGTCGCCGTCACCGCGCTGGCCGCCAACCTGGCTCGAGAAGAAATACTTGAGCTCGAATACGCCGCGCGGGGTGTGGATATACTTTTGCGTCGTGACACGGGAGATCGTCGACTCGTGCATGTCGACGCTGCCGGCGATGTCGGCCAGAATCAGCGGTCTCATCGCTTCTTCTCCGCGATCGAGAAAGTCGATCTGGCGCGCCATGATCTCCCTGCCGACACGCAGCAGCGTATCGTTGCGGCTGGACAGGCTCTTGAGCAACCAGCGGGCCTCCTGCAGATGCTGGCGCAGGAAGGTGTTGTCGTCGCTCTTGTCGGCCCGTTTGATCAGCGCAGCGTAGTCGGGCTGGATACGCAGCCGGGGCAAGGCCTCGGCGTTGAGCTCGATGCGCCAGCCTGCCGGAGAGGGCGTGGCGACGAGATCGGGAATCACGTAATCGTCGCGACGGATATCGAAGCCCTGACCGGGCCGAGGGTCCAGCGTGCGAATCAGTTTGATGACACGGTCGAGCTCGTCGTCCTCGAGTCGCAGGCGTCGTTTGAGCAGCCGTCGATCATCGCCGGCCAGCGCTTCGAGGAATTGTCGCACCAGGCGTTTGGCTTGCGGTAGCAGCGGGGTATCGCCATCCAGCGTGCCCAGCTGTAGCAGCAGACATTCACGCAGATCGCGGGCACCGACACCGGTGGGGTCGAACTGCTGCAGTCGCATCAGCATGTGTTCGAGATCGGCCGTGCTGATGCTGTCGCTGCGCTGGGCGCGGAGACTGATCGTCAGCTCGTCGAGCGAACCGATGAAGTAGCCGTCGTCATTGATCGCGTCGATCAGGCACTCACCCAGCTCCCGCTCGCGGTCATCGAAATCGCCCATCGCCAGTTGCCACAGCAGATGGTCGTGGAGCCCGACGGCGGCGGCGTTGCGATCGAAATCTGGTGCGTCTTCGCTGCCGCTACCGTTGCCCAGCGCGCCGGCGGTAGCGTCCTGGTAGGTGTCGCTCCAGTCGCTGTCGAGCGTCAATTCGTCGGGGATATCGGTGGCCCACTCGTCCTCCTGGGTCTCCGAACTCTCGAGTTCCTCATACGGCTCCTCCAGCTCCAGCATCGGATTGGACTCGAGCGCTTGCTGAATCTCCTGGCAGAGATCGAGCGTCGACAGCTGAAGCAGTTGAATCGCCTGCTGAAGCTGAGGCGTCATGGTCAACTGGGTGCCGACTCTAAGTTGCAGCGAGGGCTTCATGGACATGGAGAAGGGGCGTCACGATCAACGAGAGAAACGTTACGTTACTGGTTGATTTAACGACATGCAACGTTTTATGCAATATACATGCCACCCGTGGCGGGGTGAGTGACTCCAGCCACCGGTGGCATGCCGTACGAGAGCAAGGATGGCGGACTATAAGCGGAATTCGTGACCCAGATAGACGTCGCGAACGCGCTGGTTGTCGAGGATCGCTTCCGGGCGGCCCTCGGCGATGATCTGGCCGTCGCCGACGATATAGGCGTTGTCGCAGATGTCCAGCGTCTCCCGCACGTTGTGATCGGTGATCAGAACGCCGATTTCGCGGTCACGGAGTTGGCGAATGATGCTCTTGATATCGCCGACCGAGATCGGGTCGACACCCGCGAAGGGTTCATCGAGCAGCACGAAGGCCGGCTCCGTGGCCAGCGCGCGCGCGATCTCGACGCGTCGACGCTCGCCACCGGATAGGCTCATCCCGAGATTGTCACGAATATGCTCGATGTGAAAGTCGCCGAGAAGCCGCTCGAGCTGGGCGCGTCGTCCGGCACGATCCAGGTCCTTGCGGGTCTCGAGGATCGCCATGATGTTGTCGGCGACGCTCAGTTTGCGGAAGATCGAGGCTTCCTGCGGCAGATAACCGATCCCGGCCTGAGCGCGGTCGTGCATCGGGGCGCGGCTGAGGTCCCGCTCGTCGATATGGACGCTGCCGGCATCGGCCTTGACCAGGCCGACGATCATGTAGAACGACGTTGTCTTGCCCGCGCCATTGGGGCCGAGGAGCCCAACGATGCTGCCCTGGCGAAGAGTCAGGCTGAAATCATGGACGACGCGACGTCCCTTGTAGCTCTTGGCCAGATTGGTGGCCGTTAGCGTTTTCATGGATACGATCCTTGTGGCAGCGCGACGCAACGTGATCCGGGGCCGGTAGTCATCACCGGTGTCGGTCCCGAATCGGCGCTCAATTCATGGCTGGAACGGTGACTTGGCCGATGGCTCGAGAAGATTGCGCGAACGATTGACTGTCAGGGCGGCTATTGAGACGACGGAGAGGCGTCACGTGGCGTCAACGTCATGCGGACGCGACCGTCACTGTTGCCATCGCTATCCTGGCTGGCCCGGGCCTGGATGCGGCGCGAATCGAGATAGTATTCGACGTAGGCGCCGTCGAACGTGTCCCCGGCCTGGTGCAGCTCGGCATTGCCGATCAGCTCCACGCGACGCTCCGCGGCATGATAGACGACGGTGTCGCCCCAACCCTTGACCAGATCCTCGTCGGGCGCCGGCTTCTGCTCGAGGTAGGCGCGTTCTCCGCCACCGCCCTTGGCGGTGACCTGGCTGACCTGGCCGTTGGCGCCCCGCTGGATGTCGACGCGTGCGGCCTTCAGGTTCATGCTGCCTTGCCGCATGTCGACGTCGCCGGTATAGACAGCGGTGCCCTGACGGTCGTCGATCTCGAGCTGATCGGCGGCGATCTCGATCGCCGCACTGGCATCGCTTTCCAGAGCGACGGCCGGAAGGCTGGAGAAGCCCAGTGCGGTCAGCACCAGAATTTGCCCGAGTTCTCGCCTCATGATCCTTGATCCTTGGGTTGCTGTGACTGAGGTTGCTGTGGCAGGTGACCCTGCACGTTGTCGGTCAGACGCATACGGTCTTCGTTGATCCAGGCGTCGAAGCGATCGCCGCGCATGCTCTGGCTATGCTGACGTAACACGGAGGTGGTGTCACTCCAGGCATGGGCTTCACGATTATCGTAATGCAGCGTCCGGGTTTCCAGGCTCCAGGCCTGCTCCGGCTGTACGAGGCGCGCATTGCCTTGCAGCGTCAACTGCTCGCCGCTTCGACTCATCCGCCCGGTGTCGCTGGTGACCTGCCATTGGCGCTGCTGGTCGTCGGTCAGATAGCCGTGGGGCTTTTCGGTGCGAATGATGTCGTCGGATGGCGTATGCACCAGTCGCGGAGTTTCCAGACGTTGATAGGCGCGACCCTGCTGGTCGAAGCGGGTCATGCTGGCGTCTTCGAGGTAGTAGTCCGGCTCGCCGGTCGTGTTGCCGATCGTGGGCTGTTGCTGGTCTTCCCCGCGTTGATCCAGATAGGTCAGGCCACCGCCCAGCGTCAGCAGCAACGCCAGCAGACCGAGGCGCCGCCACCAGGGAGACTGAAATCTGGCTGTCTTGGCCACGGTTGCTCCTTGTCTTGGTAAAAAACTTGATCGAAGAGCTCCGGTTGGAACCTTCTGATCGAAATAACGAATGGATTTCCGGGACGAAACGGCTGACTCCGACTCGGTCGGGCCATTCTCCTCTCGATTTTCCGAACGACGATGCGGTCCGTCGCGTCGATCGCGCCAGGCCACCGCGCTGTCGGATTGTCAGATGACGCCACTTCTCAGCAGGTCGTGCATGTGTAGCGCGCCAACGGGAATGCCGTTCTCGACCACCGCCAGCGCGGTGATGCGGTTATCCTCCATGATCCGGACTGCTTCAGCGGCCAGCATGTCCGGTGCCGCCGTCTTGCCGCCGCGCGTCATGACGTCATCGACGCGAAGCAGGGTGAAATCGCCACGCTGGTCGAGCGTGCGCCGCAGGTCTCCGTCGGTATAGACCCCGGCCAGCATTCCGCGTTCATCGACCACGCAGGTGAATCCCATGCCCTTGAGCGTCATCTCGAGCAGTGCCTCTCGCAACGGGCTTCCGGTGGCCACGCTGGGGAGCCGGCTGCCGTCGTGCATGAGGTCGGCAACACGCAACAGCAAGCGTTTGCCGAGCGTGCCGCCCGGATGGGACAGCGCGAAGTCCTCGGCGCTGAAGCCGCGCGCCTCGAGCAGAGCCAGCGCCAAGGCGTCGCTCATGGCGAGGGCGGCGGTGGTGGAAGAGGTTGGCGCCAGATCGTGAGGGCAGGCTTCCCGGGAAACGCCGACATCGATATGCACGTCGCTATAACGTGCCAGCGTCGACCCCGGCCGGCCGGTCAGGCTGACCAGTGGGGCGCCGAGACGCTTGAACAGCGGGAGCAGGCCTGTGATCTCCTGGGTTTCCCCGGAGTTCGACAGGGCGATCACCACATCGTCGCCGGTGATCATGCCGAGATCGCCGTGGCTGGCCTCGCCGGGATGTACATAGAACGCCGGCGAGCCGGTGCTGGCCAGGGTCGCGGCCATCTTGCGGGCGATGTGGCCCGACTTGCCCATGCCCGTCACGATGAGGCGCCCTCGGCAAGCGAGCAGTAGCCGACAGGCGGCATCGAAACACGCGTCGAGTTTGGTGACGAGTTCGCCGATAGCCTGCTGTTCCAGCGTCAGCGTACGCCTGGCGCTGGCACGAAAGTCCAGCGTGGCGAGTTCGCTCAGGGTCTCGGCGGTGGCGGTGGCGGTTCGGGGATCGGTCATGGCATGAACGTCAGTCGTGAAATTGAGGGCGCCAGGCGATCTCGGGTTGGCGCAATACGTGAGAGTATACCTTTGATCGTTTCCCGATTCGTCCCTTGTGCGGCAGCGAGCGTAGTCGTCCGGTGGCGACTGCTGGTCGCTACCGCCAAGGTTAGGATACAATGTTCGATAATTGATCTCACAAGGTTGGTGGATGCTGCATGGATGACCCGATTATGGTCGAGGTCAAGGATCTGCACTTTTCCCGCGGCAATACCGATATTTTTCGCGGTGTCGACCTGCAGATTCCGCTCGGCAAGATTACTGCCATCATGGGGCCTAGCGGGACCGGCAAGACGACGCTGCTGAAGTTGATCGGTGGTCAGCTGATACCGGACCGTGGCCAGGTGCTGATCGATGGTCAGGACGTACACCAGCTGTCGCGGCGCTCGCTTTTCAAGCTGCGTCGTCGCATGGGCATGCTGTTCCAGAGTGGCGCCCTGTTCTCGGACCTGGACGTGTTCGAGAACGTCGCGTTCCCGCTCCGCGTGCATACCGAATTGCCGAACGCCATGGTGCGCGACATCGTGCTGATGAAGCTTCAGGCGGTCGGGTTGCGCGGTGCGCGACATCTGATGCCATCGGAGCTCTCAGGCGGCATGGCCCGACGCGTGGCGCTTGCGCGCGCGGTGGCGCTGGATCCGGAACTGGTGCTCTACGATGAGCCCTTCGTCGGCCAGGACCCGATTTCGATGGGCGTGCTGGTGCAGTTGATCAAGAAGGTCAATCAGGCGCTCGGGCTGACCGCGGTGATGGTGTCCCACGACATCAAGGAGACATTGTCGATCGCAGACTATGTCTACATCATCGCCGACGGCCAGGTCATGGCCCACGGCACGCCGCGTACGCTCGACGTGAACGACGATGCGCACGTCAGGCAGTTCGTGCATGGCGAGCCCGACGGGCCGGTGCCATTTCACTATCCCGCGCCGGACTTCTACGATGACATTCTGGCGCCGGCGGGGCAGTTTTCATGATGCGACATATCGCGACGCTAGGGCGCGCAACGCTCGATATCGTGAGCTCGATCGGCAGGGCGGGGCTGTTCCTGTTTCAGTCGATCTTCTGCCTGCCGTCCCGCGAGGGGTTCCATCTGTGGATTCGCCAGATGCATTTCGTCGGGGTGATGTCGGGGGCGATCGTACTGGTGTCGGGGCTATTCATCGGCATGGTGCTGGCGTTGCAGGGCTTCACCATTCTGGTGAGTTTTGGTGCCGACGAGGCGTTGGGACAGATGGTGGCGTTGTCGCTGGTTCGCGAGCTCGCCCCGGTGGTCGCCGCATTGCTGTTCGCCGGGCGCGCAGGCTCGGCGCTGACCGCCGAAATCGGTCTGATGAAAGCGACCGAACAGCTCACCAGCATGGAAATGATCGGCGTCGACCCGTTGCGGCGCATCGTCGCCCCCCGGCTGTGGGCGGGCTTCGTCTCGTTGCCCATCCTGACGGTGATGTTCGGCGTGGTCGGTATCTGGGGCGGGTACCTGGTGGGCGTCGACTGGCTTGGCGTCTACCAGGGTTCCTACTGGAGCAATATGCAGGACAGCGTCGACTTCGTCGGCGATGTGCTCAATGGCATGATCAAGAGCCTGGTGTTCGGTCTGGTCGTGACCTGGATCGCGGTGTTTCAGGGCTATGATCTGATTCCCACCTCGGAAGGTATTTCGCGCGCGACCACCCGGACGGTGGTATACGCCTCGCTGGCGGTATTGGGCCTCGATTTCGTGCTCACCGCGTTGATGTTTGGAGACCTCGGATGAAGCGCAACAACTGGTTGGAACTGGGCGTCGGCATGTTCATGCTGGCAGGTATTCTGGGGCTGGTGTTCCTGGGTCTGCGCGTCAGTGGCCTGGGCGTGGGTGTGCCCAACGATACTTTCACGTTGACTGCCAACTTCGCCAATATCGGCGGGCTGCGACCCCAGGCCAAGGTAACCATGTCCGGCGTGCGCATCGGCAAGGTGACCGATATCGAGCTCGATCCGAAGTGGTTCGACGCCAAGGTCACCATGCAACTGGACTCGGCATACGACGGCAAGCTTTCCAACGACAGCACGGCGGCGATACTCACCGCCGGGCTGCTGGGCGAGCAGTACATCGGGCTGACCGTGGGCGGTGCGCCGGATATGCTGCATGACGGTGACGTCATCCACGACACCCAGCAGGCGCTGGTGCTGGAGGAACTCATCCAGCAGTTCGTGTCGAATATGGCCAAGTGAGCCCGGCCGGCTCAGCTCAAGGCAAGTTGATCACAGACAAGGAGTCGATGATGAAAATGACTTTCGCGCGGCATGCCCGCACTGCCAAACGTGATACCGGAATGCGGGGCGCCTGGATGGCGGCCCTGGCGCTCGTCGCGATGTGTCTGGCGAGCGTGGCTCCTGTGGCCCAGGCGCAGCAGTCTCCGACCCAGGTCATCCAGCAGAGCGTGGATTCGCTGATGTCCGAGCTGGAAGGCAAGAAGGGCTACTACGCCCAGCACGAGGGCGAGCTTGCCAAGCTGGTGGATACCAACATGGCGGAAGTTGCCGACTTCCGCTACATCGGTGCCAGCGTGATGGGCCGTTACTTCCGTGGTGCCACGCCGGAGCAGCGCTCCAAGTTCGTCAATGTGTTCCGCAAGACCCTGATCGATACCTATGCCAGAGGCCTGGTGACGTTCGACTATCAGACGCTTCGCGTGAAGGAGAACGAAAACGCGGGACGCTATGACGATCAGGCGTCGGTGCCCATGGAGGTCGTCTCCACCAATGGGAAAACCTACCCGGTCGATTTTACGCTGCGTCAGAGTGACGGGCAGTGGAAGGTCATCAACGTCATCGTCAACGGTATCAACCTGGGGCTGACGTTCCGCAATCAGTTCGATCAGTCGATGCGCGACAACAATCGTGACATCGATGCCGTGATCGACAACTGGGCGCCGGAAGTCGGCACCGATGAACTCGAGAAGGGCAGCGACGCGTGACGCTACTGCTCGAACGCGATGATGCCACGCTGGAAATCGTCGATGGTCATGTGCTGACGATTCGCGGCGAGGCAGACTTCGACAGTGCCGGCCCGCTTGCCCAGGCGGGTCGACACTGGCTGGCGGAGCAGCCGCCGCAGACCGAGGTTTCCTTCGATCTGACCGGCATTCAGGTTGCCAGCAGTGCAGTGCTGAGCGTGTTGCTGGTGTGGGTGCGCAGCGTGCAGCACCACTCGCTGAGCCTGCAGCGTGTATCGCTGTCGCTGGCGCTGAAGCGGCTGATGGATATCACCGAACTGGCGCCGCTGCTGCCGGCCGTCGAGACGACCTGCGTCGAATCTGAGTCGGCCACGGCGTCGAGCGAGCGCTAGTTCCCCGTCGTCGGCCTCGTCCGATCGACAGCTTGCGACGTTTTTGCATGCCGCCAAGATCGCCAAGACGGGGCGCTTTCCGCTACCATGTGGCGCTTTCCCTGCGCATTCAGCGCAGTCGTCACAAGGGAGCCTGATTCCATGCAACCCAGCGATGTCAAAAGCCGTCTCGAAAGCCAGCTCGACGGCTGTGAATTCCATATTCAGGGTGAAGGCTGCAACTTCCAGGTGATCGCCGTGGGAGAGGTCTTCGGCGGCATGAGCCCGGTCAAGCGCCAGCAGCTGATTTACGGCGCGCTGTCGGATGAAATCGCCTCGGGCGCACTGCACGCCATCACCATCAAGACTTATACCCCCTCACAGTGGGAAACGGCGCCGGAGAATGTCAGCGCCTGATCCTCGTCCTGCGCCTTTCAGGCCGGTCATCTTTCTCGATTCTATAGCGAACCTTCATGGACAAGCTGATCATCACCGGTAACGGGCCGCTCGACGGCGAGGTCTGGGCCAGCGGCGCGAAGAATTCCGCCCTGCCGATCCTGGCGGCGACGCTGCTCGCCGACGAGCCCGTCACCATCGGCAATCTGCCACATCTTCAGGACATCACCACGACGCTGGAACTGCTCGGCCGGATGGGCATCGAGCCTGTCATGGGCGAGAAAATGAGCATCCAGATCGACGGCTCGCAGGTGCGTGACTGTCATGCGCCCTACGAACTGGTCAAGAAGATGCGGGCCTCGATTCTGGTGCTCGGCCCGCTGCTGGCGCACTTCGGTACCGCCGACGTGTCGCTGCCGGGCGGTTGCGCCATCGGCTCCCGGCCGGTCGATCTGCATATCCGCGGACTCGAGGCGATGGGTGCCGAAATCACCGTCGAGGGCGGCTACATTCGCGCCCGCGTCGATGGTCGACTCAAGGGCGCCACGATCTTTTTCGACACCGTCACCGTCACCGGTACCGAGAATCTGCTGATGGCCGCCACGCTGGCCGACGGTACGACGGTACTGGAAAATGCCGCCCGCGAGCCGGAAGTGGTCGACCTGGCCGAATGCCTGATCGCCATGGGCGCCGATATCCGCGGACAGGGCACCGATACCATCACCATCGAGGGTGTCGAGCGTCTTCACGGTTGCCACTATGACGTGATGCCGGATCGTATCGAAACCGGCACCTTTCTCGTCGCCGCCGCCGCGACCGGTGGGCGGGTCCGGGTGCGCAAGACGCGTGCCGACATTCTCGAGGCGGTGCTGGCCAAGCTCGAGGAAGCCGGGGGGACCATTACTACCGGTGAGGATTGGATCGAGCTCGACATGGGCGGGCGTCGGCCCAAGGCCGTCAACCTGCGTACGGCTCCGTATCCGGCGTTTCCCACCGACATGCAGGCGCAGTTCGTGGCGTTGAATGCGGTCGCCGAGGGCACCGGTACGGTCGTCGAGACCATCTTCGAAAACCGTTTCATGCATGTGCAGGAGCTCAATCGCATGGGTGCCCACATTGCGCTCGAGGGCAACACGGCAGTGGTGACCGGCGTCGAGAAGCTGTCGGGTGCGCCGGTGATGGCGACGGATCTGCGAGCGTCGGCGAGCCTGGTCATTGCCGCGATGCTGGCGCAGGGGGAGACGATGGTCGACAGGATCTATCACATCGACCGCGGTTACGAGTGCATCGAAGAGAAATTGCAGCTACTGGGTGCGCGCATTCGTCGCGTGCCGGGTTAAGTGACGGCTGATGACATGAGCAATCAACTGATCCTGGCCCTGTCAAAGGGCCGTATCCTCGAAGAGACCCTGCCGTTACTGGCGGATGCCGGTATCACGCCGGCAGACGATTTCGGCAGGAGTCGCAAGCTGCTGTTCGATACCAACCTGCCCGATGTCAAACTGGTCGTCATTCGCGCGGTGGACGTGCCGACCTACGTCCAGCTGGGTGCAGCCGATCTGGGCGTTGCGGGCAAGGACGTCCTGCTGGAGCATGGCGCCGAAGGGCTCTATGAACCGCTCGATCTCGGCATCTCTCGCTGTCGTCTGATGACGGCCGGTATCGTGGGCGCACAGCCAGCGCATGCCAAGCGACGAGTCGCGACGAAGTTCGTCAACGTGGCACGCCGTTACTATGCAGAGCAGGGCATCCAGGCCGAGGTGATCAAGCTGTACGGGGCGATGGAGCTGGCGCCGTTGATGAACCTGGCAGATGAGATCGTCGATATCGTGGATACCGGCAATACCCTGCGGGCCAATGGCATGGAGCCTCGCGAATTGATCGAGAACATCAGTACCCGCCTGGTGGTCAACAAGGCATCGATGACGATGAAGCACGAGCGGCTGAGGCCGCTGATCGAACGCCTGCGCCAGGCCGTGACGGCGCGTCTTCCGGCCTGAGTGATGCCGACATCGAGGCGTGTGGAGTGCACGCCTCCGGTTTCGATCAGGTGCTGGAGTAGCGTTCATGACGGAAAGGCGTTTCTATTGCCTGCCGATGGCCGGGGTCGGTCGAACCTGGAGAATGCTTGAATGAGTCAAATGACTACCATTGCCCGCCTCGCCACGCGGGACACTGATTTCGACACCCGTCTCGCGTCACTGCTGGCCTGGGAAGGGGTTTCCGATCACGAGATCGGTTCCCGGGTGGCGGAGATCATTGCCGCCGTTCGTCAGCGCGGCGATGACGCCGTGATCGAGTACACCAATCGCTTCGATCGTCTCTCCGCGACCGCCATGTCGGAGTTGACGATCGGGGCCGAGCGGCTCGAAGCGGCGTTCGCGAACGTGCCGACGGAACAGCGCGAGGCGCTGCAGCACGCTGCCGAGCGCATCCGGCTCTATCACGAGCGCCAGAAGCCGGAGTCCTGGCAGTACAGCGAACCCGACGGGACCGTGCTGGGGCAGAAGGTGACGGCGCTCGACCGGGTCGGTATCTACGTGCCCGGTGGCAAGGCTGCTTATCCGTCTTCCGTATTGATGAACGCAGTGCCGGCCCACGTGGCCGGTGTCCGCGAGATCGTGATGGTGGTGCCGACCCCGGATGGCATCGTCAATGAGCTGGTGCTGGCCGCGGCGCACCTTGCCGGTGTCGATCGGGTGTTCGCGCTGGGCGGCGCTCAGGCCGTGGCCGCGTTGGCCTACGGAACCCAGAGCGTGCCCCGGGTCGACAAGATCGTCGGTCCGGGCAATATCTATGTCGCCACGGCCAAGCGAGCGGTGTTCGGGCAGGTCGGTATCGACATGATTGCGGGGCCCTCCGAGATCCTGGTCGTTTCCGACGGCGGCACCGATCCTGACTGGCTGGCGATGGATCTGTTTTCCCAGGCCGAGCACGATGAAGACGCCCAGGCCATTCTCGTCAGTTGGGACGCGGAACATCTGGCGGCGGTTGAGGCATCCATCGAGCGGCTGCTGCCGACTCTGGAGCGCGAGGCGATCGTTCGCGAATCGCTGGCGCGGCGCGGCGCGCTGATCCTCTGTGAAGGGCCCGAGCAGGCGGTCGAGCTGATCAACCGCATCGCCCCGGAGCACCTGGAGCTTTCCGTGGAAGCACCGCAGGCGATGGCGGAGGGCGTACGTCACGCCGGCGCCATTTTCATGGGGCGCTATACCGCCGAGGTGCTGGGCGACTACTGTGCCGGTCCCAATCACGTGCTGCCGACCTCGGGCACTGCGCGTTTCTCGTCGCCGCTGGGCGTCTACGATTTCCAGAAGCGCTCTTCGCTGATCCAGTGCTCGCCGGAAGGCGCCGACACGCTGGGGCGGACCGCCTCGGTGCTGGCGCGAGGGGAGTCGCTGACCGCCCATGCCCGCTCGGCCGAGAACCGCCTGAAACGTTGATCATCCAGCACGAAGCGAGATCGCCGCCGCCTCTTTGGGGCGGCGATTTCGTTTATGGCTGGTGGTCGCCGCTACGGATCGGTGCCGGCGCTGGTGGCACCATCATCGCCATCGCCATCGCCATCGCCATCGCCATCGCCATCGCCATCGCCATCGCCATCGCCATCGGCCTCTGCGTCAGGCGCTGGTGCGCCCGGATCGTCGGCTCCCGGCGCGGTTCCCGCTTCCGGTGCGGGGTCCGTTTGTTGGGGCGAGCTATCGGCGGCTTCGGCTGGCTGCGGGCGCTCGCCGACATTCAGCGTCACCTCGCGTTTTTCGCCGCCTCGCACGATCGTCAGCGGCAGCTGGGTACCGGGCGGTATCTCGGCGATGTCGACCTGGGTTTCCCGCGGATCGAGGATCGGTTTGCCGTCGATCGCCAGCAGGATGTCGCCGGGGCGCAGCCCTGCTTCGTCACCGGGCCCGTCGGGGACGACGTTGGCGACAATCACCCCGCTCAGTGTCTTGAGACCGAACGACGATGCCAGATCCGGGGTCATCTGCTGCGCGTCGATGCCCAGCCAGCCACGGATGACCCGTCCCTGTGTCACGATGTCTTCCAGGATGTCGCGCGCCAGGTTGGCGGGAATCGCGAACCCGATGCCTTGGGAGCCGCCGGAGCGGGAGAAGATCGCGGTGTTGATGCCGATCAGCGAGCCGTTGGCATCCACCAGGGCGCCGCCCGAGTTGCCCGGATTGATGGCAGCATCGGTCTGGATGAAATCTTCATACCGGCTCAAGCCGAGATGGTCTCGCCCGGTGGCGCTGATGATGCCCATGGTCACGGTCTGGCCGACGCCGAACGGATTGCCGATCGCCAGCGTGACGTCGCCGATGGCGATATCTTCCGAGTCGCTTAACTTGATGACCGGCAGATTGTCCATATCGATCTTGAGCACTGCCAGATCACTGTCGGGGTCGGTGCCGATCACCCGAGCGATGGCTTCGCGGCCATCCCGCAGCGCGACCTGAATCTGATCGGCGTCGCTGATGACGTGGTTGTTGGTCAGGATATAACCCTCTTCGCTGACCACCACCCCGGATCCGAGGCTCGACAGCATGCGCTGGCGCTGTGGCATGTTCTTGCCGTAGAACTGCCGAAAGAAGGGGTCCGACATCAAGGGGTGCTGGCTGGTGTCGACGACGCGAGAAGAGTAGACGTTGACTACCGCAGGGGCGGCACGATTGACCGCTTGGGAGTAGCTGACCGGCCCTTCGTGACGATTCAGCGCCGGCGCGTCGATCACCTCGGGTGCGGTCTCTCTGCCGGATGGCTCGCGACCCAGCAGTGACGGGAACGTGTAGAGCAACACGACCGCGAGCAGAATGCCGCAGAGGGCGGGCCACAGGTAGGCGGCTAGGTGGCGACGCATGGGCTGGGTCCTTAGACTGGAATTCGGACGATTTCGCGACATTCGATGACGCTACATATTCAGGGGTCGCATGCCCATTCCGATCGTCCGATGAGGAGGTGACGTGATGGCGATACGTGGCCTAAGTGTAACATTCAGCAATGCTTTTGGCTGGGAGCCAACATGATTTCGCGGCAGACGCTACAAGAGGCGATCGATACGGAGCTGCGTGTCGATGCGTTCAAGGATTACACGATCAATGGACTGCAGGTCGAGGGGCGGGAATCGATCGGTCGGGTCATGACCGGGGTCACGGCTTGCCAGGCATTGCTCGACGAAGCGGTGGCCTGGCAAGCCGATGCGGTGCTGGTGCACCACGGCTATTTCTGGAAGAACGAGCCGGTCAGCGTGACGGGGATGAAGCGGCGCCGGTTTGCCACCCTGTTGCACCACGATCTCAATCTGCTCGCCTATCACTTGCCGCTGGACGCGCACATCTCGCTGGGCAACAACGCCTTGCTGGGCCGGCGCCTGGGGTTCAGTGCGGAGCGCTGTCTCGACGGTGAGCTCGGGCAGGGCTTGCTGTGGATGGGGCAGCCGGATACCTCGCTCGATAGCC
Source organism: Salinicola sp. CPA57 (assembly GCF_003206035.1). NCBI lineage: Bacteria > Pseudomonadati > Pseudomonadota > Gammaproteobacteria > Oceanospirillales > Halomonadaceae > Salinicola > Salinicola sp. CPA57. The sequence goes on from NZ_PZJR01000012.1 coordinate 41,172, forward strand.
AGGCGCTGGCTGCACGCGTCGAACGGGCGCTGGGTCGCGTGCCGACGTTGATCGAGGGACATGCCGGCGTCGTCCATAGCGTCGCCTGGTGTACCGGTGGCGCTCAGGACATGTTGCCGATGGCGGCCGAGGCGGGCGCCGATGCGTTCATCTCCGGCGAGATTTCCGAGCGCACCACGCACATGGCACGCGAGATGGGCATCACCTATCTGGCGGCGGGACATCACGCCACCGAGCGTGACGGTATTGAGGCCTTGGGCGAATGGCTGAAAGCGCGTTTTGGCATCGAGCATCGCTTCGTGGATATCGACAACCCGGCATGAGGCGTTTCCCGCAGACCCGTCGTTAGCCCGGTTCGGCCGGGGACGGGTCGTGAGGAACTGAACGGCGAGACAGTCGTTGTCAGTAGCGGGGGGGTTGCAGCGTGCCGTCCTGTTGTTCGGCCGTCTTGCGTTGGCGAATGCCGTAATCCTCGGCCAGCGTGCCGCCCGTACCATCGGCGTAGTCACGCGGGACCTGTGGCGCGTCGACCTCTTCGCTCTCGTCCTGGTTGCCGTGCAGTCGGCGTTTGAGCTTGAGATCGTCGACCAGCTTGTCGGCACCGTGGATGAGATGCTGCTCGAGATCATGGCTCTGGCGCTGAATGCTGGAGGCCAGATCGGCGACCTTGGCGAAATGATCGTTGAGGGCATCCTTGACCTGATTGAGCTCCAGCTCGGTCTCTGCCAGGCGCTGGCGCACTTTCTGATTGCGGGCCACATTGGCGTTCAGCAGGTGATAACAAAGGGCGCCGATACCGATGCCCGCCAGAAAGCAGGCGATTGCCAGAATCCAGTCGATATTGCTTTCGTTCACATTGCGCTCCTTGTTGTCGTGACTGGCACGACCTGTCTCTTTGCCCGGTGCACAAGATCGCTACGTAAGATCAGTGCGGGGCCATTATATCGACCCGTTCGGTTACCGGGTCAAACCTTCCTTGTCTGGTTGCCGCTGTCAAGACTTTCGTCGGAGGGTATAATGCCGCCACCTGTTTCGACATGAGGTCACGATACCGCCATGAGTTCTCCCCAGTCCGCGACGTCACATCCGCATGCCATGACGCCGATGTCACGCTACCGCGCCGATCTCGAGCGCGATGACTTCAGTCACGACGCCGCGCAGGAGAACGCCGTCAAACATCTGCAGCGCCTGTACGACGATCTTCAGCGAACGCCCGCACCCAAGCCGTCCGCCACCGTCTCCGGCGAGTCTGCGCTCTCGAAAGTTGCGGGTCTTTTCGGCAAGCGCAAGGCCGCGGAGCCCGAGGCGCCCGGCAAACCGCAGGTCATGGGGCTCTATTTCTGGGGCGGCGTGGGGCGCGGCAAGACCTACCTGGTCGACGTGTTCTACGAGTCGTTGCCGTTCGATCGCAAGATGCGCACGCATTTCAACCGTTTCATGCAACGTGTGCATCGTGAACTCGAGGCGCACAAGGGTGAGAAGAATCCGTTGACGCAGATCGCGGCCACGTTCGCCGCCGAGGCGCGGGTCATCTGCTTCGACGAGTTCTACGTCAAGGACATCACCGATGCGATGATCCTGGGCAACCTCATGGAGGCACTTTTCGCCCAGGGCGTGGTGCTGGTGGCGACTTCCAATATCGTTCCCGACGATCTCTACAAGGATGGCCTGCAGCGGACCCGGTTCCTGCCGGCGATCGATCTGCTCAAGCGCCACTGCGAGGTGGTCAACGTCGATTCCGGCGTGGATTATCGCCTGCGGGCTCTCGAGCAGGTCGAGATATTTCACTCGCCGCTCGATGCCGAGGCCGAGCAGCTGCTGGCGAAAAGCTTTCGCTCGGTGGCCGGCAACGAGGGAAAAGAGAATGCACCTTTGACGATCAACCATCGTGAGCTGAAAGCCCGTCGACTGCATGAAGGCGTCGTCTGGTTCGACTTCAAGATGCTCTGTGACGGGCCGCGCAGTCAGAACGACTACATCGAGCTGTCGCGGGAATTTCACACGGTGTTGGTGTCCAGTGTGCCAAGGATGGGCGCAGGCACCGACGATCAGGCCCGGCGCTTCATCAGCATGGTCGATGAATTCTACGACCGTGCGGTCAAGTTGCTGCTCTCCGCGGAGACCGAGGTCGAGTCGCTTTACACGGGCGGGAACCTCGGTTTCGAATTCGAGCGGACGTTGTCTCGTCTGCAGGAGATGCAGTCCCGCGATTACCTGGCGCTGGCGCACAAGCCCTGAAGTCCGGGGTGCGTTCCGCAATGCTTGAGAATGAAAGAGGGAGCGACAACAGCAGGTGGCGAGAAGCGGGGCCGGCGCGAAGATCGTCTCGACAGATCGCAAGTCGATCTTTCGCCGTCCCAAAGGCTCGTGTACAATGCGCGCTCTTCGCTCCGTTACCGACCGAACGGCAGCTGCCTCGCAGCTCGCTCCGGACGAGTAACCCAAGAAAAATAGGGATGGCCGAGAAGCGTTCGCTTCGACGCCCAAATACGTTTATTTGGTGAAACACTCATGAAGACGTTCAGTGCCAAGCCGCATACCGTGCAGCGCGATTGGTATGTCGTTGATGCATCGGGCAAGACGCTCGGTCGTCTGGCGACAGAAATCGCACGCCGCTTGCGCGGCAAACACAAGCCGGAATACACCCCGCACGTCGACACCGGCGACTATATCGTCGTGGTCAACGCCGAGAAGGTGCACGTGACCGGTAACAAGGCGCAAGCCAAGACTTATTACCGTCACACCGGTTACCCGGGTGGTCTGCGCACCATGTCGTTCGAGAAGTTGATCGACCACGCGCCGGAGCGAGTCATCGAAGGCGCCGTCAAGGGCATGCTGCCTAAAGGTCCGCTGGGTCGTGCCATGCACGCCAAGCTCAAGGTGTATGCCGGTACCGAGCATCCGCACGCCGCGCAGCAGCCGCAAGAACTGAACATCTGAGGGTAACCGTCATGGCACAACAGTATTACGGCACCGGGCGTCGCAAGACTTCTACCGCTCGCGTGTTTCTCAAGCCGGGCTCCGGCAAGATCACCGTCAACGATCGTGAACTGGGTGAGTTCTTCGGCCGCGTTACCGCACAGATGGTCGTGCGCCAGCCGCTGGAACTGACCGAAACGACTGGCCAGTTCGACGTCGTCGTCACGGTCAAGGGTGGCGGCGGCTCCTCTCAGGCCGGCGCGATTCGTCACGGTATCACCCGCGCGCTGATGGTTTACAACGAAGACCTGCGTCGTCCGCTGCGTGCAGCCGGCTACGTGACCCGCGATGCTCGTGAAGTCGAGCGTAAGAAAGTGGGTCTGCGCAAAGCTCGTCGTCGTCCGCAGTTCTCCAAGCGCTGATCTTTCGGGATCACCTCTGCGCTCAACGCCCGACTTATCAGTCGGGCGTTTTGTCGTTGGGATATGGCGGGTGAGCCATCGAGCTCTCCATGGTCATGGTGAGGCCCCGGTCGGGTTGCCCGCCGTGTTACCATTGGTCGTTGAATTAATTCGAGGAAAGTTTCATGGGTGTAGTGGCCAAGCGATCGTCGATGATCTTTTACTCAGGCAGTGAGGATCATTTCAGCCATCGCGTCAGAATCGTGTTGGCGGAAAAGGGCGTGGCCGTCGATATCCTGGACGTCTCGGCCGACGAGCACAACGCTGAGCTGGCGGATCTGAATCCCTACAACAGCGTTCCCACGCTGCTGGATCGCGACCTGGTGCTTTACGAGTCCAAGGTCATGATGGAATATCTCGATGAGCGTTTCCCGCATCCGCCGTTGTTGCCGGTCTATCCGGTGGCGCGTGCGCAGAGTCGGCTGTGGATGCATCGCATCGAGCGAGAGTGGTGCCCTTTGGTCGAGCAGATCCAGCAGGGCTCCAAGAAGGACGCCGAGAAGGCGCGCAAGGAATTGCGCGAGAGTCTGGCCGGTATCTCGCCGATCTTCGAAGACATGCCGTTCTTCATGAGTGAAGAGTTCACGCTGGTGGATTGCTGCATCGCGCCGATCCTGTGGCGGTTGCCGGCGCTGGGCGTCGAGCTGCCGGAAAAGCAGGTTGCCCCGTTGATGGACTACATGGAGCGGGTCTTCGCGCGTGACGCTTTCAAGGTGGCGCTATCCGAATCCGAACGTGAGATGCGTAGCTGAGCGGCACTTGTCGTAAGCTGCCTGAAAGGAGATGACATGCTGACTAGCCGTCCCTATCTGGCAAGAGCTCTTTATGAGTGGTTGCTGGATAACGAGCAAACGCCGTATATCGTGGTCGATGCCGGGAAGCCCGACGTCAAGGTGCCACAGCAATTCGTGCAGAATGGTCAGATCGTGCTGAATATCGCACCGGCCGCCGTGCGCGATTTGGCGATCGACAATGCGGCGGTCACCTTCGGGGCGCGTTTCAGCGGTCAGCCGATGCAGGTCGTGGTACCGATGGATGCCTTGATCGCTATCTATGCGCGTGAAAACGGCGTGGGTATGGTCTTCGGTCAGGAGCCGGTCATGCCTAACTTCTCCGGCGAAGAAGAGGCGGCGCTGGAAGACGAGGGTCGCCCGACACTGGAAAGTGTCGAGAACCGCGCGGAAAGCCGTTCTCCCGAGTCGACCGAATCTGTCGATGATGAGCGGGATGACGAGGCGCCGACTCGTCCCGAAAAAGGCAAGCCGTCGCTGCGTATCGTCAAATAGGTTTTCGCTGTCCAGCTTTACCCTTGCCCGGCGTGGCGCCAGCCGGAGCGAGGGTATCCTAAAAGCAAAAAGCCGCTGCCGANNTCGGCAGCGGCTTTTCCACTCCGGGCCCTTTTCCATTCCGGGCCTTTTTGCAGCCACGGGTCTCGAGTTCAGAGGCTCAGTTGAGGTATTCGAATACCTTGACGATGCGCTGGACACCGCCCACGCCGGAGGCGGCGGCAGTGGCTTCGCTGGCCTGCTGCTGTGTGACCAGGCCCATCAGGTAGACCGTGCCGTTCTCGGTGATCACGCGAATCAGATTGGCGTCCAGGTCCTCGTTGGCAACGATGTTGGCCTTGATGCGACCGGTAATCCAGGTGTCCGTCATGCGCTGACTGACCGGCGTGTTGGCCGAGACCATCAGTTCGTTATGCACCTGACGCACGCTGCGGACGTCGCGGGCGATCTCGGTGGCACGCTGCTTGAGATCATCGCTGGGCACCTGCCCGGTCAGCAGCACGTTGCTGTTGTAGCTATCGACGTTGACGTGGGCATCGCCGTAGCGGGCGTCCGCGGCATTCAGCGCATCGAAGATCTTGCTCTGAATATTGCTGTCTTCGACTTTGGCGCCGGGCGTGCGTTCGGCGTAGTTCTCATCCTGGTTGCCGCTGGTGGCGCATCCGCCAAGGGTCAGCAGGCCGATCAGGCATGAGGAAACGATCAGGGGCTTCTTCATAAGTCTCACTCGTTGCTGCCAAAAAGCTGTTGGTCGATCAGATCACACAAACAGTGAATGACCAAGAGGTGAACTTCCTGAATTCGTGCGGTGGAGGTGGCGGGGACGCGAATCTCGCAGTCCTCCTGGCCAAGCAGAGAGGCCATGTCTCCACCGTCGCGTCCGGTCAATGCGACGACACACATTTCCCGATCGTGGGCGGCCTGGATCGCCTGAACCACATTGGCCGAGTTGCCGCTGGTGGAGATCGCCAGCAGGATATCGCCGGGCTGGCCAAGGGCGCGGATCTGCTTCGAAAAGACGTCGTTGTAACTGTAATCGTTGGCAATCGATGTCAGGGTCGAGGTGTCGGTCGTCAGCGCCAATGCCGGCAAGCTGGGGCGCTCGCGCTCGAAGCGATTGAGCAGCTCGGAAGAAAAATGCTGACTATCGCCGGCGCTTCCGCCATTGCCGCAGGCAAGTATCTTGCCCTCGCTGACCAGACATTGAACCATCATCTGGCTGGCGACTTCGATAAACGGCGGCAATACCTCGCTGGCGTAGGTCTTGGTGTCGATGCTGGCGTTGAACAGGTCGAGTATGCGTGTCTGAAAATCCATGGGCTGCCTATTAGGGCCTGGGTCAATATGCGTCGAAGGCGGCGCGAATCCAGTCGAATTCGAGCTTGGGAAGGCTTCCGGTTACGCCGACGACGTCGAAGCGGCAGGGGCATGATAGCCGCTGCGCATGAAGATAAAAACGCGCGGCCTTGATGATGCGGCGCTGTTTGGCGAGGGTGATCGTCTCCAGCGGGTCGCCATAGTCCATGCGTTGTCGGTGGCGCACCTCGACGAATACCAGATTATCGCCATCCCGCATCACCAGATCGATCTCGCCACCCTTGGCATGCTGGTTGCTGGCAATCAGCGTCAATCCCTGCGTCTCGAGCCAGCGGGCAGCGGCCTGTTCGACCTGCTGCCCGAGTTGGCGTCGATGGGGCGCGGGTGCCCGGTTGGCTGGATTCGGGCGATCAGTTGGCGTTGTCATCGTCGGCATCCATCGCGAATCCGTTCAGATCGCTATTGGACGAGTTCCGAGTGCTCTGCGGTGTCGCGTTGGCAGCGCCGTCTTCAGGCTTCGACAGCGAGTCAGTCGATGTCGAGGGAGATGTCGTCAGTAGCGGTTGCGGCGATCCGGACTGGAACAGTGCCCATGGCAGCGTGCGCTGGATACGGCCATCGTCGCGAGCCTGCAGCGTGCCGGTCGCGCCGAAGATCTGGGTGTTTGGCAACGCCTGGATCAGCGGCAGGCGGCGGGCCAGTTCGTAAGCGTCGACGCCCATGGCATTGAGCTTGAGCAGGCCGGGGTCACCTTCCCCCACGAGCTGTTGGTAGGTGGAGGCGAAAGGCAAGGCATCGGTCCCGCCAACGGCCGCATCCGGGATCATCCAGGGGATGTCGAGAAACTGTACGCCGTTCAGGTCATGGTCGGCCCGAGGTTGTGGCGTACCCTCGTAGAGATGGGACGTGGCGTAGATGGGCAGGTTGCTGGCGTAGTAGAAATCCAGCGTCGGCGGCACCTGGCGGGCGTAGCTGGGCAGTGCCAGCAGGAACAGCATGTCCATGCTGGAGGGATCGCTGTTGAGCAGATTGCGCACTGCCGTGGCGACCGAGCCGGAAGGGTCGTAACTGACGACCGAGGCGACGCTGCCGCCATCGCTCTCCCACGTCTGGCGGAACGCCGCCAGAATGCGCGATCCCCACTCGTTGTCGGGCACCATGATGCCGGCCCGATGGTGGCCGTCGAGATAGGCGCGCTGGGCGACCTGGCGCGCTTCGTCCTCCGCCGATAGGCCGTACTGGAACAGGTTGGTCGCCTGGTTGCGCGGATGCTCGCCGTAGTTGAGAGCGAGCGTGGGCAGGGGGACGTCGCTGCGGGTCTCGAGCTCGCTGACCTTGTCCTTGTCGAGGGGGCCGATCACTGCCTGGGCGCCGCTCATCGTCGCCTGGGCATAGAGGGCGTCGATGTTCTGCTGGCTGGAATCGATGAAGGTCAGTCCGGGGGTGCGCTCCCCCTGATTTCTTGCGTCGCTGGCACGGGTCTCCAGACCCTGTCGGATCGCCGAGGCGATGTTGGCCAGCGGACCGCTGCTTGGCAGAAACACCGCGATCCGATCGATCTCATTGCCTTCGAGCTGACGCAACGCCGACAGATCCTTGGGAAGCCGACGATTGGCCGGATGATCCGGATAGCGGCTGCGCCACTGATCCAGGCGATCGAACAGGTTGGAAATATCGCCACCGCTGGTGCGGTAGAGTCGAGCCAGATCCACCCAGCCCTGGGTGATCGGATCGTTACCCGTTGCGGCCAGGGCGTTCAGCGCGGGCGGACTCAAGCTGGAAAGCGGTGTCCAGATATCATCGTTCAGCTCGTAGGGCGCGTTGTTCCGCTGCAGATCGATCAGCAGCCTAGCCGCGGCTTCCGGTTCGCCGATCATGCTCAGCGCCATGCCTCGACGATAGCGCAGCGTCTGCCGGTCATCGGTGGACAGCTCGGTCGTGCTGTCGAGGATATCGGTGGCACGGATGACGCTCTGGCCATCTTCCTCCGCCAGTGCGCTATCCGATAGCACCATGGCCCAGCGGACCCGTTGGCCGCTGTCGAGCTGGCCGCTGTCGATCTGGCCGGCGATCTGGAGCGCCTGCGCCGTGTCGCCCTGGCGTGCTAGGATATCTGCCGCTTCGAGGCGGGAAGCCGCAGCCTGCTGGCCGCTCTGACCCTGGGCCTGTTCGAGCAGCTCCTGGGCGCTCGGGCCGCTGCTGCCCTGCATCATGTTCTGACCGGCACAGCCTGCCAGCACCAGGGTGGCCGCCAGAGGCAGGAGAAGTCGCCGCAGCGCGTAACGCATAATGTCTTTCCCTTTACTTGTTGAGAGGTCTGGCGCTGTCGGCACCGGTCATCGATAAGTCGATCATCGCTGGCCTGATCGTCGGTGACCGTTCCGCTCGGTCATCGATGATTCGATTGTCGAAGAGACGATTCTCGCGAGCGTTGCCCGCAGCGCCGGCCCGTTCCTGTTCCGCTGAAGTCTTGCGAGTCTGGCAGCCCATGACGAACGGCCCTCGCCGCCCCGCGGAGGCTTCCTTGCCGAACTGAACATCGAGTCTGCCAGCGGCGGCCATCGATGTGAATGCATGTCAATCCGGATGGTACCGAATGAACGAGACAAAGGAAGGCGTATTGTACGTGGTCGCTACGCCGATTGGGAATCTTGAAGACTTGAGCGCCAGGGCTGGCCGGATTCTCTCCGAGGTCGATGCGATCGCCGCTGAAGACACGCGCCACACGCAGCGTCTGCTTCGGCATCTGGGCATCGAGCGTCCGCTGATTTCGCTGCACGAACACAATGAGGCGGCACGTGTCGACCAACTGAGAAAGCGTCTGGCCGACGGCGCGCAGCTGGCGCTGGTCAGCGACGCCGGAACCCCCTTGATCTCCGATCCGGGCTTCGTCCTGGTTCGCGAGCTTCGTCGAGCGGGCTGTCGCGTAGTGCCGATTCCTGGCCCTTGCGCGCTGGTCGCGGGGTTGAGTGCGGCCGGCCTGCCGACGGATCGGTTCACTTTCGAAGGCTTTCTGGCGGCCAAGTCCGGCGCGCGTCGAAAACAGCTGGAGGTGGGTGCGTCACGGGAAGAAACGCGAGTCTTTTATGAGTCGCCTCATCGGATTCGCGATCTGCTCGAGGATATCGCTGCGGTGGTCGGCGAGCGTCAGGTGGTGCTGGCACGCGAGCTGACCAAGACTTTCGAGACATTGCTCGATGGCTCTGCCACCGAGCTGCTGAGAATCATGGACGAAGATCCCGATCAGGCGCGGGGTGAGTTCGTGGTCATGCTGGCTGGCGCGCCCCGTCGTGAGGAGGCGGCCGACGACGTCGAGGGCACGGCCCTGATTCAGGCGATGCTGGCGGAGGGCGTTGCCGTGAAGAGTGCGGCAGCGGTCGTGGTGCGAGTGCTCGGTGGACGACGCAAGCATTGGTATCAGCTGGCACTGGCGCTGAAGTCCGACCCGTAGGTCGATAGCTGATGTTTTCGAGGTGACAGGGGGCGTATCTCCGCTTCCTGGCCCGCGGGTGTCGGCGTTGGGCGACGGTTCGGCTCGATCGGTGAACGCATTTGCCCCACACGGCAATGCTGTCTTGAGAGGGTTACGGGGTGCTGTTATTCTTGCGCGCTTGGGAGTCGGCCAGACAGTCGCCGCCGGCATTGCCGGGGGAGGAAAGTCCGGGCTCCATAGGGCAAGGTGCCAGGTAACGCCTGGGCGGCGCAAGCCGACGGCTAGTGCAGCAGAGAGTAGACCGCCTAAGCAGCGATTCGCTGCCGGTAAGGGTGAAAGGGTGCGGTAAGAGCGCACCGCGCGCCTGGCAACAGTGCGTGGCAAGGTAAACCCCACCTGGAGCAAGACCAAATAGGGATCCGTTGGCGCGGCCCGCGCTGGATCCGGGTAGGTTGCTCGAGAAACGTGGCGACGCGTTTCCTAGATGAATGACTGTCTTAGACAGAACCCGGCTTATCGGCCGGCTCCCTCTCCGATTTCCGCCGTTCGACACCGAGATCTGCATGCAGCACCGCGACAACGCTTCACAGGCATCCCCAGGCGGTGCGGCGAATGGTTCCGATTTTCGCCACACCAGCGTGCTGCTCGACGGGGCCGTGGAGGCGTTGATTCAATCCCCCTCCGGCGCCTATCTCGACGGCACCTTTGGTCGCGGGGGGCACTCCCGCGCCATTCTCTCGCGGCTCGACGCCCAGGGTCGGCTGATCGCGATCGATCGCGATCCCGCCGCGCTGCAGGTCGCTGCAGAGATCGACGATTCACGCCTGACGGTGTGTCGTGGCGTGTTTGCAGAACTGGACCGTCACGCCGAAGCGTGCGGCGTCCGCGGCAGTCTGAGCGGTATTCTTCTCGATGTCGGCGTCTCCTCTCCTCAGTTGGACGATCCCGAGCGCGGGTTCAGCTTCCTGCGTGATGGTCCGCTGGACATGCGCATGGACCCGACCTCGGGCATGGGCGCTGCCGAGTGGGTCGCGCGCACCGACGATCAGGAAATGGCGCGGGTCTTCAAGACCTATGGCGAAGAGCGTTTCGCCAAGCGCATCGCGCGCGCCATCGTCGCGGCGCGACGGGAGGCGCCGATCGAGCGGACCCATCGGCTCGCCGAGATCGTCAAGGCAGCGCACCCTGCCTGGGAGAAGGGTAAGCATCCCGCGACGCGGGTCTTCCAGGCCATTCGCATTCATCTCAACGACGAGCTGGGCCAGCTGGAACGGGCGCTGGCCGTTGGCCTGGATGCGTTGGAAACCGGGGGGCGTCTGGTCGTCATCAGTTTTCACTCGCTGGAGGACCGGCTGGTCAAGCGTTTCATCCGTGATCAGTCACGCGGGGATACGCATCTGCCACGTGGCATGCCGATCCGCGAAGACCAGCTCAACAAGCGGCTAAAGCCGGTAGGCAAGGCAATGCGTGCCAGCGAGAGCGAGGTCGAAGCGAACCCGCGCGCGCGCAGTGCGGTCATGCGCATCGCCGAGAAGCTGGGACCTGTCGCCGAGACGTCGAAATAAGGAGCAACATGGCCGTTCAAGGACGACGCAGTCTGCTGGAGGCCGGTGACTGGCCCTTCGCGCGACGCCTGGGAGTGCGCGCTTCATTGCTGGGTATCGTGATCATCGCGTTGCTGATAACGGCGCTGGCCATCATCAGCACGTCGCATCTGACCCGGGTGCAGTACGCCCGACTGCAGAAGCTGGAGAATCAGCGGGATTCGCTGCAGACGGAGTGGGGGCGCCTGCTCCTCGAGGAAAGCACCTGGTCCTCGCCGGCCCGCATCGAATCGTTGGCCAGCAAGCGTCTGAACATGCGCGTACCGAGTGTCGATGAAGTGAAGGTGATTCATCCATGAGTGCGGCAAGACGCGCCGCCACCGACAGGAAGCGCCGACCGGACGCACCGCTGGGAGCGGGGCGCTACTGGTTCATGCTGCTCGTGATTCTGGTGGCGCTGTCCGCGCTGGTGGGGCGTGTCGTCTATCTCCAGGTGATCGATCGCAGCTTCCTGCAGAATCAGGGCGATGCGCGCACCCTGCGAGTCGAGACCATCGGCGCTCATCGCGGGATGATCAGTGACCGCAACGGTGATCCGCTGGCCATCTCGACGCCCGTCGTCACGCTGTGGGCCAATCCGCAGGAACTGCCCAAGGATCCCATCCAGCAGACCCTGCTGGCGCAGGCGCTGAAGGTCGATCCCCGCCAGCTCGAAGACCGCATCGCGCGCTACGCCGATCATGAGTTCATGTATCTGCGTCGCCAGCTCACGCCCGCCGCGGCCAAACCGGTTCTCGATCTGCAGATGCCCGGCGTCTACTCCCGCGACGAATACAAGCGCTACTATCCGGCAGGGGAAGTGGCGGCGCAGCTCGTCGGCGTGACCAACGTCGACGACAAGGGGCAGGAGGGGCTGGAGCTTGCCTACAATCGCTATCTCACCGGTCAGCCCGGCAAGCGGCGCGTGCTCAAGGATCGCAAGGGGCATCTGGTCCGCGATCTGCACCTGATCGAAGAGGCCAAGCCCGGCGGCGATCTGACCCTGTCGATCGATCTGCGGCTGCAGTACATGGCTTATCGGGAGTTGGCAGCGGGGATCCGTCAGAACGATGCCGACGGCGGTTCGCTGGTGATGCTGGATGCGCGATCCGGCGAGGTGCTGGCGATGGCCAACCTGCCATCCTACAACCCCAACAATCGCAGCGACGTCGATGTTCGCGGGCTGCGCAACCAGGCGATCACCGATGCCATCGAGCCCGGCTCGGTGATGAAGCCGCTGGCGATGTCGGCAGCCCTCGCTTCCGATCAGTTCACGCCGGAAAGCATCATCGATACCTCGCCTGGCTGGATGGTGGTGGATGGCTACACCATTCGCGATTTTCGCAACTACGGCAAACTCACGCCGGCGGGAATCCTGCTGCACTCCTCCAATATCGGCATGTCGCACATTGCCCTGACGCTACCCAAGGATGCGATCTGGAATCGCTATCGCGAGCTGGGGCTGGGCCAGTCTCCCGGCACCGGTTTCCCGGGGGAGAACAGCGGCAGTCTGCCATCGCAGGTCAACCTTCCGCGCAGCGCCCAGGCGGCGATGGCCTACGGCTACGGCGTTGCCGTGACGCCGTTGCAGCTGGCGAGCGCCTATACCGCGATTGCCAACGATGGCAAACGGCTGTCGCCGTCGCTGCTCAAGCTCAATGGGGATCCGGACGGCGAGCAGGTGGTTTCGCCGCGTATCGCCCACGAACTGCTGGCGATGATGGAAGAGATCGTTCAACCCAATGCGGGCGGGCATCTGGCGATGGTGCCCGGCTACCAGATCGCCGGCAAGACCGGCACGGTGCGCAAGGTGACCAGCACGGGGTATCAGGAAGTCGAATACCGCGGGCTGTTCGCCGGTATTGCCCCGGCATCCAATCCGCGTATCGTCACCGTGGTGATGATCGACAACCCCAAGAAGGGTGACTACTACGGTGGTCTGGTCGCCGCTCCGGTGTTCAGTCGCGTCGTCGGCAGCGCCTTGCGGTTGCTCGATGTCCCTCCCGATGCACCGTCCGACGGGGCGGAACAGGAGTCCAAGCCATGAGAATCGACACCGCGACGCTCGCGACCGCGTTGACCTCGCTCTGGCCTGAAGTCGCGAGACCTGAGCGACTGGCGTCCTGGCTACCGGAATCGTCTGACGCGACGCTGGTCCTGGATAGCCGACAGCTAAAGGCCGGCGAGCTGTTCGTGGCGGTGCCGGGAGTCGGAACCGACGGGCGGCAGTTCATCGAGGAAGCACTGCAGGCGGGCGCTGCGGGCGTGCTATGCGAGGCCGACGGGCTCGATCCCAAATGGCGGGCGGATGCGCGGGTGCTCGCCATGCCCGGGCTGACGCAGCAGCAGGCAGCGCTGGGTCGTCGGCTGTTCGACGTGCCGGAGTCACTGACGCTGATCGGAGTGACCGGCACCAACGGCAAGAGTTCGGTGACCCACTATATCGCCGCGCTGCTGGAAAGACTCGGTACCCCGGCCGGCGTGATCGGTACGCTAGGGTATGGTCGGCCCGGCGCGGTGCGCCCCGCAGTGCAGACCACGCCGGGTGCGCTGGCGCTGCAGCAGATGCTGGGTGAAATGGCGATGGATGGGGTCGGCGTCGTGGCGATGGAGATTTCGTCTCATGCGTTGGCACAGGAGCGACTGGGCGATACCCGAATCGACGCCGCCGTCTTCACCAACCTGAGTCGCGATCATCTCGACTATCACGGCAGCATGGCGGCTTACGCGGCGGCGAAGGCGCGACTGTTCAGGCGCGAGACGCTAAAGCTGGCGGTCGTCAACGGCGACGATCCGCTGGCGCGGCTGATGTTGGCGGGTCTGCGGCAAGGGGTCAGGGTGTTGGCGACCGGTAGCAGCGACGTCACGACGCTGCGTGTCGTCGACTGTGAAACCTTGCCCAATGGCCTGCGCGCTATCGTCGCGACACCCGACAACGAGGGCGTTCTCGAGCTGCCGTTGATGGGGCGTTTCAACCTCGACAATACGTTATCGGCGATGACGACACTCTACGGGCTGGGATACTCGCTGGAATCGCTCTGGCAGGCCGCCGCACAGCTGCAGCCGGTGCCGGGGCGCATGCAGCGATTGCCGTGCGGGGCCGATGCCACCGCGCCCATCGTGGTGGTGGACTATGCGCACACTCCGGATGCGCTGGAGAACGCGCTGTCCGCCTTGCGCGCGCATCTGCCGAGCCAGGACGGTGGCGAGCTCTGGTGCGTGTTCGGTTGCGGCGGTGATAGAGATAGCGGCAAGCGTCCGCTGATGGCCGGCGTGGCCGAGAGGCTGGCAGACCGCATCGTGGTCACCGATGACAATCCGCGCAGCGAGGATCCGGCATTCATCCGTGACCAGATCGTCGCTGGCTTGTCGCCAGCGGCGCAGGCGCTCGTCTGGTCCGTCGATGGCCGACGTCGGGCGCTCGAGCGCGTCATCGAAGCGGCCAGACCCAACGATATCGTGCTGATCGCCGGCAAAGGCCACGAAGACTATCAGGAGATCGCCGGCGTGCGGCATCCGTTCAGCGATGTCGATGTCGCGACCTCGCTATGTCAGATGCGGGAGACAACCGCATGAGCGACAAGCTCAGCGCTGTTGCCGCGCGTCTCGGCGCCTCGCTCAAGGGGGCAGACGCCGCGGTGATGCGGATCGTCACCGATACCCGAGCGCTTCTGCCCGGTGACCTGCTGGTGGCGCTGCAGGGCGAGCGTTTCGATGCCCACGATTTTCTGGCCCAGGCGCGTGAAAAAGGCGCGATCGGCGCCGTCGTGTCATATCCGGTGGATGACCCGTTGGCGCAGATCCAGGTGCCGGATACGCGTCTGGCGCTAGGGCTGCTGGCGCGGGCGCACCGGCTCGCCTGGGACGGCAAGTTGATCGCGGTGACCGGTAACAGTGGCAAGACCACGGTCAAGGAGATGCTCGCCTCGATACTGAGCCGGCGCTCGCCGACGCTGGCGACGCGGGGCAATCTGAACAATGACATCGGTGCGCCGCTCACGCTGCTCGAGCTCACCGCCGAACATCGTTATGCGGCGATCGAGCTGGGTGCCAATCACCTGGGCGAAATCGCCTGGACCACGGCGCAGGCGAGGCCGCAGGTGGCCGTCATTACCAATGTCACCGGCGCGCATGTCGGTGAGTTCGGCGGCATGGGGCAGATCGCGCAGGCCAAGGGCGAAATTCTGGCCGGCCTGTCGATCGACGGTTGCGCCGTTCTCGATCGTGACGAGACCTATTTTCCGGTCTGGCGGACGCTGTCGGGGCGGGCTCGAGTCATCGACTTTGCCATCGACAATGATGCCAGTGTCATGGCCCGCGATCTGGCTTGTGACTCTGGCGGGCGTTATGCTTTCACGCTTTGTTTGCCGGGCGAAGCGTCGGTCCGTATCGCGCTTTCGTTGATGGGCCGGCACAACGTGCGCAACGCCCTGGCCGCCGCGGCCGCCACCTATGCGCTCGGCTTCGGCGCCGCGGAAATCGCGACCGGCCTCGAAGCTTGCCGCAGCATGTCCGGGCGAATGCAGGTGGTCAAAGGTCTACGCGGCGGGGTCGTCATCGACGATAGCTATAACGCCAACCCCGGTGCGATGCGAGCGGCACTTGAAACGCTCGCGTCGCTCCCCGCCCCGCGCTGGTGCTTCCTCGGCGCGATGGGTGAGATGGGACGCGATTCCGAACGGTTACATGCCGAGATCGGGCGATGCGCGCTCGATCTCGGTATCGATTTTCTGGGCACGTACGGGGAACCGGCACGTGCCGCAACCGAGGCCTTCGGTCACGAAGGCCATCATTTCGATGACTGGGCAACGCTCGAGCGTTTTGCCCAGGATCAGCTTCCTTCCCGGGCCAGCGTGCTGGTCAAGGGTTCGCGCAGTGCCGGCATGGAAAGACTCGTCGCCGCGCTGCGTGATGATGCCTCAAGGTGAATCTGACTCATGCTGCTTTTTCTGGCTGAACTGCTGACCCATTTTCAAAGTGCTTTCAATGTTTTCGGATACCTGACGCTGCGCGTGATTCTGGGCACGCTGACGGCGCTTTTCTTGAGTCTGTGGATGGGTCCGCAGATGATCAAGCGTCTGGTCGAGCGCCAGATCGGCCAGGCGGTGCGTGACGATGGCCCGCAGTCGCATCTGTCCAAGGCAGGAACGCCGACCATGGGCGGCGCGTTGATCCTGGTCTCCATCGCGGTCAGTACACTGCTGTGGGGCGATCTGACCAACCATTACGTGTGGCTGGTGCTGGCGGTGACGTTGGGTTTCGGCGCCATCGGCTGGGTCGACGACTTCCGCAAGGTGGTCGAGAAAAATCCTCGCGGGCTACCGGCACGCTGGAAGTATTTCTGGCAGTCGGTGATCGGCCTCGGCGCTTCGCTGATTCTCTATTTCACCGCGGCAAGTCCGGTCGAGACCAGCTTGATCGTGCCGCTGTTCAAGGATGTGGTGATTCCGCTGGGTGTGTTCTACATCGTGCTGAGTTACCTCGTCATCGTGGGGAGTTCCAATGCGGTCAACCTGACCGATGGTCTCGATGGCCTGGCGATTATGCCGACGGTGCTGGTCTCGATGGGGCTGGCGGTATTCGCCTATGCCAGCGGCAACGCCGTCTTCGCCAATTACCTGCATATTCCGGAAGTGCCCGGTGCCGGTGAGCTGGCCGTGTTCTGTGGCACCATCGCCGGCGCGGGGCTTGGATTCCTGTGGTTCAACACTTATCCCGCCCAGGTGTTTATGGGCGATGTCGGTGCGCTGGCACTGGGCGCGGCGCTGGGTATCGTCGCGGTGATCGTGCGCCAGGAGATCGTGCTGTTCATCATGGGCGGCGTCTTCGTGATGGAGACGGTCTCGGTCATCCTTCAGGTCGGTTCCTACAAGCTGACCGGGCGGCGTATCTTCCGCATGGCACCGTTGCATCACCACTTCGAGCTCCAGGGCTGGCCGGAGCCGCGAGTGATCGTGCGGTTCTGGATCGTCACCGTCATGCTGGTCCTGCTGGGACTGGCGACGCTGAAACTGCGTTGATTTCATGACCGAACAGGTGCCTGCCAAGTCGGCCTCGACGTCTCTGAAAGTCTCTGCTCACCCGCCCGCGACGCCTTGGCTGGTGGTCGGGCTGGGCATATCCGGCCGCGCCATCGCCCGTTTTCTGACGCATCGGGGCGAGCGATTCATGCTCGCCGACACCCGAGTCTCGCCGCCCGGCATCGAGGCGTTCCGGGCGTCGTTCCCGGATGTCGAGATCCATCTCGGCAGCCTTGACGCCCTGGACCTGCGCACGTTCGACGACATCGTCGTCAGCCCCGGCGTCGATCTCGAGGCGTCCGGCTTGAACAGGGTGCGGGAGCGCGTCCTCGGCGAGATCGCGCTGTTCGCTCGCCACTGCAGGGCGCCGATCGTGGCCATCACCGGGTCGAATGCCAAATCCACCGTGACCACGCTGGTCGGCGAGATGGCGCGGCGGGCCGGTAAGCGTGTGGCCGTGGGCGGCAACCTGGGAGACGCCGCGCTGGATCTGCTGATCGATCAGCCCGACACCGAGCTTTTCGTGCTGGAGCTCTCGAGCTTTCAGCTGGAAACGCTCGAGGGACTGGGGGCGATCTGCGCCGCTTTCCTGAATTTGTCCGCCGATCATCTCGATCGACATGGAGACATGGCCGGCTATCGTCAGGCGAAGGCGCGTGTTTTCGAGGGCGCGGCGCACGTCGTCGTCAATGCCGACGATGCGGCCACCTGGCCCGACGACACCTCGATCCCTTGCGAGCGGTTCACCACACGAACGCCGGCAGGCGGAGCTTGGGGCATCTCGGACCTCGAAGGCGACGAGTGGCTGTGCCATGGCCGGAAACCGCTGATGCCGGTTAGCGAACTGCGTCTGGCTGGGCGTCACAATCAGGCCAACGCGCTGGCGGCCCTGGCGATCGGGCATGTCATCGGGATACCGCAGGCGCTCATGCGTGATGTACTGGACCGTTTCGCCGGCTTGCCGCACCGTGGCGAGATCGTGGCCGAGCGCGGCGGGGTGCGCTGGATCAACGATTCCAAAGGCACCAACGTTGGCGCAACGCTGGCGGCGATTGCCGGCCTTGGCGAGACCCTGACCGGCCAATTGATCTGGATCGGCGGCGGTGTCGGCAAGGGGGCGGACTTCACGCCGCTGGCGGCGCCGCTCGCGCAACACGCCCGCGAAGCGATCGTTTTCGGGCAGGACGCGCCTCAGCTGGTGGCGGCGCTGCAGGATCGGGTGGCAACGCATCGCGTCGATACGCTGGCACAGGCCGTGCAGCGGGCGGCATCGATCGCCGAGGCCGGAGATTGCGTGCTGCTGTCGCCGGCCTGTGCGAGTCTCGATCAGTTTCCCAACTACATGGCGCGCGGCGAGGCGTTTCGCGCGCTTCTTGACCAAGGGCAGCTCGAACAAGGGCAGGAAGCCGAATGTTGAAAGCCATGGTGAAGACGTCGCAGGCGCGGCTGACCACGCGACATCAGTCATTCGACGGCTGGCTTTTGCTGTCGACGCTGTCGTTGATGCTGATCGGCTGGGTGATGGTGACCTCCGCCTCTACCGAAATCGCCGCCAGTCTTACCGGCAACCCATACTACTTCAGCATTCGTCACGGCATTTTCGTGCTGGCGTCGATCGGCGTCGGGCTGGTGGCGGTACGCCTGCCGCTGGACTGGTGGCGTCAGAAAGGGCCGCTGATGCTGATCGTGGCGCTGTTGCTGTTGTTCACGGTGCTGATCGTCGGCCGCGAGATCAACGGCAGCCGGCGCTGGATTTCGCTCGGCATCATCAACGTTCAGGCGTCGGAAGTCGCCAAGCTGTGTCTGATCGTTTACGTCGCCGGCTATCTCGAACGTTTCCTGCCGGAGGTGCGTCGGAGCTGGGGCGCGTTCATGCGACCGCTGGCGGTCATGGCGCTGATCGGTTTTCTGCTGATTCTCGAGCCGGACTATGGTGCGGTCGTGGTATTGACCGGCTGCGTCATGGGCATGCTGCTGCTTTCGGGGGCGCCGCTGTGGCGGTTCCTGCTGATCCTGGCCATCGTCGGCTCCGGCGCGGTCATGCTGGCGGTGGCGGAGCCCTATCGTCTGCAACGCATCACCAGCTTCGCCAATCCGTGGGCGGACCAATACAACACCGGCTATCAGCTAACCCAGGCGCTGATCGCCTTCGGTCGTGGTCACTGGTTCGGGCTGGGGCTTGGCAATAGCGTCCAGAAACTCTTCTATCTGCCCGAGGCGCATACCGATTTCGTGTTTGCCGTGCTTGCCGAGGAACTGGGATTGTTCGGCGCCGTGGGAGTCATCCTGCTGTTCGCACTGCTGGTGTTTCGCGCTTTCCGGATCGGGCGCAAGGCCGAATTGGCCGGTATCCCGTTTGCGGCGTATCTCTGTTACGGGATCGCTCTGGTGATCGGGGCCCAGGCATTCATCAACATCTCGGTGAGTTCCGGCATGCTGCCGACCAAGGGCTTGACGCTACCGCTTTTGAGTTATGGTGGCTCGAGTCTCATCATTAGCGGGATCATGATGGCGATACTGTTTCGCGTCGACGTCGAGGTCAGACGGCTGCAGCGGCGGCCGAAACCCTCGGCCGGAAGCGAAGATGACACCCGGCCCCCGGGCGAGGCGGTGGAGCCGACCCTATGAGCGAACTGAAACGGGTACTGATCATGGCTGGCGGGACGGGAGGGCACGTGGTCCCGGCGCTGTCGCTGGCCAAGGCCCTGAGCGATCGCGGCGTGGCTATCGAGTGGCTGGGCAGCCCGCGGGGAATCGAGAATCGTCTCGTTCCCGCCGCCGGCATCCCGCTCAATCGGATCGAGATCGCTGGCTTGCGCGGCAATGGCCTGGCTGGATGGCTGGCGATTCCGTGGCGTTTGACGCGCGCCGTCTGGCAGTCGCGCCAGGTGATTCGTCGTTTCGACCCCCAGTTGGTCGTCGGTCTGGGGGGATTCGCCAGCGGCCCCGGCGGTCTGGCCGCACGCTTGAGCGGCAAGCCGTTGGTCGTGCACGAGCAGAACGCCGTCGCCGGATTGACCAACCGCTCGCTCGCCCGTCTGGCCACGCGCGTCTATGCGGCGTTTCCCGGGGCCTTTCCCGGCGACAGGGCCGAGGTGGTGGGGAATCCGGTGCGCGAGGATATCGCCGCGTTGGGCGAGCGGCCCAGGACCGCGGCGCAGATGAGTGGTCGCGCCCTGCGGTTGCTGGTGCTGGGCGGCTCGCTGGGCGCGCAGTCGCTCAACCAGAAATTGCCGGTGGCGCTGGCGTCGCTGGAGCCGGCAGCACGTCCGCAAGTGCGGCATCAGGCCGGGCGGGACAAGGACGAGGTCACCCTTGAAGCCTACCGTTCTGCGGGTGTCGAGGCGGAGGTCAGCGCCTTCATCGACGAGATGGCCGAGGCTTATGACTGGGCGGATATCATCGTCTGTCGCGCCGGCGCGCTGACCATTGCCGAACTGACGGCGGCAGCCAAGCCGTCGTTGCTGGTGCCATTTCCGCACGCGGTCGATGATCATCAGACCCACAATGCGAGCCATCTGGTCGATGCCGGTGGCGCGGAGCTGATACAGCAATCCGAGCTCACCCCCGAGCGTTTGCAGGCGGCGCTCGAGTCACTTTTACAGCCCGACGTGCTGGCGCGGATGGCCGTCCAGGCACGCCGGGTAGCCCACCTCGATGCCGTCGAACGCCTGGTCGACGGCTGCATGGAGATTGGTTTTGAGCGATAGCATTCAGACACGCCCGGCGCGCTCGCATCTCGGCATGCGGCGCATTCGTGGCATTCATTTCGTGGGGATCGGTGGCGCCGGCATGTGCGGTATCGCCGAAGTCCTGGTCAACGAAGGCTACGCGGTCAGCGGCAGTGACCTGCGCGAGTCGGCGGTCACCCACCACCTGCGAGAGTGCGGGATCCGAGTGGCCATCGGACACGCGGCGGTCAATGCCGAGGGCGCCGACGTCATCGTGGTGTCGACCGCGGTCGATCCGACCAATCCGGAGATCCAGTGGGCCCGCGAGCATCGTATTCCGGTCGTGCGTCGCGCCGAGATGCTGGCCGAGCTGATGCGGTTTCGTCACGGTATCGCGGTTGCCGGCACGCATGGCAAGACCACCACCACGAGCCTGCTTTCGACGTTGTTCGCCGAAGCGGGGCTCGATCCCACTTTCGTGATCGGCGGCAAGCTGACCAGCGCGGGCACCAACGCGCGACTGGGATCCGGCGACTTTCTGGTCGCAGAGGCCGATGAATCGGACGCTTCCTTTCTGCATCTTCAGCCGATGACGGCCATCGTCACCAATATCGACGCCGATCACATGGCGACCTATGACGGCGATTTCTCGCGGCTGAAGACGACCTTTATCGAATTTCTGCACAACCTGCCGTTCTACGGGCGTGCCGTGCTGTGTCTCGACGATGACAATGTGCGTGAATTGCTGCCCCAGGTTCAGCGCCAATTCGTGACTTACGGCTTCAGCGAAGACGCCGATTATCGAGTGCGGGATTTCCACCAGACGGCCGACACCATTCGATTCGTCGCCGAACGCCCTGACGGCTTCGCCTCGTTGAAGATCACGCTGGCCATGCCGGGCACCCACAATGCATTGAACGCGCTGGCTGCGATCGCCGTGGCGACCGATGCCGGCGTCGGCGACGACGACATCGTCAAGGGGCTTGCGTCGTTCGGGGGTGTCGGTCGACGCTTCCAGGTGCATGGGCATTACCCGCTTCCCGAAGGGGGCGAGGTGATGCTGGTGGACGACTATGGCCATCATCCGCGCGAGGTGGAAATGGTCATTCGGGCGGTGCGTGCCGGCTGGCCGGAGCGTCGTCTGGTGATGATCTATCAGCCTCATCGCTATACCCGCACCCGGGATCTGTACGAGGATTTCGTCAGGGTTCTCTCCGGTGTCGACACGCTATTGCTGCTGGACGTCTACAGTGCCGGCGAAGTCCCGATTCCGGGAGCAGAGGGCAAGATGCTGGCAGGGTCCATTCGCCAACGAGGCCAGGTCGATCCGCTGTTCATCGAGAAGAAATCGGCGTTGCCGGATATTCTCGCGCGAGTGCTACGACCGGGCGACATCCTGATCACGCAGGGTGCCGGTGATATCGGCGGCATCGCGCAAGGGCTCGCTCACGCCGCGCTGAAGCTCGACGAGGTGCTCCTTTGAGTCTGTCGAGACGTCGCTGGTCCTGTCTCGCCATCGTCAAGACAGGACAAACGTCATGAATTCCAGCGCCCGGGGTACTCTGCTCGGCGTACTCATGATCGTGGTGCTCATCGGCGCCGGCGGCAGAGCGTTATGGTTGTGGTTGGACAAGCCCATTGCTCGCGTGTCGATCAGCGGCGATTTGAATTACGTGAGTGCGAGTTATCTGCAGAAAGAGCTGGCGCCCCTGGTGCGCGGGCATACCTGGCTCTCCCTGTCATTGACCGATCTGCGCAACGAGGCACGCCAGATCGGCTGGCTGCGAGAGGTCACCGTGTCGCGCGAGTGGCCCAACACGCTGCGCTTTGTGCTCTACGAACAGGATCCAGTAGCCCGTTGGAATGATGAACAGCTATTGAACACCCGCGGTCAGCCTTTCGCGCCCGGACCGGTAAGTGATTTCGGCCGCCGCCTGCCGGATCTTGGCGGGCCCGCCGGATCGGGGAGAGAAGTGCTCGGCTACTACGACTCCCTACGTCGCGCACTGGCGGAGCTGGGCCTTTCGATCACCCAACTGAGGCTGGAGCCACGTGGCGCCTGGCGCTTTCAAGTCAATGATGGTGTCTGGGTCATTCTCGGACGTACGGACTTGGATGCACGACTGGCACGTTTTATTGCTGCATGGAAGCGACAGTTGGGGCAAGAGGCGTCGCAGATACGCTACATCGATCTTCGTTATCCCAATGGTGTTTCGGTGGCCAAGCATGGCGAAACGACAGCTGTCTCCCATGATTAGTCTGCACCCCGCCGTCAGTTAAGCTTGCCCCGAGCCCGCAGTTGGCGCCGTCTCGGCGCCTTCTATCCCGCAAGAAGTGCGCCCGGTGGAAGTCGATATCCTGCTCGTCGTCGCACGCTTAACCTTCACGATCGGCGCGTTCCGCCATGTCGAGGGGGCTTAATTAGCTCTCAGACTCTTTCCCTATTTCCCTTTTAAAGAAAAAGCGCTTAATGTGGCTTTTGTTTCACCAATGGGCTGGTGAAAAAGGTCGTCTTGTTCCTATAATAAGCGCGAATCTTTATTGGCCCATTTTTATTCGGTTTATCGGTCAAGTTTGAGGAGCGACCCCGACCTATGGCAGGACAATCCAACGCTTCCAATATGGTGGTCGGGCTGGATATCGGAACATCCAAGGTGGTCGCCATCGTGGGTCAGCCCACTGATGATGGCGGGTTGGAAATTGCCGGGATTGGCTCGCATCCTTCGCGAGGTATGAAGAAGGGTGTGGTGATCAATATCGAATCAACCGTTCAGTCGATTCAGCGCGCCGTCGAAGAAGCCGAACTGATGGCTGGCTGCGACATCCATTCCGTCTACGTCGGCATTGCCGGCAGTCACATCAGTTCCATGAACTCCGATGGCGTCGTGGCGATCAAGGAGCGTGAAGTCGCGCCCGCGGATATCGATCGTGTCATCGATTCCGCCCGTGCCCGTGCCATTTCCGAAGGCCAGCGTGTACTCCACGTCATCCCGCAGGAGTTCGCGATCGATACCCAGGAGGGCATCCGAGAGCCTCTGGGCATGTCCGGCGTACGGCTGGAAGCGCGCGTGCATCTGGTGACGGCGGCGATGAATGCCGTCCAGAACATCGAGAAGTGTGTGCGGCGTTGCGGTCTGGAAGTCGACGACATCATTCTCGAGCAGTTGGCCTCCAGTCATGCGGTATTGACCGAGGACGAGCGCGAACTCGGCGTCTGCATGGTCGATATCGGAGGCGGCACGACCGACATTGCGGTGTTCACCGAAGGCGCCATTCGTCACACCGCGGTCATTCCGATCGCCGGCGACCAGGTGACCAACGACATCGCCATGGCGCTGCGTACGCCAACCCAGTATGCCGAAGACATCAAGGTCAAATATGCCTGCGCGCTGACACAGCTGGCGAGCAGCGACGAAATGATCAAGGTTCCCAGTGTCGGCGATCGTCCGGCGCGGGATCTCTCCCGCCAGGCTCTGGCGGAAGTGGTCGAACCCCGTTATGAGGAACTCTTCACTCTGGTGCGCGAAGAACTGCGTCGCAGCGGTTACGAGGATCTGGTGGCGGCCGGGATCGTGTTGACGGGGGGGACTTCCCGAATGGAAGGGGTCGTGGAGCTGGCGGAGGAGATATTCCACATGCCGGTTCGTATCGCTTGCCCGTACAATGTCCGCGGCTTGGCGGACGTGGTGCGCAACCCGATTTATTCGACAGGGGTAGGTTTGCTACTCTACGGAATGAAAGACGCCAAGCACTCTCGCGCAGTATCAGCCCAGCCTCAACGGGAAGTTTCACTTCCCCGGCGCGCAACCAGGGATGAGGTTTCGACGCTGGAGCGACTCAAAGGCTGGTTTAAAGGAAATTTCTGACAGGCCGCAAGCGGTCTTGGAGACGGGGCAATGTTCGAACTAGTAGATAACGCACCTTCTAGTAGTGCAGTCATCAAAGTCATCGGTGTCGGCGGCGGCGGCGGTAATGCCGTCAACCACATGGTCGAGAGTAACATCGAAGGCGTCGAGTTCATCTGCGCCAACACCGATGCCCAGGCGCTCAAGCGCGTGGCGGCCAAGACCGTGCTTCAGCTGGGTAGCGAGATCACCAAAGGGCTGGGCGCGGGCGCGAATCCGGATGTCGGTCGCCAGGCGGCGATGGAAGATCGCGATCGCATCGCGGACATGCTGCAGGGTGCAGACATGATCTTCATCACGGCCGGCATGGGTGGCGGTACCGGTACCGGCGGCGCGCCCGTCGTTGCTCAGGTCGCCAAGGAGCTCGGTATTCTGACTGTCGCGGTCGTGACGCGCCCGTTCCCGTTCGAGGGACCGAAGCGCATGCGTGCGGCGGAAGAGGGAATGAAAGAGCTTTCCGAATATGTCGACTCGCTGATCACCATTCCCAACGAAAAGCTGCTGTCGGTATTGGGCAAGAATGCCAGTCTGTTGACTGCATTCAGCGCTGCCAACGACGTGCTGCTGGGCGCCGTTCAGGGCATTGCCGAACTGATCACCAGCCCCGGTATCATCAACGTCGACTTTGCCGACGTGCGAACGGTGATGTCCGAAATGGGCATGGCGATGATGGGGACCGGTGCCGCGACTGGCGAGAATCGCGCTCGCGAAGCTGCCGAGAAGGCCATTCGCAGCCCGCTGCTGGAAGATATCGATCTGCACGGCGCGCGCGGCATTCTGGTCAATATCACGGCCGGCCCGGATCTCTCCATTGGTGAATTCAATGATGTCGGTGCGACGGTTCAGGAGTTCGCTTCTCAGGACGCTACCATTGTCGTAGGCACGGCCATCGACATGGAAATGTCGGACGAGCTGCGCGTGACCGTGGTCGCCGCTGGCCTGGATGCCCAGAAAGAAAAAGCGGTGCCGCGCGAGACTGTCGCTTCACGTCCCGAAACGACCGACTACCGCAAGCTTCAGCAGCCTGCCGTGATGCGCCAGCAAGCCGCGCGTGCCGAGCAGGAAGCTGCTGCCAAGAAGTCGCCTCAGGATAAGCGCAAGACCTCCGATATGGACGACTATCTGGACATTCCGGCCTTCTTGCGTCGTCAGGCTGATTGATCGGTTAACCGCCGATCATCATTCTGTAACGTCGATATGGTTGGTGAAGCGGTGGGTTGGTGTTATAGTGAACACCGTTTCCAAACTATTTGACTGGCAGGTCGATGCCCATGATCAAACAACGAACGTTGCAGAACACGATCCGCGCCACAGGCGTGGGACTCCATTCCGGAGAGAAAGTGTATCTGACGCTGCGGCCCGCAACGCCCAATACGGGTATCGTGTTCGTACGTACTGATCTCGACCCGGTGGTGCATATCCCGGCGCATGCCGAGAGCGTTACCGACACCAATCTGTGTACCGCGCTATCCAAGGATGGCGTCAAGGTTGCCACGGTCGAACATTTGATGTCGGCGTTTGCCGGCTTGGGTATCGACAACGCCTACGTCGAGTTGAGCGCCCCCGAGGTGCCGATCATGGACGGCAGTGCGGGTCCGTTCGTGTTCCTGATTCAGTCAGCGGGTATCGCCGAGCAGGCCGCGCCGAAGCAGTTCATTCGCATCAAGCAGGAAGTCACTGTCAGCGACGACGGCAAGCAGGCGACCTTCTTGCCTCACAACGGTTTCAAGGTCAGCTTCGCGATCGATTTCGATCATCCGGTCTTCGAGCAGCAGAAGCAGACGGCCAGCGTCGATTTTTCCACCACTTCCTTCGTTAAGGAGGTCTCTCGCGCACGCACCTTCGGCTTCATGCGCGACCTGGAGTTCCTGCGCTCGCAAAACCTGGCGCTGGGCGGCAGCTTGGACAATGCCATCGTTCTCGATGACTACCGCATCGTCAATCAGGACGGACTGCGCTATGACGACGAGTTCGTAAAGCACAAGATGCTGGATGCGATCGGTGACCTGTACCAGTTGGGCCACAGCCTGATTGGGGAATTCAAGGGCTACAAGTCCGGGCATGGTCTCAACAACCAGCTGTGCCGCGAACTGCTTGCGCACCCTGAGGCTTACGAAATCGTGACCTTCGAAGAAGCGACTCAGGCCGCACCGATCTCCTACGCAGCGCCTGCCATGGCTTGATGAGCCTCCGGTCATCGCCAACGGGACGATGCCGTTCTGCCGTAGAATTCGACGCCGATTCCTGGATCGGCGTTTTCGCGTTTGAACGGTGGGCGGCAGGTGCGGCCAGTTGCCACCCTGGTGTGAGAGACGGATGAGGCCGGTGTCACGAGCTCGAGTCGCTGCCGGTTTCCGGCGGCGCATGGGCGTGGGATGCCAACCGATTCAATGACCGCTTGAGCGGTGACTCTTCCAGACCTTCCGCGCAATCGGACAGCGCTTCGGCCCCGGCTTGAGACAGCCGCCGCGTCTGTCTCGGAATCGCCTTGACCGGTCGGATCGGGCGCACCTTCAGCGAGAATTTCATCACCGCCTCGAACCCCGGCAGTTGATGCAGCAGCTTGAGCAAGCGTGGCTGCTCGTAGCGCAGCCAGGTCAGCCAGGCTGCGCGATCGGTGATCAGCGTCAAAACGCCGTCATGGTAGCCGCCGACGTAGATATGCTCGGCCACATCCGGCGGCAGCTGGTGTCTCAAGTGGCTCTGGGCACGTTCGATCAGCGTTGCCATGCGCATCACGTCGCCCAACCCCCCCGGTTGGGTCAGGAGTCGGGAAACGGGCTGGGCTCGCAAACGCTTAGCCTTTATACTCATCGGCTTGCACGCGGTGGGGATAGACCCGCTAAACCTATCACGACGCGGAGTTCGTCGACAGCATGAGTTCGGCCAAAGCGCAGTCCGGTCAGCGTGGTGCCGTATGGCGCCCCCGGCAGCGAGCCCATTGGTGGCTGGCGAGTGTGCTGGTCGGCTGTCTGTTGCCCGCGGGTTTGATGCATGCGGAAGCCATGCGGCTGGCAGAGCGTCTGACCCAGGTTTATCTGATGGCCCCGGAGGCCATTCGTGCCGAGTCTCGACGCGTCGCTCGCGTTGCCGCCAAACGCCCCACGCATCCTCAGGCCACAGCTTCTCTTGCGCCGTTACCCGGATATTCCGAACCCGTCGTGATCGCCAGCGCTGCGCTGGACGTCATCTCTCGGCGTGGCCCGCCTGTACCCGCCTGATCATCGTCATACGATTCATCTCATCGCGGGTCGATGCAGCTGTCATGGCATCGCCTTCTCAGAGCTATGCAGGAAACCGAGTCAGGCAGGAAATAGATCATGTTGAACGGATTGCTACATAAATTGGTCGGTTCCAAGAACGACCGCGACGTCAAGCGCATGCGCAAGCAGGTGGTGGCGATCAACGACCTGGAAGCCCAGTTCGAGGCGCTCGATGACGCGTCACTCCAGGCCAAGACGACCGAGTTTCGTCAGCGACTCGCCGATGGCGAGAAGCTCGATGCATTGCTGCCGGAGGCATTCGCCACGGTTCGCGAGGCGAGCAAGCGGGTTCTGGGCATGCGCCATTTCGACGTCCAGATGGTAGGGGGCATGGCGCTTCACGATGGGCGTATCGCGGAGATGAAGACCGGCGAGGGTAAAACCCTGGTCGGTACCCTGGCGGTCTACTTCAATGCGCTACCCGGCAAGGGTGTGCACGTGGTCACGGTCAATGACTACCTGGCCAGCCGTGACGCCAACTGGATGCGCCCGTTGTACGAATTTCTTGGCCTGAGTGTCGGTGTCATCGCTTCGGGGCAGCCCAACGAAGAGAAGCGTCAGGCCTATGCCTGCGATATCACCTACGGCACCAACAACGAGTACGGTTTCGATTACCTGCGCGACAACATGGCGTTCTCGTTGCAGGACAAGGTCCAGCGACCGTTGCACTACGCGATCATCGATGAGGTCGACTCGATCCTGATCGACGAAGCGCGTACGCCGCTGATCATCTCCGGTCCGGTCGAAGAAAACGTCGAGCTCTATCGCACGATCCATACGCTCTCCAAGCAGCTCAAGCAGTGCACCGACGAGGAAGACCCGACCACCGGCGATTTCCTGATCGACGAGAAGCAGAAACAGGTCGAGCTGACCGAAGAAGGTCACCAGCAGGTCGAGACACTGATGCGGGAAGCGGGTCTGCTGAAAGCCGAAGATTCGCTCTACGCGGTACAGAATCTGGGGCTGCTGCAGCACATCCACTCGGCGCTTCGCGCACGCTGTCTCTATCACCGCGACGTCGACTATATCGTCGCCGACGGCAACGTCGTCATCGTCGATGAGCACACCGGCCGTACCATGCCGGGGCGGCGCTGGTCGGAAGGCCTGCATCAGGCAGTCGAGGCGAAGGAAGGGGTGCCGATCCAGCGCGAGAGCCAGACGCTGGCCTCCACCACCTTCCAGAACTACTTCCGCCTCTACGACAAGCTGGCGGGGATGACCGGTACCGCCGATACCGAAGCCTTCGAGTTCAATCACATCTACGGTCTCGACGTGCTGGTCATTCCCACCAACCGGCCGTTGGCTCGGCAGGATCTGAATGACCTGGTCTACCTGAGCGCCGAAGAGAAGTACGCCGCGATCATCGAGGACGTCAATACCCAGCGCGAGGCCAATCGTCCGGTGCTGGTGGGTACCGCCTCGATCGAGACGTCGGAGTATCTCTCCAAGCTGATGCAGGCAAAGAACATTCCCCACAACGTGCTCAACGCCAAGCAGCACGACAGCGAGGCCGAGATCATCGCTCAGGCTGGCCGTCCGGGCGCGATCACGCTGGCGACCAACATGGCCGGTCGTGGTACCGATATCGTGCTGGGCGGCAACTGGGAAGCCGAGGTCGCCAAGCTCGACAATCCGAGCGAAGAGCAGATCGCGGCAATCAAGGCCGACTGGCAGCAGCGCCATGCGGCGGTTCTCGAGTCCGGCGGCCTGCACGTGATCGGCTCCGAGCGCCACGAATCCCGACGAATCGACAACCAGCTGCGCGGCCGTGCCGGTCGTCAGGGCGATCCCGGCTCGACACGCTTCTTCCTGTCGCTGGAAGACAGCCTGATGCGTCTGTTCGGGTCGGATCGCGTGCAACGCCTGATGGGCGCGCTGGGGCTGGAAGAAGGCGAGGCCATCGAGCACAAGATGGTCTCCAATGCGGTCGAGCGGGCGCAGAAGAAGGTCGAGGGGCGCAACTTCGATATTCGTAAGCAGCTGCTGGAGTACGACGACGTCTCCAACGACCAGCGTCGGGTCATCTACGAACAGCGCGACGATATCCTCGCCGCCGACGAGATCTCCGACAACATCGCCAGCATCCGCGACGAAGTGCTCGAGCAGACGGTCTCCGACTACGTGCCGCCGCAGAGCCTGCCGGAACAGTGGGAACTGGCCGGGCTCCAGGATCAGATCAAGCAGGAATTCAATCTCGACCTGCCGCTGGTGCAGTGGGCGGAAGAGGATGACAACTTCAACGAGGAAGTGCTGCGTCAGCGTCTGCTGGACCAGCATCGCGGCCAGTACGTCGCCAAGGTCGAGGCGATCGGCGCCGACATGATGCGGCGCTTCGAGAAACAGGTGATGTTGCAGGTGCTCGATACTCGCTGGAAGGAGCACTTGCAGTCGATGGATCATCTGCGTCGCGGCATTCATCTGCGTGGCTATGCGCAGAAGAATCCGAAGCAGGAGTACAAGCGCGAGGCCTTCGAGCTGTTCCAGTCGCTGCTCTACAACATCAAGCACGACGTGACGCGTATTCTCAGCCACGTTCAGGTTCGTCGTCAGGAAGAGGTCGAGGATCTGGAGCGTCAGCGCCGTGAAGCACTGGAGCGCGAGAAGGCTTCCAGCCAATCGGTACATGAGGACGCGGTCGCCGCCGCCCAGCAGACCGCTGAGGGCGCGGGGCCCGAGTCCGAGGTCGAAACCGACGACGCCAACGCCCAGCCGGTGCGCCGCGAGGGCCCCAAGGTCGGTCGTAACGACCCGTGCCCGTGCGGTTCCGGCAAGAAATACAAGCAGTGCCACGGCACGCTGAGTTGAGTGGGTTCCGGACTCGGGCCCGGCCCGAGTCCGCCAAGGAGAATCGACATGGCGGTAGGTAAGTCAGTGTTTCCGCAGATGCCCGCCATCGACGGCGTGCGGCTGGGCACGGCGATGGCGGAGATCAAGAAGCCGAATCGGCGTGATCTGGTGGTGATCGAGGTGCCGGAAGGGGCAACGGTGGCAGCAACGTTCACGCGCAACGCCTTCTGCGCTGCCCCGGTGCACGTCGCTCGGGACCATCTGCAGTCAGCGGCGCCGCGTTATCTGTTGATCAATACCGGCAACGCCAATGCCGGCACCGGGGTGCGCGGGCGTCAGGATGCCGAGAGTTGCTGTGCCTCGCTGTCGGATCTCGCCGGTGTCGATGCCCATCAGGTACTGCCGTTCTCGACCGGCGTGATCGGCGAGCCTCTGCCGGTGGCGCGCATTGTCGCCGGCCTGCCCGCAGCGCTGGCCTCCTTGAGCGAGGAGGGATGGGCACTGGCCGCCCAAGGCATCATGACCACCGACACCCGCATCAAGGGCGCATCGGCCCAGCTCGAACTCAGCGGTGGTACGGTCACGATCAACGGCATCAGCAAGGGCTCGGGCATGATTCAGCCCAATATGGCGACCATGCTCGGCTTCGTCGCCTGCGATGCCAAGATCGATCCGGTCAGGCTCCAGCAGTGGCTGCGCGACGCGGTTCAGGTGTCGTTCAATGCCATCACGGTGGACTCCGATACCTCCACCAATGACGCCTGTACCTTGATCGCCACCGGGCGCGGTCCCGAGGTCGAGTCGGCCGAGGACGAGCGGCGTTTCCGTGAGGCGCTGACCTCGGTGCTGACTGAGCTGGCCCAGGCGATTATTCGCGATGGCGAGGGGGCGACCAAGTTCGTCACGCTTCAGGTCGAACAGGCCTCGAGCGTCGACGAGGCGAGGGCGGTAGCTTTCACGGTAGCGCATTCGCCGCTGGTCAAGACCGCTCTCTATGCGAGCGATGCCAACTGGGGGCGTATTCTCGCGGCGGTGGGCCGGGCGCCGGTAAAAGAGCTGGACGTCGATCGCATCGTCATCGATCTCGGCGACGAGCGACTGGTCGAACACGGGGGGCGTGCCGACAGTTATACGGAGCAGGCCGGCGCCCGAGTGATGGCTCGGGAAGAGATCGTCATCCGCATTCGGCTCGGCCGTGGTGATGCCCATGCCACGGTCTGGACATCGGATCTGTCCCACGATTACGTATCGATCAACGCGGATTATCGGAGTTGATCGATCTTTAGACGTTGCGCGCCATGACGACCTCGCGCGTCAAGGTCAAGCCTGTCTGAAAAATCGACGAGCGGTGGCCAGACAAGGCAGAAGTCGGCGAAAACGGACCGGGCTGGCGCACCAGTTTACGAGAGTGTAAATGAGTATTTCGAACCGTTTTTCAACGCCGTAACGGCGAGCGCAGGCATTTTTCAGACAAAGCGTAAACACAGCAGTGGTACGAGAGACTGAGCAAAATGATCAAAAGACGGGTCCATGTAGCGGCAGCAGCCGTCATTCGCGGCGACGGACGAGTGCTGATCGCCAGACGCCCTGCGACAGTCGACCAGGGCGGTCTGTGGGAATTTCCGGGGGGCAAGCTGGCGCCCTACGAAACCGGGCTCGAGGCGCTCAAGCGGGAACTGAGCGAGGAGCTCGGCATTCAGATCGTACGTGCTCAGCCGCTGATCCGCGTGAACCACGAATATGCCGACAAGCATATTCTGCTGGATGTCTGGCAGGTGCGGGAATACGACGGCGATCCATATGGCCGGGAAGGCCAGCCGGTGCGCTGGGTCGAAGTCGACGATCTGCCCAACTATCCGTTCCCGGCGGCCAATCTGCCGATTCTCCGGGCGGTAGCGCTGCCTCAGGAGTACCTGATCACTGCCGAGGCCGCGGACGACGACGCCTTTCTGGCCAGGCTCGAGCGGGCGCTGAAGGAAGACAGCATCCGTCTGGTGCAGCTCCGCGCCAAGGGGCTGGACGACGCTGCCTATCAGGCTCGCGCCGAGAAGACGCTCGCGCTGTGCCGCGAACATGGCGCCAAGTTGCTGCTCAACGCGGACCCTGAGTGGCTGCAGCGTGTCGATGCCGATGGCATCCACTTGACCAGCGCGCGACTGATGGAGCTCAAGCACCGTCCCATCCCCAGCGACAAGTGGCTGGGCGCATCGACCCACGGCGACGAGCAGCTCGCCCAGGCGGGGCTGATCGACTGCGATTTCGTCACCCTGTCGCCGCTGGCGCCGACACCGTCGCATCCGGACGCGACGACCATTGGCTGGCACGATTTCCAGCAGATGGTGGAGACGGCCGCGATGCCGGTCTTTGCGCTGGGCGGCATGACGCGCCACCACGCCAATCAGGCCCGGGCCGTCGGTGCCCAGGGTATCGCCTCGATTCGGGATTTCTGGCGTAACGATAGCGACTGACGCCGACAGGCTATCGAGAGGCATGACGACAGACGCCGCGCAATTCGCGCGGCGTCTGTCGTTCGAGTCGGGGCTGGCGGGATCTGGATCGCGTTATCGCGGGACGGGATCCCGCAGCGTCATTCCTGACCGCGTTCGAGTCGGTCGATGAGCTCGTCGAGTTCGGTTTCGTCCATGTGAGGTTCGCCTGCGATGCGGTGCGAACCGTCCGCCCAGGCGCCCAGGTCGAGCAGCTTGCAGCGCTTCGAACAGAACGGGCGATAGGGATTCTCGGACGTCCACTCGACCGATTTCCGGCATTGCGGGCAGGCAACGGTCAGCGTTTTGGTCGCGCCTGACCCCGTCCCTGAATCGTGACTGGCATCGTTGCTTGGGTCGTTACGTCGAGTCATGGGGAAAATGTCGTGTCGATGGCTGTTGTGTAAGGGCGGTCGCACAAGCGCTGTCGTATAAGCGCTGTCACGCGAAGACAACTGTGTCGCGAGTCACTGGATCGCTTGAGCGAACAGCTGACGATACCTGGCATCCAGGCGGGCAACCTGCTCCTGCAGGTTGTGTCGGTCGCCACCATTGTCGATGACGTCGTCGGCCGCTGCAAGGCGGCGTTCCCGAGGGCTCTGAGCCGCCAGTATGGATTCCACCTGGCGCTGGTCGACACCGTCTCGCGCCAGGGTACGCTGAATCTGAATGTCCCGGGGGGCATCGACGACCAGAATCCGGTCGACCAACTGATGTTGCCCGGATTCGATCAGCAGCGGCGATACCAGCAGGCAGTAGGGCGCGCCGGTGTCGCGTAGCCGCTCCAGGTGCGTCAGCAGCCGCTGGCGGATACGCGGATGCGTTTCCCGTTCCAGCCATTGACGTTCGTTCTCGTCGTCGAAGATCCGGGCTCGCAGCGCGCGGCGGTCGAGGGTGCCGTTCGCGTCGAGGATCGTCGGACCGTAGCGCTGCGCAATGGCGACCAGGGCGGGCTCGCCGGGCATGACGACTTCCCGGGCCACGTGGTCCGCGTCGACCCAACCGATGCCGAGGGCGCCGAAGGCCTCCGCCACCGCGCTCTTGCCGGAACCGATCCCGCCGGTGACACCGACGACCCGGGTACCGCTTTTACCCTCGGTCTTCGTGACGTGGGTGCTCATCCCCAGCCTCCCAGTAGCAGCGCCTGATAGCTTGCCAGCAGGGGAGCGCCGACCAGCAGCACGATCCATCCGGCCAGCGCGATGTAGGGGCCGAAGGGCATCGTCTGATCTCGATCCTGTTGGCGAGACGCGATAAGTATCAGACCGGCGATCGCCCCCACGCCTGCGGAAAGCAATAGCAGTAGCGGCAGGCTCTGCCAGCCGAGCCAGGCACCGAGTGCCGCCATCAGTTTGAAATCACCATAGCCCATGCCCTCCTTGCCGGTAACCAGCTTGAACAGCCAGTAGACCGACCACAGCGACAGATACCCGGCGACAGCGCCCAGCACGGCGCTCTCCAGCATCAGCGGTGCGAACAGCCATTGGTAAAGCAGCCCGGCCCAGAGTAGCGGCAGGGTCAACGCATCCGGCAACAGCTGGGTCCGCCAGTCGATCACCGCCAGGGCCAGGAGACTCAGGCAGGCGCCGATCAACCACAGACTTTGCCAATCCACCCCGTGAAGTGCGATGACCGCCACTGACAGCAGTGCCGCTGCCAGCTCGACCAGCGGATACTGGGCGCTGATCGACGTACCACACGCCGCGCAACGGCCGCGTCGCTTGAGCCAGCCAACCAGCGGCAAGTTGTCATGCCAGGCAATGAAATGCCCACAGCTGGGACAGTGAGAGCGCGGCGTCGCCAGATTGTAGCGGGAATCGGCTTCTGCCGGCTGCTCCAGCGCTTCCAGCGCCTCGGCACGCCAGCGCCGCATCAGCATCACCGGCAGACGCACGATGACCACGTTGAGGAAGCTACCCACCACAGCGCCAAACACGAACGCCAGCGGCCAAGTAAGCAAAGGGGGAAGATCGGACAACGGAAGCTCCACGAACATCGAATAAATAGTCAGCGCTAAGGGTAACGCATATGAAAGCTGGCTTTTGAGTGCGCTGAGGTCGAGATTCATTGTCGAGCGCTTTTGCCGCTAGGCGCCCGACGCCGAGAACCCGGAGCGGACGCGGTTGTCCGTGAGGATTTCGAGGTGGCGGGCAACAACGCGGCGGATGCGCGCAGTCATGAATAACAACCTAAATGGCGGAACCCATCTGGAAAATGGGCAAATACATCGACACCACCAGGCCACCCACCATCGTGCCCAGCACCACCAGAATGAACGGCTCGAGCAGCGAGGTCAGCGCGTCGACCTGATTGTCGACCTCTTCTTCGTAGAACTCCGCCACCTTGTCGAGCATCGTGTCCAGTTCGCCGGCCTCCTCGCCGATGCTGACCATCTGCACCGCCATGACCGGAAAGATCCGCGTGCGGCGCATGGCGAAGTTGAGCTGCTGCCCCGAGCCGACGTCCTCGCGAATGCTGGCGATGGCGCGCTGATGCACCCGGTTGCCGGTGGCGCCGGCGGCGGTGTCGAGCGCCTCGACCAGCGGAATGCCGGCGTTGAAGGTGGTGGCCAGCGTGCGTGAAAAGCGTGCGATCGAACCCTTGTCGACGATATTGCCGAGCACCGGCAGTTTGAGCATCAGCTGATGAGCGCGATAGGCAAACGCCGGCGAGCGCTTGATCGCCTGACGCAGACCGAAAATGGCGGCCGCGATGACCAGCATCGCCTGCCACCAGTAAGCCTGGGTCAACTGGGACAGGTGCACGGTGAACTGAGTGAAGGCGGGTAGCTCGGCGCCGAATCCCTGGAACAGACTCTCGAACTGAGGCACGACCTTGACCAGCAGCAGCGCGGTGACCGCAATGCCGACCAGAACCACCGCTGTCGGGTAGTAGAGCGCTTTCTTGACCCGCCCCTTCAGGGTCTCGATCTTCTCGCGGTAGCTGGCGACGCGCTCGAGCATCTTGTCCAGCGCACCGGCCTGTTCACCGGCGGCAACCATGTTGATGAACATTCGATCGAACCGCGAGGGGTGCTTGGCCAGCGCTTCGGAAAAGCTGGAGCCAGCGCTGATATCGTTGGCCAGCGTTTCGACCAGATTGCGCATGGCCGGGTTCTTGAGTGTCTCGGCGACGACCTTGCAGCCCTGCAGCAGCGGCACGCCGGCCCGGATCATGGTCGCCAGCTGGCGGGAGAATAGCGTGATGTCCCGCGCCTTGACCCGGCCCAGGCCGAACATGCCGGTCTTGCGCGTGATCCGCTTGACGATGATCTTCTGACGCGTCAGCTCCTTGCGCACGTCACCGATATCGCCGGCGATGAGCTCTCCGGAGACCACTTCGCCACGCAGATTCTTGCCACGCCACTGCCAGCGGTGCATCACGACCCGTCTGGGGGGCTTGGCAGGCTTCACCGATTTGGCTGACTTGAGCGTGATCGCCATGAGTGCGTTCCTGACGGTGAATCGACGAAAAGAGGGCTGCAAGGCCGCCGGTAGCCGCGACCTGGCTAGTCGGTGGTCACGCGATTGATCTCCTCGAGGCTGGTCACGCCTTGAAGCACCTTGTCGATGCCGCTCTGGCGGAGCCCGGGGAATCCGGCATCGCGCGCCTTGCGTGCCAGATCGAGTGCGTGACTGTCGGCCATGATCAACTGGCTCATGGCATCGTCCACCGGCACGACCTCGTAGATCCCGATGCGGCCCTTGTAGCCCAGCGTGCAGTGGTCACAACCCGTTGCGCGGTAGAGCGTGGCGCCTGCCAGCTTCTCCGGTGAGACCCCTTCCCGGCGCAGCGCCTCCAGAGGAATCTCCGCCGGCGCCTTGCAGCGCGGGCAGAGCAGGCGGGCCAGGCGCTGGGCGATGATCAGCGACACCGAACTGGCGATATTGAAGCTCGCGACGCCCATGTTGCGAAGTCGCGTCAGGGTTTCGGCCGCCGAGTTGGTGTGCAGCGTCGACAGCACCAGGTGGCCGGTTTGCGCTGCCTTGACCGCGATCTCCGCGGTTTCCAGATCGCGGATCTCGCCGACCATCACCACGTCCGGATCCTGGCGCAGAAAGGCGCGCAGGGCGCTGGCGAAGTCGAGGCCGATGCGCGGCTGGACGTTGACCTGATTGACCCCTGGCATCTTGAGCTCCACCGGGTCTTCGGCGGTCGAGATATTGCGCTCTTCGGTATTGAGCAGATGGATGCCGGTGTAGAGCGTGACCGTCTTGCCGCTGCCGGTGGGGCCGGTCACCAGAATCATGCCCTGGGGTTCGACCAGCGCGGCTTCGAACAGCCGGCGCTGATCCGGGGCAAAGCCCAGCGCATCGATGCCGAAGCTGGCGGTCCGTGCATCCAGCAGGCGCAGCACGATCTTCTCGCCGAAGACGGTAGGGAGCGTGTTGACGCGAAAATCGATGGCCCGATTGGCGTCCAGGCGAATCTTCATGGCGCCGTCCTGGGGCAGGCGGCGTTCGGAAATATCCAGCCGTGCCATGACCTTGAGCCGCGCGGCCAGGCGGGTGCGCAGGTTGAGCGGCGGCCGGGCGATCTCGATCAACATGCCGTCGACGCGAAAGCGAATCCGGTAGCTGGATTCGTAGGGCTCGAAGTGGATGTCGGACGCGCCGCGATGAATGGCGTCGCGCAGGATCTTGTTGACGAAGCGCACCACCGGCTCGTCTTCCTCGCCGCCCTTGTCGAAAGCCGCGGCTTCGCTCGCCAGATCCGCCTCGCTGGTATCCAGTGTCAGCGAATCGCTGGCTTCCCCCAGCGCTTCCAGCATGCCGGAGGTCTCCTGGTGCTGGT
Organism: Salinicola sp. CPA57; assembly: GCF_003206035.1. Taxonomy (NCBI): domain Bacteria; kingdom Pseudomonadati; phylum Pseudomonadota; class Gammaproteobacteria; order Oceanospirillales; family Halomonadaceae; genus Salinicola; species Salinicola sp. CPA57. Next base: position 79,097 of record NZ_PZJR01000012.1, read on the forward strand.
AACGCTTGGCCAGCGCCCGTTCCAGCTGATCGAACGGCACCAGCACGCCCTCGATCGCGAGTCCGGTGGTGAACTGCAGCTCGTCCAGGTTCGCCAGCGTGGCGGGGAAGGCGATCGCCACGGTGAGGCGGCGGTCGTCGCGCGCCAGCGGCAGCACCGGAAAACGACGGATGACCCTGTCCGCCACCGGCTCGATGACCGGCAGCTTGTCCCAGTCGACTTGCGTCAGGTCCATGAACGGCAGGCCATACTCGCGGGCCGCCAGAATGCCGGCCTCGCGGGCATCGATGCGACCTGCCCGAACCAGAAACTCCAGCAGCGTCAGCTGCTTGTCAGCCGCTTCACGGAACGCCTGCTTGCACTCCGCCGCGCCGATCAGACGATGTTCGATAAAGCGCTGAGCGAGACTGCTCTGTGCACGCGATGTGATGACGTCCGGCATGGAAGTAGGCGCCCCGGCTGACTGGCTGACGAACGGGCAGGCGATCGATCGAAACCTGAAAAGCCGATCTTCACCGTCTCTGATGAGTCTGCTATCGGCGAACGTCATTTTTTCTTTAAGTATTCTTCGCAACCGGCCGATAAGGCGAGTGGAGTGTCACCGAAGGTAACTTTGCGTATCTTTACGTATGAGAAATCGTGAGCGAATCGAGGCGGTTCGGGATTGCTCGACCCCCTCGATGGCGCTCGGAAAGGCGGGGAGCGCAAGGGTCGGGGCGTTCGATGGGCACGACGGCGGGCGCCGCGCCCATCGGTCAATTATCGGCTTAACGATCAAGTCAATAACGGCAAGGCAGGGAATCACGATGCAGAACCTGAAACGACAGACCCGCCGGCAGGGCGGCTTCACCCTGATCGAACTCATGATCGTCGTCGCGATCATCGGCATCCTTGCCGCGATCGCAATTCCGCAGTATCAAAACTATGTTGCGCGTTCTCAAATCAGTGCAGCCCTATCAACGATGAAATCTCTTCAGACCCCTGCTGAGTTGGCATTTCAAGAAGGTAGGGCCGTGGCTGATGTTGAGGATATAGGCTTGTCAGCAGACGCGGTCCAAAATGGGAAGATAGTTTTGGCAGAGTTTGATGGTAGGGATGATGAAGGAAACGTAGCCAATCCGACGATCACATTCACGTTCGATGACAAAGTCGGCAATTTCGGCGGTGACAGCCTTGTTTTGACGCGTCAGACAGAAGGCGGATGGGAATGTTCATCGCCCGATATTGATAATGACGATCTGCCAGATAGTTGCGATGGCATTTAGTCTATACCTAGGCCGGCATCCGCCGGCCTTGCTTTTTCTTCTCTCTTCCAGCTTAAAGCTTAGAACTTACGGCTTACCGCTCAATAAAGCGCCTTCTCTTCCCCCACGACTTCCCGCAACACGTCCAGAAACAGCCGGTCCGCTTCCGAATGCTCGGCCGGGTCTTCTGGAATATGCACGCTGGTGGTATCCGAAATCTCGTTGGCGATGGTCGCCCAGGCCTGGGTGTCGTTGCTGCCGTCGGAGTGGCGCTTGGCGATGGCCAGCGAATTCTCGAGGATGCCGGGCTCCTGCAGCAGTTTCTTGATGAAGGCGCGAAGTTCCTGGATGACGCGGGTCTTCTGCATTTCCGAGGCGGAACTCATGGGGGCTTTCCTCTAGTGACTGGCTTGTAAATTGGAGCTTTGATGGCGCCACCATAGCATATCTCGCCGTGCGGCCAGAGCGGATCCGAGAGGTGGCCGCGAGTCCTGGGCGAACGGTGGAGCGCACCCACAAGAAATGCAGGCGGGGTCGTGTCTTGCGCGCCGGGATGGCCTATCATCGCACCGGTTTGCTCGTTGTGTAATGGGTTCGCAGCCACGCAGAAAAGCCAGGCTCGTTAACGTCAGGGCGAACGTCAGAACGAACGATAACGCGGTTCAACGCGACAGGGCGAGCCAGGCGGTCCGAGGCCAGTAGACCTCGACGTCGTGGAGCTCGGAAGGGGATCGGGAGGAAGTCTTGCAAGACGCCAAGCCAATTTTAAAGATTCTGGCGCTGCTGTTGGTCGTGCTGTCGCTGTTCATGGTGCCACCGGTGATTCTGCTGGGGCTCGAGAACGACCCGGATCTGTGGGCGTTTCTCAAGTCGATGGGGCTGGTGGCGGTCGTATCGATAACGCTGCTGGCATGGACATGGCGCACGCCGGTGGAATTGAAGACCCGGCATATGTTCATCCTGACCACCTCGAGCTGGGCGGTGATCAGTGCCTTCGCCAGCCTGCCGATGGTGCTGGGCGCGCCGCAGCTGTCGTTCACCGATGCGGTATTCGAGTCGGTCTCGGCCATCACCACCACCGGCTCCACCGTGCTTTCGGGCATCGAAAACCTGTCGGATGGCCTCAAGCTCTGGCGCGGGCTGATGCAGTGGCTGGGCGGCATCGGGATCATCGTGATGGCGATCGCGATCCTGCCGTTCCTCAAGGTCGGTGGCATGCGCCTGTTCCAGACCGAATCCTCCGATTGGTCGGACAAGGTACTGCCCCGCGCCGGCGGCATCGCCAAGGCGTCGACCCTCATCTATCTCGGGGTGACCCTGGCCGCGATTCTGAGCTATCGGCTGGCCGGCATGGGCACGCTGGACGCCATCGTGCATGCCATGAGCTCGGTCTCCACCGGGGGATTCGCCAACTACGACGCTTCGTTCGGCATCTATCACGATCGACCGCTGATCCTGTGGCTGGGTTGTCTTTTCATGCTCGGCGGCGCGTTGCCATTCGTGCTCTATATTCGGCTATTGCGCGATAGCCGCGGCGCGCTGTGGCAGGACCAGCAGGTACGCGGCCTTGTGACCCTGTTGACCCTGGTGATCGCGACGTTGACGCTTTACCGGATCCTGGCGTTCTCCGATGCGCCTTTTCAGGCGCTGACGAATGTGGCGTTCAACGTCATTTCGGTCGTGACGACCACCGGTTACGCCAGCGCCGACTACACCCAGTGGGGCCCGCTGGCGGTCACCACCTTCTTTTTCATCACCTTCATCGGCGGTTGCAGCGGCTCGACCAGCGGCGGCATGAAGATCTTCCGCTTCCAGATCGGTGGGCTGCTGCTGGCCAATCAGCTGCGCTATCTGGTGCATCCCAGTGGCATCTTCGCCCAGCGCTACAACGGCCGCCCGCTCAATGACGAGGTGGTGCGCGCCGTCATCGCGTTCTCGTTCTTCTTCTTTCTGGCCGTGGCGGTGTTGTCGCTGGCGCTGGCGGCGCTGGGGCTCGACATGGTCACCGCCGTCTCCGGTGCGGCGACTGCGCTGGCCAACGTTGGCCCGGGGCTGGGCGATACGATCGGGCCCGCCGGCAACTTCGCCTCGCTGCCGGACGCCGCCAAATGGCTGCTCTCCATCGGCATGCTGATGGGTCGCCTCGAGATTCTCACCGTGCTGGTGCTGTTGATGCCGTTCTTCTGGCGCAAGTAACGTTTTCCAGGCCAGGAACGTTGTTCCGGGACAGCTGTTCCAGGGAAGCTGTTTCAGGGAAGCTGTTTCAGGGAGATAACGCTGTTTCAGGGCAGGTAACGTTTCTCCTGCAATAGCGCTTATCCAGGCAGGTGAACGCGTGGCCATTAAAAAACCGCCATCGCGGGGCGATGGCGGCAGAGATTCGATGGCAGTATGGATTCGATGGTGAGCGGGGTGCGAATTTACGCGTCTCGGCTGTGCGCTTTTCCGGCTCGGTTCAGAATCGGATTGGCGTACTGCAGCAGCCACCAGTGACGCAGCGTATCGGGAACCGTGGCGAGCTGCGCCTGAAAGCGTTCGCGATCTTCCGCGGTCACCCCGGATAGATCGACCAGTTCCGGGGCCAGTCCGGTTTCGGCCAGCGCCAGCTGATGGCTGGGATAGGTCGGATAGTTCGCCAGTACCTGGCGGTCGATCTCGGCGGCGACTTCATCGGCAGTCTCGAAATCGCTGGTGAGCGGCGTGCCGAACCTGAGTTTGACGCGCCCCTTGTCGCCGGTGATGCCGGCGACGATGGAGAAAATGTCTTCGAACTCGACCTTCTGGTAGGCGCCGTCGGTTTCCTTGGCATGCAGCTCGCGGGCCTTGTTGATGGCGCAGGGGTCGTACTCGTAGCTGATCGATACCGGGACGATCTTGAGCTCGTGCACGGCATTGCCGATATCGCTGTCGCCTTCTTCCAGGCGTCGGGCCATGCACAGCATCTTGACGATGGCGCTGTCTGTGCGGTCGACGCCGTCCTTGGCCCGGCCCTCGCGCTGCGCCATCCAGACCGAGTGGTTGTCGTCGGTGATCGAGTGGCGGATGTAGCCCGACAGTGACTGATAGGCGGCCAGCATCGCGCGTTTGCCCTTGATCGAGCGCGGCACGATGAAGCTCTTGTTGAGCCGCATCAGATCGGTGACGTACGGCTTCTGCAGCAGGTTGTCGCCGATGGCGATGCGCACGGTGTCATGGCCTGCACGGTAGAGCGCGTAATTGACGAAAGCCGGGTCCATGGCGATATCGCGATGATTGCCGATGAACAGGTAGGCCTGATCCGGTGACAGCCGATCCAGCCCCTCGACTTCGAAGCCGCGGGTGGAGCTGTTGATCATGTGCGCCATGTAGTCGGCGATGCGCAGCTGAAGATCGCGCACGGTCTTGACGCCGCGCATCTCACGCTGCAGCCGAAAGCTCGCCAGCGCTCGTGCCAGCGGCGGGGCGAAACGCGCCAGGCGCGGCAGCCGGAAGCGAGTGATCGCGTCAAGCAGTTCGCTGTCATGCGCCAGTCGGGCCAGTACGGCCTCGACCTCTTCGTCATGATAGGGGCGAATGTCGGCGAAGCGATCGAGATCGATCGCCGCCTCGGCGCTGTGCGAATTGCCGGCCGTGGTGTTCTTGTCGGCTGCGGCGCCGTTGTCGGTATCGGTGCGGGTCGTCATGGCGTCGGGGTTGCCGGGTCGGCTTCGCCACCCAGCCATTCGATCAGTTGGGCGACGAAGGTAGCCAGGGTCTGCGACATCAGGGCAAAGTCCGTCTCGAGACTGACGATCGGGTCCTCTCCGCTATCGCTCTGGCTGGCTTCATCCAGTAGCGCGTCATCGAACTGCAGCGATTTGAGCGCCAGGTCGTCGTGCAGCATCACCCGAAGCTGACCTTCGCTGCCCAGGCTGAGCTGGCTCGCCTGACGTCCGTTCTCGAGCAGCGACTGGATCTCTTCGCTGTCGAGATCCACCTGACGCGCGCGCAGCACGCCGTCGTCCTCGGCGGCGCGCAGTTCGACCTGATCGCCGAGCAGCAGGCTGGCAGGGCGGCTGCCGGGATCGCTCAGCCACTGAGTCATGCCGCGCGACGGCGGGGTTTTCGTTGCCAGCGGGGTCACTTTCAGCGAGCCGAGCGTCTGGCGCAGCAGATCCAGCACCTCTTCCGCCCGCTTGCGGCTGGACGCGTTGATGCCGATCAGCCGCGTGCGGGTGTCCCACCACAGTTCGACCCGCTGCGTGCGAGTGAAGGCTTGCGGCAGCAGCTCCTCCATCACCTGTTCCTTGAGCAGCTGACGTTCACGGCGCGACAGCGGTTGGCCCTCGGAAAGCTCGCGCGCCTCGCTACGCTCATTGACCTCGTCATTGACCACGGCTGCCGGCAGCAGGCGCTCCTGGCGCAGCATCGACAGCAGCCGGTGGCCCTGAATTTCATGTACGCGTTGTTCGCTGCGACGACCGGCCGGTGCGCTCCAGCCAACCCGGCGTGCTTCACGCGGGGAGACGGGGCGAAACGCAAATTCTGCCAGCGCGGTTTCCAGATCCTCCAGCGAGAGAACCTCGGTATCATGGCAGCGATACAGATGACAGTGCTTGAACCACATGCGCCCGTTCCGTTTGAAAGGAGGCATATTATGTCGAAACGACCCATCCGTTACCACCAAGGTGACACGTCGAAATTTGCGTGAGTGTTTCAAACGAGCGTATGTTTTTGATTGCGAGCCACGAGCTACGGCAAAACCCTTGCGCCCAACCAGGAGAGGCTTCCATGGATTCACGCACCACCGTGACCGCTGTCCGCGTTCGCGGCTTCCATCTCGATGGCTACGGCCACGTCAATCATGCCCGGTATCTGGAATTTCTCGAGGAGGGGCGCTGGGCCTACGTCGATGCCCATCCCGAGTTCGCTGACGGGCTGGCAAAAGGCGTGGCGCTGGTAGTGGTCAATCTCAACATCGATTACCGCCGCGCGGCGGTCATGAACGACGATCTCGAGGTCGAGACCTGTCTGACCCGCGTCGGCGGTCGCAGCGGGGTGGTCGGGCATAGAATCACCCACGTCGGCAGCGGCGAACTGGTGGCGGCAGCGACACTGACCTTCGTGCTGCTGGATCAAAAAAGCGCTCAGGTGATCGCGATGGATGGGGAATGGGCACAGCGATTGGGACCGCTGGTGGTCGATACACTCGAAACGAAGTAGAAAACCTGGTCAAAGCGCGTCAACGCCTGCCTTTGAAGGCCCTGAAATGGTATGATCCCGTGATTGTGTGGCTGAGCCACTTGGCCGCCTTGCCAGGGCTTTAATAACGCTGCCACGGCCGGACCTCCGGTCGTGGCAGCGGTGCAAAGGATTTGACGACCCATGGGTGATATCGCCAGAGAAATTCTGCCAGTCAACATCGAGGATGAGCTCAAGCAGTCCTACCTGGACTACGCGATGAGCGTCATCATCGGGCGTGCGCTACCTGACGTCCGCGATGGTTTGAAGCCGGTTCACCGTCGTGTGCTTTACGCGATGCATGAACTCGGCAACGACTGGAACAAGCCATATAAGAAGTCGGCGCGCGTGGTCGGCGATGTCATCGGTAAATATCACCCTCACGGCGATAGCGCGGTCTACGACACCATCGTACGGATGGCGCAGCACTTCTCGATGCGCCACGTGCTGGTCGACGGCCAGGGCAACTTCGGTTCCATCGATGGCGATAACGCCGCGGCGATGCGTTATACCGAAGTGCGCATGACGCGCCTCTCCCATGAGTTGCTCGCCGATCTCGAGAAGGACACCGTCGACTGGGTCGACAACTACGACGGCACCGAGCGGATTCCCGAAGTGCTGCCGACCAAGGTGCCGAACCTGCTGATCAACGGTGCCTCCGGTATCGCGGTGGGCATGGCGACCAACATTCCGCCGCACAACATGGTGGAAGTGATCAACGGCTGTCTGGCGCTGATCGAGGATTACACGCTGACGGTCGATGACCTGATGGAGTACATCCCCGGCCCCGATTTCCCCACTGCGGGGATCATCAACGGCCGTGCCGGCATCATCGAGGCCTATCGCACCGGCCGCGGCCGCATTTACGTGCGCGCCAAGCACACCGTCGAGTTCGACAAGAAGAGCGGCCGTGACCATATCGTCATTACCGAGCTTCCCTACCAGGTCAACAAGGCGCGACTGATCGAGAAGATCGCCGAGCTGGTCAAGGAGCGCCGGGTCGAGGGTATCGCCGAACTGCGTGACGAGTCCGACAAGGACGGGCTGCGCGTGGTGATCGAGATCAAGCGCGGCGAGTCCGGCGACGTCGTCGTCAACAACCTGTTTGCGCACACTCAGCTCGAGAACGTGTTCGGGATCAACATCGTCGCCCTCGACGATGGTCAGCCCAAGACGCTCAATCTCAAGCAGCTGCTGGAAGCCTTCGTGCGTCACCGCCGCGAGGTGGTGACCCGGCGTACGCTGTTCGAACTCAAGAAGGCCCGCGAGCGAGGACATCTTCTCGAGGGCCTGACGGTCGCGATCTCCAACATCGATGAAGTGATCGAGTTGATCAAGGGCTCGCCGAACGCGGCCGAAGCGAAGGAAAAGCTGCTCGCCCGTGACTGGCAGCCGGGGCAGGTGACCGGCATGCTCGAGCGCGCCGGCGCGACTTCCTGCAAGCCGGAAGATCTCGAAGAAGGCTACGGACTGACCGACGACAGCAAGATGTACCGGCTCTCTCCGGCGCAGGCCCAGGCGATTCTGGAATTGCGCCTGCATCGCCTGACGGGGCTCGAGACCGAAAAGCTGCTCGACGAGTACCTCAGCATTCTCGAACGGATCGCCGAACTCAATCTCATCCTGGCATCACCGGATCGGCTGCTGGAGGTCATCCGCGAGGAGCTGGAAGCGATTCGCGATCAGTACGGCAACGAGCGCCGGAGCGAAATCCACACCAGTCGTCTCGACCTGTCGATGGAAGACCTGATCGCCGAGGAGGACATGGTGGTCACGCTCTCCCGTGGCGGCTATGCCAAGACCCAGCCGATCTCCGATTACCAGGCGCAGAAGCGCGGCGGACGTGGCAAGTCGGCCACCAGCATGAAGGACGAGGACGTCATCGAGCATCTGGTGGTGGCTTCGACGCACGACACCATGCTGCTGTTCTCCAGTCGCGGCAAGGTGTACTGGCTCAAGACCTACGAAATGCCCAATGCCAGCCGCGGCTCGCGTGGCAAGCCCCTGGTCAACCTGCTGCCATTGGATGCCGGGGAGTCGATCAGCGCGGTGCTGCCGGTGCGCGAGTATCGCGAGGATAGCTACATTTTCTTCGCCACCGCTGGCGGTACGGTCAAGCGGACGTCGCTGGACCAGTTCTCCCGTCCGCGCAGTGTCGGACTGATCGCCATCGATATCGACGAAGGGGATCGCCTGATCGGTGCCGCGATCACCTCCGGCTCGGATCACGTGATGATGCTCTCTTCCAACGGCAAGGCGATCCGGTTCGAAGAGGGCAACGTGCGGGCGATGGGGCGTACCGCCCGTGGCGTGCGCGGGATGCGCCTGCTCGATGGCGCCGAGGTGATCAGCCTGATCATCCCCCAGAGCCAGACCATCGATGCCGATGCGGACGCTGAAGCCGACGATCAGGTCGATACCGGCAGTGACGGCAGCCATGGCAATGACGAGCAGATCTACATTCTGACGGCATCGGAAAATGGCTACGGCAAGCGCACCCGGCTCGAGGAGTTCCCGATTCGCGGTCGTGGCGGCCAGGGTGTGATCGCGATGCAGACCACCTCCCGCAACGGCTCGCTGGTCGCGGCGATGCAGGTACGCTCGAGCGACGAAATGATGCTGATCACCGACCGCGGCACACTGGTGCGTACTCGTGTTGCCGAAGTCTCGATCAGCTCGCGTAACACCCAGGGTGTCACCCTGATCCGCACCGGCGAAGACGAGCACCTGGTCAAGACCGTGCGCGTCGACGAGCCGCAGGAAGAAGAGTGGGCCGAGGGTGACGCGGTGGACGGCGAGATCGTCGAAGGCGATCAGGCGGATGTCGAGGGCGAGCCGTCGCCAACGGGCGAAGACTCAGTCGATAGTGAGGGTTCGGCCGACAGCGATGATTCGGCCGACAGCGACGACGAGCCGCGCAACGAGTGAGATGGGGAGGGCGCCCCGGTGGCTCCGGGGTGCCTGGATTGTCGCGCTGTTCAACCGTTGACGAGTTTCGGACACAATCTAGGGATCCAGGCAATGACACGTCTGCACAACTTCTGTGCTGGTCCGGCGGCGATGCCGTCCGCCGTTTTGGAACGCGCTCGCGAGGAGTTGCTCGACTATCGCGGGCAGGGGGCGTCGGTGATGGAGATGAGTCATCGCAGTCCGACGTTCGAGGCGATCGCCGCTCAGGCAGAGCAGGATCTCCGCGATCTGCTGGCGATTCCCGACAACTACCGCGTGCTGTTCATGCAGGGCGGCGCCACCATGCAGTTCGCCTGCGTGCCGCTCAATCTGCTAGGCCAGGGTGGTACTCCCAACTATCTGGATACCGGCATCTGGTCGGCCAAGGCGATCAAGGAGGCGGAGCATCTGGCCGGTGCCCATGTCGCGGGCTCGACGCAGGGCAATGGTTATATTCACGTGCCGCGTCAGGACGAGATATCGCTGTCGGGAGACGCCGCCTACCTGCATTACTGTCATAACGAGACCATCGGGGGGCTTGCCTTCGACTACGTTCCCGCTACCGGTGGGGCGGATGTCGAGGTGCCGCTGGTCTGCGACATGTCGTCGTCGATCCTGTCGGCGCCGCTGGATGTGAGCCGATATGGCGTCATCTACGCTGGCGCCCAGAAGAATATCGGCCCTGCCGGCATCACCGTGGTCATCGTTCGCGACGACCTGCTCGAGCGTGCTCTGCCGCAGACGCCGTCGCTGTTGGGCTGGAAGGTCTACGCCGACAACGATTCGATGATCAATACGCCGCCGACTTACGCCTGGTATCTGGCCGGTCTGGTGTTTCAGTGGCTCAAGCACGATATCGGTGGTCTGGTCGAGATGGAGACGATCAACCGACGCAAGTGCGAGGCGCTCTACACGGCGATCGACACCAGCGATTTCTATGCCAACCCGATCGATCCGGTCAACCGCTCGATCATGAACGTGCCATTCACGCTGGCGGATGAATCGCTGAACTCGGTGTTTCTGAGCGAGGCCGAGGCGGAAGGGCTGCTGAATCTCAAGGGGCACCGCAGCGTCGGCGGGATGCGCGCGAGTCTCTACAACGCGGTCAGCGAAGCCGACGTTCAGGCGCTGATCACCTTCATGCAGGATTTCGAGCGCCGCCGCGGTTGAGCGGGGCGTCACCCACCTCCTTCAGGATACGGTCATGAGTGACTCCTCGAATGCGCCGCTGGATCTCGCTGCCCTGCGGCAACGCATCGACACCATCGACAGCGAACTGATGCGGCTGATCAGCGAACGCGCCGATTGCGCCCAGCAGGTCGCCCACGTCAAGACGGCCGACGATCCGGATGCCGTGTTCTATCGCCCGGAGCGAGAGGCGCAGGTGCTGCGCCGGGTGATGGAGAATAACCCCGGGCCGCTGCATGGCGAAGAGATGGCGCGGTTGTTCCGCGAGATCATGTCGGCCTGCCTGGCGCTGGAAAAACCGATCAAGGTTGCCTATCTGGGGCCGGAGGGCACCTTTACCCAGCAGGCGGCACTCAAGCATTTCGGGCATAGCGCGATCAGCCTGCCGATGGCCGCCATCGACGAAGTCTTCCGCGAGGTCGAGGCGGGAGCGGTCAATTACGGGGTGGTGCCGGTCGAGAACTCCACCGAGGGCGTGGTCAACAACACCCTGGACTCGTTCATGGATTCCGGGCTGCACATCAGCGGAGAAGTGGTGCTGCGCATTCACCATCATCTGCTGATGTCGAGCGTCACCCGTCAGGACAAGATCTCTCGCATCTACTCGCATCCGCAATCCTTCGCCCAGTGCCGCAAGTGGCTGGACGCGCATTATCCGCACGCCGAGCGTGTCGCGGTATCGTCGAACGCCGAAGCGGCGCGGCTGGTCAAGACCGAATGGCACAGCGCGGCGATCGCGGGTGACATGGCGGCCCAGCTCTACGGTCTCGACCACGTCGCCGAGAAGATCGAGGATCGGCCGGACAACTCCACGCGCTTCTTGATCATCGGCAACGAGCTGGTGCCGCCCTCCGGCACCGACAAGACCTCGGTGGTGGTCGCCATGCGCAACGAGCCCGGCGTGCTGCACGATCTGCTCGAGCCGTTCCACCGCCATCGCGTCGACATGACGCGGCTGGAGACTCGGCCTTCTCGAACCGGGGCCTGGAATTACGTGTTCTTCATCGACTTCAAGGGGCATATCGACCAGCCCGATATCGCCAGCGTGCTGGCCGAAGTCCGTGGTCGCGCGCAGGACATGAAAGTGCTCGGTTCCTATCCGGTGGGTGTGCTCTAGGATGCGGGCAGGCGATGTATCCGGTACCGATCCGACGCTGCTGATCGTGGGGCTGGGCATGATCGGCGGCTCGCTGGCCGCCGCGCTCAAGGCCAACGGTTACGCAGGGCGCATTCTGGCGTGTGACCGCGATGGCGGCGAGATCGCCATCGGCCTCGGGACGGGGGTGATCGACGAGGGCGGTGGCGATCTCGCACCGCTGGTCGCCAAGAGCGATATCATCGTGCTGGCGGTACCGGTACTGGCGATGCGTCAGGTCTTCGCCCAGCTGGTGCCGCTGGTCGGTGATCGTGTCATGACCGATGTCGGCAGTACCAAGCGTTGCGTCTGCGAGGCCGCGCGGGAAGCCTTTGGTCATCTACCGACCCACTTCGTCCCCGGGCATCCGATCGCCGGTTCCGAAAAGAGCGGTGTGGCCGCCGCCAATCCGGCGCTCTACCGTCATCACAAGGTCATTCTGACCCCGGAAGCTGACACGGCCTCGGACGCCGTCGCGGCGGTGCGCTCGCTGTGGCAGCGCTGCGGCGCCGAAGTGCTCGAGATGCCGGTGGACCGGCATGATCAGGTGCTGGCGCGGACCAGTCATCTGCCGCACCTGCTGGCATTTTCGCTGGTCGACACGCTGGCTCGCCAGGACGAGCGGCTGGAGATCTTTCGCTACGCCGCCGGCGGGTTTCGCGACTTCACCCGGATTGCTGGCAGCGATCCGGTCATGTGGCGCGATATCTTCACCGCCAATCGCGGCGCGTTGCTGGCGGCGCTGGATGACTTCGAAGCCGGCCTGGCCCGGCTGCGGACGGCAGTGGAGCAGGGCGATAGCGACGCCATGCTGGGCACGTTCGACCGTGCCAGCCACGCCAGACACTATTTTGAAACGCTGTTGAATCAGACGAGTTATCAGACCATGGAAGCACGACAGGTTCAGTATCGGGTATCGCCCGGCGGTTCGGTCAGCGGCCGAATTCGCGTCCCCGGCGACAAGTCCATTTCTCATCGCTCGATCATGCTCGGTGCGCTTGCCAACGGTGTGACCGAGGTCAAGGGCTTTCTCGAAGGCGAGGATAGTCTGGCGACGCTGCAGGCCTTTCGCGATATGGGTGTCGTCATCGAGGGTCCGCATCAGGGCCGAGTGACGGTGCATGGAGTGGGCCTGCATGGTCTGAAAAAGCCGGCGGGGCCGATCTACGTCGGCAATTCCGGCACTGCCATGCGCCTGTTTGCCGGTCTGCTGGCCGGGCAGGCTTTTGATACCGAACTGACCGGCGATGCCTCGCTGACCAAGCGTCCGATGGCGCGGGTGGCCGATCCGCTGCGTCTGATGGGGGCGAAGATCGATACCGCCGAAGGCGGACGTCCGCCGCTGAAGATTCATGGCGGCCAGCCGCTGAAAGGCCTCGACTACGACATGCCGATGGCGAGCGCCCAGGTCAAGTCGTGCCTGTTGCTGGCGGGGCTCTACGCCGAGGGCGAAACCCGCGTCCGCGAGCCGGCCCCCACCCGGGACCATACCGAGCGCATGCTCAACGGTTTCGGTTACCCGGTCGAGCGCGATGGCGACCTGGCGATATTGCAGGGTGGCGGCGAGCTCACCAGCGCGCCCATCGACGTGCCGTCGGATATTTCCTCTGCCACCTTCTTTCTGGTCGCCGCGGCCATCACGCCGGGCTCGGATCTGGTACTCGAACATGTCGGCGTCAATCCGACGCGTATCGGCGTGATCAACATCCTCAAGGCGATGGGTGCCGATCTGCGGCTCGAGAATCCGCGTGAAGTCGGCGGCGAGCCGGTCGCCGATCTGCACATCCGTTATGCACCGCTCAAGGGCATCGACATTCCCGTCGACCAGGTACCGCTGGCGATCGACGAGTTCCCGGCGCTCTTCGTCGCCGCGGCCAACGCCGAGGGCACTACCCGCCTGCGCGGAGCCGAGGAGCTTCGCGTCAAGGAGTCCGATCGGATCCAGGCGATGGCCGACGGTCTCACCATTCTGGGCATCGACACCACTGTCCACGACGACGGCATCGATGTCGTCGGGAAGGGCGGCGAACGGCCCAATTACTTGGGTGGCAAGGTCGATAGCCTGGGCGATCACCGCATCGCGATGGCCTTCACCATTGCCGCCTTGCGAGCCAGTGAGCCGGTGGTGATCGACGATTGTGCCAACGTCGCCACATCCTTCCCGGGCTTCGTCACGCTGGCGAACAAGGTGGGGCTCGAGCTGACGGAGACTTCGACATGACCCACGCAGCGCCTATTCTCACCATCGACGGGCCGGGCGGTGCCGGTAAAGGCACCATCAGCCGGATGATTGCCGAGCGCATGGGCTGGCACCTGCTGGACTCCGGTGCCCTCTACCGGCTCACGGCGTTGTCGGCGCTGCGCAATGGCGTGGCGGTCGATGACGTACAGGCGCTCTCCGACCAGGCCCACGGGCTGGACGTGGTGTTCGCGGTCGAGAACGGTAAGATGCAGATCCTGCTGGAGGGCGATGACGTGACGACCGAAATTCGCAGCGAGCGGGTTGGCGGTGCGGCCTCCCAGGTGGCGGCGCTGCCGCCGGTGCGGGATGCCTTGCTTCAGCGCCAGCGCGACTTCCGTCAGGCGCCCGGGTTGGTGGCAGACGGTCGCGACATGGGGACGGTGGTGTTCCCGGATGCATCGCTCAAGATCTACCTGACGGCCTCGGCCGAGGAACGCGCCAGACGCCGCCAGCTACAATTGCAGCAGGCGGGTGAAGATGCTAGACTCTCGACCCTTTTAGAAGAAATCCAAGCGCGCGACGCGCGTGATATGCAGCGCTCCGTGGCTCCGCTCAAGCCCGCTGAAGATGCGGTGGAGCTGGACACGACGCAGCTGGATATACCGGAAGTCGTGGAGCGTATCGAGACGCTGATCGCCGAACGGAACCTGGTATAGAGCCTTCGTGGCTCGATTCGGGGTTCCACGGCATGAGCCGACGACGCACTTCCGCTACCGGGGCCCCTGGCAAGATGTCATGACGTGCAATGATCCGACTGACAAGTCGTTGCAGGTCGAACCAGCGCCAACATCCCCAGGGATATGTCGATAAGGCCCGTGCTTGCTGGTGGTACGGAGGAAGACGGTACAACCCTCATTGGTACAACCGTCATTAACGTTGATCACGTAGGAATCACATGAGCGAAAGCTTTGCTGAGTTGTTTGAACAGTCTCTCCAGGACATCAACATGGAACCCGGTGCCATCGTCATGGCAACCGTGGTTGACATCGAAGGCGACTGGATCACCGTCAACGCGGGTCTGAAGTCCGAAGGTCAGATCCCCGTCGCGCAGTTCCGCGACGACAATGGTGAAATGACCATTGCGATCGGTGATGAAGTCAAGGTCGCACTGGAAGCCGTGGAAGATGGCTTCGGTGAGACTCGCCTGTCACGCGAGAAGGCCAAGCGCGCCGAGGCGTGGAAAGAGCTGGAAGCGGCCTTCGAGAAGGACGAGATCGTCAAGGGCGTGATCAACGGTAAGGTCAAGGGCGGTTTCACCGTCGACGTGGCTTCCATCCGTGCCTTCCTGCCGGGTTCGCTGGTAGACGTGCGTCCGGTTCGCGACACCGCGCACCTGGAACACAAAGAGCTGGACTTCAAGGTCATCAAGCTCGATCCGAAGCGCAACAACGTTGTCGTTTCCCGCCGTGCCGTTCTCGAAGCCGAGAACAGTGCCGAGCGTGAAGCGCTGCTTGCTACCCTTCAGGAAGGCCAGCAGATCAACGGTATCGTCAAGAACCTCACCGACTACGGCGCTTTCGTCGACCTCGGTGGCGTCGATGGCCTGCTGCACATCACCGACATGGCTTGGAAGCGTATCAAGCATCCGAGCGAAATCGTTGCCGTTGGCGACGAGATCAATGTCAAGGTGCTCAAGTTCGATCGCGAACGTAATCGCGTTTCGCTGGGCCTGAAGCAGCTGGGCGAAGATCCGTGGGTCAACATCGTCGACCGTTATCCGGAAGGCATGAAGGTCAACGCCCGCGTGACCAACCTGACCGACTACGGCTGCTTTGCCGAGCTGGAAGAGGGTGTCGAAGGCCTGGTCCACGTTTCCGAAATGGACTGGACCAACAAGAACATCCATCCGTCCAAGGTCGTTCAGGTCGGTGACGAAGTCGAAGTCATGGTTCTCGACATCGACGAAGAGCGCCGTCGTATTTCCCTGGGCATCAAGCAGTGCACCACCAACCCGTGGGAAGACTTCAGCGGCCGTTACAACAAGGGCGACCGCGTTGCCGGTACCATCAAGTCGATCACCGACTTCGGTATCTTCATCGGTCTGGAAGGCGGTATCGACGGTCTGGTTCACCTTTCCGACATCTCCTGGAGCGAAACTGGCGAAGAAGCGGTCCGTCAGTTCAAGAAAGGCGATGAAGCGGAAGCGGTCATCCTGTCTATCGATCCCGAGCGTGAGCGCATCTCGTTGGGCATCAAGCAGCTCGAGTCCGATCCGGTCTCCGAGTACCTGGCTGTCAATGACAAGGGTGCCGTCGTTACCGGTCGTATCGTCGAAGTCGATGCCAAGGAAGCCCACGTCGAGCTGGCGACTGACGTCGTTGCCGTGCTCAAGGCTTCCGAGATCAGCGCTGACCGTGTCGAAGACGCGCGCAACGTGCTTAACGAAGGCGACAGCGTCGAAGCCCGGATCGTCAACGTCGATCGCAAGAGCCGTGTCATCAACCTTTCCATCAAGGCGAAGGATCAGGTTGAGCCGCGTCGCGGCACCACAGGCGGCGGCAAGCGCGATCAGGATGCCGAGCCGAACGGTCCGACCACCATCGGTGATCTGATCAAGCAACAGATGGGTCAGGACTGATTCGCTGAATGAGTTCTCCCACAGAAAACAGCGCCTCCGGGCGCTGTTTTTTTATGGGCGGTATTCACCAATCCGGCTTAAAGATCAAATTCATCGGGTCTCGGGATCGACGCTGACCTCAAACTGACCCGCTGCCGACCCTCTAGACTTCAGCAGACTTCAATGCCCAAACCAGTGGCGGAACCCCCGGGCAGAGGAAGATGTCCGGTTCGATTGTGCTGAAGCGGTGGCGAGAGACCGGACGGCCTGTCCGAGCGGTGCGCTGATGGCCTCGAGATGATGCCGGCAAAGATGTCGATCGAGCGCGCCCGGGCATTGAGCCATCAACAACCCGCAATGATAAGTTGCCTGATCCAGCGATGAATGAACCTCCCGAAAGGGGGAGGCATTCTGACG
This sequence comes from Salinicola sp. CPA57, assembly GCF_003206035.1. Taxonomy (NCBI): domain Bacteria; kingdom Pseudomonadati; phylum Pseudomonadota; class Gammaproteobacteria; order Oceanospirillales; family Halomonadaceae; genus Salinicola; species Salinicola sp. CPA57. The sequence continues at coordinate 96,028 of NZ_PZJR01000012.1, forward strand.
GCAACGCTTGAGTTCATCCAGCAGCATTTCGAGCGTCCGCGCATCGAGCCAGCAGCGGCTGGTCTGCTCGGTATTGGCCAGAACCGAATGGGTAATGGCCTGGAAGGAGACCTGTAGAAAGACGCAGGTGTAGTAGAGCTGAGAGCGTTCGGAGGACATCGCTTTCATCGCCTTCTGGATGATATCGATTCCCATTCTCTATTCCGATGGCTTCGCTGTCAAAGACCTTTGGCGACGATCATTCGGATCGGTTGCTCCCCTCCAGAGCGTTGAGCACGCCGCGAAGAATCGACAGCTCCTTGCGGCTGGGTTCGGCGCGGGTGAACAGGGCGCGCAAGTGGGCTTCGGTCCTGGCATGGGGCTGCGTCAGAAACCCGGCACTGTCCAGCGCACGATGCAGATGATCGTAGAAGTACTCCAGCTGTTCGACCGTCGGATAGGGGCCGTTGGCTCGGGGCGCCTGGGCCAGCCCGCCCTCGGCTCGGGACTGCCGGAACGCTTCGTACGCGACGATCTGCACGGCCTGGGAAAGATTGAGTACGCCATAGTCCGGATTGGCGGGAATGTTCAACTGATGGGTGCAGTGCCCGATCTCGTCATTGGTCAATCCATAGCGCTCCCTGCCGAAGACGATGGCGACCGGGCCTTCCGGCAAGCGCTGCCAGAGCTCGGCGGCCATCCGATCCGGGGCATGGTAGCAGGGCAGCGGCAGACTGCGCAGACGGGCGCTGGCGCCGATCACCTGGACACAGTCGCCAATGGCCTCGGACAATGAATCCACGATACGACAGTGTTCCACGAGATCGGTGGCGCCAGCGGCAAGGCGAGTGGCTTCCTCGTCCGGAAACTGACGCGGTGCCACCAGCACCAGATCGCTCAGGCCCATGGTCTTCATGGCGCGCGCGCTGGCACCGATGTTACCCGGGTGGAACGTCTGAACGAGAACGATGCGAATGCGATCGAGCATGCGCGATAAGCTCCTGCAAGAAAAAAGGTCATGGCGATATCGTCGGCACGGCTCCCGTGCGACAGCACGATTCGAAAACAAAAAAAGCCCCGCCAATGGCGGGGCTTTCCATGATACCTGAATCTTTCGACAGTCCGAAAAACCAGGAGATGGCAGGGTGATGATTACATCATGCCGCCCATGCCACCCATACCGCCCATGTCAGGCGCGCCGCCACCTGCCGGTGCGTCGTCCGGATCTTCGGCGACCATGGCTTCGGTGGTGATCATCAGGCCGGCGACGGAAGCTGCGGACTGCAGAGCCGTACGAGTCACCTTGGCCGGGTCGAGAACACCCATTTCGAACAGATCGCCGTATTCGCCGGTCTGCGCGTTGTAACCGAAGTTGCCTTCACCGTCCTTGACGCGATTGACGATGACGGAAGCTTCTTCGCCAGCGTTGGTCACGATCTGACGCAGCGGTGACTCCATGGCGCGAAGCGCAATGGCGATACCGTGAGTCTGGTCTTCGTTGTCACCGGTCAGGCCCTGAATCAGGGTCAGGACGCGAACCATGGCAGTACCGCCGCCAGGTACGACGCCTTCTTCGACGGCGGCGCGAGTCGAATGCAGCGCGTCTTCGACACGAGCCTTCTTCTCTTTCATCTCGAACTCGGTAGCCGCACCGACACGGATGACGGCAACGCCGCCGGCCAGCTTGGCGACACGCTCCTGGAGCTTCTCGCGATCGTAATCGGAAGAGGTCTCTTCGATCTGGGCGCGGATCTGTGCAACGCGCGCTTCGATGTCGGACTCGACGCCAGCACCATCGATGATGGTGGTGTTTTCCTTGGACATGGTAATGCGCTTGGCGCTGCCCAGGTGATCGAGGTTGGCCTGCTCGAGGCTCAGACCGACTTCTTCGGAGATCACGGTGCCGCCGGTCAGGATAGCGATATCCTGCAGCATGGCCTTGCGACGGTCGCCGAAGCCGGGCGCCTTGGCTGCCGCGACCTTGACGATGCCGCGCATGTTGTTGACGACCAGGGTCGCCAGCGCTTCGCCTTCGATGTCTTCAGCGATGATCGCCAGCGGCTTGCCCGCTTTCGCGACAGCTTCGAGAACCGGCAACAGTTCGCGAATGTTGGAGACTTTCTTGTCGACCAGCAGCATGTACGGATCTTCGAGCTCGACCGCCATGGTGTCCTGGTTGGTCACGAAGTAGGGCGACAGGTAACCGCGATCGAACTGCATGCCTTCGACCACTTCCAGCTCGTCTTCGAAGCCGCGGCCTTCATCGACAGTGATGACGCCTTCCTTGCCAACCTTTTCCATCGCCTCGGCAATGATCTCGCCAATGCGCGCGTCGCCGTTCGCGGAAATCGTGCCGACCTGGGCGATGGCCTTGGAGTCGGTGCACGGAACGGACAGCGCCTGGATGTGCTTGACAGCCTCGATGACGGCCTTGTCGATGCCGCGCTTGAGGTCCATCGGGTTCATGCCGGCAGCGACGCCCTTGAGGCCTTCGTTGACGATGGACTGTGCCAGAACGGTAGCGGTGGTCGTGCCGTCACCGGCGGCATCGGAAGTCTTGGAAGCGACTTCCTTGACCATCTGTGCGCCCATGTTCTCGAACCGGTCTTTCAGTTCGATTTCCTTGGCAACGGAGACGCCATCTTTGGTGACGGTCGGTGAACCGAAGGATTTTTCCAGGACGACGTTGCGGCCTTTCGGGCCGAGGGTCGCTTTGACCGCGTCGGCGAGAACATTGACGCCGCGCGCCATGCGCTTGCGAGCATCATCGGAGAACTTGACTTGTTTAGCTGCCATTGTTCGATCTTCCTAATGTAATGCGTGAAATCGTGATGAATCGTCGAGCGTCGAGCCAATCAGCCTTCGACGACGGCCAGAATGTCGCTTTCGCTCATGATCAGGACCTCTTCACCGTCGACTTTCTGTTTCTCGACGCCGAAGCCTTCCTTGAAAATCACGGTGTCGCCGACTTTGACGTCCAGCGCGCGCACTTCGCCGCTTTCGAGGATGCGGCCATTGCCCACGGCCAGCACTTCACCACGGGTCGGCTTTTCCTGGGCGCTGCCCGGAAGCACGATGCCGCCGGCAGTTTTCTGCTCTTCTTCTTTGCGACGTACGATGACACGATCGTGCAAGGGACGGATTTTCATTGCTCACGTTCTCCTGATGGTTGCATGTTGCAAATGCACATACCCATATGAGCGAGGCTCAAGGGGCGAAGGCTTAGCCTTCCGGTTAATCGGCCTGATGGCCTAAAGCTATCGCTGCTGCCTTGATTGGGTCTGGATAGCCGGTTTCAAGGGGCAGGCTGAAAATTTTCTCGTTCGGCCGGGGCTTCATCCCGCGCGATCACCTGTCTTTTCCCAGATATTCGCCTTCCACGGGTTTGGCGCCATCGTGAGTTCGTTCCCCTGTGGTCGATTGGCCGGCGTCTTGCTGGTGGAGGTTCCAGTCATCGGAAGCCTCCCTGCCTCTCCGCTGGCCCATGGCGTCAGCGCTGCGAGCGGTGCGCCCCGACCACCGACGCAGTAGTCGGCTGCTGCCGGGGATCAGGCATAGTAGACCCACGATATCCGAAAGAAAACCGGGTGCTATCAACAGGATGCCGGCGAATAGAAACGAGGCGCCCGCCAACAGTTCGTCGGAGGGGATTTGGCCAGCGGCCATGCGCTCACGGGCTCGCTGCAGCGTGATCAGGCTTTCTCGTCGAATCAGATGAATCCCGAAAGCGGCGCTGACAACGATCCAGATCAGGCTCGCCAGCAGGCCGATCTTGGCGCCAATGGTGAACAGTAAAGCGAAGTCCGCGATCGCGAAGATCGTCAGCAGGAATAGCAGGGGCATGATGTCTCCGTCGTTGACGCTGCCTAGCTAGCCAAGATGGAGACGATCGGGAGGAATACAAGCGTCGACGCGCCGGGACCGTTGCTGGCCCCGGCGCTGGGCGTTACAGCGTTGCTTTCTCGGACAGGTTGCTGACAGTGGTTTCACCGATGCCGTCGACGCGAGTGAGGTCTTCCAGGCTGGCGTAGTCACCGTTGGCTTCACGGTCATCGACAATGGCTTGCGCCTTGACCGCACCGATGCCGGGAAGTGTGGCCAATGTCTCGACCGAAGCTTCGTTGATGTTGACCGGAGCGTCCTGAGCGAATACGGGAAGTGCGGTGAAGCTGAACAGCGAGAACAGTGCGGCATGGATCAGAGTCTTCATGGCGATCTCTCTTTTGATGTCGGTGAGTGAAGGCCGGTGTCGTTTCACACCGCCCGTCATTACCTTGTATCGACGCTGCGCCACGATTTTTTATCGGAAAAAAACGATCATTCCTGTCAGTCAATTTCTACTCAATCTGGCTAAAGTAGCTGGCGTGGATATGGCAGGAGCGACCTATCCCATTGCGGCATTCGGTATACTCCCGCACGAACTCGACTGCCGGAGACTTGACATGGCTGCCACCGAATCGCCGCTCATCATTGCCCTCGACTACCCCGATCTCTCTCAGGCGCTGGCATTGGCCGATGCGCTCGACCCCGCCCGTTGCCGGGTCAAGATCGGCAAGGAGCTGTTCACCCGGACCGGGCCGGCGGCCATCGATGCCATGCATCAACGGGGGTTCGAGGTTTTCCTCGATCTGAAATTTCACGATATCCCCAACACGGTGGCAGGCGCTGTCGAAGCGGCCGCGGATCGGGGGGTATGGATGGTCAACGTGCACGCCTCCGGTGGCCGTCGAATGATGGAAGCCAGTGCCGAGCGATTGGTGAAACGAGGTTTGAAGACGCACCTCATTGCCGTCACCGTGCTGACCAGCATGTCTGACGACGAGCTTCACGAGACGGGCGTTTCTGGGAATGCGCTAGCTCAGGTCGAGCGACTGGCCAGACTGACGCAGCAGAGTGGACTGGATGGCGTCGTCTGTTCGGCACGGGAAAGCGCGAGCATCCGCGAACTGTGTGGCGGAGCGTTCCTCAAGGTGACGCCGGGAATTCGTCCCCCGATGGCCGACCAGGGGGACCAGCGACGCGTGATGACGCCTGAAGCCGCGATGTGGGCGGGCAGCACTCACCTGGTCATCGGTCGAGCGATCACCCGGGCGGCTGACCCGATGGCAGCCCTGGCCGACATCGAGCGCTCCCTGTCCGACAGGGCCTGACTATTCGCCTTCGAGCCCGGTGACCGGCTTTGTGGTGCCCCAACTGCGGCAGCGCGGACACTGCCAATGGAGTTGCTCGGCTCCAAAGCCGCAGCGCTGGCAGCGATGGCGGGGACGGATGCTCAGCAACTGATGGGTATGCTGTTTGAGCAGCTCCAGGCGGTCGCGCTCTGCGGGATCGCTATCGTCGAGGTAGAGGTCCATCAGATAGTCGACCCCACGCAGGCTGGGATGTTCGCGCAGCTGTTCGCTGACGAAGGCGCAGGCGATGTCGGTACCCTGTCGCTGTCTCAACGTGTCCGCCGCCATCATCACCACGGTGGTTTGCGGATTGTGCTGCAGTTGCTTCTCCAGAAACTGCCACCAGCCGGTGTCATCGTCGAGCAGGCGGTAGGCGTCTCGTAGCGGTTGCAGAACGATGGTGGTGAAGCTGCAATCCTGCTCGGGCACACGTTGCCAGAGCCGAGCCGCGTCTCGATACTGGCCGATATCCCATTCGAGCTGGCCCAGCATCCAGTTGGCGCGCACGCAGCGAGCGTCGATATTGAGCGCCTGTTTCAGCGCCTTGCGAGCCAAAGATGGGCTACTGTTGCTGCGATGCTGGCTCGCCAGTTCGCAATGCCAGTGTGCGGCGGCACGTCGGATGTCGGCATCCTGGCGCACCAGTTGGGGCAGGGCGGTTTCCAGGGCCTGCGCCCACTCCTTTTCCCGCTCGAAAAGATCCACCAGCAAGCGCTTCGCGGCAAGCTTCTGCGAGTCGTCGGCATGGCTTTTCTGAAGTGACAGTAACAGCCGTTCCGCCCTATCCAGAAGACCCAGGTTGAGAAAGTCGCGGGAAAGTTCCAGCTGCACCTGCCCGCTTTGGGCGGGGGTCAAGGTGGGTCGGGCAAGCAGATTCTGATGGATGCGTACCGCACGATCCGCCTCGCCGCGGGAACGATAGAGGTTGCCCAGCGCGATATGGGTTTCGATCGTGTCGCTATTGACTTCGAGGGCTTGCGTGAAAGTCTCTATGGCGCGATCGGGCTGCTCGTTGAGCAGATAGTTGAGACCGACGAAATAGTCTCTCGGCAAGGAGCCGCGAGGCGGTTGCGGACGATCCCGGAATCGTCCCGACTCCCAGCGCCCCAGCATCCAGCCGATGGCAATGGCTGCCACCAGCAACGCCAGCAGCAGAACATCGCTCATTCAGGCGCTTTCCTTGAACTCCTGCGTCCGTAGACGATCGAGTTCCTTGCGTTGTTGCTGATTGTGCCGTTGTGCGCGGGTCAGCAGCGTTTGCAGGCGCAGGTACATGCCAGTCATGGCCAGCATGCCCAGAATCACGCCGCAGGCAAGTGCCACCAGGAGCCACAGCGACAGTGATGCCTGGGGCAGCTGCACCCATATCAGGTCCAGGGGTAGCGGCTGCTGATTGTTGACCGCGAACAGAATGCCCAGCAGCAACACGACGATCAAGATGATGGCGAGGATGACGCCTTTGAGCCAGCGCATAAGTTTTCCTGGTGACACACCGCCAACGGCTCTCGCCGTCGATTCGTTCCGCGGTGGCAGCCGTCGACTCGGGCGCCGGCTGCAGTGACTGGTGAGATCAATAGCCTAGCGCGCGGCTGGCATTGACCTGTTCGCGTAGTTCCTTGCCCGGCTTGAAGTGCGGGACATATTTTCCGTCGAGATCGACCGGGTCGCCGGTCTTCGGGTTGCGCCCGGTGCGAGGCTCGCGAAAATGCAGGGAAAAACTGCCGAATCCGCGAATTTCCACGCGCCCGCCGTCAGCCAGCGCGTTGGTGATGTCGTCGAGGATGACACGTACTGCGGACTCGACTTCTTTCGCCGATAGCTCGGCTCGGCGGGCAGCAATCTGCTCGATCAGTTCAGACTTGGTCATCGACATTCTCCGTGAAGCCTCGGCCAGGCGGCGAGAGACCGCGCAATGGGCGTCCGACGTCTGTTATTGTCGTCTCAGCATACTTCGCAACTTTCGAGAAAACAACGCATTAGCCGGTCACCCGGCGCGCCTGAATAGTGGCCGGTGGGTACCTTGGGTATAATGCGGATCAATGCAGTCATTCAGTTCACCGGATCGAGGATAGTCCATGTCAGACAACGAAGATGTCACGCGTAGACGACTGTACTGGCATTCCCGCCGCGGTATGTGGGAGCTGGACCTGCTGCTGATGCCTTTCCTCGAGGCCTGTTACGACGAACTTTCGCCGGACGACAAGGAGCGCTATCGAGAGCTGCTGGCCAATGAGGATCAGGATCTATTCACCTGGCTGATGCGCCGGGAATGGCCGCAGGACCCGGAAATGCGCCGTCTTGTCCAGATGATCGTCGAACATGCCGAAACCACTGATCGCAGTCGCCATCAGGCGCTCTAGGCTGTCGCTGGCCTTCCAGCTCCTGGTGGGGCTTGGTTTGGCTTTGTATGCAGGCTGGTGGATCGATTATCGGTACGCCGCCATCGCGGCCTTCATCGCCGTCGCGATGGCAGCCAGACAATATCTCGCGTCGCCAAAGCAGCGTGACTTGCGCTGCGTGCACGAAAACGAACAGCCGGTCTGGGAAAGTTCCGAAGATGCCCAGGCTTGGCAAAAGCAGACGTGCCGTCTGATTCGACTTGGCCCGCTGCTTTTGGCGATCGAGCTGTCGGGCCATCGATCATGGCTATGGCCCGACAGCAGCGATGCACAATCGCTGCGCCAGCTGCGTGAAACCTTGTCCGAGCAGGGTGATCACACCGGCTTATCACCTTGAGGAGGCTAGCATGCCCATCGTGACCATTCAGCAGTTTCCCCGTGACGTCGAACAGAAGCGCGAACTGGCCGAGCGGGTCACCGATGCTTTCGTGCAGGCGTATGGGATATCAGCGGAGTCGGTACAGATATTCTTCCACGAAACCGACAAGGAAGACTGGGCAAGGGGCGGGCGACTGGGGATCGACGAGGGCTGAAAGGGGAGTTGACTGTCGGTCGGATGTCGATCTTGCATCGACACGATACGGCCCCGTGGCGCAGATATTGCGTCACGGGGCCGTATCATCAGGGTGGCGCCTTACCCGACAGGCGCGGACCTTCGCTGCCGGCCTGTGTCAGGCCGTCGGCAACGCTCTCTAGCGGCGACCGACGAAGAAGCCGATGGCGAAGCTGGCGAGTGCCACGACACCCATGCTGCTCCAGGCGTTGCGGTGGATGTAGTCGTCGGTCTCACGCCATGCTTCTTCCGCATGCTCCGCGAGTTCGTGGCTGACGTCGTCCGCCCGATGGCGAGCGCGGTCGAGGCTTTTCCGACCGCGGCGTTTGGCGTCTTGATAATAATGGCGCGTGTCTTCGCGATAATTACGGCTCATGGATCGTCCTTAATCATTCATCAATGGCGATCGGCGCTTGGCAACCGATCAGTGGTGGAAAACAGGGTGTCAACGGCGGCTCAGCAGCAGGGTCATCAACGCTCCGCCCAGTGCAGCGATGCCGACACTCTGCCAGGGATTGCGCTGCACGAAGTCGTCGCAGCTTTCCCGGGTATCGCTGATCTGATCGTCCAGCCGCCGACGCGAACGGTCGGCCCAGCTGTCGTGGGGCAGATAGGCGGCAGCGTAGGGTGAGGGCTCGTCGATACTCTCTTCCAGCGGCTCTCCATCTGGCATCAGTGCGGGCTCCTCACGTATCGGATCATCCCCCAAATGAGGCGCGCGCTCGGCCGCGGCTGCCATGTCTTCATCGATACGGCTGGCCCCGGCTTCCTTGTCGTCACGGTGGAACAGACTCATTTTCAGCTCTCCGGTTCGAGGGAACGACCACCCTACGGGTTATCTGGCAAGGTACCTCACAGGTTATCTGGCAAGGTACCTCACGGGGCATCTGGCAAAGTCCCCCGCGCTGACGGACCCGACCTGTGATCGACCACACCATGACGGGGCAGGCGATGACAGAATCGATAACAGATCGTTGTGGCGTGTCACTGTCATCGCGTCGTCATCATGATGTCATCGCTAAAGCATCGCTGTCGTAGCGCCAGGATCATGGTGTCGTCGTCGCGGTGTCGTCAACATAGTGTAGTCGCAATTTTACTCCCCGCTAGCGCGGGGTGGTGTCGAAGCGTGATCCTGCATGTCGCGCTCCAGACGTCGGCTGATGTCGCCGGGCGAACCGGTTCGTCGTGCCAGCATATCGTAGGCTACCGGCACGATGAACAGGGTCAGCAGCGTCGAGGCGGCAACGCCGCAGAAAATCACGGTGCCGATGACAATGCGCGATTCGGCGCCGGGACCGAAAGCCAGAATCAGCGGTATGGCGCCGGCCATGGTGGTGACCGTCGTCATCAGGATCGGCCTCAGTCGCGTCACGGCGGCCTCGACCAGCGCATCGAAGAAGGCCTCTCCTTCGTCCCGCAGCTGGTTGGCAAATTCGACGATCAGGATGCCGTTCTTGGCGGCCAGGCCGACCAGCATGACCAGACCCACCTGGCTGTAGATGTTGAGGGATTGTCCGCTGGCCCAGAGACCCAGCAGGGCGCCGCTGATCGCCAATGGAACCGTGAACATGATGACCAGCGGGTGAATGAAGCTCTCGAACTGTGCAGCCAGTACCAGAAATACGACGACGACGCCCAGCAGCAGAAGAAAGGTGGTCGCGCCGCTGGCTTCCCGGTAATCGCGAGAAGGCCCCTTGTAGTCGATGACCGCCTCGGTGGGCAGCTCTTCGTCGGCGATGCGTTGCAGGTAGTCCAGGGCGTCGCCGATGGCGACGCCGCTCTGCAGGTTGGCTTCCAGCGTGATCGCGCGCATCCGATTGAAGCGATTGAGTTCACTGGCGCCGGCGAACTCCGACACCGTCACCAGGCTCGCGAGCGGGATCAGCTCGCCGCTGGCCGCCGAGCGGACCTGGACGTTGTCCAGCGTGCTGGGGGCGCGCTGGCTATTCCGCTCGCCCTCGAGGATGACGTCGTACTCCTCGCCGCCGTCGACATAGGTCGTGACGTTGCGGCCCCCGAACAACGTTTCCAGCGTACTGCCGATGGTGCTGACGGTAACGCCCAGGGCGGCCGCGCGGTTATAGTCGATCCGGATGCGTAGCTGCGGCTGAGTCTCCTTGTAGTCGCTGTCCACCGCTTCGAGGCCGCTGTTGCCATCACGGCGAATGCGGGTCAGCAGCCGGTCGCGCCAGTCCGCCAACTGGTCGTAAGTGCTGCCGCCGATGACGAACTGGATCGGCTTTTCGACCCTGCCGCCGAACCCTTGACGCATGATCGGGGTGGCAGTCACGCCGGGCAGGTCGGAGAGCTGGTACCTGACATCGGCGATGATGTCCCAGGCCGATCGGCGATCGCCCCAGTCCTTGAGCGAGACGATGGCCATGCCGTCATTGAAGTTCTCGACGTTACCGAATCCGCGTGGCCCGCGAATCGATACCTGATTGATGTCACCGGCATCGACCAGCGTCATCAAGCGCGCTTCTATCTCGTCGTAGTAATCCTGCATGTAGTGGAACGTCGCGCCGGGCGGCCCTTCGATCAGCACGAAAAAGGCGCCGCGATCTTCCTGAGGGGTGTACTCGTTGGGCAACTGCTGGAACAGCCAGGCGGTGAGTGCTAGCACTAGGGTGAACAGGCCGACCACGATCCAGCGCCAGCGCAGAGACCATAGCAGGCAGCGGCGGTAGATCGTCTGCGAGCGGTCCAGCAGCCAGTGCACGCCAAGGCTGACGCGGCTTTCATGCATCCGCGGGCTGAGCAGCTTCGAACACAGCATCGGCGCCAGCGACAGCGCAACCAGGCAGGAAAGTCCGACGGCGGCGGCGAGGGTCAGCGCGAATTCCGAGAACAGACGGCCGATGTCGCCCTGGAGCAGACTCAGCGGAATGAACACGGTGATCAGCACCAGGGTGGTAGCGATGACCGCGAAGCCGATCTGCCGGGTACCCCGATAAGCGGCGACCAGTGGCGTCTCGCCGTAAACCACCATGCGGCGATGGACGTTCTCGATAACCACGATCGCATCGTCGACGACCAGCCCGATCGCCAGGACCAGCGCCAGCAGCGTCAGCAGGTTCAGGGTGAAACCGAACATCGTCAGGAAGATGAAAGTGCCGATCAACGAGATGGGTACCGTCACTGCGGGCACCAGCGTGGTACGCACATTGCCCAGAAACAGGAAGATCACCACCACCACCAGCGCCATGGCGATGAACAGGGTCGATACGACTTCCTGTAGCGCGCCGGAGACGAATACCGACGAATCGAAGTTGAGCGAGAGCTGCATACCGTCGGGTAGCGTCGGTTGGAGCCGCGCCATTTCGGCCTTGGCGCCGTTGGCGACTTCCAGCACGCTGGCGGTCGACTGCTTGATCATGCCCAGACCGACCATCGGAACCTCGTTGCCCCGATACAGCGAGCGCTCTTCAACCGAGCCGACTTCGACGCGAGCGACGTCCGACAATCGGACCAGATGACCATCGCCACCTCGAGCGATGACCAGGTTCTGAAAGTCCGCAGCGGTGGTAAAACTGCGTGGAATTCTGAGGGTGAACTGGCGATCTCGGGATTCGAGGAAGCCGGCGGGTAGCTCGACGTTCTCGTCCTCGAGCGCGCTGGCGACGTCGTCGACGGTCAATCGACGCGCCGCCAGAGCGTTTCGATCGAGCCACACCCGCATCGCATATTCCTTGCCACCGCTGAGGCGTACTCGGGCCACGCCGTCCCGGGTCGAGAACCGGTCGACGAGATAGCGGTTGGCGTAGTCGGTCAGCTCCGGAATGGTATAACCCTCCCCGGAGAGCGATAGCCAGATGATGACATCGTCGCTGCTGTCGCTTTTTTCGATCTCCGGAGGCTCGGCCTCGTCGGGCAGGTTATCGGCAACTGACGAAATACGGTCGCGAATGTCGTTGGCGGCCCCGTCGATATCGCGATCCAGCGAGAACTCGACGTCGATCTCCGACTCGCCGTCGGCGCTGCTGGACTCGATCGAGACGATGCCCTCGATACCGGCAATGCGATCCTCGAGCAGTTGGGTGATGCGTGTCTCGACGACATTGGCGGAAGCGCCGGGGTAGTTGGTCTCGATGCTGACGATGGGCGGATCGATGGCCGGATATTCCTGCAGCGGCAGGCGCTCCATGGCCAGCAGGCCAAAAGCGATCAGCAGCAGCGAGACGACCGTCGCGAAGACCGGACGGCGAATCGAGAGGTCGGAAATTCGCATCAGTCCCTGTCTCGCGATTCAGTCGCCTGTGATTCGGTGGCGCGGCGTTGACGTTCGAGGACATCCTTGATGTCGCCTTCGCCGACGTTTTCGGCGATCAGTTCGACCGCATCGCCTTCACGCACCTTGAGAGTGCCGTGAGTGACGATACGCTGGCCGTCGTCGAGACCCGCGGTGACCTCCACTTCGCCTTCCCGACGCTCGCCGGTGGTGACTTCTCGGCGTGTCACGTGGGGCGGCTGGCCCGGTTCGATCAGCCATACCGTCTGGCGCTCCCCATCCGGGACCAGCGCACTCTCCGGAATCGTCAACGCCTGACGGGGAGGCTGGTTCAACTGGACTTCCATCAACATGCCCGGGAGCAGTCGACCCTGGGGGTTGGCCAGGTTGGCGCGCACCACCAGGCTGCGGGAAACGGGATCGATCCGCGTCCCGAGCGTGGCGACCTGGGCACGAAAGATCCGTTGCGGATAGCTTGGCGTCGTGGCACTGAGGGTGAGGCCGGGATGCAGTACCGACAGCAGCGTGGCCGGTACGGTGAAGTCGAGTTTCATGGTGTCGAGCTTGTCCAGCGTGACCAGTTCCGTGCCGGGCGTGACCAGAGCGCCGATGCTGATTTCGCGCAGACCGACCGTGCCGGCGAACGGCGCCTGCAAGCGATGATCGGCCAGTCGCGCCCGAATGGCATCGATCTCCGCTTCGCTCTGCTTGACCAGCGCGGCGTTGTCCTCGAGCGTGGCCCGCACGCCCAGATTGCGGTCCTGGAGCTGCTGGGCGCGATCGACGGCGCTCTGACGCTGACCGAGCAGCGCCTGGGCAGCGCGGAGTTCGGCCTGGGCCTGGTCGTCGTCGAGCTGAACCAACCATTGGCCGGCCGCGACGCTATCGCCATCCTCGAAGTTGATGGCGCTGACGGTACCGGTCAGCGTCGAGGAGAGCGTGACGCTTTCGTCTGCCTTCAGGGTGCCCAGCGCCTCGACCGGATCCTGCCAGGTGGAAGCGCTAGCGGTGGCACCGATCACCGCGATCGGGGCGTCGGTCTGCGCCTCCGATGTCAACGAGCCGAGCAACAGGGCGGCTGCGGCTGCCAGTCTCAGCAGCATGGGCGGTGGCAGAAAGCGCTTCCGCGAGAGGGCTGATGTCGACGGGGGCGGATTCGACAGATGGGGATTCGACAGGGGTGGCCTCGACAGGGGTGGACTCGACAGGGGTGGCTTCGAAAAGGGCGACATCGAGGGAAACGAGGTCAAGAGGATCGCCGGTATCATTGTCATAATGGGCTGATGTCTTCGCTGCGTTGCCAGAAGTAGGAGGGACGCTACCGATGTCCTGTGAGCTATCGAACCCCGTTAGTACCTCAACCCCTGGCGAATGAAAAGGCCGTGCTGGAAATAGGCTCTGTTAGAATGCCCGCCCAATCAGCAAGGCAGGGTCGTGTGGACATGAAAACCTACGACGTCGTCGTTATCGGCGCAGGCGCGGCCGGCTTGATGTGCGCGCTGACGGCGGGCTACCGTGGCCTTCGCGTACGCGTCGTCGATCACGCCAATAAAGCCGGCAAGAAAATTCTGATGTCCGGCGGCGGGCGCTGCAATTTCACCAACCTCGCGACCACGTCGGCCAATTTCTTCTCGCGTAATCCACACTTCTCGATTTCGGCCTTGAAGCGATATACGCCGCAGCACTTCGTCGAACTGATCGAGCGGCACGGCATCGAGTATGTCGAAAAGACGCCTGGACAGCTGTTCTGCGCTCACTCGGCCAAGGATGTCGTCTCGATGCTGTTGACCGAGTGCGAGTGGGCCGGCGTGGAAGTCTCTCTTTCCACGACGGTGGGCAATGTCGAACGCCTCGGTGATGGCATGCGTCTACGGATCGACGGCCGCACCGTGGACACGGGCTCTCTGGTCGTCGCCACCGGCGGGCTCTCGATCCCGACGCTCGGTGCCAGCGGGTTCGGCTACGATCTGGCCCGCCAGTTCGGCCTCGCCGTGACCGAAACGCGGGCGGCCCTGGTACCGTTCACGGTGACATCGCAATGGAAGAGCTCGCTGGCATCGCTGTCCGGGCTGTCCTGCCCGGTAGTGGCTCGTTGCGGTGATGGCCAGTACCGCGAGCCGATGCTGTTTACCCATCGGGGCCTGTCGGGTCCGGCCATGCTTCAGGCGTCGAGCCATTGGCAGCCGGGAATGGCAGTCGAGATAGACTGGTTGCCATCCATGCCGGTCGAGGAGTCCCTGCGGGAGCTGCGACAGAGCGCGCCCCGGCGTCAGTTGGGAACCTGGTTGGGCGAGGTGCTGCCCAGGCGACTTTCCCAGGCGCTGATGCAGTGGCAGTCGTGGAAGGATCGACCGATGGCCGAACTCTCCAACGCCGACATCGACACAGTGGCGCAGGGGCTCAAGACCTGGCACTTCAAGCCGGCCGGCACGGAAGGGTGGCGGACGGCGGAGGTCACCCTGGGCGGCGTCGATACCGAGACGATCTCGTCGAAGACGTTCGCCGTCAACGGCATTCCCCAGCTCCATTTCATCGGGGAGGTGCTGGATGTTACCGGTCAACTGGGAGGCTACAATTTTCAGTGGGCGTGGGCGTCAGGGGTAGCCAGCGGCCAGTCTGTCTAGAATGAAAAACGGCCACTGAGAATAGTGGCCGTTTCAGGCAATACCGACGATAGCGCACGGGTCAGCGATTGCGTCCGCGTGTTGCCCGGTATAGCGCCTTGCCGCGGTTGTACATCATGAACCCGGTCAGGGCTCGTCTGAACAACCGTCCGGTCGAGCGAGGTTTGCGCGCGCTGCGCATCGCCACCATCCCACCGACAGCCATCAGCGGAACCCGCCAGCTCATCATCTTCTCCCAGGCATGATCGATCGGCGCGGTCGCGTCACGCCATTCACGCATCGCCGAGGTCATGTCGAGACGTTGCTGTAGAATCTCGTCTTCGAGCTCGTCGATCTGCTGTTGCCGGGTACGTTCAGTCATGGGACGGTCCCAGCGCCTGGCGGTCGCGCTCGAGATGATGCAAGGTCGCGGCCATCAGCTTGCGCTGCTTGGCCACTCGCTTGGCCGCCAGAATCAATCCGCCCGCGATGACGAAGAGAACTGCCGAGCAGATACCGATCGCCTGCAGGCGATTGTCTTCCCAGTACACCACGACCACCAGCAGCAGCAGCATACCGATTGCGAACGAGAGTACGATCAGCCCTGCCCCTGCCAGCAGCAGCAGGGTCAACATGCGATCGCGCTCTGCCTCCCACTCGACGACGGCGAGACGCAGACGCGTCTCGCCCGTGGAGATGAGATTGGCGATCAGCCGCCGAGCGGCGGATATGACATTCTCGGCTGGACCCGCCATCAACGACGCCCCAGTAGCAGCCCCAGGACGACGCCCGTCGCAGCGCCGATACCGATGCTCGTCCACGGGTTCTCGTGCACATACTGATCAGTGGCGTCCATCTGATCCTTGGCGTTGGCGTAGATCTTCTCGCCGCGCGCTTCGAGACGTGCGCGAGTTTCCTGCAGGCGCTGCTGAGCGCGCTCGCGCAGCTCAGAGATGTTGCTGCGCGAGTCGTCGGCCGTGGCGTGAATCAGCTCTTCGACGGTGTGCGACAGATTGCGTAGATCTTCCTTGAGCTGCTCGGTAGAGGCTTCGCGTTCACGTTCGGGGCCATTGCCGCCGATGGATTGCATGGTCATGGTTGTCATCCTTTGACAGTCGAGTGGCATGGTTGATACAGACAGGCTTCAGCATAGACATGCTATCTGCTGTCATCAACGCGTGCCGGGAATACCGGCTAAAAAGGTATTGATGCTGAAGCCAAGACCGAAACGCTGCACGTCATGGTCATAGTCGATCAGGCTCTCGCCGTAGCCCTTGTAATATTGCAGATAACCGCGAACCTTGCCGAACAGCGGGAATGAATAGTCGAGCTGTCCGCCATAGTGGGCTTTGCCCGGATTGCCGCGAACCATCAGTGAGACTTCCTGATCGCCGAAGGCGCGCACGACGGTCAGATCACCGTAGCCGAGGTAATCTTCCAGGTCGGGGTTGTCGTCCTCTTCGTCATTTTCCGGAATACGCCAATGAGGGGCGACACTGAAGGCCCAGTCGCCACGCTGGAATATCGACTCGGCATAGAGGCGATTCCAGCTGCGCGACAGCGGATCCGACCGACCATTGGACTGGTGGGCAAAACCTACCCGGTTGATGGTGTTGGTCCATCCCAGTACCGTCCAGCGGTTGTCGAAGCTCAAGAAGCCCTCGGGCTCGTAGTTCGTCTCGCGAAAGGGCGCGGACGCCTCGGAGTTATAGGCCTGCCACCAACTGCGCTGGGTATAGGCGAAGTATAGATCGCCGTTATCGCCGAACATGTCGTCAAGCAGTTTGATCTTGAAACTCAGCTGAAACTTGATTTCCGAATTGTCGACGTCGCCCTCGGAGGTGATTTCGCGGAAATCGGACTTGTCGGGATTGGTGTTGTAAGTCCAGGGCAGGATGTAGTTGCGGCGATAAGTCGTGATCGCCAGCGGGTTCTCGGCAGTTTCGGCTTCGAGATTGCGGCGCACTTCCGCCTGCTCGTTCGCCTGCTGGACCGGATCGCTGGCGGCCGTATCCTGTGCGGCTGCCAATGGTGTGGTCAGCATCCCCATCAATAGAAGACTGGTATGGCGCAGCGAACGAATGGGCGTCATAAGACTGTCCTGTCAAGATGATCCAATAGGGAGAAGCACGATCCGGTCGATGCCAATCAGGCTTCTTTTAAAGTAGTGACGATTTCTAGCATGTCGTCGGGTCAAGTCCAAACTCGTCCAGCGAGGTAACGAACGCCTCGGAATCCGTTCGCGCTGGCGGTAAACTCCGAATTCGACCGGAGATCGTACCTTGCGAGAGCGACGGTAGCCGCATGAACGAAGTTGACGAGGAGAGGGCATGTCGGATTCCCCGGCCGAGCGCGAGTCAGTCAGGCAATCGGGCTCTCTTGCCCGCGGATCATCTGAATCCGAGAGAATAGCCAACCCGACGGCGATCACGTCGGCGACGATGCTGGAAGGGAGGCCCGCGATCCCGTCTCGAGCCCCTGCCATCCTCAAAAAAGTGGCTCAGCGTACCACGTTCTTCGCCCTCGTATTGTGCATACTGGTGACAAGCGCTGTCGCCCTGGCGCAACAGCCGGGAAGCCTGCCGACACGCGACAGGCTCAAGGCGGAACAGCAGAAGCTCGAGCAGATCGAGACACCCAGCGAGCAGCAGAAGGCCGATCGCGAAGATCTGCGTGCCGCGCTGCAGACGCTGGACTCACTGGAGGCGCTGCGCAAGGATCTGAAGGCGCTCGAGAACGCGGCGCAGCAGGCGCCGCAGCGTATTCGCGAGCTCGAGCGCCAGCTCTCTGCACTGAGTGACGACAAGGCGCCTTCGGGCGAGTCGCTCGATCAGCTCTCGGTGGAGACGCTGGGTCAGAGGACGTCCGACTCTCTCGATCAACTGGAGGCGCTGCAGAGCCAGTTGGCCACGGTCAACGCCCGCCTGATCAGTGCCGAGACGCTGCCTGAGCGGGCTCAAGCGGCCATCGCCAGCGCGATGTCCGATGCAGAGCAGGCGCGAACGGAGCTGGAGACGCCCGAGGATGGCGAGACCCGAAGCTTCGATCCGGCCCAGGCACGCTATCAACTGGCGCTCGCCCTGGCCGAGCTGCAGGCCGAATATCATCGTCGCGAACTGACCAACAACACTCAGCTTCGCGAGCTCGATGCACAGCGCCGCGAACTGCTGCAGCGCCAGGTCGCCATCGAAGAAGCCCGCCTGAATGCGCTGCGCGCAGCTCTCGATCGCCAGCGCCGCGCCGAATCGGAGAAAGCGGTCGCCGACATCGGCGAAGAGGATAGCGCGGCGATCTCCGCACATCCGGTATTGCGTGATATCCAGAAGACCAACCGCGAGCTCAGCGATCGCCTCCTCGGGATCACCGATCGCACCAATGAGCTGATCCGACAGGCAATCGATACCCGCTCGCAGCTCGATCGGGTGCGCCAGGTCAAGCGGACGCTCAACGAGCAGATCGAGGCGATCCGCGGCAGTCCTTTGTTGTCGCGTATTCTCAACGAGCAACGCCGAGCGTTGCCCGACATCGACGAACTGGGCGGCTTGCAGGAAGAGATCGCCAAGACGCGATTGAGCCAGTTCGACCTGGTCGAACAGCGCGACGCACTTCGCCAGCCGCGCGAACTGGCCCAGAAGAGCTTGGCCGACACCGATATCGATGTCACCCCTTCGCTGATCGATTCGTTGACGAAGCTGTTTCAGTCCCGCAGCGAGATCCTGGAGCAGCTCGATCAGGAGTACGGCAACCTGCTGACGGTGGCGATCGATCTGCAGCTCAACCAGGAACAGCTGGCGAGTCTCACGACGTCGCTGCGCGGCGTCATCGAAGAGCAGCTTTTCTGGGTCGCGAGTGCGCGTCCGCTGACATTGAGCTGGTGGCGGGATGCGCCCGATCTGCTTGCCGACCAGGTGCGAAGTGGCGCATGGAAGCAGGCGTTGGCGAGCTTCTGGCAAGTGCCGGATATCCGGGCGCTGGCGGTCATCCCTGTGTTGTTGCTGACGGCTACGCTGCTGGTGTTGAGACGCCGAATCAAGGTGCGGTTACTCAACCTGCACGAGCAGATCGGCCGGCTCAAGCGGGATACCCAGATGCATACGCCGCGGGCGATTTTCTACAACGCGCTGCTGGCGGCGCACGGGCCGCTGATCATGGCGGTAATAGGCGGTTTGCTGCGACTCGGCAGCGATGATTTCGCCGAACGCGTGGGAGAATCGCTGCTGCAGCTGGCACTGGCGTGGGGCGTCTTGGGGTGGGCGCGACGGCTGCTGGTGTCGGATGGCGTGGCGACGCGCCATTTCCACTGGTCGACCGGCTACGTGGCACGTCTGCGTCGGCTGCTGTTCTGGCTGGGAATTTCGCTGATCCCGGTCATCCTCATCAGCGGCACCTCGCCCGGCAGCCAGGCCGAACTATCCACGCGCCCTCTGTTCCTGCTGCTGTTGCTGGCGGGGCTGCTGGCGATGAGCGGGATTCTGGTCCGACTGATCCTGGCCCACGTGCCGTATTTCGGTCTCAAGCTGTTTCGGCTGCTGCTGGGGCTTGGGCTGGCACTGGTACCGCTGGTGTTGGGCGGGCTGATTGCAATGGGCTATGAATACGCCGCATTGCGGTTGATCGGGCGATTCATCAATTCGCTCTATATTTTCGGGCTGTGGATTCTGGTCGAGGCCACGGTGGTTCGCGGGTTGGCCGTCGCCCAGCGGCGCCTGGCCTATCGCCGGGCGGTAGCGCGTCGACGGGCGCAGATCCAGGAAGGCGCCGAGGGCGGACTCGAGGTGGTCGAAGAGCCGCCGCTGGACATGGAGCAGGTCAACCAGCAGTCGCTGAGACTCTCCAAGCTGATCCTGTTCATCGGCTTTACCTTTGCGTTCTACCTGATCTGGTCGGATCTGCTCGAAGTCTTCTCCTATCTCGATAACGTGAGCGTGTGGGAAATCGAGCGTGGGCAAGGCGAGGCGATGACCCTGGACCCGATCACGGTTGCCGATATCGTGATCGCCCTCATGACGGTGGCATTGACCATGATGCTGGCACGCAACCTGCCGGGGCTGCTGGAGGTCATGGTGCTGTCACGCCTGACGCTCAAGCAGGGTAGCGCCTACGCCATTTCATCGCTGCTGTCCTACACCATCGTCGGTACCGGGGTGGTGGTCTCCCTCGGTACGCTCGGGGTTTCCTGGGACAAGCTGCAGTGGCTGGTAGCGGCATTGGGCGTGGGTCTCGGTTTCGGTCTGCAGGAGATCTTCGCCAACTTCATTTCCGGCCTGATCATCCTGTTCGAACGTCCGATGCGGATCGGCGACACCATCACGCTCGGTCAGCTCCACGGTTCGGTCAGCCGGATTCGTATCCGGGCGACGACGGTGACCGATTTCGACCGCAAGGAGATCATCATTCCCAACAAGACCTTCGTGACCGATCAGTTGATCAACTGGTCGCTGTCGGACAACGTGACTCGGGTCGTGCTGACCTACGGCGTGGCGCACGGCTCCGATCTCGACGAGGTGCACCGCCTGCTGCGGCAGGCCGCGGACGAAAACCGGCGAGTATTACGGGACCCCGAGCCTCAGGTGTTCTGTATCAGTTACGGGCCGACGGCGTTCAACTTCGAACTGCGCATCTTCGTCAACGATCTGCTGGATCGGCTCTACGCCAGCGACGAAATCAACCGGCGGCTGGATCAGATGTTCAAGGAGCACGGGATTCGCGTGGCTTTCAACCAGATGGACGTATGGCTGCACGGCGATAACGGCCAGATGGCGAAGATCCAGAGCGCCAGCGGGAACGACGTGTCACTGGGTTCGGAGCCTGAGTCGACATCTCGCTCGCCGTCGGCATCCCGGGTTGCACGCCAGTCTCGCAGCGGCGACGACGGTCACCTGGGTGATGCCGACGTCGGCGGCGCCGGCCACGATGGCGGCGATGGAGGAGCAGACGGCGGGCGTTGATCGCACCGCCTCGAAAAGAGGGAAGTCGCTCAGCGGCGCAGGGCGTGAAGCAGGAATTCGTGGTTGCCGTCGCCGCCCTGGATCGGGCTGTCCTGCCAATGATCGATGTCGAGTCCGAGGGAGTCGCAGGCCTGATGCAGCGTGTCGGCGACTCCCCGGTAAAGGCCGGCATCGCGGACGATGCCCCGCGAGTCGACCTTGCCGGGACCGACCTCGAACTGCGGTTTGACCAGCGAGTATAGCTCGCCGCCTGCGCGCAGCACGCGGGCGATTTCGGGCAGAATCAATGTCTGGGAGATAAACGAGACGTCCATCACCACCGCGTCGAAGCCCTCGGGCGCGAGTGTTTCCAGCCGGGTGGAAGGTAGCTGGCGCGCATTGACGCCCTCCAGGCAGGTGACTCTATCGTCATCGCGCAGCGAAACATCGAGCTGATCGTGGCCCACCTCGATACCGACGATCCGTTTCGCCCCGTAGCGCAGCGCGCAGTCGCTGAATCCGCCGGTGGATTGGCCGATGTCGAGTACGGTAAAGCCATCGAGGCGCCGGCCCATCGTTTCCAGCAGCGCTTCCAGCTTGAGGCCGGCTCGTGATACGTAGCGCTCTTCCGGTGCCTCGGCGATGCGCAGTTCCGTCGTCTCCGGCAGTTTCTCGCCCGGTTTGGTCACGACTCGCCACCCACCATCGGCGCCGATGCTGACATGGCCTTGGCGAATCAGGCGCTGCGCCCGGGTGCGCGATCGCACGTGCACGGTGACCAGCTGGTCGAGGCGTTTCATCGGGTGTTCACTCCTGCGGTGTCTGGGGGAGCGGAGAGGGGTCTGCCAGCGGCCCGTCGGCATATGTCGAATGGTTCTTGAAGGCTTGCTGCCACTGCTCCAGTAGCGTCTGGCGCTTGAGGGTATCCAGCGTCGCCAGCAGGCCGGGGCCGATCTGGACCGGTCGGATGGCGTCCCCCAACCGCTCGCGCAGGTCGGCAGCGGTGCCGATGCCGTCGATCGAGGGGTGCACGGCACCCAGCGTGGTCTGCGTGGCGAGAAGGCGTTGCGCCGGCGCGCTCAATAGATATTCGACGAAACGCCGTGCCGTGGCGGGGTGGGGGGCGTCGCGGGAGATCATGACCAGGCGTTGCAGCACCAGGGCATAATCCTTGGGCACGACCATGACCAGTTCGGGATGCTTGGCGACGTAATCCTGCACGTAGGAACCGATCAGGTTATAGCCGATCCAGTAGCGACCGTCACTGAGCCCTTCGAGCATCGCCGCCGTCGTGGTCTCCAGCGCGCTATGGGTCTTGCCGAGCGCTTCGACCAGATCCCAGTATCGAGCCGAGATTCGGGCGTCCTCGATGGCGTAGGTATAACCGGCGCCACTGCGTCGCGGATCGTAGGTGACCACGCGATGGCTCAAGGCCTCGGGCTGTTGCTGTAGCAGCTTCAGAAGCTCGGCGTGACTCTGCGGCGGCGGCATGTGCCTGACCAGGTCCCGTCGGTAGACCATGACGATGGGTTCGAACGTGAAGCCGAACAACTCCTGACGCCAACGCGCCCAGCTTGGCCATGCCGCTGCGGCGGGGGAGTCGACCGGGGTCGAGAGCCCTTCGTTGGCCAGCTGATACTGCCACGGCATCGCGGGCGACATCACCACGTCGGCACGTGGTGCGCCGCGCTCCTGCAGTACCCGTGCGTGTAGCGCCAGCGTCTCCAGGTTGTGGTAGGCGATCGCGATATCCGGATTCCGGCGGTGAAAGTCCGCGAGCAGCGGACGCACCTGTGGCGGATCGACGACGCCATAGATGGTCAGCGGTTGCGGTGACTCGGTGTCTGCGGCGAAGTGCAGTGTCCTTGCCTGCACCGAGGCTGGCAGCAGCACGGTCAGCAGCAGCACAAGAGCCCGCAGGGCGGCATCGAGCTGCAAGATTCCAGGTGTCGCGATCATCAGGCGTTCACCGGAAAGGTCAAGGCGATGGACAGGCCGGGGCGCTCGGGATCGCCGGGCCGGGCCGCTTGCAGGCTCAGTCGAATGTCATGGGCACGGGCGATGCTGTCGACGATCGCCAGACCGAGCCCGCTGCCATCGCCGGTCTGCTGGCCGCGATGAAAAGGGCGCAGCATCAGCAGGCGCTGGGGCTCGGGAATCCCCGGGCCATCATCTCTGACCACCAGGCGTGGCGGTGCATCGGTGACCTGAACGGTGATCTGGCTGGCGCCGTAGAGCGAGGCGTTGTCGATCAGGTTGTTCAGCGCCTCCTCCAGTTGCCAGTCGTTGCCGAGTACCACCACGGCCTGTTCGGGGATTTCGACGCCGAGATCGATGCCTTGGCGGTGATGGCGGGAAAATGCCGCTCTCACGCAGCGCTGAGCCAGGGCGGCAAGGTCGACCGCCTGCTTGGCCGGCGTCGCCTCCGGGTTGTTGAGTCGGGTCAGCGACAGCAGTTGACCGGCCAGTCGCGCGGTATGGGTCGCGGTGCCGTGCATGGTCGCCAGTGCTTCGCGCCAGGCGTCAGGGTCCGACTGCCGCATGGCCAGTTCCGCGCGAGCCGAGAGACCGGCCAGCGGCGTTCTCAATTGGTGAGAGGCGTCGCCGATGAACCGTTCCTGATTGGCGCGCACGCGGCGCATGCGCGCCAGCAATTCGTTCAGCGCCTGGCGCAGCTCGGCCAGCTCGCGGGGGAGTGCCAGTTCGAGCGGTGCGAGGGTGCGCGGGTTGCGCTGGCGGATCGCGCGGCGCAGCCGGGTCAGCGGTTCCAGCGCGAAGCGGGCCGAGAGCAGGACGACCACCATGGCAAGCCCGGCGATGATCACGATATTGATCAGGCTTGCCAGGAACAGTTGATTGGCCAGGGCCTCGCGGCCTTCGCGGGTCTGCGCGACCCTGACTTCGAAGCGATCGCTTCGATCCCAGCCCTCGAGGCGCGCGCGCAGCACGCCGAGCCGCACGGGCATGTCACCGGAGATCACGTCGCCGTAGCTCATCCGATTGCCATCCCTGGCGGGCAACGAGGGTAGCGAACGGTTGCCGGTGACGAAACGGCCCTGGGCATCGTAGAGCGCATAGAAGACCCGTTCCTCGGCGTCGGTGGCGAGCATCTCCAGCGCCGAAGGCGGCAGATCCATCCAGAGTCGGCTCTGCTGCCAGCGGACCTGCTCGGCAATCGAAAGCGAGGCGGCATCCAGCAATCGATCGAAGGCGCGATCGGCCGCTTCACGCGAAGCAAACCAGGCCTGCAGCAGCATGATGGCGACCAGCAGCACCAGCGGAAAGAGCAGCCAGATCGTCAGCCGCCGATAGAGACTCAGATGGGACAGCCGCCATCGCCTTGACGAGCTCACTCGGCCTCCAGCAGATAACCGATACCGCGAACCGTACGCAGCCTGACGTCGGACGCGGCCAACCGGCGCCGCAACCGGTGCACGTAGACCTCGATGGCGTTGTCGCCAACCGGTTCCCCGGCAAAGGCGTCTTCGAGCAGTCGCGCCTTGTCCACCGGCTCGCCACCGTAGTGGATCAGGCACGCCAGCAGGCGATGTTCTCGCGGCGGCAAGGAGAGCACGGTGCCGTTGAGGGTGAAGTGCTGACGTTGACGGTCGAGCCGCAGCGAGCCGAGCGCCAACGGCTCGCTCGGATCATTCTGGCGGCGCCGCAATAGCGCGCGAACCCGCGCTTCCAGTTCGTCGAGTGCGAACGGTTTTGCGAGATAGTCATCCGCGCCGAGATCCAGGCCCCTGACGCGGTCCTCGATCGCCGCCCGAGCCGTCAAGATCAGCACCGGCGTATGACGGTCGCGCGCGCGCAGGGTGGCCAGCACCTCGAGACCGCTGCGGGTCGGCAGGTTGAGATCGAGCAGGATCAGATCGTAGTCGTGATCGAGCGAAAGGCGCGCGAGGGCTTCACCGCCGTCACCGAACCATTCGACGCGCTGGTTCTCGACCGCCAGCGTTGCCGTCAGGGTACTGGCGAGCAGAGGGTCGTCCTCGATCAACAGCAACTTCGGGGACATGGAAAACTCCTGAAGACGAAGGCGAGAGGATGGCCCTCGACCCGCAGCCGAGATATTCCCGCTCTCTCACGCTTTGCGGGCGGTGAGCCAGCGATGGCTTCGCCCATCGCGCATTGACAGGCAATTGTAAACGAATCGATCGAGATGACATTGAACTTTAGTCGGCTTTTGTACTCGCGGCGTTGACCCTTGCATGGCTTCACCCTAATTTCCGCCCATGGGAACAAAGTTCTACCTTACGAAACTGTAAGGTTGGCGTCAGCCACGAATAACTCCGCTTCATCAGCAAGGAGAAGCAACCATGTTTGCAGTCAAGACAATCAAATGGGTGGCGGCGGCAGCACTGGCCCTCACTGCCAGCAGCGCCATGGCATTCGAACCTGCCGGCAAGGTCGAATGTATTGCCCCGTCGGATCCGGGCGGCGGCTGGGATTTCACCTGCCGCAGCGTCGGTAACGTGCTTGAAGAGCTCAAGCTGGTGCCCGCCAGCGTTCAGACCATCAACATGGCCGGCGCCGGCGGCGGCGTCGCTTTTGCCCACACCGTCAGCAAGCGAGACGGCGACAATCAACTGCTGGTAGCTGCCTCCACGGCGACGACGACGCGTCTGGCGCAAGGCCAGTTTCCGGGCATGAATGCCGACATGGTCAACTGGATCGGTGCCGTGGGTGCGGACTACGGTGTCATCGCGGTATCCAAGGATTCACCGTATCACGACCTCAATGAGCTGATGGAGGCGATGAAGAAGGATCCGCGTGCGGTCAAGTTCGCCGGCGGCAGCGCCAACGGCGGCTGGGACCACCTCAAGGTGCTGATCGCTGCCAAGGCGGCGGGGGTCGAGAACCTGCCGCGCATCCCGTACCTCTCCTACAACAATGGTGGCGAGGCGATGACGCAGGTCATCGGCGGTCACGTCGATGCCTTCACCGGTGACATCACCGAAACCCAGGGCTTCCTCAAGTCAGGCGACCTTCGCGTACTGGCGGTGCTCTCCGATGAGCGTTTGCCGGGCGATCTGGCCGATATCCCCACGGCGAAAGAGCAGGGTATCGATGCGGTTGGGCCCAACTGGCGGGGCTTTTACGTCCCGGCCAACATCGATGACGACGCCAAGCAGTACTGGGTCGATGCCGTCGACAAGCTCTACGCCAGCGATCAGTGGAAGAAGGTCATGAAGAGCAACGGTCTGATGCCGTTCCACCCGGATTCCAGCGAATTCCAGGCCTTCGTCAAGCAGCAGATCCAGGATATCCAGTCGCTGTCCAAGGAAATCGGGCTGATTCAATGAGCAAGTTCAATGACCGCGTCTTCGGTTTGGTCATGCTGGTGATCGCCGTTGCCTACTACTACGGCGCCACCCAGTTTCCGGTCCCCTTCGGGGGATCGGAAGCCGTTGGGCCGGAGACGTTTCCCAAACTGTTGGCCGTCATTCTCGCGATCTGCAGCCTGTACATGATCGTCAAGCCCGATCCGGACAACCATTGGCCGGTCGCCAAGACGTTCGTCGAGCTGGGCATTGCCGTCGTCGTGCTGATCGCCTACGCGCTGCTGCTCGAGCCGCTGGGCTTCATCCTCTCGACCATGCTGGCCGTCGGCACGCTCTGCTGGCGGATGGGCGCGCGTCCGAAGAAAGCGTATCTCACGGGGCTGATCAGCGGTGCGGTGGTATTCGTGCTGTTCACCTATGGGTTGGAATTGCCGCTGCCGCTCGGCCTGCTGGAGATGAACTGATGGAGACGTTGCACTATCTTTCGCTCGGCTTCGGCGTGGCGCTGCAGCCCGAGAACCTGATGTTCGCCCTGATGGGCTGTTTCATCGGTACGCTGATCGGCGCGCTGCCCGGTCTGGGTCCGGCCAACGGTGTGGCGATTCTGATTCCGCTGGCATTCACCCTGGGCCTCAAGCCGGAAACCGCGCTGATCATGCTCACGGCGGTCTACGCCGGGGCGATGTATGGCGGGCGAATCTCGTCGATCCTGCTGAATATTCCCGGTGACGAGCCGGCGATGATGACCTGTCTCGACGGTTATCCCATGGCGCGCCAAGGCAAGGCGGCGGAGGCGCTGGCGATCTCGGCGATCGCTTCCTTCATGGGCAGCCTGATCGCGACGATCGGTCTGATCCTGCTGGCGCCATTGCTCGCTCGCTTCGCGTTGACGTTCGGCCCGGCCGAATACTTCGCGCTGTTCGTGCTGGCCTTTGCCACGCTGGGCGGTATCACCGGCAAGAACCCGATGAAGACGCTGATGGCCGCGGCGATCGGGTTGATCATCGCCACCGTGGGGATCGATCTTTCCACCGGCACGCAGCGCTACACCTTCGGGGTGCTGGAGCTCTACGAAGGGGTCGACTTCATCATCGCCATCGTCGGCCTGTTTGCGGTATCGGAGCTTCTGTTCTTCATCGAAGAGAAAGCCGGCGCCGGCCGCGAGATGATCAAGGTCAATCCGCTGAAGCTCAAATGGCGGGAGATTGCGTCGATCTTCCCGACGACGGTGAGAGGGGGCGTGCTCGGCTTCATCGCCGGGGTGCTGCCGGGTGCCGGCGCCTCGCTGGGTAGCTTCATCTCCTATACCCTGGAAAAGAAGATCCTCGGCAAGAAGGGCTATTTCGGCGAAGGCGACCCACGTGGGGTTGCCGCACCCGAAGCCGGCAACAATGGCGCCTCCAGCGGCGCACTGGTGCCGATGCTGACATTGGGTGTGCCGGGTAGCGGCACCACGGCCGTGCTGCTGGCGATGCTGGTGTCGCTCAACATCACGCCGGGCCCGCTGATGTTCACCCAGAACGCCGATCTGGTATGGGGGGTCATCGCGGCACTGCTGGTGGGCAACTTCATGCTGCTGCTGCTCAACATTCCGCTGGTCGGCGTGTTCGTGAAGATCCTGTCGGTGCCGCCGATGTATCTGCTGCCGATCGTGACCATGGTCGCGGTGGTGGGGATCTACTCGATCAGCCATTCGACCTTCGATCTCTACTTCATGATCGCCTTCGGCGTCGGCGGCTATATTCTGCGCAAGCTGGAAATTCCGCTGGTGCCGGTGATCCTCGGGCTGCTGCTGGGGCCGGAGATGGAGAAGAACCTGCGCCACGCGATGCAGATCTCCGACGGCGACTGGTCGATCCTGTGGAGCAGCGGTCTCTCCATCGGCTTGTGGGCGGTGGCGATCATCGGCCTGCTGTTGCCGGTCGTCGTGGGGCCGATCCTGCGTCGCCGGATGCAGGCGGCCAAGGCGAAAGTCGGCTGAATCACTGAAGTGACTGGGTCCATGCCCCGTACGGTTATCCCGGCGGGGCATTTTTGTTCGCCGCCATCCCGCTTGCCTTCGCCGCGATGGAGTGAGGTGCAACACGAATGAGTCACGAGGCCAAAAGTCGGTTGTGGGGGCGGACTCATGGATAACTTTTTCGAGACAAGCCAGCTGCGCTGCGGTTGCCGGAAGGCGATGGCGCTGTTATAGTGCGCCTCGCTCGGCAACGCCTTGATGGAACAGGCTTTGTCGGCCTTCGGTCTCATCGATGTGGTTGATGAATCGAACTATGGTGGCCCTTACCGGTCCTCCCGCAACGCTAAACCGCAAACCCCGCCAGGCCCGGAAGGGAGCAACGGTAGTGGTGGTCGCGTGTGCCGGGATGTGGCTGGTCGGGGCCGCCTCCATTTCGGGTCCCCCATCCGAATGGCCTCCACCATGGCCTGGCGCTTCGAAAGCCGGTCTGGCTCGACATTCGCTCCCGTTCGAAAGTCGCCCCCTCCTGCCTCGTCACGTTTCTGCCGACCCTGCTAGAATGGCCCGATCACTTCAGGCTCACCCAGGCTGACAACGATGTTTCGATCGTCGCGTTTCGATCGTGGTCACCGCGGTCCCTGGCGATCACGTTCAGCCGCGAGCCTATCTGCGAGGAGTATCGCGCCGCATGAGTTATCAGGTTCTGGCCCGCAAGTGGCGCCCACGTACCTTCCACGAGCTGGTCGGTCAGGAACATGTCAGTCGTGCGTTGATCAATGCGCTCGATCAGAGCCGCTTGCACCATGCCTATCTGTTCACCGGGACTCGGGGCGTTGGCAAGACCACGCTGGCGCGGATTCTCGCCAAGTGTCTCAACTGCGAGCAGGGAGTAACGTCACAACCTTGCGGCCAGTGCGAGACCTGTCTCGATATCGATAACGGGCGCTTCGTCGATCTGATCGAAGTCGACGCGGCGTCGCGTACCAAGGTGGAAGATACCCGCGAGCTGCTGGACAACGTGCAGTACGCGCCGACCCAGGGGCGTTACAAGGTGTACCTCATCGATGAGGTTCACATGCTGTCGACGCACAGCTTCAATGCGTTATTGAAGACGCTCGAAGAACCCCCGCCGCACGTCAAGTTCCTGCTGGCGACAACGGACCCCCAGAAGCTGCCGGTAACGGTACTGTCGCGTTGTCTGCAGTTCACGCTCAAGAACATGCCCCCGGAGCGGGTCGTCGAGCATCTGACTCGCGTTCTCGAGGCCGAGCAGATCGGCTTCGATCCTCAGGCGCTGTGGTTGCTTGGCAAAGCGGCCGACGGCTCGATGCGCGACGCCATGAGCCTGACCGACCAGGCCATCGCTTTCGGCCAGGGCGAGGTGCGCCGGGAAGACGTAGCCGCCATGCTCGGTACGCTGGATCACGCGCACCTGATCGCACTGGCCCAGGCGCTGGCGGATGTCGATGCGGAACGGCTGCTGTCCGAAGTGGCGGCATTGGCCGAGCAGGGGCCGGACTTTGCCGGCGTGCTCGATGAACTGTCCGGATTGATGCACCGGCTGGCGGTCGCTCAGATGGTGCCTGGCGCGCTGGATAACGGTCATGGCGACCGTGACGAGCTGTTGGCCCTGGCCGGACGGTTCAGCGCGGAAGACGTCCAGCTCTATTATCAGATTGCGCTGCAGGGGCGGGGCGACATCGTCAACGCGCCGGATACGCGTTCGGCGGTAGAGATGACGTTGCTGCGAATGCTGGCGTTTCGACCCCAGGGCGTACCCACGCCGCCGCAGACCGACTTGCCCTTGCGCAATACGCAGCAGGGGGACGGGTCGCAAGGCGCAGCCTCGTCGAGTGGCGATCGGCATGACCGGAGTGTGCCAACAGCTTCCGTGGCGCCGTCGAAAGTCAGCGCCGCGTCAGCGACGGCCGAGCCGTCCGCCGGTACTGAAGGCACCGTGGCCGCCGAGCAGGATGTGCCGTCTCCCGGTCCTCTGGAAAATGTTGCATCGCCAGCGACCGAGCCGTCGGCCTCACCAGCGCCGAGCCATGCTGACGAATCGCCGGACGACCGTCCGCCGTGGTCGACAGAGGCTTTCTCGACCGAAGCTGGCTCGACCGAAGCTGGCTCGACCGACGCTGGCTCGAAACCAGCCTCATCGGGGCAGCCGGCCGAGCGAGATCAGCGTGACGTGGTCGCGCCCGCTTCGGACGAGGAGGTCGGCTTCGATCACGGGGCGGGATTCAGCGCAGGGAACGGACTCGATGATGTCGCCGATTTCAATGACGAGGCTTACGCCTGGGCGACCGATTCGGCGGTGGTGGACGCTGCGTCGGAGGGGATCGGCGACGGCGCGCTGACTGCCGATGCGTCACCCGGCACCGATCAGGCCGCTGCCGCGCAGGTGGCGCGAGTTCACGATACGGACCGAGCGCCGATCGAGACGGCGGCTCCGGTGGAGTCGACCGAGGAGGTTACCGAGACGTCGATATCCCGGGCTGCCGACGATGTTGCGACGTCCTCACGGGAAGTTCCGGCAACCGCCGGAAAATTGACGCACGCGCTGTGGCTGGAGCGCTTCGATCAGTTGGGTATCGGGGGTCTGACCCGTAACCTGGCGGCGCACTGCGTCATCGAGAGCGATGACGGCAGCGTGCTGAAAATGACGCTGGACCCTGGACAGTCGGCGATGCTGTCGGATCTGCACACCGATCGTATCACCAAGGCATTGGTGGAGATCGGCTACGCTCGGCGTCTCGAGATCGACGTCGCCGAACTCGATGGGACTCGCGAAACGGCGAAGGCGAAGCGTGACCGTGAAGCGCGCGAACGCCATGCGCGTGCCGTTGAAGCCTTGCGTATCGACCCGCATATCCAAGAGCTGCAGGCGCGTTTTGGTGCCCGGCTGATGGAAGAGAGTGTGACCGCCGATCGTGTTTGACGCTGGTCAGGTGGCGTTGGTTTTCGAAGGTGGCGTTGGTTTTCGAAGGGGGCGTTGGTGTTCGAAGGGGGCGCCCCGAACTGGCTTTCGAATTTTGCTGCGCTACGAGTTCGGCAGCGCCACGACTTTCGACAGTGCCACGACGTTCGGCAGTGCTAAAAGGCTCTCGACAGTACTTCCATTTTTCAACAGTACTTCCATTTTTCAAAAGTATTCCCAATCTCGAAGGAGTTCGTCATGTTCAAGGGTGGCATGGGCAATCTTATGAAGCAGGCTCAGGAAATGCAGGAGAAGATGCAGGAGGTTCAGGAAGAGATCGCGCAGATGGAGGTGTCGGGCGAAGCCGGCGCCGGGATGATCAAGGTCACCATGAACGGTCGCCATGATGTCAGTCGCGTCGAGATCGACCCTTCCCTGATGCAGGAAGACAAGGAGCTGCTCGAGGACCTGCTGGCAGCCGCGGTCAACGATGCCTCACGCAAGATCGAGACCCAGTCCAAGGCACGGATGGAAGAAGTCTCCTCCGGGCTCAACCTGCCAGCCGGAATGAAGATGCCGTTCTGATGAGCTTTTCACCCCTGGTCGAGCAGTTGCTGGAAAGCCTGCGCGTGTTGCCGGGCGTCGGGCCCAAGACGGCACAACGGATGGCGTTGCATTTGCTGGAGCGAGATCGCGACGGCGGCCGGCGGCTATCGCAGGCGCTGACCCAGGCGATCGAGCAGGTCGGCTATTGCGAGCGATGTCGAACGCTGACCGAAGAGGCGCTGTGCGGGGTCTGCCAGGATCCGCGGCGGGACTCGGCGCTGCTATGCGTGGTCGAGTCGCCGGCTGACATGCTGGCGATCGAGCAGGCCGGAGGCTATCGCGGTCAGTACTTCGTGCTCCACGGGCATCTCTCACCGCTCGACGGGATCGGTCCGGACGATATCGGTCTGGATCAGCTGGAAGCGCGGCTCGCCGCCGAGGCGGTCAACGAGATCATTCTGGCAACCAATCCCACCGTCGAGGGCGAAGCGACCGCGCATTACATCGCCGAACATCTGGTCGGGCGAGAGGCCAAGCTCTCACGTCTGGCCTACGGCGTGCCCATGGGCGGTGAACTGGAGTATGTCGATGGCGGCACGCTCAGCCGCGCGTTTCAGGGGCGGCAACCGTTCTCCTACGATTAAGACGTGGGGCGCGAGGTTCGGGACGAATCTTGCCATTGCCCCGACTGATTTCCCGTACTGCCGGGCCTCGTCCATGGCCGCAAGGAATCTGAATGAGTTCTGACTATTCGCTATGTTGGGTCGACACCCCGGAAGGATTGCAGGTCGCCTGCGAGGCGCTGACCACGGCGGATATCGTCGCGCTGGATACCGAGTTCTTCCGGGAGTCGAGCTTCTATCCCGTGCCGGCGCTGATCCAGCTGACGGCGGGTGATGTCGTCTACCTGGTCGACCCCAAGGCGGTGGCGGTGAGCGACGGTCTCCAGCAGCTGTTGAGTAGCGGGCCGCCGAAATTGATCCACGCCTGCAGCGAAGATCTCGAGGTGCTGTCACTGTGGGCCGGCGTCAAGGTAGCGCCGCTGATCGACACGCAGGTTGCCGAATCTTTCCTGGGCTCGGATCCGGCCATGGGCTATCGGCGTCTGGTCGCGCAACGCTGCGGGGTGGACCTGCCCAAGGAAGAGACCCGCTCCAATTGGCTCGAACGGCCGCTGACACCGGCCCAGCTGGATTACGCTGCTCTCGATGTGGTGTTTCTGCCGGCGATCTGGGATCAGCAGCGCCAGGCGCTGACGGAGCTGGGGCGCGAGAGCTGGTTCGAGGAGGAGTGCGTCGCGTTGAGTCAGGGGCGCGATGGGGCTTCGGGGGATCAGTGGTACGCCCGCCACCGGCAGCTGTGGCGTTTGAAGCCGCGCCAGATCGAGGCGTATCGGGAGCTGACCGTCTGGCGCGAGGCCGAAGTTCGTCGTCGGGACGTGCCGCGGGGATGGCTGGCCAAGGATAGTCTGCTGTTCGCGATCGCCGATGCCATGCCGCAGAACCGTTACGAGCTCGCGGCAATCGATGGCATGACGCCCACGCTGGTCAAGCGTGAAGGGGACGCCCTGCTGGCGCTGGTCAAGGCCGCGCACCATCGGGACGAGGCCGAGCTCTGCGAGCCGCTGCCGATACCCACATCCCCTGCGTTCAAGCGTCGGCTCAAGGCGTTGAAGCAGGTCGTCCAGGCACGCGCCGAAGCGCTGGGTGTGGCGCCTGAACGACTCTCCAACCGGACGGAGATGGAAGCCGTGGTGGCTGCCCACCTCAGGCAGACGGCGTTACCGTTGCCGAGCGGGTGGCGGGGTCGGCAGCTGGCGGCCGGCTGGGAACAGGCACTGGCCGAGCAGGCCGCGGCGTGACGGATGCTTCCCGCCTGATCTGCGAGGTCTTCAAGAGTCCGCGCCGAGACGAGATGTACCTGTATCTCGACAAGGCGCGCGGGATGGCGGCAGTTCCGCAATCGCTGCTTGACCAGTTTGGCCCACCGATGTCGATCATGACGCTATTGCTGCGGCCCGAGCGGCCGCTGGCGCGTGTCGATGTGATCAAGGTCATGGCCGCGATTCGGGCCCAGGGGTTCTACCTGCAGATGCCGCCGCCAAAGGATCCCGAGGTGCTGGACCTGTTCTCCCCACGTGACGAATGATGGCGTGGCAATGACGATGATGACGGGCCGCGCTGCGTGTCCGTTGCGTGCCACGGATAGCAGGCGAGGAGAGTTCTATGCGTGAACGGTTCTGGGAGCAGTTTCCCCTCGAGGAGCTGACTCGGCAGGAGTGGGAGGCGCTCTGCGATGGCTGTGGCAAATGTTGTCTGGTCAAGATGGAAGATACGGAGACGGGAGATGTCGCCACGCTCAACGTGGCATGTCATCTGCTGGATATCGGCAGCTGCCGCTGCAGCGATTATACGCATCGATTCGAGCGGGTGCCGGAGTGCACCCAGTTGAGCCTGCAGAACCTGGACCAGTTTCACTGGTTGCCTCACAGCTGCGCGTACCGACGGCTTGCCGAGGGTCGCAAACTGGCCAGTTGGCATCCGCTACGCAGCGGTAGCGATCGTCGCATGCACGAGCGCAAGATGAGCGTTCGCCATTTTGGCGTCAGCGAGGCCGATGTCGACGAGGCCGATTATGAAGAGCACATCATCGAGATCATTCCCCTCGACGAACGGCCCTGAGCTTGACCTCAGTCGACTGCCTCGCATTCATTCGATGATGGCCTGATTCGCCACCCCCGTCAGAGAGCGTCGAGTCCCAGCGCCCACAGGATGAAAGCGTCCTGACGGGCGTTGTCCCGCCACGCCTTGAATCGACCCGATGCGCCCCCGTGTCCGGACGCCATGTCGGTTCGTAACAGCACCGGCCCTCGCGCGCTGCCAAGTTCGGTCATGCGGGCATAGAGCTTGGCAGGCTCCCAATAAGGCACTCGAGAGTCGTGCCAACTGCCTTGCAACAGCATCGTGGGGTAGGGTTGGGCGGTCAGATTGTCGAGCGGGGAGTAATCGCGGATGCGCCGACGGACGGCGGGCTCGTCCGGGTTCCCCCATTCGGTATATTCCGCCGTGGTCAGCGGCAGATCAGGATTTTCCATGGTTCGCAGCACATCGACGAAAGGGACATCGAGCACGGCCGCGCAGAACGCTTCCGGCGCGAGGTTGAGGCTGGCGCCGACCAGCAGGCCGCCGGCGCTCGCCCCGTAGGCGGCGATCCGATCGGGATCGGAAATGCCCTCGGCCACCAGTGCCTGACGTGCGGCGATAAAGTCCCTGAAGCTGTTCTCCTTGTGCTCGAGCTTGCCCGCCAGATACCAGGGCTCGCCGCGATCGCCGCCGCCGCGTACATGGGCGACCGCGAACGCCACGCCGCGGGTCAGCAGTTCCAGCCGGGCAATCGAGAACCAGGGGTCCAGGACTTCACCGTAGGCGCCGTAGCCATAGAGCAGTGTCGGCATCGGCGACTGGCCGTTGCTGTCGGCTCTGGTCACCACCGAAACGGGAATGCGCTCACCGTCGTGCCCTTCGGCCCAGAGTCGTCGGCAGGTCAGATCGTCAGGCTGCAGATCGCCATAGAGCGGCTGGGTCTTGAGAACGTGCTGCTTGCCGCTGTCGAGATCGTGCTCGATCCAGCGCACCGGCAAGGTGAACGACTCCTCGCGCAGGTGCAGCTGACGCGTGTGGAAATCCGGGGTGTCGCCGAGCGCCAGGCTGCAGGGGGCCTCGGGGAGGGGAAGCCGAGCCCCTGGCACGCCGTCGGTTAGCTGGACATCGCTGCCGAGTTCGTCGCCCGTCAGTTCGATCACGCGCAGATAGACCTGGGCTTCGTGATGATCCCGTTCGGTGACGACCAGCCCCCAGCCGAAGGCGTCGACGCCCTCGAGGGTGACGTCGTCGCGATGTGGCACCAGTGGCGTCCAGTTCGCCGGCTGCGATACCGGCGCCGTATCCAGGCGGAAGTGCGAGCCGTCGCGGTTGTGCAGCACATAGAAGAGGTCGCCGCGATGCTCGAGGGCGTATTCGATGCCGGTTTCCCGCGGCCGCACGCAGACAGGCGGGGTCTTTGGCGTACGCGCCGGAATCAGGTGGCACTCCGCGGTATCCTTCGAGGCGGTTTCCAGCACCAGCCATTGGCGCGAGCGTGTCTTGCCCAGCCCGACCCAGAATTCGACATCGATCTCCTCGAAAATCTTCTCGCAGTGATCGTCCTCGGGGCGCAGCAGCCATACGCTGGCGGGCCGTTGCGTGGCGTCGTAACGGGTGAAAAGCAGCGTACGGTTATCCTCCGCCCACACCAGGTCCGGGCCGATACGGCGGCGTAAACGCTGCGGTTCGCCGTCCGGCAACCGTTTCAGATAGAGATCGAAATACTCGTTGCCGCTGGCGTCTTCGGTCCACGCCAGCCACTCCTCGTCCGACGAGATCGCCATATCACCGAGTTCGAGAAAATCGTGCGCTTTCGAGCGAGCCTCGAGGTCCAGCAGCAGCTCGGGAGCGGCGTCGCTCTGCACCGCTTGTCGCCACCATAGCGGGTAGTCGGCATCGCCGGCCGTTTCGCTCCAGTACCGGAATCGATCGAGCGCCGTGGGCAAACCGGTCACCTTGAGCTCCCGGCGCGCCAGATGGCCCTCGTAGAGTGCATTTTCCAGTGCCGTCAACGGGGCGAAGAAGGCATCGCTTTCGCGATTGGCCGCGCGTAGGAAAGCCTTGACCTGAGGGTCGTCGCGCGATTCCAGCCAGTGCCAGTCGGGGTCGTCATCACGGCGGAAGTGAATGGCGGGGAGCGCTTGGGTCGTCTGCGAACGGGACATGGGTCGGGGGAGAGTCCTTGCGGGCAGGATGTTTCAAAAGCGCCTCGCTGAGGTTTCCAAGGCGCTTCGGTAGAAGCGCGTCTGGAAATGCGCTTCGAGAAAGATGGCTTGCGGCAGTCGCGCCCGGGCTCCGCGTTTCCACGGCTGCTAGCGGCGGCTGTGCTTTCTCGATTGGGAGTGTACCATGGCACAAATCGTATGAATCGAGAGTCATTACCATGCTGTTTTCCGATTCCCTGCCGCAACTCTGGCTGAGTTATGGCGTGCTTTCCTTGATCGTTCTGGTCACCGGTTATCTGGGTGTGCGTTGGTTGCCGCTGTTGCCGCGGCTGATAGTGCTAGGGGTCGTCGCCGGTGGACTGTGGATGGTGGCACCGTTCTCGCTGCCGCTGCTGCAACCTGGGGAAACCTACTCCGGTCTGGCCCCGGCGATCGTGGTGATGGCCGTTGGCGTGGTTCAGCACGATGGCGGGCAGGTCGCCGGGGCGTTGCCGCTGCTGTTGGTGGGCGCCGTGATCGGGGCAGCGCTGGGCCTGATGGCCTGGCGACTGCTGGTTCGCCGCCGCGGCGATGAGAATGACGACGCGGGCAACGGATCGGGCCGCTCCAGGCGCCCGTCACGTGAACGCTCTGCGTCGCAGACCAGGCCCCGGCGTCCTGCCCGTAAACCCGAAGAGGGTCGGGGCAAGCCTGGAGAGCGGCGAGAGCCGGTAGTCAACTGATTCCGGCAGGACAGCGGCTGAAAGGCGTCGATGCTTCGGGCGAGATGCCCGCCGCCAACGCCTGAGGTGTGTTTCGACAAGGAAGCGAGAGATGCGAGCGTTGTGGTTGATTGGGGTACTGGTAGCGGCGCTTTTTCCCGCCTGGACGCTGGCGCAGCCCGCTCCGGACGTGAGAATGGTGATCGATGTTTCCGGTAGCATGAAGCAGAACGACCCCCAGAACCTGCGCGCCAACGCGCTGGAGTTCGCCGCCACGCTGCTGCCGCCCAGCGCGCGAGGGTCCATCTGGACTTTCGGCACCACCGTCGCCAATCCGTTGCCGAGTGGCGAGGTCGTCGAGACATGGCGTGATCGGGCCGGGCGCATGGGCGCCCAGTTGACCGACTATCAGCAATTCACCGACATCGAGCGTGCGCTGCGCCAGACGTCGAGTGCGGCGCCGGATAGCGCCAATCGACACCTGATCCTGCTGACCGATGGCATGGTCGACCTGCCGGCTTCCGGCAGTGACAAGACCTCGCGTGACAGCGCTTCACGCCAGCGCATCATCAACGAGCTGGCGCCGGAACTGGCGTCGCGCGGCGTCGTCGTGCATCCCATTGCGCTCTCCAACAACGTCGACCTGCCTCTGCTGGAGCAGGTGGCGCAGACCACCGGTGGGCTGGCGGCCGTGGCCAACACGCCGGAAGAGCTGCTACGGGCCTTTCTGGATGTTCTCGATCGTATCCTGCCCGGCGACCAGGTACCCATCGATGACCAGCAGCGCTTTCGCGTCGATGATGATATCGACGAATTCAACGCCTTGCTGTTTCACGCGCCGGATGCCGATTCGCCGGTCCTGATCGGTCCGGACGGGCAGCGCTACTCGCGCGACGATCATCCCGGCTCGGTGGAGTGGCAAAGTAGTGACCGCTACGACCTGATTACCGTGCCCGACCCCACGCCGGGCGAATGGCAGATCGACGGTGATATCGGCGCCGATAGCCGTGTCGGTATCCATGCCGATACGGTCCTGCGCAGCGCGCCGCTCCCGGCGACGCTCTATCGAGGTTTTTCGACGCCACTGGACGTGTGGCTGGCGTCGGATGGCGGAGCGCTGGGCACCGACGAGCGTCCCGAGGATTTCACCGTGCGTGCCGAACTGCGCGATCTCGACGGTGCGGTGCTCGCCGACACCGAACTGGCACCTGCTCAGGATCATTTCCAAGGCGAGCTGCCGGGCGCGGATCAACTGGGCAACGCCCGCCTGACGATCACGGCGCGCAGTGATCGGATGATTCGCCAGCAAGTGCAGACAGTGAATGTGGTCGCTGCCCTGAGTGCCGTGCTGAGCGAGGATGGTACCCGGATCGTGGTGCGTGCGAATCATCCGGATCTCGACGTCAACAACACCAAGCTCAGTGCCAGTCTCACCGGTAGAGCGCTCGATATTCG
This sequence comes from Salinicola sp. CPA57, assembly GCF_003206035.1. Lineage (NCBI taxonomy): Bacteria > Pseudomonadati > Pseudomonadota > Gammaproteobacteria > Oceanospirillales > Halomonadaceae > Salinicola > Salinicola sp. CPA57. Next base: position 134,565 of record NZ_PZJR01000012.1, read on the forward strand.
CCAGAGCGGCGACCGGGAGTGGACGATTGCGATACCTCAGACCGATCCCGGACAGTCACTGCCGGTCGAGATCGCCGCCGAGGCCCAGCTTGGCGGGCGTACGCTGCACTTCGATCTGCCCGTGGTGCGTCTGCATCCGGAGGCTGCGGTGGGCTTGAACGGCGCGGATCTCGACCACGGCATTACCAGCGATTCTCGCCAGCAGGACGATAGCCTGGATGCCGACGACAGCGACACTTTCACCGACGGACTCACCGCCTCGCAGATGGCCGATATCGCGGTCGATAAAGCCCGGCAGAGCTGGCGATTTGCCAAACCCTACGTGGAGACCTACGCCCAGCGTCCGGTGACCTGGATCGTCATCGCGGTCATCGTGCTGCTATGGATGCTGCTTCGCTGGCGGCGGGCGGTGAGCCGTCGTCGGCTGGCCCGGCGCGAGGAGCCGTCGATCTAGGCAGTCGCGGGCCGGAGTCATGGCGGCATATCGCAGCGTCCCGACGATCGCTTTACAACCTTGGTGGCAACGCCTTGCTGGCACGATCCTGTTATAAGATCGATAACCGTCACGAATCAAGGAGATCCTATGAGCGATAGCGTCAGCCCGTGCGTCGAGACGGGGCCGCCGTTGGAGGGCATGGAGGCGTTCGCGTCGATCAACGACATCATCGCCGAGGCGTGTGAGCGATTCGCCGACAAGCCGGCCTTCAGCTGCCTGGGCCATACCTTGAGTTATCGGGACGTCGACCGGCTTTCCGGCGACTTCGCTGCCTGGCTGCAGCACGAAACCGATCTGGAACCCGGCGATAGAATCGCGATTCAGCTGCCCAACGTGCTGCAGTTTCCCGTCGCCGTGTTCGGCGCGCTGCGTGCCGGGCTGGTGGTCGTCAACACCAACCCTCTCTACACCGAGCGCGAGATGCGTCATCAGTTTCGCGATGCCGGCGTCAAGGCGATACTGGTGCTGGCCAACATGGCCCACAAGCTGGAAAAGGTGCTCGACCAGACCGATATCCGGCATGTCTATGTCACCGAGATGGCGGACCTTCATCCCTGGCCGAAAAGATCGTTGATCAACGGGGTGGTGCGATACGTCAAGAAGCTGGTGCCGCGCTATTCGCTACCCGGCTCGATCGGCTTCCGGCACGCGCTGACCGTGGGTAGCCGGCACAAGGCCGATGTGGTTGTCAGTCACGGCGGCGACGTGGCGGCGCTGCAGTACACCGGCGGCACCACCGGGGTCGCCAAGGGCGCCATGCTGACCCACCACAACCTGATCGCCAACATGCTGCAGACCAAGCAAGTGGTCGGCAGAGCGCTGGTCGAGGGTGAGGAGACGATCATCGCGCCGCTACCGTGCTATCACATCTATACCTTTACGGTGAATTGCCTGTTCGCCATGGTGACCGGCCAGCACAATATTCTGATTCCCAATCCCCGCGATATCGCGGGTTTCGTCAAGACGTTGTCGAAGACCCCTTTCACGGTATTCGTGGGGCTCAATACCCTGTTCAATGCGCTGTGTCAGCGCGACGATTTCAAGGCGCTCGATTTCTCCCGGCTCAAGATGACGATTTCCGGCGGCATGGCGCTGACCCAGACCGTGGCACAGCGCTGGCAGCAGGCGACGGGGATCGGCATCGTCGAAGGTTACGGCCTGACCGAAACCTCGCCCATCGCCTTGGTCAATCCGCCGGAGGCGCCGCAGATCGGTACTATTGGCAAGCCGGTGCCGGGAACGTCGGTTCAGGTCGTCGACGACGATGGCCGAGCCCTGCCGCGGGGCGAGCGCGGCGAGCTGTGCGTCAAGGGCCCCCAGGTCATGAAGGGATACTGGAACCGCCCGGACGACACCGCCAGAGCACTCGATGCCGATGGCTGGCTGCGCACCGGCGACATGGCAGTGATTCTGGACGACGGCTACGTCAAGATCGTCGATCGCAAGAAAGACATGATTCTGGTCTCGGGTTTCAACGTCTATCCCAACGAGATCGAGGAAGTCGTCGCGGGCCATCCCGATGTCGTCGAAGCGGCGGCCGTCGGTGTCCCCGATGAAGAGACCGGAGAAGCCGTCAAGCTGTTCGTGGTCGCGCGCAACGATCGTCTCGATCCCCAGGCGCTGCGTCAGTGGTGCAAGAAGGAGCTGACCGGCTACAAGGTGCCGAAGTTCGTGGAACTGCGTGACGAGCTGCCCAAGAGCAATGTCGGCAAGGTACTGCGGCGTGAGCTGCGCGACGAGGCATCCAGCGCTGAATCCGCATCCTCCGGCAAGGCTGGCGATACGACGTCGACGGAACGGCGATCTTCCTCGGACGTGAGTTGATCCGCCGACGGCGCTACAATGACAGGTTCGCCACCGCCATGGATGGCGAACCTGTTGTTGCCGTTATCTCGCCGACGTAGAGGATCTCTTTGAGCGCTATCGCCTCCCCCTCACTGCAAGCCCTGAATGACCTGGAAACGCGCCTGGACGGCTGTCTGCTGCGTGACGCTCACGAGCAGCGTCAGCGGCTCCAGCGCCTGGCGCGGCGAGCCCGTGACGGCAAGCCGATCGATCGGTCGCTGGGCGAGATCGACGCGCGGCTGACGGCGTCCAGCGAAGCGCTGGCGCGCCGGCAACGTCAGCCGGTCACGCTGAACTATCCCGAGTCGCTGCCGGTCGCCGCCAGGCGCGAGACCATCCTCGATGCCCTGCGCGATCATCAGGTCCTGGTCGTCGCCGGCGAAACCGGCTCCGGCAAGACCACGCAGCTCCCCAAGCTTTGCCTGGAGCTGGGGCTGGGGCGGCGTGGCATGATCGGGCATACCCAGCCCCGCCGGCTGGCGGCGCGCTCGGTAGCGTCGCGCCTGGCCGAAGAACTCCAGGTGCCGCTGGGCGAGCAGGTCGGTTATCAGGTTCGCTTTACCGATCAGAGCAGTGACAACACCCTGGTCAAGCTGATGACCGACGGTATTCTGCTGGCCGAAACGCAGCATGATCCGGATCTCATGCGCTACGAGGCGATCATCATCGATGAAGCCCACGAGCGCAGCCTCAATATCGACTTCCTGCTCGGCTATCTCAAGCGGCTGACGGCACGTCGTCCCGATCTCAAGGTGATCATCACCTCGGCAACCATCGACGTCGAACGACTCTCCCGACATTTTGCCGTCGAGCGCGATGGCAAGATCCAGCCGGCCCCCGTTGTCGAGGTTTCCGGACGCGCCTATCCGGTCGAAGTGCATTACCGGCCGCTGGTGCGCGAATCGCGGGAAGAGGAGGATCTGACGCTGCAGGAAGGGATCCTGGCAGCGGTCGACGAGGTGGAGCGCATCGAACGCGAGAAGCGCTGGTACAGCGGTCCGCGCGATATCCTGATCTTTCTGCCCGGCGAACGGGATATCCGCGAGACCGCGGACGTGTTGCGTCGCGCCGAGCTCAAGAGCACCGAGATCCTGCCGCTGTACGCGCGGCTCTCCAACGCCGAGCAGAATCGGGTATTCCAGTCCCATGCCGGCCGACGCATCGTGCTCTCCACCAACGTCGCCGAGACCTCGCTGACCGTCCCCGGGATACGCTACGTGATCGACCCTGGCCTGGTTCGGATGAGTCGATACAGCGCACGCGCCAAGGTCCAGCGGCTGCCGATCGAGCCGGTCAGTCAGGCCAGTGCCGATCAGCGCAAGGGACGCTGCGGGCGTGTCGCCGAAGGGGTCTGCATCCGGCTCTATAGCGAAGAGGATTGTCTGTCGCGGCCCGAATTCACCGAACCCGAAATCCAGCGCACCAACCTCGCCTCGGTGATCCTGTCGATGCTGTCGCTCAGGCTGGGCGACGTGTTCGACTTCCCGTTTGTCGACGCGCCGGACGCTCGCTTCGTCAAGGACGGTTACCGGCTGCTGTTCGAGCTGGGTGCGGTGGACGATGGCGAGCGTATCACCGACCTCGGACGCCAGCTGGCACGGCTGCCGATCGACCCGCGATTGGCCCGGATGGTGCTGGCGGGCGAGCGCTTTCAGTGTCTGCGCGAGGTGCTGATCGTGGTCAGTGCGCTGGCGACCCAGGATCCCCGCGAGCGGCCCGCGGAGAAACGCCAGGCCGCCGATCAACGCCACAAGCAGTGGGAAGACCCCAACTCCGATTTCGTCGCCTGGCTCAACCTGTGGCACGGCTTCGACGCCATGCGCGAGACGCTCTCGAGCAGTCAACTGCGGCGCTGGTGTCGCGATCAGTACCTGAACTATCTGCGCCTGCGGGAGTGGCACGATACCTATCGCCAACTGCGCCAGCTGACCCGCGAGATGAAACTCGAGCTGTCGTCTGCCATGCAGCCTGGCGACAGCGAAGCGCGCCAGTCAGCCGTCGGCTCCGCCGAGGGGGCGTCCGCATTGACGCAAGAGCCCGCCAGACTGCCTCAGGTCGATACTCAGCGGTTACATCAGGCGCTGTTATCCGGGCTGCTCTCCAATCTGGGGCAGCTGCAACCGGAGAGTCGCGAGTTTCTCGGTGCCAGAAATCGCCGCTTCCTGGTTCATCCGGCGTCGGGTCTCTCGCGCAAGCCGCCCAAATGGGTGATGGCCGGAGAGATGGTGGAAACCAGCCGTCTCTACGCGCGGGACGTGGCGAGGATCAAGCCGGAGTGGATCGAGCCGCAGGCGGCCCATTTGATCAAGCGTACCTACAGCGAGCCGCACTGGGAGCGCAAACGGGCCCAGGTGGTGGCGCTGGAGCAGGTGACGCTCTTTGGACTGCCGATCGTCACCGGCCGCCGCGTCGACTACGCCAAGGTGGCGCCCCAGGAGGCGCGTGAGCTCTTTCTGCGACGGGCGCTGGTGGAAGGCGATTACCAGACCAAGGCCGCTTTTTTCGAGCACAACCGGGCGATGGTCGCCGAGGTCGAGGACCTCGAGGATCGGGCGCGCAAACGCGACATTCTCATCGACGAAGAAACCCTGTTCGCCTTCTACGACGAGCGGATTCCGGCGGAGGTGGCTGGCGGGCGCAGTTTCGAGAACTGGCGCAAACAGGCCGAGCGTGACACGCCGGACATCCTCAAGCTCGATAAAGCGGCGCTGATGGCGCGGGATGCCGATGACGTGAACGTCGATCAGTATCCGGACGAGCTGGTATTCAACGGCGTTCGCTATCCGCTGAGTTACCACTTCTCGCCCGGTGCCAGTGATGATGGTGTCACCGTGACCGTGCCGGCAGTGATGCTGGCGCAATTGCCACAAGGACGTCTGAGCTGGCTGGTGCCGGGGCTCCTGCGCGAGAAATGCATCGCGCTGCTCAAGGCTTTGCCCAAGACGATGCGTCGACAGGTCGTGCCGATTCCCGACTGGGTCGACGCTGCTCTGGTCTCGTTGACTCCGGACGAGCGCTCGGTCGAGGAAGCGCTAGGGGAGTTTCTGCGGATCAGGACCGGGACCCGGCTCGACGCATCGGCCTGGCGACACGATCAGCTCGATCCGCATCTGGTGATGAACCTGCGTGTGGTCGATCACCACGGCAAGGTGCTGGGGGAGGGGCGCGACCTGCGCGCGCTGCAGACACGCTTCGGCGAGGCCGCCGCGGCAGGCGCCAAGGCGCTGGCGGCGACGCCGCAAGAGACCGCCGAACGACTCGAGGATCTGCCCGAGACAGCGCTGCCGGATTCTCGCACGACCAGCCAGGCCGGCATTCAGGTCGAAGTCTATCCGGCCATGGTGGCAGAGGGAGACGATTTTCATATCGCCTGGTTCGATCACGCCGAACGTGCGGCGTCGGCGCATCGCGAAGGTGTCGTGCGGCTGGCCCGCCGTCGGCTGCCCGATACGGTGCGCTACATTCAGCGCGAGTTGCCCAAGCTCAAGCAGTGTGCGCTGCTGTTCGCCAAGGTGGGCAGTCAGCAGCAACTGGCCCGCGATGTGGTCGATGCCTGTCTGGCCCAGACCGTGGCCGCCGATCCGCTGCCGAGATCACGGGAGGAATTCGACACTCGTCTCGAGCAGTGGCGTGGCGAACTGGTCGCCTACACCGAGACGCTGCTGGATCACCTGCACAAGGCGTTGCAAGGCCACCTGGCGGTCACCAAGGCACTCAAGGGCAATGTCACGCTGGCAATGGCGCTGACCTACAGCGATCTGAAGGCGCAGATGCAGCGACTGGTCTATCCCGGATTCGTGCGCGACGCGGGCCCGTGGTTGACACACTATCCGCGCTATCTGCAGGCGGCGGAGATTCGTCTCGAAAAGGCGCCCCGCGATCTGCGTCGGGATCAGCTGGCCATGCAGCAGGTGCAGGCGTGGGAGCAGCGTGTCGATGCACGGCGCCAGAAAACGCATCTCGACGGTATCGTCGATGCCGATCTCGTCGAGTTCGGCTGGTGGCTGCAGGAGTGGCGAGTCTCGCTATTCGCTCAGCAGTTGGGCACGCTGGAGAGCGTATCGGAAAAGCGTCTGACGCGACGCTGGCAGGAAATAACCGGGCAGTCCGTGTGATGGCAGGGCTCGCCATATTGCATCCACCGCTGGCGGATGCGCGTAATGCTTACAAGCGGCCGATGCCGCAGGAGGTAACAGCCGATGACGCAAGCCGTGATTACCGCGACGGGCCTGTTCACGCCACCGGATTCGATCGATAACGCCGAGCTGGTCGCCAGCTTCAATAGCTGGGTCGATGCGGAAAATTCTCGTCACGCGGACGCGATCACCAAAGGTGAACGCGACCCGCTGGCGTACTCCAGTGAGGCCTTCATTGCCAAGGCCTCTGGCATCGAAAGCCGCTACGTGATGGAAGCTAACGGCATTCTGGACCCCGAGCGTATGCGGCCACGAATTCCCGAGCGCGCCAATGAGGCGCTGTCGGTACAAGCCGAGATGGGCGTGGCTGCCGCCCGCCAAGCGCTGGATAACGCTGGCATTCGTGCCGATCAGCTCGATCTGATCATCGTCGCCTGTTCCAACCTCCAGCGACCTTATCCGGCGGTCTCGGTCGAGTTGCAGGCAGCGCTGGGCGCGGGTGGCTATGCCTTCGACATGAACGTGGCCTGTTCCAGCGCGACGTTCGCCATCGATATGGCGACCAATGCGATCCGTGCCGGCAGTCTGGAGCGGGTATTGGTGGTCAGCCCTGAAATCTGCTCGGCGCACCTCAACTTTCGCGATCGCGACAGCCACTTTATTTTCGGCGATGCCTGCACGGCCATCGTGCTGGAGGCCGATCATCTGGCGAAGGACCGGGAGCATTTCACGGTGCTTGGCACGCGTCTGGTGACCCGGTTTTCCAACGCCATCCGCAACAATTTCGGATTTCTCAACCGTCTTGCCGACGATGAACCGGACGCCATGGACAAGCTTTTCGTCCAGGAAGGGCGCAAAGTGTTCAAGGAGGTCTGTCCGATGGTCGCAGCGCTGATTCTCGATCATCTGGAAAGCCAGTCGCTAACCGGGGATTCGGTCAAGAAGCTGTGGTTGCACCAGGCCAACCGTCATATGAACGACATGATTGCTCAGCGAGTGCTGGGGCGTGAAGCATCGATCGCGGAAGCCCCCATCATTCTCGACCGCTATGCCAATACCAGTTCGGCAGGCTCGATCATTGCCTTCCACCTGCACCGGGACGAGTTGCAGGAGGGCGACGTAGGGGTGGTGTGTTCCTTCGGTGCGGGCTACAGTGCGGGCAGTGTGATACTGCGTAAAGGAAATGCGTGTTGATGAAATCGATCCATTGGCTGGGCGGTATCTGTATCGCCACAGCGTTGAGCGGCTGCGCCTCCACGGGTGAGGATTCCAATCCTCAGGATCCGTGGGAAGGCTTCAACCGCGGTGTCTATCAGTTCAACGACACACTTGATCGCTATGCGCTGAAGCCGGTCGCGCAGGGTTATGACACCGTCACCCCGGACCCGGTTCAGGATGGCGTCGGCAACTTTTTCTCCAATCTGGGTGAGATCCGTACGGTCTTCAACAGCATCCTCCAATGGCAGTGGGGCAATGCTGGCGTGGCGTCCGGACGTTTTGTGGTCAACACCATTCTGGGTGTCGGCGGCGTGCTCGATCCGGCTACGCGAATGGGGCTGAACGAAAACGAGGAAGATTTCGGTCAGACACTGGGTGCCTGGGGTGTCGATTCCGGGCCCTACCTGGTGCTGCCGATCTTCGGTCCAAGCACGGTTCGCGATGCCAGTGGTTTACCGGTCGATGCCTACACCTACCCGGTCACCTATGTGGAGGATGACAAATGGCGATACGGTTTGACCTTCCTGCGATTCGTGGATCTGCGGGCCGGTCTGCTTGACCAGGAGGCGCTGATTCAAGGCGATCGCTACAGTTTCATTCGTGATGCCTATCTGCAGCGTCGCCAGTTCGAGGTCACCAATGGCGCAGCGGGCGAGGATCCGTTTGCCAGTGGCGGTTTCGGTGACGATTTCGAATACAGTGAAGACGACTTCGCCGAGTAGACCTGTGGCCAATACGCTGTCGGACGCGCTGCCTGTGATCGGTTTGATCGACCTGCCCGGGCCGGATCGTGAACGGCTGGTCGAGGAGCTCTCTCGCCTCGACGCCGAGATCCGCGTCGCGATTTCGGTCTCGACCCTGCCGGCGCGCTGTGATCTGGTCGTTGCCCACGTGCGTGCCGTTTCCCACCAGGGCTGGGAGCAGCTGGCGGTGGGACGGCCGACGATCGTGATCAGCGAAAACCGTCTCGATGGCGATCTGCACAAGGCGATCGACGCAGGGCTGATCGACTATCTGGTGGAGCCGCTGAAGCATGCCGATATTCTGCGTCGGCTGATCGAGCGGGCGCTGGAGCTGGATCGGCTATCGAGCGAGCACCGCCAGAGTCGAGCGGAACTCGAAGCATTGAATGATCGCCTCGAAAGACATCTCGAGATGCTTCGCGACGATCAGCGAGCCGGTGGGCATGTGCAGCGCAAGTTGCTACCGTCTCCCGGGGTCACTCACCTCGGCGTGCGCTGCGATTACTGGTTCGCGCCATCGCTCTACCTTTCCGGTGATTTTCTGGATTTCCAGCGCTGTGACGATCGCTACAGCTTCTTCTATTTCGCTGACGTGGCTGGACACGGCGCGTCGTCGGCTTTCGTCACCGTGCTGTTGAAGTATCTCTGCAACCGCTGGCTGGCCCAGTGGCGAACGTTGCTGCCGGAAGCGTTTCCGTCACGGTGGCTGGGCGAGCTCAATCGCGAGTTGCTGGAGACGGGGATCGGCAAGCACGCCACGGTTTTCGCCGGCGTGCTGGACCATGAGCGCCATTTTCTGCACTATGCGCTCGGCGCTCAGCTGCCGATGCCGATTCTCCAGACAGAAGGGCGTAGCGCTTATCTGGGAGGCTCGGGGCCGCCCGTGGGGTTGTTTCCAGATGTCGAGTACCCCATCTACGGCTGTTCTCTGCCCGAGTCGTTCCGGCTCTGGTTCTGCTCCGACGGCGTTCTGGAATGCCTGCCGGAGAATTCACTGGACGCGCGGCTCAAGGAACTCGAGCTCCGCACGACACACTGCACCGGCGTCGACGATCTGAGGGAAGGGTTGGCGTTGGGGGATCCTCTACCGGATGATCTCAGCATGATGACATTGAGTGGTTTCGACCATGATTGACGGGCGCATCAAGGCGGCCTTCGAGTCGGGCGTGTTCGTGCTCAAACTGTGCGGCGACGTACGGTTGACGCTTTGCGCCACGCTGGACGCCGAGGCGCAGCGCCTCGCTGACCTGCCTGGCCTGCGAGCGGTGATGGTCGACCTGCGTGCGGCGACCAACGTCGATTCGACGGCGCTGGGGTTTCTGGCCAAGGTGGCGATGGCCGTGCAGGGGCGGCTCGAGGATCCTCCCACGATCATCGCCCAGCATCCGGACGTGCGACGTATGCTGGACGTCATGGGGTTCGCCCGCTATTTCACGTTGCTGGAGGCGCCGCTGACCGAACCGTCGGAGCTGGATGAGCTGCCGCAGGTCGAAACTGACGAGAGTGCCATTCAGCAGCGGATTCTCGAAGCGCATCGCATCCTGATGCGGATGAGCGAGCACAATCGACACGAGTTCCAGCCGTTCGTCGACCTGCTCGAGTCACAGCGCGCCAACGCTTCCTCGCACCATTGAAGCAGTTGCCGGGGCGGCAGTCATGATGTCTCGGCAGTCATGATGTCTTGGCCAGCGTGGATGCGCCGCTTTGATATAGACGTCTGATGTCAGCGGTCGCCACATCGGTCGCTCGATTTTCACCGCGTCGGAATTGAACCCCTCTCGTCTTGCCGTTCCGGTGAGACGTTTTTATTTCGTTCTCATTGACTCCGGTTCGTTGCGGATGTCGGACTCTCGAGCTGGTGAGGATCGTGGCCTGTCCAAGGAGTGTATGTGACGACGTTGAGCGCACGCCGTCTGGCGTTTCTGGTCGCTGCCAACACGGCGCTGGCACCACTGGCGATCGATGCCTATCTGCCGGCCATGCCGTCGCTGGCCGCGTCGATTGGTGCCAGCGTGCACCATACGGAACTGTCTCTCAGTGTTTTCCTGCTCGGGTTCGCGCTCGGCCAATTGGTCTGTGGGCCGCTATCCGATCGGTTTGGCCGCAAGCCGGTGCTGATGCTCGGCCTGGGAGTCTTCTTCATCGCCAGCCTGGCACTGACCCAAGTGGGTTCACTGGCGACGCTGTGGGGATGGCGCTTCGTGCAGGCGTTGGGCGGTGGCGCTTGCGTGGTGAATTCCGCGGCGATCGTGCGTGACCGGTTCAGCGGGCGAGAGGCAGCCAAGGTGATGTCCACCATGGTGATGATCCTGATGATGGCACCTCTGGTGGCTCCCGCTATCGGCAGTGCGTTGCTGCACCTGGCGGACTGGTGGCTGATTTTTCTGTTCCTCGCCCTCTACGCCGCATTCGTGCTGTGGCTGCTCGGTCGCTATCTTCCCGAAACCCACGGTCGCGATCCGCAAGCCCCCTCTGCACGTCAAATTCTGGGTAATTATGCCAGCGTGCTGAAGCACCGCGAGGCGATGGGCTATATCGGTGCCGTGTCGATGTCGTTTGCCGGCATGTTCGCCTTCATTACAGGGTCTCCTTATCTGTACATGGAGCACTACGGGCTTTCGACCACGCTCTATCCGTTCGTGTTCGGTGCCAACATTCTGATCATGGCGTCATCCAGCCGTCTCAATATCCGACTGCTGAAGATTCGCACCCCGCAGCAGAATCTACTCCTGGGTCTGGGAATCCAGTTGGTGGCGGGGATCTCGCTTGTCGCCATGGTCGCGACGGGGCTGGACTCCATATTCACCATCGCGCCGCTGATGGTGGTGTTCGTGGGGATGCAGGGTCTGATCAGTCCCAACGCGATGTCGTCGATGCTGGATCACTTCCCGCGCATGAGCGCCACGGCAACGGCCTTGCAGGGCTGTCTGCAGTTCACCTGCGGTGCCGTCACCGGCGCGCTGGTGGGCGCTTTCGAACTGGCCAGTGCGTGGCCCACGGTGCTGACGATGCTGGGCGCCACGCTGCTGGGCAATATCGCTGTCCGCGTGCTGGCCGGTCGAGCGCTCAAGGGCCAAGCCAATACCGACAAGGCGACGTCATGAGTCGTTACCGGAAGCGGCGCTATCGTTACTCTGCTTGACGATTGTCATCCTGCTGTCATCAAAACTTGTCATCGTGAAGACGCGAAGGTTGTGACGCTCACGCGCCAAGCTACATCGAAAAGCCATTGACGACCCTGAGGATTCAGGCAATCGCTCGATGGTTTTTTCGTCAATGGCGGGCATGATCCCGCAGCCTCCGCTAACGTTGCTGCATGGGTGTCATAAAACTGTCACGACACTGACGTACGGTGAGCGCTGAGAGTGTTGGCAACCTTCGCAACGTCGTTATCGCTCACGCATTCAAGGTGGAAACAGGATATCGCTATGCTTAAACATGTCTTCGCAGCGCTCATCTCCGGCTCGATGGTTCTGGGCGCCGCCGGTGTCCAGGCCCAGGACACCATTACCGGTGCCGGTGCAACCTTCCCGTATCCGGTCTACTCGCAGTGGGCAGATGCCTATCAGGATGAGTCGGGGATCGGTCTCAACTACCAGGCGATCGGTTCCGGCGGTGGCATCCAGCAGATCGTCGCCAAGACCGTCACCTTCGGTGCCAGTGACGCGCCGATGACCAAGGAAGAGCTCGACAAGAATGGCCTGATGCAGTGGCCGATGGTCATGGGTGGCGTGGTCGCCGCGTTCCACGTCGAAGGCATTGAAGGGGACTCGCTCAATCTGGACGGCCCGACGCTGGCTGACATCTATCAGGGCAAGATTACCAACTGGGACGACGAGGCCATCGCCAAATTGAACCCGGGTCTGGATCTGCCGGATACCCAGATCACGCCGGTCTATCGCGCCGACGGCTCTGGCACCAACTTCCTGTTTACCCATTATCTGGCGCAGGTCAGCGAAGATTTCGCCAACACCGTCGGTGAAGGCAAGTCCGTCGCCTGGCCTGCCGGTGTGGGCGCCAAGGCGAACGCCGGTGTGGCTAGCCAGGTTTCCAACACCAATGGCGCGATCGGCTATGTCGAGTACGCCTATGCCGAACAGAACGATCTGAGTCTGGTGCACCTGAAGAACCAGGCCGGCAACGTCGTCGCGCCGAACATGGAAGCCTTCATGGCTGCCGCCGCCAATGCCGACTGGAAAAAGGCGCCGGGCATGTACCTGGTGCTGACCAATCAGCCGGGCGACGAGAGCTGGCCGATCACCGGTGCCTCGTTCATCCTGATGCACAAGGAAGTTCAGGACGCCGACGCTGCTCGTCAGGCGCTCGAGTTCTTCGATTGGGCTTACAGCAATGGCGGCGACATGGCCAAGGAGCTGGACTACGTGCCGATGCCCGAGAACGTTGCCGAGATGGTTCGTGACAGCTGGAGCGAGATCAAGGGATCGGACGGCAGTGCTGTCTGGAACCCGTGATCACTGCATGACATGCCGCGACGGCGGGCGGGCGACCGCCTCCGTCGCGGCGCTGTATCGAATGCCGCCGGTTGGCGGCATGTTGGCAAGTCGATGAGGAATGAAGATGTCCACCTCCAACGCGATTCAAGCCAGCGGTCTGGGGCATCTCAGCGATGCCACCCGCAAGCGGCTCCAACGCAAGGCCCGCTTCGATGTGTGGTTCGAGCGCACGTTGTTCGCCTTCGCTTTTGCCGTACTGCTGCTGCTAGGGGCGATTATCGCGTCACTGATGGTGTCCAGCTGGCCGGCGATCCAACGCTATGGTCTGGACTTCTTTACGGAAAATCGCTGGGCAGCCAATGTCGAAGTCTTCGGCGCGCTGCCGGCAATCTACGGTACGCTGCTGACGTCATTCATCGCGATCGTCATTGCCGTGCCCATCTCTTTTGGCATTGCCATCTTTCTGACCGAGCAATGCCCCGGATTTCTGCGCCAGCCGCTGAGTACCCTGATCGAGCTGCTGGCAGGCATTCCCTCCATCATCTACGGCATGTGGGGCATGGAAGTGCTGGCGCCGTTGCTGCGCACGTGGTTCCCCACGGTCTTTCCCGCCGGCACCGGTTTGACGACGGCGGGTATCATTCTGGCGGTGATGATCATTCCTTTCATTACCGCCGTGAGCCGGGACGTGATCAATACCGTACCCGCGGTCATGCGTGAGTCCGCCTATGGTCTGGGCTGCACCACCTGGGAAGTTACCCGTAGCGTCATCCTGCCGTCAGTGAAGACTGGCCTGGTCGGTGGCGTCGTACTGGGGCTCGGGCGTGCGCTGGGTGAAACCATGGCCGTGACGTTCGTCATTGGTAATAACCTGTTCCTCAACACCACCTTGACCGGGCAGGGCACATCGATCGCGGCCTTGATCGCCAATCAGTTTTCCGAATCCGACGGCTCTCAGCGCTCGGCACTGCTGGCATTGGGCCTGATTCTGTTCCTGATCACTTTCGCGGTACTGGCTTTCGCGCGCTATCTGCTGCGCAACAGTACCGGTCGCCACGCCTGAGCGGCGGGAGAGAACCATGAATATCAGTCAAACGCCGCGTTATCGCCGTCGCAAACGGCTCAGCCAGTTGGTGATGGTGCTGTGTCAGGTGGCAACCCTGATCGGGTTTGCCTTTCTGTTCGCCATTCTCTTTACGCTAGTGACCAAAGGGTTGGGGGCGATCTCGCCCTCGACCTTTGTCGAGCGCACGCGCATGACCGGCGGCGGCCTGGGCAATGCGATCTGGGGGACTTTCATCATGACCTGCGCGGCGACAGTGATCGGGACGGTCATCGGCGTCGCCGCGGGCACCTGGCTGGCGGAGTACAGTGGCAAGGGGATGATGGCCAAGGTGATCCGTTTCATCAACGACATTCTACTGTCGGCGCCGTCGATCATCATTGGCCTTTTCATCTATGCCATGGTGGTGGTGCCGATGGGCAACTTCTCCGGTTGGGCGGGTGTGCTGGCACTGACGGTGATCATCGTGCCGGTCGTGATTCGCTCCACCGAGGACATGCTGCGCCTGATCCCCAACTCGTTACGGGAGGCCGCAGCAGCGCTCGGCGCCCACCGCTACTGGATCATCATACGAGTGTGTTACAGCGGTGCGCGTGCGGGCATCCTGACCGGCATTCTGCTCGGTTTCGCGCGGATCAGTGGCGAGACGGCCCCGCTACTGTTCACCTCGCTTAACTCCAACCAGTGGAACTTCTTCGACCTGGGTAGCGAGATGGCCAACCTGCCGATGACCATCTACCAGAACATGACGATCAACGCCTTCATTCCCGATCTGGTTGCGCTGGCTTGGGGCGGGGCATTGATCCTGACCGCTGCCATTCTGATTCTGAACATTGCGGCGCGCTATTTCTCGCGCCAGCGTTCCTGATTTCCAGCTGCGAGACTGCCATGACAGCCGAACTTCAACTCAAGCAGAAACGCGACGCCAGCGGCCCCGATGCCAAGCCAGCGCCGCAGGTCGCCACCAAATTGCGTGTCGACGATCTGAACCTCTACTACGGCAAATTCCAGGCGATCAAGAACGTCTCCATGGAAATTCCCGAGCGCCAGGTGACGGCGTTCATCGGGCCGTCGGGTTGCGGCAAGTCGACGCTCATTCGCTGCTTCAACCGGATTCACGATCTTTACGAGGGGATCCGGACCGAGGGGCAGATCCTGCTCGATGATTACGACATCTATCAGTCGGGGGTCGACCTCAACCTGCTGCGCTCCCGCGTGGGTATGGTGTTCCAGAAGCCGACACCGTTTCCAATGTCGGTCTTCGATAACGTCGCCTTCGGGATTCGGCTGTACGAGAAGCTGTCGGCCCGGGAACTGGAGGAGCGTGTCGAGTGGGCGCTGCGCAAGGCCGCACTCTGGAACGAGGTCAAGGACAAGCTCAAGCAGAACGGGCAGGCGCTTTCCGGTGGACAGCAGCAACGCCTGTGTATCGCCCGTACCATTGCGGTGAAGCCGGAGGTGATCCTGCTCGACGAGCCGACCTCGGCGCTTGACCCCATCTCGACCGGCTATATCGAAGATCTGATCAACGAACTCAAGAAGGACTACACGATCGTCATCGTGACCCACAACATGCAGCAGGCGGCCCGTATTTCGGATATCACGGCCTTCATGTATCTGGGAAGCCTGATCGAGTGTGATGACACGACCAAGATATTCACCCAGCCGAAGGAGTCACGCACCGAAGACTACATCACGGGGCGTTACGGCTGATCAGTCAGCACCTGGTCTGGGTCGGTATCATCGGACGCCCCCGAGCGATGGCTCGGGGGCGTTTACGTTGGCGCATCGTCAATGAGGAGTTTTCCGGTACTTTGCACTACGTCAACGAACCCGCTCGGGGTTCGTGCTACTGTCTCGATTCACAGGATGTGCCATTAGGATTACCGCTATGTCGCCCGGGCAGGAACCCACGTTTCGGAACGTTCCCTTCAATCTGATGCTGACGTTGGCGTCGCTGACGATCATCATCGCCGGGATGCGTGCCGCTGAAAGTCTCATTATTCCGATACTGTTGTCGCTGTTCGTCGCCGTGATCTGTACCTCGCCGGTTCACTGGCTTTATCGCCGTGGCGTCAATTCCCTTGCGGCGGTGCTGATCACGCTGTTGATCCTGGGCGGACTGCTGGCCCTGTTCGGCACGCTGTTAGCCAACAGTTTCGCGATGTTCATGGAAAACTGGCCGGAGATGCAAAAGCAGTTGGAAGGGCATTATCTGACTCTGCTGCAATGGCTGGCGAACCAGGGGCTGTCGGTGTCGCCGCAGCGGCTGTCCGACATGGTGGATGGTACCGGTGATCAAGACTGGATTTCCGGATTCCTGAGCGGTATTGGCCTGGTCTTGTCGCAGAGCCTGGTCATTCTGCTGATGGTCAACTTCATGTTGTTTGAAACGCTGGATTTTCGTCAGAAAGTCGCTCGTGCGCTGACCAATCCCGGGCCGAGTCTGGAGCGATTTACCGAGTTCAGTTACAACCTCAAGCGTTATATGGCGGTCAAAACCGTCATCAGCCTGATCACGGGGGTGCTGGTGACCATCTCGGCTTGGCTGGTGGGGGTGCAGTTTGCACTGCTCTGGGGTGCACTGGCGTTCATTCTGAATTACATCCCCAACATTGGTTCGGTGCTGGCCGCGGTACCGCCGGTGTTGCTGACGCTTGCGATGCCGGATGGTGGGGTCGTGAAAGCGATGACGTTGGCGGGCGCTTATCTCAGTATCAACTTCGTGCTGGGTAATATCGTCGAGCCACGCGTCATGGGCCGAACGATGGGGTTGTCGACGCTGGTCGCGTTTCTATCCTTGGTGGTCTGGGGCTGGATTCTGGGGCCAGTGGGCATGCTGCTCTCGGTACCGCTGACGATGACGCTCAAGATCGCGCTGGATAGCCACCCGGAGACACGCTGGATTGCCAAGATGTTGAGTCCGTCCGAGCGCAGACGGCGACGTCAACGCAGGGCGCAGAACGCGCTGGACGAGTTGGAAGAAGAGATCGAGTGATGGGCGAGAGCCGGCCATCTCGACGAGCAGTGCTCTCGGGAAGGGTTGACGCCCAAATATGACGAAAAAAGCCGCACTCCGAGAGGGCGGCTTGGCTGGCAGGTCCTGATTGAAAGGGCGTGGCTGACGGCCCCAGCGGGTATCAGCCGTTCTGTTCGAGGAACTGGGTCAGCTGGGATTTTGACTGGGCACCGACCAGCGAGGCGACCTTGGCGCCGGACTTGAACAGCATCACCGTGGGGACGCCGCGCACCCCATGCTCGGAGGCGATTTCCGGTGCGTCGTCAACGTTGACGCTGACCACCTTGATGTCTGCGGCTTTCTCATCGGCGACTTCGTCGACGACGGGAGCCATCATCTTGCAGGGACCACACCACGGTGCCCAGAACTTGAGCAGAACGGGCTTGTCCGCGTTCAGCACTTCCTGCTCGAAGTTGGCAGTGGTGACATCGACGTTGTTGGACATGACGTTAACTCCTGTAGATATTGCGCTCTGACCGAGCTCATGGCATCGATGTTAGCCCTTGCATAGGGTGCTGGCAAATACCCTGCCGTATCGGAACGATAGCGCCAGGTTATTAAAGACCCTTTTTTCATACCGGGAATCGCGATTTCTGGCCTTCACCCGTCGCCACATATTGCGTAAAGTAATCCTCATACAGTTTCTTATGCCATTTTGGCGAGTCGGAAGCCACGAGGTCGCTTATGAAGCTTCAGCAGTTGCGCTACGTGTGGGAAGTGACAAGGCACCAGCTCAATGTATCGGCGACGGCGCAAAGTCTGTTCACGTCGCAACCCGGCATCTCCAAGCAGATTCGATTGCTGGAAGACGAGCTCGGCGTCGAGATATTCGCACGCAGCGGCAAGCATCTGACTCGCGTCACGCCGGCAGGCGAGGCGATCGTCGAACTGGCTGGCAAGGTGCTGCGAACCGTCGACGATATCAAGCACGTCGCCCAGGAACACAGTGACGAGCGTCGAGGCAATCTGTCCATCGCCACGACGCACACCCAGGCGCGTTACGTGTTGCCCGGCGTGATCAGTGAATTTCGACAGAAATATCCGGAAGTCGCGCTCCATATGCAGCAGGGGACGCCCAAGCAGATCGCACAGATGGTGAGCGAAGGTTCCGCAGATTTCGCAATCTGTACCGAATCGCTGGAGCTGTTCAACGATCTGGTGTTGCTGCCGTGCTATCGCTGGAATCGCTGCGTTCTCGTCCCCAAGGGCCATCCGCTGGCAACCGGTGAATTGACGCTGGAGCGCGTCGCGGAACATCCGCTGGTGACCTACGTTTTTGGTTTCACCGGTCGTTCGCAGCTCGACGACGCGTTCAAATCTCGTGATCTGAAGCCCAATGTCGTCCTCACCGCGGCGGACTCCGACGTGATCAAGACCTATGTGAGGCTGGGTCTCGGTATCGGCATCGTTGCCCACATGGCAGTCGATCCCGTCGCCGACAGCGATCTCATCGCGGTGGATGCCTCGCATCTGTTCGAAAGTTCCACCACCAAGATCGGTATTCGCCGCGGCACGTTCATGCGCACTTACATGTATGATTTCGTCAAACGCATGGCGCCGCATCTTGATCGAGATACCGTCGAAGCCGCGCTGGCGGCCGGGCCCAGGCATGAGGCCGATCTGTTCAAGGACCTTCAGCTGCCGGTGTTATGACAAGGCCGTTGTCGTGCCGCCGACAATGCCGACCCGATAACGCATGAGCCCCGCCATTGGCGGGGCTCATGCGTCAGGTGTCAGCGCTGAATCAATGTTGCAGGTGAAGGCCGCATTCCCGCTTGTCCTCGACCTTGGTCGGATCGAAGTAGTCGAAGTTGTTGGGCAGGTCGTGCTGCTGAAGATACTGATACATCTGCTTGGCCGTCCAGTTCAGTACCGGCGCGACTTTCAAGAGCCCATCGGCGTTGCGCGATAGCGGCTGCATGCGGGAACGTTCCGCGGTGTCTTCGGCTCGTAGCGCGGTAAACCAGACATCCGGTGCCGTTTCGGCCAGGGCGCGGCGGAAGGGCTCGAGCTTGACCTCTTCGGTGAATGCGGCATGACGCGGGTCATCGATCTGCGGCGTCGATCCCTCCACCGATTCCCGATGTGCTCGAGATCGGCGAGGGTGATAAATGGTGAGGTTGAGATCGAGCCGCTTCGTCAGTTCTTCGGCGAAACGATAAGTCGCGGGGGTGTTGTAGCCACTGTCCATCCACACGACGGGAATATCCGGGCGAACACGCGTGACCAGATGCAGGATCACGGCCTCGAACGGACGAAAGTTGGTCGTGCAGATTGCCTTGTTATCCAGACTGAGTGCGAATTCGGTAATGGCCACCGGATCGTGGCCAATGTCACGGTTGAGCGCATCGAGATCGAACGCCATGGTTGACTCCTTCAAAGGTGGTCACACCGCGCTGAGGGCTTGGTTCAGCGTAACGAGGGAACGCTGCCACTAGGGGTATGGAATATCGGCACTCTACCAATCCTGTCCCGGTATCGACCAATACCGTTTGGTTAGTTTGATAGATAACCGAATTATCACACCGGGGATTGGCTCCCGGCGATCAACCACCCAGTTGGCGTAGTGCCGATAGCGGAGTCACGCGGGGTGGGGCATCGGACGGCCATTCGACATGAGCCTCGATGGCGTAGACCTCCCGAAGGCGCTCTTGGGTCAGAACCTGGCCTGGGGTGCCGCTGGCCACATGAAGGCCTTGCTTGACCACCCATAGATGGTCGGCGAAGCGTGCGGCCAGATTGAGGTCGTGAATGGCCAGCAGGATCACGACGCGTTCTCGGCGTGCCAGACGCTGCAGATAATCGAGCACCTGTAGCTGATGATGCAGATCCAGCGCGCTGGTCGGCTCGTCGAGCATCAGCAGTTTCGGGCGACGTACGATGGCCTGAGCGATGGCGACCCGCTGCCGTTGGCCGCCGGACAGTACCGTCAGCTCGCGTTCGGCCAGCGGCTCGAGCTCCAGCGATTTCAGCGCCCGTTCGACCGCCGACAGCGCGCTGTCGACAGGCTCGGCTATCTGCGTTCGACGGGCCAGCAGCACGGCCTCGAAGACACTCAACGCGGCCTGGGTGCTGGTGTCCTGAGGCAGATAGTAGAGCAGTCGGCTGCGGCGCTCGAGGGACAGCGCATCGAGCGTCTGTTCGCCCAGGGTGATGCGCCCGCTGGCGGTTTCGATGCCGGCGATAGCTTTCAGCAGTGTCGATTTCCCCGCGCCGTTGGGCCCGATCAACGCCGTGATTTCTCCCGGTCTTGCCTCCAGCCCCGACAGGTCCCGCAGGATCCTGCGTTTGCCCAGGGTGCAGTCGAGACGGTCGATGCGTAGCGTCATCGCCAGATCTCCTTGCGCGAGCGCAGCACCAGCGAAACGAAAAACGGCAATCCGATCAGCGCGGTGAGAATGCCGATGGGGAGCAGAATCCCGGGAATCAGCGTCTTCGAGAGAATCGAGGTCAACGACAGAATCAGCGCGCCGGTCAGCGCCGACATCGGTAGGAATGTGCGCTGATCCTCGCCGACCAGAAGTCGGGCAATATGCGGGCCGACCAGCCCGACGAAGCCGATCGTGCCGACGAAAGCCACTGCCGTTGCGGATAGCAGCGCGCAGCACAGCAGCATGCGTAGCCGAAGTCGGCCGACGTCGATTCCCATTGCCTTGGCCTGAATGTCTCCCAGCCGCAGCGCGGTGAGATGCCATCGCGCGAGGACGAAGATCGGCGTCGTCACCACCAGTGCCAGCCCCGCCAGCCCGACCTTGCCCCAGCTCGCCTTGTTCAGGCTGCCCAGAGACCAGAACACCAGTTGCTGCAGCGACTCGGCGGAGGCGACGTACTGCAGAATTCCCAGCAGGGCATTGAAGAAGAACATGATCGCGATGCCCATCAGCACCATCGTCTGCACGCTGACACCGCGTAGCCTGCTCAATCCCCAGATCATCAGCGAGGCGAGCATGGCCAGCACGAAAGCGTTGCCGGTCAACAGCAGTGTCCCGGCGACGGGCAGAACGCCGAAACCCAGCACGATCGCCAGTGCCGCGCCGAAACTGGCGGCGGAAGAGATGCCGAGCGTGAACGGATCGGCGAGTGGATTGTTGAGCAGCGTCTGCATTTGTGCGCCGGCGCCGGCGAGACTGGCGCCGACGACGATGGCCATCAGTGCCACCGGCAGTCGTATCTCCCAGACCACGACGTGAAGAATGTGGGGCACTCCTGCGGGCGTCACCAGAGCCTTCATCACGTCAACGAGCGGATAGGCGCCAGGCCCGGTGGCGACGTCGACCAACAGCGAGATCAATGTTGCCAGGGCGGTCACAGCGATGAGCCACAGCTGACGTCGGCGGCGAGCCAGATAGCGGCTGATGGTGGAGTTCGGCGCTGTAGCGTGAGGCGAGATCGTGTGGGTTCTCAAGGCAGTGTTCGTTGTTTGGCGATGGCGACAGGCAGCGTAAACCAATGAAATACTATTGGGAATCGTTCTCGTCGTGGACTTGGCTGGTCAGCGCTTGCATCAGGCGTTCGATCTTGGCGAGCGTCTCCTGATACTCCGCTTCTTCATCCGAATCCGCGACGAGTCCGCCGCCACCCCAGATATGGAGAGTGTCGCCATCGGCAATCACAGTGCGAATGGCGATCGAACTGTCCAGTCGGCCACGCCGGTCGACGTAGCCGAGGCTGCCGCAGTAGACGCTGCGCTGACAGGGTTCCAGCTCATCGATGATCTGCATGGCGCGATGTTTGGGGGCGCCGGTAATCGAGCCGCCGGGAAATGCAGCGGCCAGAAGGTCCAGTGGCGTTGCGCCTGCCGCCAGTTCGCCACGTACGATGCTGACCAGGTGATGAACGTTGGCATAGCTCTCCAACCCGCATAGCTGCGGGACCGCGACGCTGCCGGGACGACAGACGCGGCCGAGATCGTTGCGCAGGAGATCGACGATCATGATGTTCTCGGCACGATCCTTGGCGCTCTGCTGGAGTTCGATTGCCAGGCATAGGTCTTCATCGGCCGTCCGCCCGCGGGGGCGGGTGCCCTTGATCGGGCGCGTTTCGACCTGACCGGCGGCAACGCCGATGAAGCGCTCCGGTGATAGCGACAGAATGGCCTGGTCTGCCCACGCGAGATAACCGCCGTAGGGCGTCGGGGTGGCGAGGCGTAGACGCCGATACGCCTGCCAGGTACTTCCCTGAAACTTTGCGGTAAAACGCTGTGCCAGGTTGATCTGGTAGCAATCGCCCGCGTGAATGTAGTCGATGACCCGTTGAAAGCGTCTTCCGTAGCTGGCGCGGTCGATATCGCCCACGAATTCACTGGTCAATGTGAAGTCGGCCGAGTCCGGCTTCGCGGGTTCTTTCAGCCAATCGATCACCTGCTCTCGGCGCGCAGCCGTCGCGACGAGCAGCGTGCGTTGCGTGTCGTGATTCTGGATCAGCGCCCAGTCGTAAAGTCCCAGCCGGGCTGCTGGCAGGCTGGGTCCCGGGCGCTGGTCGCTTTGTCCTGTCGTCGAATGAGTCGGCTCGTGGGAGTTCATCAGTGAATAGCCCCAATAGCCGAGCAGGCCACCGAGAAACGGGAGCGCCTTCGCCTCGGCCGCTACGGCCTTTGTCAGTAGAGGCAGCAGCTCGGTCTCGGCGTGATCCAGGAGAGCCTGCTGAGCCTCGAAGGGCTCGGCGGGCAGCGGCATCGGCGGTTCGCACCGCGTCAGGCCATCATCGACGCTCAGCATCGCCAGCGGATCGCTGCTGATAATGTCGAAGAGGCCGCCCGGCGCGTTCGGGCGCCCACTATCCAGTAATACGGCACCCGGACGTCGCTGCAATCGTTCGAAGAGCGAGGCCGGATCGGGCGTATAGGGAAAGTCGGTTATCTCGAGCCGGGGTCTCGTATCGGCCATTAATACTATTCCTGAGGAATGAAAGACGCCCGGGGAGCGCACGACGCCTGACGCCTGGACGACGACGGGCCGTCGGGACCCTGCCGTGCTGCGCGATACCGGACAAGAAAGTCTGGGCGATGCGTGTCAGGCAGTGAGTATCGGGCGCCAAGTCTATCGGGAGTGATGCCGACGAGCGAGGCCCACGGATCTCCGTTCGGGGCGTTGTGGTACGGCCTGATTCGCCTCGAGGCAGAATGACTGGCAGCACTGGCTCGTCTTGCCCAGCCTAATTGTTGACAATGTCGCATGGGAAGGCGTTGGTATTCCGACTAAAGTGTAGTCATTGCGAGCTTTTTTCCATTGATCAACAAAAACGGGCCGCCTATCATGGGGGCTTCGCCCTCTAATTGTTAACAATTCAATGCCTCAGCCAATTTCCGATATGCATGACGCCGATACCGAGCTCCCCGTGGTTCGCACGCTTGCCGAGCGCGTTTTTCATCAGTTGCAGCGTGCCATCGTCCGAGGCGAGCTCCCCCCCGGCACGCGTATCACGGAACCGGAGCTCTCGACCCACTACGGTATCTCGCGCGGTCCGCTGCGGGAAGCCATGCGACGGCTGGAGACCTATCGGCTGATCGAGCGGGTACCACATGTGGGTGCTCGTGTCGTCAAGCTGTCGATGGACGAGCTGTTGGAGCTGTTCGACGTTCGAGAGGCTCTGGAAAGCATGGCCGCGAGATTGGCCGCCAAGTCGATGACGGCCGAGGAAATCGCCGGCCTGCGCGAAGTGCTGGCTTTCCACGAGCGCCAGGAAGACCTTTCCAGTGGCGAGGCCTACTACCAGCGCGAGGGCGATCTCGACTTCCATTACCGCATCGTGCAGGGCAGTCACAATCGCATGCTGATGACGCTGCTATGCGACGACCTCTATTACCTGGTGCGGCTCTACCGCACTCAATTCAGCGCCAACGGCTCCCGGCCGCAACGCGCATTCGTCGAGCACCACCGTATCGTCGATGCGATCGAAGCGGGCGACGCCGAACTGGCCGAACTGTTGATGCGTCGCCATGTCAGCGCTTCCCGAGAAAACGTCGCGGCGCACTATGCCCGCACACTAGGCGACGAAGCGGTGCATTCACCCGAAACCCCAAGGATCGAATCATGACCCATCCGAGCCCCGGTGGCCGCTTTCGTGAAGCGCTCGACACTCATCGCCCGTTGCCCATCGTCGGCGCCATCAACGCTTACAGCGCGATGATGGCTAAGGCTGTCGGGCATCATGCGCTCTATCTTTCCGGCGGTGGCGTGGCCAACGCGTCCTACGGGTTGCCGGATCTTGGCATGACCACGCTCAACGATGTCGTGGAAGACGCCCGTCGAATCACTGGTGCCTGCGACCTCCCGCTACTGGTGGATATCGATACCGGCTGGGGCGGAGCGTTCAACATCGCCCGCACGGTCAAGGAGATGGAGCGTGCCGGTGTCGCCGCGGTCCATCTCGAGGATCAGGTAGCCCAGAAACGCTGCGGTCACCGCCCCAACAAGGAGATCGTTTCCCAATCGGAGATGGTGGATCGCATCAAGGCTGCCTCCGACGCCCGGCGCGATCCGGATTTCTATCTCATCGCACGTACCGATGCCTTCCAGAAGGAGGGGCTTGCGGCCGCTGTCGAACGTGCCAACGCCTGCGTCGAAGCGGGGGCGGATGCGATCTTCGCCGAAGCGGTTCACACCCTGGATGACTATCGGGCGTTCTGCGAGGGCGTCGAGGCACCGATTCTCGCCAATATCACCGAGTTTGGCGCGACGCCGCTATTTACCCAGCAGGAGCTGGCGGAAGTCGGCTGTCGAATGGTGCTCTATCCGCTGTCGGCGTTTCGGGCGATGAACGCTGCGGCACTCAAGGTGTATCAGGATATTCATGCCAAAGGGCATCAGCGAGATGTCGTCGATTCGATGCAGACGCGAGAGGAGCTTTATGAATTCCTCGACTATCACGCTTTCGAACGCAAGCTCGATTCGCTGTTCGAGAGAGGGAGCGACTGAGCGCAGGCATTTTTCAGGCTAAGTCCAGGAGAGCATCATGGTGAACCAACCCCAAAGCACCGGGCTGAGAGGGCAAAGTGCAGGGTCGACCGAGATCTGCACGGTCGGCAAGAGCGGCTCCGGCCTCACCTATCGCGGCTATGACATCCAGACGCTGGCCGAGAACGCCCGCTTCGAAGAAGTTGCCTACCTGTTGCTGAAGGGCGCGCTTCCCACTCAGCAGCAGCTGGAGGATTACATTGCACAACTTCAACGTTCACGCTCGCTCCCGTCACCCTTGAAGAAGGTATTGGAACAGATCCCGTCCGATGCCCACCCGATGGATGTCCTGCGCACGGGCACATCCATGCTGGGAAACCTGGAAACCGAGCAGCGCTTGGAAGAGCAGCAGCGTCATGCAGATCGTTTGTTGGCCGTGACGCCGTCGATTCTCAACTACTGGTACCGATATTCACTCTACGGTGAACGTATCGAGACCGAGACTGACGATATCTCCGTGGGGGGGCACTTCCTGCATCTACTGCACGGCAAGCCCGCGTCGGACCTGCATGCGCGAGTGATGAACGTTTCGCTGATCCTCTATGCCGAACACGAGTTCAATGCTTCGACCTTCACGGCGCGAGTCTGCGCGTCAACGCTATCGGATCTGCACAGCTGCATCACCGGGGCGATCGGTTCGTTGCGGGGCCCTCTGCATGGTGGCGCCAACGAGGCGGCGATGGAGATGATCGGTCGCTGGTCGACGCCGGACGAAGCGGAGCGGCGCATTCTCGAAATGCTCGAGCGCAAGGACAAGATCATGGGCTTCGGACATGCCATCTATCGCGAGTCAGATCCCCGTAGCGCGATCATCAAGGAGTGGGCCCGGAAGCTGGCGGACGACGTGGGCGACAATCACCTCTATGCCGTATCGGAACGTGTCGACGAGGTCATGTGGCGAGAGAAGACGCTCTTTCCCAACGCGGACTTCTATCACGCCAGTGCCTATCACTTCATGGGTATCCCCACCAAGCTGTTCACGCCGATCTTCGTCTGCTCCCGCCTGACGGGATGGTGCGCTCACGTCTTCGAGCAGCGCGGCAACAATCGCATTATCCGTCCCAGCGCGGACTACGCAGGCCCGGAAAGACGCGAGTGGGTGCCGATCGAGCAGCGATAGTGTGAAACGGGAGCGTGTGGCGAGACACGGACTTCTTACACCGACATAACCAAGGACGCCATTTCATGAGTGCCAACGTCGACCTCAATCAGCGCCCCGATTACGATCCGGAGCTTCAGGCCATTGCGGATTACGTTCTCGATTATCGTATCGAGAGTCAGGAGGCGTTGGACACGGCGCGGCACTGCTTGATGGACACGCTGGGTTGCGGGCTGCTGGCGCTGCGTTTTCCGGAATGCACCAAGCACCTGGGCCCGCTGGTCGAAGGTACGTTCGTTCCCAATGGCGCGCGTGTTCCGGGAACCCAGTTTCGTCTCGATCCGGTCAAGGCCGCCTGGGATATCGGCTGTATCATTCGCTGGCTGGATTACAACGACACCTGGCTGGCAGCGGAATGGGGGCATCCGTCTGACAATCTCGGCGCGATTCTGGCGGTGGCCGATCACGCATCTCAGCAGCGTCTGGCAAAGGGGCACCCCCCGCTGTTCATGCGCGACGTGCTCGAGGCGATGATCATGGCCCATGAGATTCAGGGGGTACTGGCGCTCGAAAACTCGTTCAATCGGGTGGGCCTGGATCATGTGGTGCTGGTCAAGGTGGCATCGACCGCCGTGGTGGCGAAGTTGATGGGTGCCAGCCGAGAGCAGCTGCTTTCGGCGCTGTCGCATGCCTTCGTCGATGGACAGAGTCTTCGAACCTATCGCCACGCGCCCAATGCCGGATCGCGCAAGAGTTGGGCCGCGGGAGATGCCACTTCCCGGGCGGTGAGGCTCGTGGATATCGCCATGCGAGGGGAGATGGGGATTCCTGGTGTGCTCTCGGCACCGCAATGGGGCTTTTATGATGTCCTGTTCAGCAAGACCAACAAGGATCAGGCGATCAAGCCCGAAGCCGAGCGCCGCTTCCGGGTCGAGCAGGACTACGGTAGTTATGTCATGGAAAATGTGCTGTTCAAGATCAGTTTCCCGGCTGAATTCCATGCCCAGACGGCGGCAGAAGCAGCCGTCACTCTTCACCCTCAAGTGTGTGATCGCCTGAACGAGATCGAGCGTATCGTGGTGACCACTCACGAGTCGGCCATCCGTATCATTTCCAAGGCGGGAGAGCTCGCCAACCCGGCCGATCGGGATCACTGTCTTCAGTACATGATTGCCGTGCCCCTGGCGTTCGGAGATTTGACCGCAGAGCATTACGAAGATGATTTCCATCTTGCCAATCCGATCATCGATCGTCTGCGCGACAAGATGGAAGTGATCGAAGACGAGCGCTACAGCCGTGACTATCATCAGGCCGACAAACGCTCCATCGCCAACGCGGTTCAGGTTTTCTTCAGCGACGGCACGCACACAGAAAAAGTGGCGGTAGAGTATCCGCTAGGCCATCGCCGGCGACGTGAAGAAGGGATTCCACTGCTGAAGAAGAAGTTTCGGCACAACCTGGCGACGCGCTTTCCCGCGCAGCGCTGTGAACAGATCCTCGCACTGTATGAAGACGAAGCGCGACTCGCGTCTATGCCGGTCGATGCTTTCGTGGGACTTTGGGCTATCTAGGCGGGCAGTGACATCGGCTAGATGACAACTTGATGACCCGCGGTAGAGATCATCAGATTTTTGTCTGCTCGGGGGTTGCCAAGTGCCGGCGAGAGTCGTAAAGTACGCATCCGCTGCCGCCGAGACAGGTTCTCGGAGGCGGTGAAGAAGAAAACCAAGCGTTTGATTT